>WHSU01000024.1 GCA_009379925.1 Dehalococcoidia bacterium | reverse complement strand
TACAACAGGCGTCGCCCCCACGGCTCGCTTGGTGGCCGCCCACCTGTCAGCCGTGTCTCACACCTCTGTGGTCAGTACACCTAGCCCGCGCCTCCCGAACCGCCGCCTCCGCCCGACGACACAAGGGCGGCCGCCCGGCGCTCGGCGGCCTGTGCCGCTACGCGTGCCGGGGCAGCGGGCTTGGTCGCCAGGACGAAGTAGACGCTACCGAGGGCGGCGAAGGCCGCGAGCACAGTGAAGCCCAGTTCGTACGACTGCGTGCGGTCGTAGAGGAACCCGGCGACGATCGGGCCGGTCATCATCCCCCACATCACGATCATCGAGGAAAAGCCCATGATCGTGCCGAAGGAGGCGCGCCCGAAGTAGTCCGCGCGCATCGCCTGCATCAGCGGACCTCGGGTGCCCCAAGCGAGGCCGTGGAGGACGGCGAAGGCGACGACCATCCAGAGGGTGGTGGCGTAGGCGACCAGGAGCAGGCCGGCTGCGTGCATCGCCATGCACCCCACCACGATGAGCCGCTTGCTGACCCAGTCGCCCAGCGAGGCGCCGGCGGTCTGCCCCACGATCTGCATGGCTGTCATCAACGCAATCACCCCGGCGGCGGTGCCGTCCGAGTAGCCGAGTGAATCGGTCAGGTGCAAGAACAGGTGCACCATCACCGCGGACACCACCAGTAGCGCCGAGGCGTGGCCCAGCGAGATCAGCCAGAACGAACGCGTGCGCATCGCCTCCTTCGCCGTGAAGTCCACCGGCCGCGACGAGCCGTTGGGCCGGCTCGCGCCCCCTGTCCCCTCATCCGTGGCGTAGTCGTCTTCCTCGGGCTCCTCGGGGAGCCCGTCGACGGTGTAGCCATAGTCTTCCGGCCGGTGGCGGATGAAGTGCGTGAGCGGCAGACCGAGCAGCAGCACCAGGATGCCGGAGGCGAACGCGGTCTCACGCCAGCCGAGGTTGTTCAGGGAGAGCACGATCAGCGGCGTGAGCAGGCCGCCGATAGCGAACCCCGTCTGCGAGATCCCGAGCGCCCTCGCCCGGCGCTTGTTGAACCAGTTGATCAGCGCGACGGTGATGGACAGGAACCCGCCGAGGCTGGAACCGACCGCCATCAGGGCGAAGGCGATGTAGAACGTGACGATCGAGTTGAGCTGGCTGAACGCGAAGAAGCCGAGCGCGAAGATCACGAGGCCGACGCGCATGACCGCGCGCGGCCCGAAGCGGTCGATCATCCAACCCTGCAGCGGCCCGAAGATCCCGGACTCGGCGCGGGAGAGCGAGAACGCCCCGGCGAGCACCGCCCGGCTCCACCCGAACTCGCGCTCGATCGCCGTCACATAGACGCCGAAGCTCTGCATCATCAGGCCGCCGACGAGCATCTGGATGCCGGCGCCCGCCGCGACGATCCACCACCCGAAAAAGATCTTCCGCGGAGGCCTCACGGCCTGTCCTCTCGTGCGCCCTCGGTCGGCGCCGCGGCGTCCACCGCAGTCGCCGCCGAGACGTCAGGTGCGGCCTACGAGGCCGCGAAGGCGCGGCACTTCAGCGCGCGCTCTAGGTCATCGTTCGCCTCGCGGAGCGAGCGGCGAAGCAGCGGCAACCGGTCCCCGAGGCTGTCGAGGAGCGCCCGCGAGCGCGTCAGCGTCGACTCCTCCACCAGGTGGTCGGGGAAGAGGGCCCCGAAATAGGTGGAGCAGAACTCGTTGGGGCGGCTATCGAAGATGGCCGTGACCTCCTCGAAGAAGCGCCCGGCGTAGGGGCGGGTCAGTTCACGTTGCACCCACCAGTGGAAGCCATTCATCGCCGAGGCGGTCATGTGCAGCGACCCGTACCCCTCCCCGGTGAAGCGCTCCCACGCCGCCGCCTTGACGTCAGGGTCCGGCCACGATGCCTCGATTCGCCGCTGCGCGCGCTGACCGCGGTCCGAGGGGTCACGCTCGGCCTCGGCGGCGATGCGCTCCCGCGCCCCGCCGAGCGCGTAGCCCGAGAAGCGAGCGGCGATCTCCCAGCGCATGTCCTGGTCTACCGTCAGGCCCTCGACGCCCAGCTCACCGTCGGCCAGCCGGCCGCAGTGACGGATGTCGTCCGGCGTGAGCGCGACACCGATGAGCGTGCGCGCCCAGATGATCTTCAGGTCCGCCCCCTCCACCTCGTTGAGCGCTCGCCATGCCAGCTCGAAGAAGCGGTGCGCGGCCGCCTCCTTCTGGTGCTCGGGCACGTAGCGCGCGATGGAGGACGACATCGTCGCGAGGATCGTCTCGACCAGCTCCAGGTCGCGCTCGGTGGCCGCCTTCGGGCCGGCCAACTCCAGGTAGTCGGTCGAGCGCAGCTGCTGGTCGCGCACCATGTTCCACAGTGACTGCCAGGTCAGCTGCCGCAGCAGCGGGTCGTCGATGTCCTGCAGGCGCTCGCGCACGAACTCGAGCGAGGCGTCGTCTAGCGCGACCTTCACGAAAGCGTGGTCGTCGTGGTTGGGGAAGACGAAGGCCGGCGCCGGCCGTCCGACCGCCTCCGGTACCTCGGCTTCCGCGCCGTCGATGTCCGCGCCGATGCTCTCGATGCGCAGGCCGCCGCCGGCTTCCTCGTGGACCACAGCGATCTGCGTGCGATGCGGGCGTAGCGTCGGGTAGTCCTCGGGGGCGGTCTGGCGCAGGGTGAAGCCGCTCACGCGCGGGCCGTCCTGCTCCCACTCGGCCGCGAGCGTGTTCAACGACGGCGTCTCCAGCCACAGTTGCGACCAGCGCTGGAGGTCGCGGCCGGTCCCTTCATCCAGCGTCTGCATAAAGTCGGCGAGCGTCGTGTTGCCGAAGGCGTAGCGTTCGAAGTAGCGGCGCATCCCCTCGCGGAACGCGTCGATGCCGATGGCGTGCACCAGCTGCTTCAGGACGGACGCGCCCTTGCCGTAGGTGATGCCGTCGAAGTTCTGGAAGGTCTGGTCGGTGTCCTCCACCTCCCCGGCAATGGGGTGCGTGGTGACCAGCTGGTCCTGCCGGTAGGCCCAGTTCTTCATGCCGCTGTTGAACGCCTGCCACGAGGAGTCGAACCGGGTCGCCCGGTCCAGCGCCAGGTATGCCATGTAGGTGGCGAAGCTCTCGTTCAGCCACAGGTCGTTCCACCAGCGCATGGTCACCAGGTCGCCGAACCACATGTGCGCCATCTCGTGGAGGATCACCTCGGCACGGCCCAGCCGCTGTGTCTCCGTGGGCGGGTCGCGGAACACCATGCGTTCGTAGTGGGTGACGGCGGCGACGTTCTCCATGGCGCCGGCGTTGAACTCCGGCACGAAGGCCTGGTCGTACTTCTGGAACGGATAGGGGTAGTTGAAGAACTCCGAGTAGAAGTCCAGGCCCTGCCGCGTCACCTCGAACAGCTCGTCCGTGTCGACATAACGAGCGAGGGACTTGCGGCAGTAGAAGCCCAGCGGGATGTCGCCGTGCTGCTCGCGGAACGCCTCGTAAGCCCCCGCGATGAGCGCGAAGAGGTAAGTCGAGAAGGGGGCCGTCTCTGCGAACTCGCGACGCACGAGGCCCTCGCCAGCCGGTCCGCTGCGCTCCTCCAGGCTGTTGGCGATCAGCGTCCAGTCCGCCGGCGCGGTAACGGCCAAGCGGTAGCTCGCCTTGATGTCCGGCTGGTCGAAGCAGGGGAACAACCGGTGCGCGGAGTACGGCTCGAAGTTCGTATAGAGATACTCCTCGCCGTCCTCCGGGTCCACGAACTGGTGGAAACCGTCGCCGTCGTGGTCGTACTCGTTCTCGTACGCCACGCGCACGACATTCGAGGGCTGGAGCAGCTCGGCCGCGAGTGTCAGGCGGTGCCCGGTCCAGTCCGGCGCGTCGACGCGCTGCCCGTTCACCTCGAGTTCGTGGATCTCCTTGCCCGTGTAGTCCAGGAAGACCGGCCCTCCGCCGTCCAGGTCAAAGGATGCGGTGATCTCGCCGCGGTAGCGCTCGGCGCCGCGTTCGAGGTGGAGTGACAGGTCGTAGCGGGCGTTGCGGACGCGAGCAGCGCGCTCCTCTGCCTCCGATTGCCTCAGGACATCGCGAGGCCTGGCCGGCGTCGAGGTCATCGGTCACTCATCCAGTCCGCTGCACGCACGGCCAGAGGCGGCCGCGACCCGAACCGCCATCTTAGCCCACGTCACGATTGCGATCGTGCTGACGGGCGCCCGCGTGCGCAGAGGACTCCATCACGGGCGCCTTGCCACGGAGAGTAGAGTAGCGCCGGACAGGCGCCGGAATCGCCGGCGCCCGGCAGGGTAGGAGTTGTGATGTCCTCGGCGGATGAATTGCGGCAGTCGATCGCGGCGAATCGGGCGGCGTTCCGAGCGGCGCTAGAGTCGCTGGACGGTGCGAACTGGGAGGAGACCCCATCCGGCGAGGAGGAGTGGACGCGCCAGCGCATCGCGCAGCACACCATCGGCTCGGAGCGCTTCTTCGCCGGGAAGATCGCGGAGGCGATGCAGGGGAAGGGCCCCGAGCGCACCCCGCTCGAGATCGCGTCGGCCCAGGAGGCGGTCGCCGCCCTCGAGGCCGCGTCCGCCGATGCCGACAAGGTGTTCCGCTACGTCGAGGATCGCGACCTGCAAAAGCCGGCCGAGCAGACACCCGGGGTGACGCTTCCGGCCACGGTGGAGGGCGTCATGCAGCAGACGGCCGTCCACCTGGCGGAGCACACCAGCCAGCTCACGGGCGGCGCGTAGGCACCAGCTCGGCCGCTTCGGCCGCGGCCGCCCTTTTGCGCTCGCGTCGAGGCGTGACGATGAAGCGGATGACGCCGGTGGCGACCAGAGCGGCCGCCAGGCCGAGCCAGGTGGCGGCGTACTCCAGGTGCGGCGTCGTGTTGAAGAACGGCGTGTACTGCTGCACCGGGAGTGAGCGGTCGCCCACCGTCGGGCGGTCGACCAGCTCGCCCTGGATCACGAACCACGGCTCCACCTCGTAGGGGAGGGTGCCCTCCATCGCCTCCGGGTCGAGCCGCGTCCACGTGCCGGCGTCCGTCTGGCGTCCGCCCTCGATGCCGGGCAGCGCGAGGCCCTCGATGGTGGCGCGGTCCTCCCGCAGCAGGTCGGCGAGCACCTGCTCGCGGGTCTCGTCGGGGTACCACCCGCGGTTCACCAGCAGGGCCGTGCCGTCGTCCAGGATCAGCGGGGTGACCGCCTCTTCGCCCTTCTGTCCGAAGCGGGCGCGGTTCGCCAGGATCATCGTCTGCGCGTGGTCCCAGCGGCCGCTTGCCGTCGCGCGGTGATAGGTCACGTCCTCCAGCGGCAAGGCGCCGATTACGGCGGCCGGCTCGGGCGCCTCTTCCAGGCGCGCGTTCCGTTCCGCGACCAGGTCGCTCTTCCACTCGTTGCGGTAGAGCTGCCAGACGCCGAGCCCGGAGAACGCCGCGGCCACCACCGTGATCGCCACGATGACGATGACCGGGTGTACGCGGAATCGCATGGCTGCTCCCACCGGCGGACGAGCGGACCGACACCTTCAGTCTCGACCCGCCACCACGGAGGGGCAACGCTGCCTCAATGTCTGGGAAGCCTCATGCACGCGCCGGCGTCAGCCGGCGTAGTGCATCCCGGTCTCCTCCAGCGTCGTGCTGCGCCCGTCGCGTGCTCCGCCCCCGATTACCTCGCCGTAGAAGACGACGTGGTCGCCGGGTTCCGCCTGGCCGACCACCCGGCACTCGACCCACGCCACCGCGGCGTCCAGCACCGGCGTACCTGTCTCGTTGTACGAGACCGGTTCATCCTCCAACCGGCCCTCGCCGCTGGTGGACTTTTTCGTGAACTTCAACGAGAGGTCCTTCGACTCCTCCGGGAGGTAGGAGATGGAGAAGACCCCCGTCGCCTCGATGTTCTGGCGCGTGTGGGCGCCGGACTGGACCGCCAGGGCCAGGATGCGCGGGTCGAAGGAGACCTGGGTGACCCAGTTCGCCGTCATGCCGTTCGGCTCGCCGCCCTCGGATTTGGAGCCGACCACGGTGAGGCCATACTGTTGCTTCCGCAGGGCGTCGCTAATCGGGTCGTCAGCCATAGTGGGTCCCCCTCGTGGTTTCGTGGCGTGAGGCGCTGATGGGGTGAGCATACCCGAGGTGCGTGCCGCCCATCGTTCCGGTGGCGGAACACAGAAGTTACGCCGTTGAAATATGCCTGAAACGTCCTGTGCCTATCGTGGCGTCTGTCGTGAAAGACGCCGCCCGGGGCGCTCGCTTCGCGAGCGAGGCCGCGAGCAGTCAGGAAGGGTCGCCATGAGTCCGTACAAGGCCGAGTACATCTGGATCGACGGTACGGAGCCGACGAACAAGCTGCGTTCGAAGACCAAGGTCATCCCGAACGGCGAAGAGCCGCCGGTCTGGGGCTTCGACGGGTCGAGCACGAACCAGGCGCCGGGTAGCAACTCGGACTGTGTGCTGAGCCCGGTCTACGTCTGTCCGGACCCGATCCGCGGTGGCGACAACAAGCTCGTGCTCTGCGAGGTGCTGCTGCCCGACATGACGCCGCACGCCTCCAACACGCGGGCGGCCTGCGTCGCGGCGGCCGAGAAGTACGCCGACCAGGAGGCGATCTTCGGCATCGAGCAGGAATACACGTTCTTCGACGGTACGAAGCCCCTGGGCTGGCCGGACAACGGCTTCCCCGCCCCGCAGGGTGGCTACTACTGCGGCGTCGGGTCGGACGAGATCTTTGGCCGTGAGATCGTGGAGGCGCATTCGGACGCCTGCATCGAGGCCGGCCTGGCCATCTCCGGCACCAACGCCGAGGTGATGCCCGGCCAGTGGGAGTTCCAGATCGGCCCGGTCCCCCCGCCGCAGGTCGCCGACGAGATCTGGATCGCGCGCTGGCTCCTCTACCGCCTGGCCGAGGACTGGGACGTGAGCGCGACCCTGGACCCGAAGCCCGTGAAGGGCGACTGGAACGGCGCCGGCGCACACACGAACTTCTCGACGCGCGCCATGCGCGAGTCCTACGAGCCGTGCGTGCAGGCCGCCGAGGCGCTGGGGGCGGCCCACGAGCTGCACATCCACCAGTACGGCGACGGCATCGACCGCCGCCTGACCGGCCAGCACGAGACCGCGCACTGGTCGCAGTTCTCGTATGGCGTGTCGGACCGTGGCGCTTCGGTGCGCATCCCCTGGCAGGTCGCCCGCGACCAGAAGGGCTACATCGAGGACCGGCGCCCGAACGCGAACATGGACCCGTACACCGTGACGCGGCTGATCGTGGAGACGTGCTGCGGCGCTCTCGCGCAGTCGGCCGCCCCGGCCGCCGCGCAGGCGGTGCCCGCCTCGTAGGTACGGCTGGGACCGAAGTCACACCGAGGGGCGGCCGAGAGGCCGCCCCTCGTCGCTGATCCGCACGTGGCTCTTCCTATGGCGAGCTTTCGCCCGATCGCTCCAGAATGCTCAGGAGCGGTGACGCGAGCCCGCTGGTCAACTCCGCGGCCCGTGGCGCTAATATCTATGAGGTGACTAGCCTGGTGTGAATCCGTTCCCGGACTCGCATCGAAACGGGGCCCCGCGGAAGCGGGGCCCGTTCTCATTCCCCCACGCGTCAATCGAGCGCTACAGCCGCTTGACCATGAGCAGCGCCGGGTTCGACTCGTCCCAGAGTGTCAGGATCTCCTCGAGCGGCTGGTAGCCGAGAGTCAGGTAGAAGGCGCGCGTGCGTTCGTACCCTCGTCGGGCTGAGAGGGGCCGCGCGTCTTCACCTGTACGTACTCCACACGCTGCTCGCGCAGCCACGCCTCCACGCGCTCGAGCATGTGGCGCCCAATCCCGTGCCGGTGGTGCTCGGGGCGCACGCCGAGCACATGCAGCTCCGCCGCAACCGGGAAGTGCTGCTTCACGCTGACGAAGCCGACGACGTCTTCGCCCAGCCGCGCCACGAACGTGGGCAGTTCCTCGATGTCCGCCGCGTACGCCTCGTTGGCGCTCTCGATGCCGAACCACTGCGGTAGCGCGCGCAGCACCGGCATGCATTCGGCGGGACGCCCGAGGCTTGGGCCCTCGATGTGCAGCGACGCGTCGAGGGCCTCAGGGGGCACGCTAGTAGGCGCTCCCGTCCGCCTTCGCCTCGCCCTCGGTGCCCGCGACCGCGCGCTCCTTTGGCGCGCTGTCGTACGCGCCCCGGAAGTCGCGGAACGGGCCGTCGCGCCACTCGAGGGCGGCCTTCAGCCCCTCCTCGCGCACGTGCCGCCCCCACTCGCCGGCGGCCGGGCGGTAAGCGCTCAGCGCCTGGATCTCGGTGCCGGACCAGAGGCCGGTGCGGATGCCCATCACCTCGTACTGCCGGTTCACGGCGCGCTTCGAGTACATCAGCATGTCGTTGTCGACGTGCGCCATGCGGCGCGCAAACTGCTCGACGAACTCCCCGAGCCGGTCGCCCGGGACGGCGTAGTTGGCCCAGCCGAGGCGCTCCATGTCCTTGCCGGAGACCGAGTCGCCGACGTAGGCAAACTCGCGCGCCTTCGCCATCGGGAGATGCCACGGCGCCCACATCATGTCCATCGTCGTCATGGCGCGGACGGGCGGGTACCCGATCTGGGCGTCCTCCGCGACGATGCGGAAGTCGCAGATCGTGGCCAGCTCGGTGCCGCCCGCTAGGCAGTAGCCCTGCACCTGCGCGACCACGGGCTTCGCGAGTTCCCAGATCGCCCAGTTGTTCATGACCACGTGCCGCGACCACTGCTGCTGGCCGGGGTGCGTCGTGTTCGTGTCCGGCAGCAGCGAGTGCCGGTTGACGTACGGGCTGTCCCCGCCGGCCGCGCGCGCAGGCGTCAGGTCGTACCCGGCGCTGAAGGCCCGGCCGTTCGCCCGCAGCACGATCACGCCGATGTCCGGGTCCGCCTCGGCCGTCTTCATCGCGTCGATGACCTCGCCGCGGAGGTTGTTCGAGAGGGCGTTCAGCTTCTCCGGACGGTTCAACGTGACGAACGCGAGGCGCTCGTCGGTCTCGTACAGGATGTCCTGGTAGGTCATGGCTACTCCACTCGATGTCACGATGCGCGGGCGCGTGGTCCGATGTCTGCCAAAGCGGGGTGGGTCTGACGCGGGTCTATGCGCTTTCGCCTGGGCCCGTCAAGCGGCCCGCCACGATCACCCGACGACGAGCGGCACGCGCATCTCCGCCTCCGAGAGGCCCGAGTGCTGTGAACGCTGGCGCATGAAGCGGTCCAGGCCCGGCGCGGCGGCGTACCGCATCACCTCGGCGCCGAGCGAGATCGCCGTGTAGTCGCCCAGGCGGCGGCGCGTCTCGGCGGAGAAGGTGTCGGGCCCCATCAGGCGAAGCCGCTGCACCTCGTCGGTCGACAGGAGCACGAAACCCTCGCCGAAGCGCTCACGGAAGGCATCGCGGAAGGCCGCGTGGTCGGCGCGCCCGGCATCCGGGCGCAGGTGAAAGTAGAGCACGCGCACGTCGCCGGTCGGGTGACAGCGCAGGTAACCGAGGATCGGGTCGTCCGCCTGCAGCAGCACCCGCCCGTCCGCGGGCACCTCGCGGTGGCCGTGGTCCGCCGTGACGACGATGCGCGGGCGCCCGCCGAGTGGGGCGAGGCGCGTCTGAAGCTGGTCCAGCAACCCATCGAGTTCCTCGACGGCGCGGTGTACCCGCGCGTCGCAGGTGCCGAGGTCGTGCGCGAGCCGGTCGACGCGCGAGGTGTACCAGTAGGTGTAGGTCGGCCCGGGCGCGTCCTGGATACGCTCCACGATGCGGTCGAGCGCCTGCTCGGCTGTGGCGTACGGGAGGCGCGCCCCCGCGCCGCTCATCCAGCGTGAGTATGTGGACTCTGCGATTGCTGCCGGGAGCACCGACGCGGCGTCGTATGCCATGCGGGGCATGATCGGCAGGGGTGGAAGCGCCTCCGCCGGGTCGAAGCCCAGCGCCTCCAGCGGCGACTCGTCCTTGAGCCGCTGGAAGGGGAGGATGACACTCGCCTCACCGAGTGCCGGCAGGTAGGTCCACCAGCCAGGCGCCGCATGCTCGGTGACCCAGGTCCCGGTGGCCAGACTGGTGATGGCCACCGCGGTGGTCGGCGGGAACGCCGCCTGCAGGGGCATCGCCAGGTGACGGCGCAACCAGGCGTCCGGCGGCAACTCCTCCACGAAGTGCAACCCGAGGCCGTCCGCGAGCACCACTACCAGGTGCTCGGTTTCGCCGACCTCGTGCGCGACGGTCGCTGCGTGGCCCTCTACGCGCGCGTCCGGCACCCGGGTGAGGGCGCCCACGGCGTGGACCAGGTCCATGAAATGCGGCTCGGCGAACGATGGCCGGACGAGCCCGTCGTCCTCGAACGCCGTCAGCAGGCGCTGAACGTCGTCCATCGGGCGCTCGCTTCCCAGACGGTGTGCCGGTCCCGTCGACCTCCCCCTGAAATAGCACGGTCGTTGTATCAGCAGGCCGGGATCCCCACAAGCCGTGTAGGCGCCCTTTACGAAGGACCCTAGGGGAAGCGGTAGTCGCGGATCCCTCGGACGGCCCACCATACGAGGAGCGTGATCAGCACCGAGGCGCCACCCCCCAGCACCATCGTTGCCGATGCGCCGACGGCGGCGGAGAGGATGCCGACCTCCAGCGTCCCGATGTTGTTCGCCGTGGTGGCCGCCGTGGACTGCACACTCAGCGCGCGGCCGAGCATGCCATCCGGCGTCGTGAGTTGGACCACGGCATGCCGCACCGTGACCGTGACCGCGTCCATCGCGCCGAGGCCCGCGATGAAGACGGCGCCCAGCCACAGGGAGGTGCTCAGCCCGAAGCCGAAGAGCAGGACCGCGTAGATCAGCGTCGCGTAGATGACCAGCATGCCCTTCTTCGGGTAGTTCACGAGGAACAGCACAAGGAAGCTGCCACCCACCGCGCCCATCGAGTTGGCGGCGGTCAGAATGCCCACGGCGCCCGCCCCACCTCGGAAGAGCTGGTCCGCGAGCACCGGAAGGATCTGGCGGTAGAACGAAACGATGGTGACACCGAAGTCGAGCAGGTAGATGCCGGGCAGGATCGGGTGCGTGCGGACGTAGCGGACGCCGTCCCAGATGTTGCGCAGCACGTTCCCGCCCGTGCGGCCGCCGTCCGGCCGCGTGTCGGCGCGGATGCGCAGGGGCAGCAACACGCCGGGCACCGAGACGATGGCGGTCACCACGAACGCGGCCGTCAGGCTCACCCACTCCGCGACGCCCGCGAACAGCAGCGGCGCCCCGATGGCCGCCACCTGCTGCGTGACGTTGTTCGTGGTGACGGCGTGCATCAGGTGCGAGCGCGGCACCACCTTCGAGATGAGCGCGTTGCGCGCCGGTCCGCCGAGCACGGAGGAGACGCTGGTGATGGCTGTGGCGACATAAATGTGCCACGGGCGCAGCGAGTCGCCGACCGCCAGCACGGCCAGCCCGGCGATCAGGACGAGGCCCACAGCCTCGGTGGAGGCCATCAGCCGCTTGCGGTCCACGTCATCGGCGAGCGTCCCGCCGTAGAGCAGCGCGGGCAGCTGGACGACGAGTTGCACACCGCCGAGCAGCCCCAGCTGCACGGCGGAGCCAGTCTCCTCGTACAGCCACACGCCGGTGACCAGCAGCCGCAACTGGATGGTGAGGTAGGCTGCGAGCCCGGCAAGCCACAGCAGCCGGTAGTCCCGGTACTCAAAGGCGGACCAGGGTCGGCGAGCGGGCGCGGGCCCGGCGATGGTCGGGTCGATCTCCGGGCCTCGATACCGTGGCGAGCGAGAGTGTCAGGCGCCCAGTTGCGCCGCTAGCTCCTCCGGCGTCCGTGCCGGCAACTCGCAGGCCATATCCTCGCACAGGTACGCCAGCGCGCCAGCGGCCTCGCCGCGGCCCTCCAGCACGGGCAGCGCGTCGCCAGCTTCCGCCGGGGCCAGCAAGGTGGCCGGCAGGAAGTGCCTCGCGGCCACGCGCTCGAAGGGTGCGCGCGCGCCTCGCTCGCCGACGATCGCGAGCTCGCGACGCGGTGCGAGCAGCAGTTCGAGCGCCCGCAGCACACTGCCGAAGCCGCTGGCCGCCTGTACCAGCTGTGCCTGCACCTGGCCGACCACTTCTTCGCCCAGCGCCTCCCACTCGGGCCGGCCGAAGTAGCGCCCGAGCCAGATGGCGAGCAGCGCCATCGCGCCGTTGCCACTCGGCGTCGCCGCGTCGAAGAACGGCTTCTGGCGGACCAGCAGCGCCTCCCCGTCGGATGGCGTCTCGAAGAACCCGCCTCCCTCATCGTCGTGGAAGCGAGCGACCGCCGCCTCCAGCAGCTCGGCGGCCCAGCGCAGATGGTCCAGGTCGCCCGTGGCGCGGTACAGCTCGATGAGCCCCAGGCCGTAGTAGGCGTAGTCCTCCAGCAGGCCATCGATCCGGGCCACGCCCTGTTTGTACGTGTGGAGCAGGCGGCCGTCTTGCCACAGGCGCTCCCGCACGAAGCGTGCGTTGCGCAACGCCACGGCCAGCGACTCGTCGTCACCGAGGATCCGCCCGGCCTCCGCGAAGGCCGCGAGCGCGAGGCCGTTCCACGAGGTCAGCACCTTGTCGTCGAGGCCCGGGCGCACGCGCTGCTCACGCGCCTCGAGCATCCGAGTCCGCATCTCGTCGACCCCGGTCTCGAGGTCTCCTGGCGCCATGCCGAACTCGGCGGCGACGTCGAGGAGCAGCCGAGGGCGGCTGAGCACGTTGCGGCGCCCGAACTCGGGGTGATGCGGGTCCTCGAAGTTGCCCTCCGGACTGACGCCGAACACCGCGTTGAACAGCGGTGCGTCCTCGCCGAGCACCTCAGTCACCTCATCGGGTGTCCAGACGAAGTACTTGCCCTCGATGCCCTCGCTGTCCGCGTCCTGCGCGCTGTAGAAGCCGCCCTCCTCATCGAGCATCTCGCGCACCAGGTAGCGCAGCGTTTCGCGGACGACACGCTCGAAGGCCGGCTGGCCCGTGACCTGGAGCGCGTGCAGGTACAGGCACACCAGCTGCGCGTTGTCGTAGAGCATCTTCTCGAAATGCGGCACCAGCCATCGAGCGTCGACGCTGTAGCGCGAGAAGCCACCACCGAGATGGTCGTACATGCCGCCCTCGGCCATGCGGTGCAGCGTCCGTAACACCATGTCCAGGGCGCTCGGCGTGGGGCCGTCCTCGCCGGCGCGTGCGTGGTGCGCGAGCAGAAACTCGAGGTTTCCGGGGCTCGGGAACTTCGGCGCCTGGCCGAAGCCACCCCACGTCTCATCGAAGGCGCTGCGGAGCCGTTGCACCGCCTGCCCGGCGAGCGCCGGTGTCAGCGGCCCGCCGCCGCTCCGCGCTACGTGCTCCGTCGCCGCCCGCACCTTGCCGGTGATCTCCTCCGCGGAGCGGGTGACCTTCTCGCGGTCCTGCTCCCAAGCCGTGCTGATCGCCTGCAACAGCCGAGGGAACCCCGGCCGGCCGTACTGGTCTTCCGGCGGGAAGTAGGTGCCGGCGTAGAACGGCTCCCCCTGTGGCGTCAGGAACACGGTCATGGGCCAGCCGCCCTGGCCCGTCATCGCCTGGGTGAACGTCATGAACACGGAGTCGACGTCCGGGCGCTCCTCGCGATCCACCTTGATGTTCACGAAGTGCTCGTTCATCAGCGCCGCGATCGAGTCGTCCTCGAAAGACTCGTGCGCCATGACGTGGCACCAGTGGCACGAGGAGTAGCCGACCGACAGCAGCACCGGCTTCTCCTCAGCCCGCGCTCGCGCGAAGGCTTCGTCGCCCCAGGGGTACCAGTCGACGGGGTTGCCCGCGTGCTGAAGGAGATACGGGCTGGTCTCACCGGCAAGCCGGTTTTGCCTGTTGACGCGCGCCGTGTCATCCGTCATCGCATTGCCCTCGATTGTCCGGCCGGCGGGGGCGACAGTGGGTCCCGCCGTCCTCACCTCACCGTACCATCGGGGGCACGCTGCTCAGTAGGCGAGGGCCTCCCGCGGCCGGGCCGCACCCAGCACGCGCTCCTGCCAGATGACCGTCGTCAGCACGGCCCAGATGGCCCACGCGTGGTCCGCGAACCCGGCTCGATGGTCGTCCAGCAGCCGGTGGACGACCGCCGGCTCGAACAGCCCGCTCTCGAGTAGCCGCGCTTCGCTCAACTCGTCGCGCACGAACGCGTACAACGGCCCGTCGCGCAGCCATTCGATGATCGGTGCGTGCTGGTGCAGCTTCGGTGCGTACGCCAGGTCGCGAGGCATGAGCGTCTCCGCAAAGCGTCGCTGATGCCGTTTCCCGGGCTCTGGGCGGTGCAGGTGAAACACGAAGTCCATCAAGTCGCGGTCGCGATACGGCGCCCGCATGGTCATGTCATGCGCACGCGACCAGCGGTAGTTCCAGAACATGCTGTGGTCGACGGAGTGCAGCTGCTGATGCGCCAGCAGGATCTGGTCGCGCATCGACTCGCCCCGGTACTCGGCCAGGGACCGGCCGTGCAACTCGAGCGCGTTGCGCCGCCGTCCGGCCGCGCCCCGCGCACTGACCAGCGCAGCGCGCACCTCGGGTGACGCGATCATCTCGGGGTAGGCGCGCTCTTCGAGGGTCCGCTCGCGCACGACGCGCCCGAGGCGCGTCGCGAGGTCCGGCAGCGGACGCCGGAGCAATCCCGGCGCCATCCGGAGGAGACGGCGCGCCGGGGACGGCAAACGGGCGTACTGCATCGCCAGGGCGTCCCGGCGAAACTCGTACCAGCCGGAGCCCTGGCCGGAGAAGACGACCTCGATGCCGGCCTGCGCCAGAGGCTCCAGCTTGAAGCTGTGCACGCCGAACGTGAACGGTTCGCCGTACTGCTCGACCATCGAGGGCAACCGCTCGGCCACGTCCCGCGGGCCGACGCTTACCTCGAAGTGCGGCACCCCGAAGTGGTCCGCCGCCCGCTTTGCCTCCGGGCCTTCGTTCTTCCACCCCTCGTAGTCTTCGTAGCGGAAGGTGTAGGCCGGCACGCATACGCCCAGGCCGCGCGAGAGCAGGCCGAGCAGCAACGTGGAATCGACTCCGCCGGAGAGCAACACGGCTGCGGAGCGGCCGTCGTAGCGACGGCGGATCGAAGACTCCAGCCGCGCGCCGAACTCGGTGGCGCGGTCCTCCTTCGACACTCGCTGCTTGGGCTGTCCGGAGTAGCGCAGGCCGCGCACCTGCCGCGGTGTGGCCGGGTCTTCCACCAGCATCACCTCACCGGCGGCGAGTCGTCGGATCCCGGAGACGAGCGTGCGGGGCGAAGCGATGAAGCCAGAGGCAAGGAGCAACTCCAGCGCATCGAGGTCGACGGTCCGGTCGGTCCCGTACGGCAAGAGCGTCTGGAGGTCGCTCGACCAGTACAGCGCGCCGTCCCGCTGCGCGTAGAAGCAGGGGGCCATGCCGTCCGGGTCCCGCATGAGGAGCAGGCGCTGCCGCCGTGCGTCCCACAGGGTCAATGTGGCGAGGCCGCTGAGCGTGTTCAGCGCCCCGATTCCGCCACACTCGTACCGCTCCAGCACCGCCTCCGTGTCGTTCTGGACCGGCTCGTCCCAGTAGAACTCGCCATCGACGACGGCGAAGCTACCGTCGGCACTGCGCGCGGAGGTGGCGGGGACGCGGGAGGTGCCTCTCGCGGACACCATGACGAAGCCCGCCGGCGATTCGGCGGAGAGCCACGTCTCTCCCGCTGCCTGATCCCGCCCCGGTCGCAGTTGCTCTTCGAGCCGGCGCGCGATGTCCGGCCGTTGGGTGAACACGCCCAGCAGGCGCGGAGCGGTCGAGGTGTGTGTAACCGCGGGCATGGCGGGTGCTCCTCGGGGTGACCTCGGGGGGCGGCCTGCGCGCGGGAACGACCTCTTAACCTCCTTAACAATGTAGGTGGAAGGTCAAGGCCGGGCGACGAGCGATTGCCGAGGGCGGAGCCTCGAGGGCGCGGGGCTACTCGTGCGGTTCGCGGGCAGCGGTCGGCTGGATCGGCGCCCAGCGCTTCATCTCACGCGGAGACTCCGGCTCGGCGCGGCGGTAGCGCACCGAGTGCAGACGGTCCTTCGCGACGCGCGCGATCGGGACGAGGCCGGCGAGCATCGGGGCCCAGATGTGGATCGGGCAGCCCATGGGGCACCTCCTGCAGGACGGATGCTAGCAGGGCGGCCCGGTGACGGCCACGGCACAAGCGTGTTGCCGGGGACTATCCGCCGGCGCCGTCTCCACCAGCCGGCGGTGCGCCGGCGCCCGGGCTGGCGCGGTCCAGGATCTCATCGGGGGTCATCCAACCGGGTTGCAGCCCCTCGCGCGCCCCTTGCTCCGCGAGTTGCTGCAGGATGCGGTTGGCGGGCGTGGCGACGCCGTGCAGCGCGCCCAGCAAGACGACCTCGCCGTTCAGGTAGTCCGTCTCCACCGTGCCCTGGCCTCGCGTCACACTCTGCCAGGTCGAGCTGCCGGCTCGCGCTTCGCCCTCGATCTTAGTCTCGCGGAGGATCGAGACACGCGTGTCCAGTTCCTCCGCGGTGGCGCAGTCGATGTCGGCGGCTTCGTAACAGGCGTGCGCCTCGGCGCGCAGCGCCCGCAACAGGTCGCCGACCGGCGCGTCCAGCCCGCAGACTGCCTGGACGGCGTTGCCCAGGTTGCCCAGCAACTTCCGATACTTGAGCCGCATGATCGCCGGGTCCGGCCGGGCGCTGAAGCCGCTTGCCTCCAGGTCGGCGCATACGGTCTCGAGCAGCGCATCGGTGCCGTGTGGGTAGCGGCCGCTGTCGAGCACACCGCGCAGCGGGTCGCAATGCACCAGCACGACGCCGGGCTCCAGGTAGGTCGCCGGCATGAACACCAGCGTGCCGTACACGCGCTCGAAGCGCCGCGCCGCGCGCCGTTCGTTCTCTACGCCGTTCTGCGCGCACAGCACCGGCACGCTCGGTCCGGCCGTCGCGTAGAGGTCCTCCAGCGCCGCCTCCGTGTCCTGTGACTTCATCGCGAGGATGACGACGTCGTCATCGCGGAACTCGATCTCGGAGGGGTGCCCCACCGCGTGGACCGGGAGGGTCTCACTGCCGGCCGGCGTGCGCAGCGTGAGGCCCTGCCGGCGCATCCGCTCGAGGTGATCGCCGCGCGCGATCAGCACGACCTCGTAGCCGTGCCGCTGCAGCTCGGCCCCTATGCCGCCGCCGATCCCGCCCGCCCCGTACACCACGTACCGCACCGCGACCTCCTCGGCCTAACCGCACCTCGCCGATGCTAGCGCGTGCGTGGTCCGCGGCGCCCTCGAGTCCTCCGGCGTCCGGTAGTCGCGCCGGGCGATCCGCGGCGCGGTGGGACTTGTCAGACGATAGCGGCGTTTGTCAGCGTATCGGCGTGCTTGCATGGCCGGGCGCCCGTACGATGATGCATGCCGTCGCCCTCCCGCGCATATCCTGCGGAGCTTCTCATGACCCGCGGACCGGCCCTCGCGGTCTCCCTCGTCCTGCTCCTCGCGGTCGCCTGCGACGACCCTCAAGCGCCCGACCCCACGCCCGAGCCGACGCCCACCGCCACCGCGACGGCGACGCCGCGCGCCGGCGCACCGGCGACCGCCACACCGGCGCCCACGCGCACCCCGACCGCCATCGACCGGACCTCGACGCCGGTCCCGTCGTTGACCCCGACCCCCGAGGTGGTCCGGCCGGACCTGATCGACCCTGCGGCGCGCGTGTGCATCTCGGCGGGGGACGGCTTCTTCCGCGCGACGCTACGAGGCGCGGTCGAGCGCGAACTGGACTGGGGCAACACCGGCACGAATTGCAGCGGCGCCGGCATCGTGGGCGTCGAGGGGTGGCAGCAGAGCTTCGGGCGCACGGAGCCCGGCGGGGAGCGGCTGGACGTGCTCTTCAGCATCGGCGGGGCCGCCGAGGGGGGCACCGGCGAGGGCTTCCCCGTGCGGCTCACGGTCGCCACCGTCATCGATGGGGAGTCGGTGCTCTTCGTCACGCCCGTCGGCGGGTGCTCGATCGACATCACGGAGCAGGCGCCCCTGAGCGAGGATCCCCTGGGGCGCGTGTATCGCGTCACGGCGCAGGGCGCGTGCGCCGAACCGGCGACCGAGCTGGATGGCGAACGCAGCGTGGAGGTCCCCGACTTCGCCTTCACCGGCGTGACGGGCTGGCTCAGCTAGACACGGCCATGGGGCCGCTGTGCGACCCTCGATGGCCGTGTGTCACTACCTCACCGTGAACCGTCCGCTGTCGCTGCGTCCGAAGACCTCCGGGAAGTAGCTTTCCTGAGCATGGGCCGGGGCCACGAAGTAGTCGCCCGGCGTGGTCGCGCGCGCGAAGTAGACGTACTCGTGCACCCCCTTCGGCAGGTCGTCCGCGAACAGGGTCAGACGGTCGTCCCGCACGTCCACCTGGTCCCACGGGTTGAGGTACCACGCGTACCACGGAGCGAAGTACTCAGGCGCGTCGTCGCCCAGCAACGCCTCCTGGCGCTCCTCCTCCAGCTGGCGGCGCAGGTCTGGCGACACGATCGCCAGCTGCGGGTCGATCGGCTCCAGGCCCGCCGGCAGGAAGTCCTCGATCACCGCGAACTTGCGGTCGGCCGGGGCCACGACCGTGAGCGTCACCCGCACGATGTCGCCCAGGCCGGCCGACTCCACGCGTACGTCTGGCGCATCCAACGCCGTGTAGGCGTGGGAGAGGGCGAAGCCGCGGTTGAGCGCCTCAACTTCGGTGGCCGGCGTGAGGTAGCGCAGGTTGAGGCCGTAGTAGAGCCGGCCCGTGCCTGTCGCCTGGCGCGAGAAGGCGAGGCGGGAGATGCCGACAGGCGTCAGTTCCGACAGCGGGATGTCTTCTCGCTCCGCGGACACCGAGCCGCCGGACACGTGCCCCTCCAGCAGCGCCGTGTCGTCGAGGCGTACCAGGTAGTCGTACTCCGCCGACAGCTCGCCGGTCCCCTCGGCGTAGGCCCCCAGCGCGCGGACCGCCTGGGCCCGCTCGACGTGGGTCTCCCAGTCCTCGGCGGTGCGGGCGGAGACGAGCCACCGCGCGGTCTCTTCGATCAGTGGGTGCTCAGGGTCGGCGGCGGCGATCGCCTCCAGCACCAGTGCGGTGGTGCGCAGGTTGGTGTGTAGCCCGCGCCCCCACGGGCGCCGGTCCGGCTGCTCGTCCTCCCAGTGGTTGCCGTTGGCGCTCGGGATCGTGGCCGCCGCCAGGTCGTTGAGGAGGACCCGGATCTCCTCTTCCGAGGCGTCGCCGTCGGCGCCCCGCAGGCCCAGCAGCAGGTACGCGCGTCCCCAGTTCGTCAGCTCGTCGCGCCGCTGCGCGACCATCGAACGCATCATCCCTGCGAGGGTCTCCGAGGTGCGCCCGAACCCGATCTCGGTTGCGCCGCTGTCGCCACCGGTCTCGCGAGAGGCGAGCTCGGCGGCGTAGAGCAGGAACGCGTGCTGGTTCGGGTCCGCCGGGCGTTCGACGTCCGTGCGGCGGTTGATGTGCGCCGTCACCAGGCCGCGTGCCCGGCTGACCACGTTCGCATCGACCTCCACACCCGCCGCGCGCGCCTCACCCAGCGCGACGAGCACCCAGCCGGTCATGTCGATGTCCGTCTCGCACCGGCTGCACCAGCCCCAGCCGCCGTCCCCGCGTTGTGCGGAGACGAGGCGGGCGACATCCCCCCGGACCACGCTGTCCGCGCTCCATTCCGAGTCGGTGGACTGCCGCACCGCGATCGTGGCCATGAGGCGGCTGGCGATGTGGTCGATCGTGTCCCACGGCGTGACCGGGTAGTACGCGGCCAGCTCGCGGTCCAGCACGCCGACCAGCGACCCCTGGACGCTCACCTCCAGCTGGCCGCCCTCGGTCAGCGCGAAGTCTGGCAGGTACACCGCCTCCGACTTTGCCTCGTCCGTGACCGTGCCACCCGTCGCCGTCGTCTCCGGCGTCACGTCCAGGTGGACCGGCAGTTCCAGGCGCACCGCGTCCTTGAGCAGGCCGGTGTCCGCGTTGAACGTGAGCTGCGCCGTCCCCGCGGCCGATGCGGAGGCCGGCCACTCGAAGAACTCAGACTCGCCCGGCGCCACGCTCTTCGTCTGGGTCGGTTGCCCGGACACCTCCAGCCCTTGCGCGTCGATGCTGACGGCGACGTCATGCTCGACATTCGTGCCGTTGCGCAGCAGTACGCGCAGCACGGTCTCGTCGCCCACACGCAGGAAGCGCGGGAGCGCCGGACGAAGCAGCAGCGGCTTCGTGACCAGCAGCTCGCTGGTGGCTTCGCCCACCATCGTGTCGCCGCTGACCGCCCTGGCCTGCGCGCGCCACGTCGTGAGGTTGTCCGGCAGCGCGACATCGATGCTCGCGCGGCCCTCGGCGTCGGTCTCCACCTGCGCCGCCCAGTGCGCGGTGTGGCGGAACTCCTGCCGCAGCGCGTCTTCGCCGCCGCCGCCCTTGCCGCCCTGCTCGGGCTCGGAAATCACGTCGTTGGCCCGGTCTACCGAGACCGCCAGCGAAGAGGCCGTGACGACCCCGAGCCCACGCTGGTACCAGAACGCGCCGAGGCCGTCCGGGCCGACCTCGTCGGCGAGTGAGAGCACGGCCTGGTCGACGACCGCCAGCGACAGCTCGGCCTGCGTGCCCTGTCCCTCGGAGTCGGTCACCTGGACCTCGTAGGTGACCGTCTCGCCCGGCTCCGCCTGCTCCACGCTCGTCGTGAGGCTCACGTCCAGCTCGCGCGTCTCGGTGGAGACCGGCAGCTCCACGTAACCGACGTGGTAGCGCGGCAGCGGGTCCGCCTCGGTGGGCGGGCGGTAGAGGACGACGCTGACGAACGCGTTCGGGACGTGCGCCTCCTCGATGGGGATGCGCAGCGTCTCGCTCGTCGTCTCGAACACCAGCGTGGTGCGCGAGAGCACCTTGCCGCGCTCGATGGTCACGAGGCCGGTGGCGCCCTCGAACGAGGTCGGCACCAGCACCTCGGCCGTGTCGCCCACCTGGTACTGGTCGCGGTCGGCGACCAGTTCGATCACGTCGTCGTTACGCACGCGCCAGCTGGCGAATCCCTCGCCGGCGACCCAGAGGTACGTGGCAGAGCGCGCGACGCGACCGTCCGCGTCCGTCGCCTCGGCGACCAGCCGAAGCGTGCCGGGGCCGGTCGGTGTGTACTCGACGGACGCCTCCGCGTCGTCGCCTGTCGTCGCGCTGAGCGTGTCGACCAGCGTGTCGCGCGGCTCGCTGCGATAGCGCCGCGCTCCGCCCGACGTTTCCTCTTTGGTGGTGATCCATTCGCGCTCGTACACCCGCACGACCACCTCGCGGCCCGGGAGCAGGTTGCCCTCGGTGTCCACGGTCACGAGGTTGAGCGTCGCCGCCGCGCCGGTGCGCGCCAGGTACTCCGCTGGCGCGATGCCGGCGTAGTAGTCCGCGGGGTGGACGGTGACCGCGGTGCTGGACGCGACGGCCTGGGCGTTCTCGTCCATGACCGTGGTGCTCAGCTCGAAGCGCTGGGTGCCCTCGTCGGCCTTCAGCGCGGCGGCGACATCGAAGCGTGCGACGCCGTCCTCGCCGGTCTCGGTCGTGCCCTCCGCGCGCAACGGCTCCGACAGCTCTGCCTGCTGGTAGAAGTCGTAGTCCGCGAACGAGTAGTGCTCGAAGCCCGGCACCGCGATCGACGCCGGCGAGGCGAGCACGCTCCACTCCACCTCCGCGCCGGCGACGGGGCCACCGAAGTAGAACTCGGCGATCGCGCTGCCCTTGATGGTCTCGCCGTCGAGGTAGTGTGCGCGGTCGGCCGCGGCCGTGACCTCGAACTCGGGCACGCGGAACTCGGCGACGGTGAAGCGCGTGCCCGCGATGTAGTCGTAGTTCCCGCCGAGACCCGGCCGCCCCAGCTCGACCACGTAGCCGCCGGTCGAGGCGCCCTCGGGCAGCGCGAAGCTCACGGCCACCGTGCCGTAGTCGTTCGGCGTCACCTGCTGCTGCGACAGCTCCTCGTACTGCGGGTCGCGGATCACGAGGTCGAAGCGTTCTCCCGGCTCGGGGAGGTGATAGGTGGCGTCATCGTCCTCGCGGATCACGCCCTTGAACTCCACCGTCTCGCCCGGCCGGTCCGTGTAGAGGTGGCCGACGAACTCGCGTGGGTACTCGATTGGCAGGCCGAGTTGCCACGGCTCCGCACCCTGGACCCAGCGCGTTGAGCCCAGGCCGCGACGGTCGCCGTCGTCGACCCGCACCAGGTACTCGCGCTCCTGTCCCTGGAAGTTGATCGGGCTCGGCACGCCGAAACTCGCGAGGCCCTCGGCGTCAGTAGTGGCGTTCGCGGTGCTCAGGCCGAAGCCCTCCGCGCGGATGTTCACGCTGGCCAGCGGCTCGCCCGTGTCGTAGTCGAGCGCCCATACCAGCAACTCGTCCTGCGACAACTTCGTCACGACCGCGGTGTCGACCACGCTGAATGCGAGCTGAGAGCCCCAGGCGCCGCTGTCGCTCAGCACGTAGTAGTCGCCCTTCGGCAGGGACCCGCCGCCCTCCGCGAACACGGTCGACGCGAGCGCGACCGTGTTCGGTTCCGCGTCGATGGGTAGCGTCCACTCGCGGATCGGGTCGCTTGAAGGACGCCACGGGCGGGTGCTCGGGCTCGGGGTGATGTAGCCATCGCGAAGGATGCGTCCCGCCTCGGCGTCCGTCAGCCGGTACAGTGCAAACGACGCCGCATCCAGGTTGGTGGCGTGGAAGTACAGCACCTGCTCGGCCGACGCGGAGTACGTCGAGACCTGCGAAGGCACGGCGAAGCTGATCGAGGGCTCTAACTCGCCGGTAGTGAACGTGAAGACCTGGGGCCCCAGCGGCAGACCGTCGCGGTCGGTCACGCCGTCCGCGATCGTCACCGTGTACGTCGTCGACGGCTCGAAGCCGACCTGCACGTACACCTCCAGGTCGTCGTAGCTCTCGAAGCGCATCTCCTCGGGGGCGATGCCGCTGATGGTGAGCCGGTCCTCCAGGCTCTCGACGTCAATCGGGTTGTTGAACGCGATCTGCACGCCGTAGCGCCCCGCCCGCTGGTCGCCGTCCCTCGGGGAGCTCCGCACGATCTCAGGCATGTCCGACGTCGTGAACTCGAGCCGGCGCTCCTCCTCGGTCGTGCCGCCGGCAGCGCCCCGCAGGCCCGCCGGTATGACCACCTCGTAGCTGCTGCTCAACTCAAGCGGCTGCGACGGGACGAAGGTGGCGACCGCGTCGCCCTCGCTCCACGTGAACCCGCCGGTCACGAGCCCGTCCGGCCCAGCCACCTCGATGCCCGCCTCCACCGAGGCGCGGTCCATCGGCTGGTTGAACGTGAGGACGACCGGGCGGTTGCGCCCGACGAATTTGGTGCCGTCAGCCGGGTCACTGGAGGACAGCGCGGGGCCGTAGGTGGTGAAGGACCACTCGTGGTCGGCCTCCAGCACGCCGTCCGTGGCCGAGGTGAGGCCGGCCGGGATGCGGAGCCGGTAGGTCGTGCTGGGCGCAATCTCGTCCGGGATGAAGCGGTACAATGAGGTGTTCAGCCACTCGCCGGCGCCGGGCAACGGCGGGTCGAACTCGACGACCGGGCTGGTGTCCTGCGCGTCGAGCACGGTGAGCGGTGCCACGCTCCGCGAGAACTGCACCAGCAACTGTGCCTCGCCGGGGACGTTCGTGTCGCCGGCCGCCGGGATGACGGACTGCACCGTGAGCTTGCCCTCCACCTCGAAGGTGCGGGTCACGTCGGCGTCCAGCCCGGCCTGGGCGCCGTCGACGCGGACGGTGTAGGCCTCACCGCGCTGCCAGCCGGGAAATTCCGGCTGGAAGAGCAGCGTGTGGTCGTCCACCCAGGCGTAGGCACCGGGCACCGCCGGCTCGAGCGCAATCAAGCGGCTACCGTCGCGCTGCTCGGGCATGGCGGCGAAGCTGACGGTGAGGGGCGAGAGTCGGGGCACCTCCGTGCCCTCCGGCGAGATGACGACCGCCTCCGCCTGGAGCGGCGGCGTGTCGTCGCCACGCGACTGCACCCAGATGCCCGCGCCCACCACCAGCAGCATCGCCAGCAGGCCGCCGGCGCCTGCCAGCGGCCGCCAGTGCGCGCGCGCCCAGCGCATCGAGCGCCCGGCGAGGCCGAGGCCGGCGCCCGCCTCCTCACCGTGCGATTCTTGCGGCGTTGCTTGCTCGGATTGCGTATCGTCAGCCACCGCGCGACTCCATGACTTCGAACTCTGTGGACCCATGGACGGTGCTGCCGTCCGGTAATGTGGCGATGACTTCGAGGTGGTGCGCGCCCGGCTCGAGGCCCCACGCGAGGCGCGCGTCGGCCCCTTCGACGGTGCCGATGGGCCGCCCGTCCAGCCGGAACTCCACGCGCACCGCACCGGCCGGCACCGAGGCGCGCAGCAGCACCTGCTGCACGCGCAGCTCGGGCGCGACGTAGAGCACGCTCGCCGGAGCCGGGCTGGTCACGTGTACCGCCTGGTCGCTGCCCCCGGGCGCCAGGCGGAGGCCGGCATCGAGCCCCCACGCCTGCGCCTCGCTGGCGGCGCGTGCCGCGAGCAGGCCGCCTTCCGTCGCGACGTAGTACTGCTCGGTCGCCTCCGGTTCGGTGCCCGCGACGAACCATTCCTGGACGGGCGACGGACACGAGGCGCCGGGCTGCTCGCCGGTGGGTGTGCAGACGGTGGCGCGGACGAGGCCATCAGGCGGCGCGAACGGGCGATGTGGGGTGCCCTCGGTGGCTGCCTCCATGACGTCGCGCCAGATCGGCGCCGCACCGTCCACGCCGGACACGTCGACCATGGGGCGGCCGTCCACGTTGCCCACCCACACGCCGACCGCGCGGTCGCGCGTATAGCCCAGCGTCCAGTTGTCACGAAAGGCACTGCTGGTGCCGGTCTTGACGGCCGCGCCCGCCGTCGTCCGCAGCGCGGCGCCGTAGCCGAAGCCCACCTGCCGCGCGACGGGGTCGCTCAGCATGTCGGTCACCAGGTACGCGTGCTCAGCGGACAGCGCACGCAGCGGTTCGGCCGCCTGGTGCTAGTAGAGCACCCGACCCGAGGCGTCACGTACGCGCTCGATCACGTACGGCTCGACTCGTTGGCCCTCGGCGGCCAGCGTCGCGTACGCGGCCGTGAGGTCCAGCAGCGGCACCTCGCCGGCGCCCAGCGTGAGCGCCGCACCGTACGCCTCAGCCGCCTCCAGGCTTTCGATGCCGACGCGCTGCGCCATGTCCAGCAGCGCCTCCACACCGATCGCCTCGACGGTGCGCACGGCGGGGACGTTCAGCGACGAGGCGAGCGCGACCCGCAACGGCACCGGGCCGTGGAACGTGAGGTCGTAGTTGTGCGGCGTGTACGGCCCCGACGGCGTCTCGATGGTTGTGGGGACATCGAGCAGGGTGGTCGCCGGGGTGTAGCCGCGCTCCAGGGCGGCGGCGTAGAGGAGGGGCTTCAGCGCGGAGCCGGGCTGCCTCAGCGCCAGCGCCATGTTCACGCGGCCGCCGTCCGCCGACTCAAAATCGCGCCCGCCGACCATCGTGAGCACCGCGCCGCTGACCGGATCGACGACGACCACCGCCGCGCTTCCAGCCCGGTGCTCCTCCAACTGCGCGAGTCGCACGTCGACCGACCGCGCGGCCTGCCGCTGGAGGTGCGGGTCGAGCGTCGTCTCGATCACCAGGCCGTCGAGGCTGGCCAGGTCCGGCCGCAGCCGCGCCAGCTCGTCGAACACGTAACCCGCGAAGTGCGGCGCAAGGGGCTCGGGCTGCAGCGGCGCCAGCGCGAGCGGGGCCGCGTCCGCGCGTTCGGCCTCGGCCGCGTCGACCACGCCGAGGGTCCGCAGCCTCCCGAGCACATAGGCGCGTCGCTCGCGTGCGGGTCCGGGGTGGTCCGCCGGCTCGTACGCGGCCGGCAGCTGCGGCAGGCCGGCGAGGAGCGCCGCCTGCTCCGTGGTCAAGTGACGCGCGCTCACACCGAAGTAGACCCGCGCCGCCGCCTCGATGCCGTACGCGCCGCGGCCGTAGTAGACATCGTTCAGGTAGGCGGTGAGCAGCTCTTCCTTCGAGTAGCGCGCTTCCAGCTGGAGCGCCGTCAGCGCCTCGCGGGCCTTGCGCAGCGGCAGCGGGAGGTCCGCGTCCTCGAGGTAGAGGCGGCGCGCAAGCTGCTGCGTGATGGTCGAGGCGCCCGAGGGACTCGAGCGGACCTCGCTTGCGGCCCGCGCCATGGCCAGCGGGTCGACGCCGGGGTGTGACCTGAAGCGCTGGTCCTCGGCGGCCAGCGTGGCCTGGACCATGATGGGCGCGACCTCATCGAGGGTGACGGGGATGCGCAACCCCTCGCGGCGGTCGCGCTCCAGCACGCCTCCCTGCGCGTCGAGCACCACGGTGCCGGGCGTCGCGCCGCGCGCCTCCAGCGGTTCGAGGGGGACGACGTAGGCATACGCGACGAGCGCCAGCAGCACGCCGGACAGCGCGGACGCGGCATCGATGACCGAGCGGCCCCCGGGGAATCGGCGGCGCACTAGCCGGGACACGGGCGCGGGTCCGGGAGCATGGTGCCAGTCCTGGCATGGGGCCGTAGCGATCGGCCGTGGAAACCGTCCTATCTGTTAGAACGTCGGCGGAACGCGGATGGTTCCCCACCAAATCTAGAGGTGACGCGCGATTCAGTGGCGCAGGCCCGGCAGGCGCGCCATCATCGAGGGCGAGTCGTGCCGGAGGCACGAGACCGCGGCGACGCGGGGCAGAGCAAGGACCGGTCGATGACCACCCGCGCGCGTCGCCTCGTCCTCGCCTTGCTGGCTGTCGTCGCCGTGGCCCTTGCTGCATCGATACCGCTCTTCGCGCCGGCCTCGAGCTCAGCGCAGTCAGCCGGCGAGCGCATCCGCAGCATGGATGTCGCGTTGACGGTCGAGGCGGACGGCGACCTCCTGGTCGAAGAGACGATCGAGTACGACTTCGGCGCCGCCTCGCGTCACGGCATCTTCCGCGACATCCCCGTCCGCTTTCACTACGGCGACACGTACGACCGCGTCTATCCGCTGGACGATGTCCGCGTTACCGCCTCCGAGGGGACCCCCGCCGATGTCCATATCGAGGACGTCGGTGGTGGCCTCAAACGCATTCGCATCGGGGATGCCGACCGCGAAATCACCGGTCGCCACACGTACGTGATCAGCTATCGCGTGCGGGGCGCCCTGAACGGGTTCGAGTCGCACGATGAGCTGTACTGGGACGCCATCGGCCTCGAGTGGCCCGTCCCCATCGATGCCGTGACGGCACGGGTGGTGATGCCCGCCGCCGTCACGGACGTGGCGTGCTTCGCCGGGCCGGAGGGTTCGAGCCTCCCCTGCGACTCCGCCGAGGTGGATGGTGAGGCGGTGACCTTCGCCCAGGCAGGGCTCGGGGCGTTCGGTGGCCTCACGGTCGTGGTCGCCATCCCGAAGGGCGCCGTGCCGGAGCCCCAGCCGATCCTCGATGAGCGTTGGTCGTTCCGACGCGCCTTCTCCCTGAATCCGGTGACCATCGGCGGCTTCCTCGCCGTGGCGGGCGTGGCGTTGGGTGCGGTCGGCCGCGTCGTCTGGAGGCGCGGGCGCGACCGGCGCTACACCGGCGGGGCGGTGGACGCGGTCTTCGGCTCGACCGATGGCACCGAGCAGCGCGTGGGGCTCTTCGAGGATGTGACGACCCCCGTCGAGTACCTGCCGCCGGACGCCCTGCGCCCGGGCCAGATCGGCACGCTGCTGGACGAGGTGGCCAACCCGCTGGATGTGACCGCGACGATCGTGGACCTCGCCGTCCGCGGCTACCTGCGCATCGAGGAAGTGCCGAAGGAAGGCTGGTTCGGCAAGGAGGACTGGCGGCTGCTGAAGCTTCGGGAGCCCGAGGACCTGCTGGCGTACGAACGCACGCTCCACGTGGCGCTCTTCGAGGATGGTGGCGAGGTGCTGCTGTCAGACCTCAAGGACAAGTTCGTCTCGCATCTGAAAGAGGTGCAGGATGACCTCTACGACGACGCGCTGAAGCGTGGGTGGTTCATCCGGCGTCCGGACCAGGTGCGCAACTTCTGGGTGGTGGTCGGCATCGGCATCCTCGTGGTGGGCATCGCGCTCACGGTCGCCCTCGCGGTGTGGACGTCGTTTGCCATCGTGTCGATCCCCATCGCGGTCGCCGGGCTCGCGTTGCTGGTGTTCAGCGGGGCGATGCCGCATCGCACGGCGGCCGGGACCAGCACGCTCCGACGCGCTCGTGGTTTCAAGCGCTTCATCGAGGAAGCCGACCGCGACCAGGCGCGCTTCGCGGAGGAGCAGCAGATTTTCTCGGAGTACCTCCCCTACGCCGTGGTCTTCGGCGCTGTCGAGCGCTGGGCGAAGGCCTTCGAGGGCCTCGACCGCGCGACCGAGACGTCGAGCTGGTACGTCGCCAGCCGGCCCTTCACGGCCGCCGCCTTCGCCAGTTCCATGGGCGATTTCTCCGTCACCGCGGCCGGCACCATCGCCTCCAGTCCGTCCTCCTCCGGCGGTAGTGGCTTCAGCGGCGGCTCCTCGGGTGGAGGTGGCGGCGGAGGTGGCGGGGGCTCCTGGTAGCACCGTCTGACCATCGAGTGATGGTCTCTTGCTCCCGATATCCCACTCGCGAGGCCGCAGGAGGCCTCGCCCTCTGCTGCTACGCTTTTTGCAGACGGGGGAGCAACATGTCCGACCAGTTCCGCTTCACATGGGTCGCGAAAGAGGGGAGTGCGGAGGCCACCCGGCGCGCCCTCGCCGGCGTGGGCGTCGAGGTCTCCCCGTCGCCGCTGCCGGACGCCGGCTCGTCCGACATCGAGACGCGGCTCGCGCTGGAGGCCGCCGGCCTCCACCTCGACCAGCAGGACAACGCCGAGATCACCGCGATGCCGGAGGTGCTGCTGGAGGGCTCCGTCGCGCGCGACTCGGTCGCGAGGGCGGTCGCCGAGCTGGTGAATCAGGGCGAGGTCGGCGCGCTCATCCTCAGCTGGCAGGACGGCGTGTTGCGCGTGTCGGAGACGCGCGCGCTCTCCGGCATGGTGGTGATGATGGACGGAAACGCCCGCCAGCTCCCGCCGGAGGTGGGTGCGATCGAGGCCGCCCTCCGCGCCGAGGACGCATGACCCCGGCCCCTCCGAGTAGGCGCGCGATCCGAGTCCCGAGGCGGAGTCCGTTTGGTGCATCGAACCCTGTAGCGCAAGGTGCTCCGTTCGGCGAAACTACCGCGCAGCACAGCGGCCATCGAAGTGGATCGCGGGCGCGACCGCCGTGCGCGAAGGGACGAACCAGACGTGCCGAAGTTCACGAAGCTGAGCCCGAACGAAGTCGTGCTCGGAAGGGGCCGCGCAGCAGCAATCGCACGCAAGCCCTACATCGAGGTGATTCAGGACAGCGAAGCGGGCATGATAGAACTCGACACCAGCGAGCGGCCCGCGACCGTCAAGCGGCTGCTCCGCGAGGCGGCCAAGGAAGTGGGCGTGAAGGTGCGCTCCTCGTGGACCGATGACCGGCAGCGCGCCCTGGTCTGGAAGCGTGTCCGCAACTCGCGCTGAGATCCGCCCGTAGCACCACGTCGGGCGGGGTGGCGGAGGGACCGATGCCCGAGCGCGCCCGCATCGATGCCGCGACGTTCCGGCCGGGGAATCCGGACAAGGTGCTGTTCCCGGCGGACGGCATCACGAAGGCCGGCCTCGTCGACTACTACCGGCAGGTGGCGCCCGTCATGTTGCCGCACCTCGCCGGGCGCCCGCTGACGATGCACCGCTTCCCGGACGGCATCAAGGCCGGGGGGTTCTACCAGAAGAACGCCTCCGACCACTTCCCCTCCTGGGTGCGCCGTGTGCGCGTCGCAAAAGAGACCAGCGATACGACCTACGTCGTCTGCGACGACATCGAGACGCTGCTCTACCTCGTCGACCAGGCGACCGTCGTCTTCCACGTCATGCTCAGCCGCGTCGAGCGGCCCGAACACCCCGACCGGCTGATCTTCGACCTTGACCCGCCCGCCGATGGTGAGCCGCGGGAGGTGCAGTGGGCGGCACGCACGGTGCGCGCCCTGCTGCACGAACTGTCTCTCGAGGCGTTCGTCCAGACCAGCGGCTCGAAGGGCATGCACGTGGTCGTGCCACTCGATGGCAGCGCGGACTTCGATACCGCGCGCGATTTTGCGCGCGATGCGGCGGAGGTGCTGGCCGGGCGTCACCCGGAGCGGCTGACCACGGAGGTGCGCCGGGCGAAGCGACTGGGACGGTTGTACCTGGACGTGGGGCGTAATACGCACGGCGCGACGGCCGTCTGCCCCTACTCCGTGCGCGCGCTCCCCGGCGCGCCGGTCGCCACTCCGCTCGATTGGTCCGAGGCGGGCCGCGCGGACATCGGACCTCAGCGGTACACCACGGCGAACCTGCCCCGGCGCCTCGCCCGCAAGCGGGACCCATGGGCAGACATGGACGCGGCTGCGCAGCCGTTGGACCAGTCGCGCGAGCGGTTGTCCGCCCTGAGCGCCCCCTGAGGACCCGGCCCCTTCGCTTCGGATTCCGGTGTGACCTCGTTGCAACGACGCGGGGCTCAGGAAGCCTGATGCCCCGTGCTACGCTGACCTGACCGCGACTCGTCGACGCCCGCGCCTCGCACAACGATGGCACTTGCCGGGAAGGCGACGGATCACGATGACGACGCTCGCCCTCGATTCGCTTCGCACACGGCTGCGCGCGCTGGAGCTCAAGGACCTGCCTCTCCTCACGATCAGCCTGGACCTGCGGCGCAATGCCCAGGGCGTGTCACTGGCGCCCACCGTCCTGAAGGACGCGCTCCGGGGCGCGGAAGAGTTGCTGCCCGATCTGGACGCGCAGACCCTCAAGTGGTTCCGCGAGACCGAGGATGCCGTGGCGGCCGGGATGGAAGCGGCCATCCGAGACGGCGCGCACGGCTACTACTACGTAGGCGCCGAGCACGACGACATCCACTTCGAGCTGCGCGCCGTGCGCCCGTTCCGAAACAGTCTCAGGGTGGGCGACCGTCCCGGGATCTTCGAGCTGGAGCGCCGCCATTTCCTCGAAGACCGTCCCGTGTGCGTTGTGCTCGTGGACTCGCACACGATGGAGGTGGTGCGTATCCGGTTCGGCGTAGAGGAAGCCTCGGCCGAACTCGATGAGGACCCGCACTACAAGCGCAGCCCGCGCGGGCGCACGGCGCAGGAGCGCAAGGTCGGCGGCAGCGCCGAAGGCGCCGTCGGCGGCTCCGATAGCGTTGGCGGTGGGCACTCGTACTCCACGATCGACCGGCGGATCCAGGAGGCGCGGCGGCGCTTCGCGCAGACTGCCGCCGATGAGCTGGAAGAGTTCATGGAGCCGGACGACCTGATGATCGTCTCCGGCGAGGTGGAGGCGCGCTCCCACCTGCTGAACATGTTGCGCGAAGACGTGCGCGAGCGGGCGCGTGAGCACCCCTCGATGTGGGTGGGGCAGGACCGGACCGAGTTGACCGAAATGGCTGTCGAGCTGGCCATCGAGCACCAGTACGCGCTCGCGGACGGCGAGGCGGTGCGGTGGCTCTCCGGCGAGTACGGCGAGCGCGCCGTCTCCGGCATCGAGGGCGACCGGATCGCCTCGGAGCAGGGTCTCCTGGGCACGCTGATCATCCACGACAGCGCGGTCGACCACTTTGGTGACCACATGGACGCGCGCCAACACGCGTCACCGGTGGACGGCAAGGCCGTGGAGGACCTGCTCTGGCAGGCGCTCGAACAGTCGTCGCCGGACGTCTACTTCACCGGCCACGACCCCGTCCTCGAACAACACGAAGGTGTGATCGGCGTCCTGCGCTGGTAGCCCGGTGCTACCGGGTCGGCGTGTCGCAGCAGAAGGGAATCACGGTGACCACGGACAGGCCCACGGAGCACGTCTACAAGGTCGAGGAGATCGTTGGCTCCTCTACGACCTCCATCGAGGATGCCATCACGCGCGCCCTCGACCGCACCGCGCAGACCGTGCGCAACCTCGACTGGTTCGAGGTGCGCGAGATCCGGGGGACCGTGGATGCGGACGCCGCGAGCAAGGTCGGGTGGTTCCAGGTGAAGCTGGGCATCGGCTTCCGTGTGGAGGACCCCTCGTAGGGCGCCGGTGACGTCACCAGGCCAGCGACGCCCCGTGTCCCGCCTCGACGCCATCGAGGTGGTAGACGGGGCCTTCCGCGCGGTAGCCGCCGTGCACCGGGTCGTCCGCCAGGAGCAGCGGAGTGTCCAGGTCGACCCACGCAAAGCCGCCGAGCCCGGCCGCCAGGTGCGCGGCGAACCCCATGCCGATGCGGGTCTCCACCATCCCCCCGATCATCAGCCCGAGCCCCGCCGCCCGCGCGATCGAGGCGATGGCGAGCGCCCCGACGACCCCGCTCTTAGCGATCTTGATGTTCAGGACCTGCGCCAGCCCGTCGCGCGCGATGCGCCGGGCGTCCTCGGGCGACCGGCACGACTCATCCGCTGCCACGGGCACCGCCGCCTCGCGTGCGACGCGGCCGAGGCCGTCCCAGTCCTCACGGGCCACCGGCTGCTCGAGGAGCGCGGGCTCGATGTCGGCGGCGCGCAACTCGCGGAGCAGCGCCAGCGCCCCTTCGGCCGTGTAGCCCTCGTTCGCGTCGAGCACCAGGGCGCAGCCCGGGTGCCCGGCCCGGATCGCGCGGAGCCGCTCGATGTCGGCCGCGTGGTCCAGCCCCACCTTCGTCTTGATGGTGCGGAAGCCGCGGCCGCGGTAGAGGTCGGCCAGCCGCTCCGCCTCGACCGGCTCGCAGATGGGGATGGTGATGTCGGTCGTCAGGCGGTCGCCTGCGCCGCCGAGGAAGCGATACAGTGGCACGCCGAGGCTACGCGTGAACGCATCGAGCACCGCCATCTCAACGCCCGCCCGGACCTCCGGCGAGTCCGGCAGCCAGCGGTGCAGCCTCGCCGCCAGAACGCGCCACGCCCCCGCGTCCGCGCCTTCGAGGTCCGCGGCGAGCGCCGCGGGCTGGTCCTCTGCCGTCACCGGCGCGAGCGTCGCGGCCTCACCCCAGCCCACGCTGCCGTCCGCCAGTTCGATGCGGATCGCGACGTTGCGCATCGCATCGAGGCGGGTGGAGGCGATGACGAACGGTGCGCGCAGCGGGGCGTCCAGCGGGCGCGCCTCGACGCGGACGATCCGCTGGTCAGTCGCCACGGCGAGCATCCAGGGCGCGCATCTGCGCGGTGAGCAGCGCGATGTGCGGCACCGGCACGCCGAGCGCCTGCGCTCGGCGCAACGGCTCTCCGAAGATCGCCTCGACCTCCATCGGCTGCCCCTCGACGAAGTCGATCATCGTGCTCGGGCTGTATGCGGCCATCGCGTCGGTGGCCGACATCATCGCCGCGACGACGGAGTCGGGATCGAGCCGCGCCTGCTGCCCCCGCGCCCCGAGGTCGGCGTTGCCGGCGGCGACGACCTCGCGCATCGTCGCTTCGGTCGCGGCGCGCAGGGCGGGCGACGCGAGGATCACGTCGGTGGTGATGCCGCCGGCGGTGACGGCCAGTCCGTTGAACGGGATGTTCCAGCACAGCTTCTGCCAGCGCGCCGCGAGCAACGAGGGGGCAGTCGATGTCTCCACGCGCGCCCCCGTCCAGAGCGCCCCCGCCGCATCCAGCTCGGCGGCGTCGTCCTCGAGGTGCCCGAGCGTGACGGCGCCATAGTCGAGGTGGTGGACGTGGCCGGGCTCCCCGCGGTTGATGCAGGTGAAAGCCAGCCCGCCGAAGATGCGTGCCGGGCCGAACCAGTCCGCGAAGCGCTCCTCGACGCCGAGGCCGTTCATCAGCGCCAGGACCCGCGTCCCGCTGCCGACGCACGGCGCGAGCAGTTCACGCGCCTCTTCGAGCGCCGTCGCCTTCAGCGCGCACAGCACCCAGTCCACCGGGCCGACCTCGGCGGCGCTCCGCGCGATGAGCGGGCGCGCGAGGTGGAAGTCGCCGTCCTTGCTGTGCACGTGCAGCCCGCGTGCGGCGACGGCGTCGTACTCGCGGCGCAGCACAAAATGCACCTCGTGCCCCGCCTCGGCGAGCCGCGCGCCGTAGTAGCAGCCGACGGCCCCGGCGCCGATGATCGCGACGCGGCTCATCCGTCGCGCCCCTCGTCGCCCACCGTCAAGACGAGCTTGCCGGTCGAACGCCGTGCCTGGAGCAACGCCAGCGCCTCGGTCGCACGTCCCAGCGGGAAGGTCTGCGAGACCAGCGGGTGGAGGCGGCCCTCGGCGTACCAGCGCAGCAGCTCCTCCATCGCCGCCGCGACCGCCACTGGCCGGTGCCGCCGCAACTGCCCGAGGCTGAGGCCCAGCGCCGAGGCGTCCTTCACCAGCAGGTGGTTCGCCGGGATCTGCGGCACGGTCCCGCTGGCGAAGCCAATCACCAGCAGCCGTCCGCCCGGGTTGATGCAGCGCAGCGAGGCGGTGAAGGCGTCGCCGCCCACCGGGTCGTAGACCACATCGACGCCTCCGGTCAGCTCCAGTACGCGTTCCCGGATGTCCTCGCTGGCGTAGTTCACCAGGTGGTCCGCGCCGTGCTCGCGCGCCACCGCCAGCTTCTCGTCGCTGCTGGCCGTCGCGATCACCGTCGCGCCGAGCGCGCGGCCCACCTCGACCGCCGTCAGCCCGACACCGCCCGAGGCGCCGTGTACCAGCAGCACCTCTCCCGGCTGCAGTCGCGCTCGATGCACGAGCGCAAGGTGCGAGGTGGCGTAGACCACCGGGAACGAGGCGGCGGTGGCGAAGTCCATCGGCGGGGTCATCGTCTCCGGCAGCGGCGTCACGTCCACCTCCCGCGCCACGGCCTGCTCTGCGTAGCCGCCGTGGTCGAGGAACGCGAGCACCCGGTCGCCCGGTCGGACGCGGGTCACGCCCTCCGCTACATCGAGGACGACACCGGCGGCCTCCATGCCCGGGGAGAAGGGGAACGGCGGCTTCTCCTGGTACTCGCCGCGCGTGATCAGCAGGTCCGCGAAGTTCACACCCGCCGCGCGCACCTCGATGCGCACGCCGCCGGACATCAGCGCCGGCGGCGCGACCTCCTCGAGGCTCAGCGTCTCGATGTCGCCCCACTCGCGGCAGACGATGGCCTGCACGGCGGCTCCCTTCGCGCGCGCCGATTGTACGAGGCGCGCGGGAGGCCCGAGGTGGCGGGTCGATGACGTGTATCATCCGGCCACTGGAGCGGGCATCGACGAGAGGGGGCCGCGATGACCATACAGGCACAGCCGCGCACGGACCGCCGCAGCTTCTGGGCGTGGGGACTCTTCGAGCGCGACCAGCCCACCGAGGAGCAGCGCACCCAGCACGCGAAGGAGCTGTCGGAGCGCCTCGGGCAGCCGGTGGAGCTGCCGAGACTGCCGCGCGTCGACGACCTCGAGCTGCGTGACCCTCGGGTCAAGGTGCCGGGCGCGCTGGCGTCGTTCTGCACGACGGACGCCTACGAGCGCGCCTATCACTCGTATGGTGCGGACCGCGGCAAGGCGATCTTCCGCGAGTTCCCCAACCCGCCGGACGTTGTCGCCCACCCCACCACCGAGGCGGAACTGGAAGCCGTCATGGAGTGGGCCTCGGACGCCGGCTACGCGACCATCCCGTACGGCGGCGGCTCCTCGGTCGTGGAGGGTGTGACGCCGCCCGAGGGCTGGCCGGGCATCGTCACTATCGACATGGACCGCTTCGACCGCGTGCTGGAGATCGACGAGACATCGAGGGCGGCGCGCATCCAGGCGGGCGTCTTCGGGCCGGCGCTGGAGGACCAGCTGCGGCCGCACGGCTACACGTTGCGCCATTTCCCGCAGTCGTTCACCGGCTCCACCCTCGGGGGCTGGATCGCGACGCGCTCCGGCGGGCACTACGCCACGAACCACACGCACATCGATGACTTCGTGGAGTCGACGCGGATGCTGACACCGCGCGGCTGGTGGGAGTCACGGCGCCTGCCGGGTAGCGGCGCGGGGCCGAGTCCCGACCGCATGGTGATCGGCAGCGAGGGCATCCTCGGCATCATCAGCGAGGCGTGGATGCGCATCCAGGTGCGCCCGAAGTTCCGCGCCACCGCCGGTGTCACATTCCCCAGCTGGGAGTCGAGCTACGAGGGCACGCGCAAGATCGTGCAGGCCAAGCTGTGGCCGGCCAACCTGCGGCTGCTTGACCCGGATCTCGCGAGGGACGGCGCGGGCATGGACGGCACGCGCGCGCTGCTGATCGTCGGCTTCGAGTCGGCGGAGGTGCCGCAGGCGCCGTTCATCCGCGCCGCCGTCAACCTGGCCCGCGAGGCGGGTGGCGAGATCGCCGACGAGGAGATCGTGGTCGACAACGGCGACGGCAAGCCCACGGGGCGCCAGGGCGCCGTGGGGGCGTGGCGTGACACCTTCATCCCGAAGACCACCGGTCTCGCGGCAGGCCTCGGCATGGTGAGCGGAACCTTCGAGACCGCCATCACCTGGGACCGCTGGCCCGAGTTCGATCGCACCGTCCGAGCGGAGGTGCAGGCGGCGCTGGATGAGGTATGCGGCGGCGGCACCCTCAACTGCCGCTTCACGCACGTCTACCCGGACGGGCCGGCGCCCTACTACACCTACGCGGGGATGTACCGGCCTGGTCGCAGCGAGCAGCGCCAGGCGGCCATCAAGCACGCGGCCTCCGAGGCGATCCTGAAGGCTGGCGGCACGATCACCCACCACCACGCGGTCGGGCGTCAGCACCGCCCGTGGTACGACCGGCAACGGCCCGACCTCTTCGCCGACGCGCTGCGAGCGGCCAAGCTCGCGGTTGACCCGAACGGCGTGCTCAACCCCGGCGTCCTGATCGACCCGTAGGGCGCGCCGTGAGACCTCGGAGGACCTGGTGACGTTGACGTACGAGCGGGCGCTCGAGCGCCGCACGCGGCAGGTCCTGGCGGAGGCCGTGCGCATCTGCGAGATCCCGGCGCCCTCCTACCGCGAGCAGGAGCGCGCGAAGTACGTGCATGGCCGCTTCGAGGCCATCGGTTGCTGGGATGACCTGCGCCTCGACCCCATCGCCAACGTGGTTGCCGTCCGGCGTGGCGTCGAGGGCGCCTCGCGCACCCTCGTCGCCGCGCATCTCGACACGGTATTCCCGGATACAGAGGTGCGCGTCACGCGTGGACGCGGCCGGCTGACCGGGCCCGGCATCGGCGACAACTCGGTCGCGGTGGCGGCCCTGCTGGCGGTCGGCGAGGTGTTCCGCGATGCGCCTCCGCGCGGCATCGGCGATGTCATCCTCGCGGCCAACGTGTGCGAAGAGGGGCGCGGCGACCTGCGTGGCATCCGGCGGCTGGTCAAGGACTACGCGGGCCAGTTCGACCGCGTGATCGCCGTCGAGGGGCTGTCGCTCGACCGAGTGCAGGTCGGTAGTGTGGCCAGCCTCCGCTACCAGGTCAGTGTGACGACTGCAGGCGGCCACTCGTACGGTGCGTACGGCCGGCCAAACGCCATCGCCGCGCTTGCCCGCGCGATCACCGCCCTGGAGCCGCTGATGCCGGCGACCGGGATCTCGCCGAAGACCACGATGAACGTAGGCGTGGTGCATGGCGGCCGCTCGGTCAACACGATCGCACCCTACGCCGCCTTCGAACTCGACATCCGCTCCGAGGCCCCGGCCACCCTCGCCAGCCTCGACCGCCGGGCGAAGCGGGCGATGCGAGAGGCGGTCGCGCCCATCGAGGGCGCGGACTTCTCGATCCGGCGCATCGGCAACCGCCCCGGAGGACGGATCGAGCGGGACGACCCGCTGGTCGGCGCGGTGCTCGAGGCACGCGGCCAGAGCGGGCTGCGCGAGCCCGACTTCGGCTTCGGCAGCACCGACGCGAACCTGCCGATGTCGCTCGGCATTCCCGCCACCTGCATCGGCGTGACCACGGGCGGCGAGGCGCACACCCCCCGCGAGTGGATGCGCACGTCGCCCGTCCGCAAGGGCCTCCCTTACCTCGGACGCGCGATCGCGAATGCGGGCCGGCTCTCCCGCTGACGCGCCCGGAACCGGCGGTCGGGCCGCGTCGTCTCACGTTGGTCGAGGGAGGTCAACGTGGGGCGTCAACGGTCGCTCGGGCTCATCGCACTCTCGCTGGTGGGGCTGGCGCTGTCCGGCTGCGACCTGCTGCGGGTCGTTCACGGCGAGGCGGATGCGGTGGCAGCGGTGGAGCATGTCACCGAGGTGCTGGCAGAGGCCGGCCGCGAGCCTCCCGCGTTGCCCGACGCCGTCCGGTTCGACTGTGGCCCGACCGATGCATTGCTCGGCCGTCACCTGAGCACCGACGCAATCCACATCGCTTTCCCGTTCGCCGATCTCGTCCCGGTGCTCGATCGCATCGGCGCGTCGTTGCCACCACCCGAGGAGAATCCGCTGGCGGGCGCCCCCGCGTACATCGACCGGTGGGAGACCTCGAGCGCCGGCTGGACTGTCCGATGGGGGGAGTCGCTCGCCGCCGCCCGGACCTCGGATGGCAGCCCCGCGACCACGGTCACGTTCGTGGAAGGGGGTGACGTGTCCGGCGAGGTGCTGCGGCGCTGGGTGGACGACGAGGTCGTGGTCGACCTGCGCTACTGCGGCTGAGCCTGCCGGACCCCGCCTGGCAGCTATCGCCCGTAGATGTCTTCTAGCTTCTCCGGGTCGAATTCCGCCGACTGGCAAAACGCGATGATGCGTCGCTCGCGGTCCTCGACGGACTGGGCGGCGGCCGCCACCTCGCGGGCGATCTCGTGGGGGATGTGGATCGCGCCGTGCTGGTCGGCGTGCATCAGGTCGCCCGGGTGTACCTCAAGGCCGCCCACGGTGACCGGCCCGCCGATCTCCACCAGGTGCACGTAGGCGTGTGAGACGAGGACCTCCTTCGCGACGAACTGGAAGCCGAGCGCGCGTGCCTCATCGAGGTCGCGCACGCCTCCGTCCGTGATCACGCCCAGGCAACCCATCGCCCGGTGGATGTTCGCCTGTACCTCGCCCCAGAAGGAGCCGACGGGCGGCTGGTCGAGGTCCTGCATGACCACGATGCGCGGGCCTGGGACGCTGGCGATGTGGCGCAGCCAGTCGGCGCGCGACTTCGCATCCGGGTCGTCCGCCGGCGCCACGCTGGCGCGGATCTTCGCCGTGACCGCATAGCCCACGATCGGCCGCAACTCCGGGAACCGTCCGATGACCTCGGGCCCCATGAAGCCCTCGGTGCGCGGACGCACATCGAAGGTCTCGATGGCGTTGGCGATGGCCGGGCTCGGCCACGCCGCGAGCTCATCCACGTCGGCCTCGCTCAGTGGCGCCGTCGGGCGATGGTCGTCAATCGCGGTCACTCTTGCTCCTCCCACGTCCCTCTGCTCGATGGCCAGGGCGGCCGCCGCATCCTAGCAGGCGTACCTATGGCCACGCGGAATCCGGCAAACCTTCACCACGGATGTCTTGACTTCGACACCTATATGACGTCAATATGACACCAACAAGACGGAGCCAAGCCGTCGGATCTACGATTTGGAGGCCGCACGTGACCCTCAACCGCTACTACAACCACCTGCTCACCGGAAAGCGCACCTATGTGCCGACCTATCACGAGGCGCGCCAGGACTACGACGACTTCCGCGCGCCGACCATGCCCGAGGTCATCTTCCGTGCCCAGCGTCCGCTCTGAGCGCCCGCGTCCGCAGCCGCCCATGCCGGGGTGCTAGCATCGCGCACTGAGGAGGTGCGCCCATGAAGCAGCCGCTGGGAGACACGGGCCTCGGGGCCACCGAGGTGCAGGACTACATCGACCGGGGTCTACGGCACCTCTGGATCCACACCCAGCAGCAGGATGATCTCGCCCGGGACGATCAGTTTCTCGTGATCGAGTCGGGCGAGGGCATCTACCTCCGCGACACCCAGGGCCGCCGCTACATCGATGGGATGTCCGGTCTGTGGGTGGTGGCCGCGGGCCATGGCCGGACCGAGCTGGCGGAGGTGGTCCGCCGGCAGACCGAGCAGCTCGCCTACGCCAACCCCTTCGCTTACGCCTCGGCGCCCGCAGTGGACCTCGCGACGAAGCTCGCGGACATCGCGCCGCCGTCCATCAGTAAGGCGTTCTTCGTCAACTCCGGGTCGGACGCCGTGGAGACGGCGATCCGGATGGCGAAGCAGTGGCACTACAACCGGGGCGACGCCAAGCGATTCAAGGTGATCTCGCGCTTCGGTTCCTACCACGGCATGACGCAGGGCGCCCTCAGCGTGAATATGGCGAACGGCCTCAACCGCGCGCCCTTCGAGCCGCTGATGCCCGGATCGCTCCACGTCCCCAACGTCATGTGCGACCGCTGCCCCTACGAGAAGACGTATCCCGAGTGCGACGTGTTCTGCGCGCGCACCATCGAGGACACCATCAAGGCAGAGCAGCCGGAGACGATCGCGGCGATCATCGCGGAGCCCATCTCCACCTCCAACGGCTGCTACGCGCCGCCACCCGAGTACTGGCAGACGCTGCGGGAGATCTGCGACCGGCACGGCATCCTGCTGATCGCGGACGAGGTCATCGACGCCTTCGGGCGCACGGGCCGCTGGTTCGGCATCGACCACTACGCCCCGGTGGAGCCGGACTTCATGACCGTCGCGAAGGGCCTGACGTCCGGCTACGCGCCGCTGGCGGCCGTGCTCACCTCGGAGCGAGTCGCGGACGGTTTCCGGGGCGGCCCGAAGGAGGCCTTCGTCGGCGGCATCACCTTCGGCGCGCACCCCGTCGCGTGCGCGGTGGCGCTGGCCAACGTCGAGATCATCGAGCGGGAGCGGCTGGTGGAGAACGCGGAACGCACCGGCGCGTACCTGGGCGCGCAGCTCAAGGAACTGCAGTCGCGGCACCGGGTCGTGTCGGACACGCGGGGCATCGGGCTGATGCACACCCTCGAGATGAAACGCGACCCGGAGACCGGGGAGGAGTTCCGCCCCGAGGACGGGCTGCGCGAACGGATGCCGGTGTTGCTCCGCGAGCAGGGGATCCTCTCCCGGGCCGCGGCCAGCATCGCGATCGCCCCGCCGCTGGTGATCAACCGCGAGGAGATCGACGAACTGGTGGACGGCCTGGACCGCGCGATCGGGACGCTGGAGTCAGACCTCGGACTCGCGTAGACGGCCAGTCGGCGCGGCCGGGCGGACCCTACTGGCCGTCTGCGCGCCACTCCTGGTCCTGCAGTTCGCGGACGAGGGTGTGGAACATCGACGCGTCCACTCTGAAGACGATGTCCGCGCGGTCATGGTCAGGGGCGTCCGGGCGAATCGTCTCGAGTTGCAGGTCGTGGCCCGCCTCCACGTAGCGCGTGAGGGCGCGGGTCACCAGCGCGGTGTAGTCGCGACGGAAGGCCTCGGCGGTGGTTGTCGGTTGGGTGCTCGCATCGGCAGTCATCGTGCTTACTCCCCTCGTACCGGGTCGTGCTAATGAGTACGATCGAGAACCGTGGCGATCTGCGGTACGCGACGCCGGGAGTATACAGGAGAGCCACCGGCGCCGTGTGTCAGCGGTCGGTGAGGCGCGAAGCGCTCACGCAAGTATTGATAGCGGACGGCCGGGGTGCGGTGGCGCGTCCGGGACGGGCGAGGGGCTGATTGCGATCCGAATGCAACGCTGGTCGCGGATGCGCGTCCGGAACGTACTGATCCTGTTATCCGAAACAGGGCGCCCGCCGCAGCCTTCGAGGCGAGCGCGGCGGCGCCCTGGGTAGTCGAGCGTGTTGGCTAGGTCAACGCCTCCACGGCGGCGTTGACCTCGGCCCCGATCTGGAGCTTCACGGTCTTGCCCACCAGCACGCCACCGGCCTCGAGCGCCTGGTTCCAGGTCAGGCCGAACGCCTCGCGGTCCAGTTCGGCGGTCAACTCGAAGCCGACGGCCCGCTGGCCCCACGGCGATGTCGCCGGGCCGTGGAACTCGCCCTGCAGCGTCACCGGCCGGGTCACGTCCTTGATGGTGAGGTTGCCCTCCACGCTCACGCGGCCGTCCTTCGGCTGCGTCACGCGAGTGCTCTCGAAGCGGATCTCCGGGTACTGCTCAACGTCGAAGAAGTCCGGCGAGCGCAGGTGGGCGTCGCGGTCCTCGGCGCCCGTGTCCAGGCTCGCGGCCTGGATGACCGCGCCCACCCGCGAGGCGTCCGGGTGCTCCTCGTCGATGTGCACGTTGGCCTCGAAGTCGGTGAAGCGGCCGCGGACGGTGCTCACCATCATGTGACGGACGGAGAAGCCCACTTCGGTGTGGGCGCGGTCGAGGTTCCAGGTGGCCATGGCGTGCTCCCATTCGTAATGTAAGATTACAGACTTACTTGATATATGTCACTATATAGCGGTGAGGTTACGGCCGTCAAGCCCCTTACGCGAGGTAAGACTCATGCGCTATGCTCTATCCCATGGACCACCCGATCACCCCGTTCTGTCCTGAGTTCCACCATGCCGTGGAGCTGATCGGCCGTCGATGGACGGGCGCGATCATCCGCGCCATGCTGGCGGGCGCGGTGCGCTTCACGGACATGGCCGCCACTGTGCCCGGCCTCAGCGACCGCCTGCTCTCCGAGCGGTTGAAGGAGCTGGAGCAGGAGGGCGTGGTCGAGCGGACGGTCTATCCGGAGACCCCGGTCCGCATCGAGTACCACCTCACCGCCAAGGGCCAGGAGCTCGCGCCCGTCGTCGAGTCGCTCTCCGAGTGGGCGGAACGCTGGGCTGCGGACGTCGACAACGAGTCTCCCGAGACTATGAGCGGCGCCGAGGCGGTCGGCGCGCCGGCCTGACCCCAACTACCCGGTGGTGCGCCGGCGGATGCCGTTGCGAGAGATCGCGCCCTAGACTGCACTCGTGCTTCGCTATGCCGCGCTCTGGTCCCTCGTCTATGTCTTCGGCCGGCTCCCGGTACGCATCCTCTACGCCCTCGGCGATGGGGTGGCGATGCTCGCCTGGTTCGGCGTGCCCCGCCTGCGCTCCGCCACCCGCGAGCACATGCGCCGCGTATTGGGCGACGGGGTCCCAGCGAGCGTCCGCAACCGGGCGGCGCGCGGCTGTGTGCTCAGCGCCGGGCGCTACTACGCGGACTTCGCGCGCTACGCCCACCTCCCGCCGGAGGCCGCATGGGAGGCGGTCGACGATGTCCACGGCATCGACCAGTTCTTCGAGGCCGTCGATCAGGGCCACGGCGTGATCTTGATTTCGGCGCACCTCGGGAATCCTGAGTTCATCGTGCAGGCGCTCGGCCAGTTCCCTTTTCGCCTCACCGTCTTCACCGAGCCATTGCGGCCGCAGGTGCTGCACGACTTCGTACACCGCATCCGAGGCCGCACGGGCGTCGCCTTCGTGCCGACGACGCTTTCGGGTGTGCGGGAGGCCGTCCGTCGCCTGAAGGCGGGCGAGGTCCTGGCGGCCGTCTCCGACCGCGACATTGTGGGCGGGGCGCGGCTCTTCCCCTTCTTCGGCGGACTGGCCCCCATGCCCTCGGGCGCCGTCGAGCTGGCCCGCCGCACCCGGGCGCCGATCGTGCACGGCACCGTGCTGCGCACGGCGCCGGGACGCTACACCGTCGACCTGGATCTGGTGGATCTGCCGCCGCCGACGGGGAACCGCGAGGCGGACGTGGCGTCCGGGATGCACGCGACCATCGCCGCCCTGGAGTCTGGTATCCGGCGCGCGCCCGACCAGTGGTTCGTGATGTCGCCGATCTGGGCGATGTCCCCCCGACCGTCCGCCCGCGTAGAGTCTCTACAATGACGACGATGGATCCCGACGCGCACCACGACTCCGCCGGCCGCCTGGCCGGGGCGCCTCCCGACCGCTTCGGCCGCGCCGATCTGCAGGTGCACACCGCCTGGGGCGATGGCATGGCGGACGCCCGCACCATCTTCGAGCGCGTCGAGCGCCTGGGGCTGCTCGATGTCGTCGCCGTCACCGACCATGACGACGTCGGTGGCGCGTTGGAGGCACGCGAGGTGCACGCTCGTGGCGGCTACAGCTTTGAGTTCGTCCCTGGCATCGAGGTGACGACGCGCTCGGGGCACCTGCTCGCGCTCTGGGTCGATGAGCCGGTCGCCTCGTTCCGTTCGCTGGAGGCCACCCTCGAGGCGATCCACCGGGCGGGCGGAGTCGCCGTCATCCCACACCCGTTCTCTTACCTCACCCGCTCCATCGGACAGCGTCGTCTCGAGCGCCTGCTGGCAATCGAGGACCCCGGCGTACGTCCGGACGGCATCGAGGTGGCCAACCTGACGCTCGCGGGGCGCGTGACTGGCGCCCGGGCGAAACGGCTCAACCGCGCGCGCTACCGCCTGCCGGAGACCGGCGGCAGCGACGCGCATTTCGCCGAAGACGTCGCCTCCGCGTACACCGTGTACCCCGGTAGCACCGCGTCGGACCTGCGCCGGGCGCTGGATGAGGGACGCACGACCGGCGTCGCCGGCCACGCCACGCCGCTGCGACGCCTGGGCGTGCGCCGGCTTGCGCACCAGCAGCTGCGCGGGCTCTCGGTCACCCCCCGCAAAGTGCTGGGCCCACCCCTCGGACGGTTGGCCGCCCGGCTACCGCTGCCGGGGTGGCATCGAGGTGGCCGGTGAAGGTCGCGCTCGTGTCCCCGTACGACTGGCACACGCCGGGGGGCGTGAACAGCCACGTCGCCGTGCTCGCCGAGCAGTTGCGCGAACGCGGCCATGAGGCGCGTGTGCTGGCGCCCGCGAGCCGTCCGGTGGCGGACCCGGAGGTCATCACCCTCGGCTGGCCGCTGCCGGTACACGCATCGGGCTCCGTCGTGCGCATCTCGCTCGACCCACGGCTTGGCCGGCAGGTGCGCGAGGTCCTGCAGCGCGAGCAGTTCGACATCGTGCACTGCCACGAGCCGCTGATGCCGGTGTTGCCGATCCACGTGCTGCGGCATTCGAAGGCCGCGAACCCGCGTGTCGTGAACGTGGGCACGTTCCACGCCCGCAAGGACGGCGGCAATCGTCTCTACTGGAGCAGCCGCCGGGTGCTGAAGCGCTGGTACCGCGAACTCGACGGCAAGATCGCCGTGTCACCGCCCGCCGCGCAGTACATCGAACGCTACTTCCGCGGCTACTACAACATCATCCCCAACGGCATCGACGTGGAGCACTGGGCCGACCCCACGCTCGAACGCGTGCCCGAGCTGGACGATGACCTCACGAACATCCTCTACGTGGGCCGTGCCGAGAAGCGGAAGGGGCTCTCGTATCTGATCCGCGCGTTCGGCATGGTGAACGCGCGGATCCCTCAGACGCGCCTCGTCATCGTCGGCCCCGACTCGCGCGCGCGGCGGCGCTACGAGGCGTCCGTCCGCCGCAACGGCCAGCGCAACGTCGTCTTCGTGCCGGCCCAACCGTACGACGAACTGCCGCGCTACCACCGCACGGCGGATATCTTCTGCTCACCGGCGCTCGGCCACGAGTCTCAGGGCTATGTGCTCATGGAGGCGATGGCGAGCGGCCTCCCTGTCGTCGCCTCGAACATCGATGGCTACGCCTCTGTGATCACGCACGGCGTGGACGGCGTGCTGGTGCGCCCCAAGGACTCGATGGCGCTTGCGGACGCGCTCAGCGCGCTGGCGCGGGACACCAGGCAGCGGAGCAATCTGGCCGCCGCCGGACGGCAGCGCGTGGAGGAGTACAGCTGGCCCCGCGTCACGCAGCAGGTCCTGTCGTATTACGAGCGACTGCTGGACTCGAACCGCACTTACCACGACGCCCGCGACGCCGACAACGCGGCCGGCCCGCGGCCCACCTCGCTGGCGCGGGCGTGACGCGGCGCCCCCGATGAGTGCGCCGCGCGGCCAGATCCGTCTGCTCCCCACCCGGTTGCCCGCGCACGTCCTGTCACCGCTGGTGCGTGCGCTCGTTGCCGCCGGTGTGACCGCCGACATGGTCACCGTGGTCGGGGTGCTCGGGAACGTCCTCGCCGCCTACTTCATCGCTCGGGGCGACCTCGCGGTCGGGGGCGTGGTGATGCTCGTCGCAAGCGGTCTCGACATGCTGGACGGTGCGATCGCACGGCAGACGGGCCGCGCGACGCCCTTCGGCGCGCTCTTCGACTCCGTCCTCGACCGCGTCTCAGAAGCCGTCGTGCTCTTCGGCGTCGCGTGGTGGGCCATCGACACCGGGCGCACCGAGGAGGCGCTGCTCGCCTTCGTCGCCCTGGTCGGGTCGCTGCTGGTCTCCTACGTGCGCGCGCGCGCCGAGGGCCTCGGGCTGGCGCTGACCGACGGGCTCTTTCGCCGGCAGGAGCGCGTCGTGCTCACCGGCGCGGGCTTGCTGCTCGGGCTGATGCGGCCCGCGCTCTGGCTTCTGGCCGTGCTTAGCTGTCTCACAGCAGCCCAGCGCTTGTACCTCGCCGGCCGCGCCCTGAAGCTGGCCGAGGCGGCAACCCCCGCACCGAGTGACGACGCACCCGAGGAGATCAGCTGATGGCCGGCGCCGTGAAGGGCCCGTTGAGCAAAGCCGAAGAGCTCCAGGTCGCGCGCTACATCGGCGAGCGGATCCAGTACCCGGTCGGACTCGATGTGTGGACCCGCCAAGAGTCCGCGATCGTGCGCACCGACCGAGACAGCTGCACCCACTGCGACGACGTGCTCACCGCGATGCGCCAGCTCGCGACGCTGCACCCCGCGCTCTCGATCACCCCCTACGACCTCGGACGCTTCGCCGACCGTGCGGAGCAGGCCGGCGTGGACGTGGTGCCGACCACGATCATCCGAGGCAGCGGCCGCTCCCTGCGCTTCGTGGGGTTGCCCTCGGGGCTGCTGTTCCC
>WHSU01000028.1 GCA_009379925.1 Dehalococcoidia bacterium | reverse complement strand
CGAGCCTGCGGCGTGTGAAGCCGACCGAGTAACGCAGTTGGCCGAAGGTTCTGTGGTCGTCGAGGGGTTCGGGCGGACTGGGCTCCCAGACTGCTTTGAGCGCAGTGTGAACGCGTCCGAGCTCCTCGAATAGGCGGACGTAGGAGTCCTCGTCCGCCCGTGGCTGCACGTGATCGATGAACTCCTCAAGCTCAGCCCAACGATCAGCGACCCTCAGGAGGTCGCAGCCGGAAATCGGAATCGGCCGAGCGACGCGGACTTGCGTCCGCTGGAGCCGTTCCCGCAAGCGCCGCAGTCCCGCGACCCGCCCGCGGCGGACCCAGGGCCTGTGAATCCGGAGGACAACCGGCGGCTCAGCGTCTATCCGCAGGTTGAGGTTGAACCCACCGCCGATGTCTGCCCATCCGGCCCCGCGCGCGACGCGGTCGATCAGGGCCGAGACGGCCGGATCATCTGGGCTGGCTCTAGGTCCAAACCAGCGCGGCAAGGCAGGGGGAGAGGTCGAAGCTTCGATTCCGGTCATGGCAATGGCCCACCAGCGCACCCGACGAAGGGTCCGCCGGCGAACCCATCCTCCTCGACGCGGGTCGATCGTGCCACGCATGTGCCGGTCGGGGGCACGCCGAACGCGCGCTCGATGTCGCGTCGTCTGCTCGGCGCCAGCACGTCCCACCTGGCGCTGCTGACGATCGCGGAGCTGGCCACCTTCACCGGGATTGGTGCGGTGGCCGGTGCCGCGCTCCACCGGCTCGTCCTGCCGCTGGTATCCCGGATTCCGATCAGGGGCGGCCCGTGGTTCCCGCCCGATGTAGATCCCGGTGTGCTCCTCACCCTCGGCAACATGGCCGCCGTTGTGCTCATGCTCACCCTCGGGGCACTGAGCGGCATTCTCCCATCTATCCGTGACCCCCTGGGCACCTACCGCCGTGCGCGTCCCTCCTCGACGCCGCTGCGCTGGTGGAGCGTCCTGCTTGTGGGCGCGGCCGTGGCGCTCTTCTGGCTGCGCAGCAGCAACCCACTGGTCGCCATCGTATTCACCGCCGTCGTGCTCTCGGGGACGGGACTTTGCAGCACCCTGCTAGCGGTCCTGGCCTCCGAGAGCGCCCTCGACTGCGTCGGGTGTCGGGCCGGGCTGGCGTCCGGTAGCCTCTACCCGTCGCGACGTGGGGGCGGTGCGACGCGCGCGAAGGGCCCCGATGGAGACGGCCGCACTCTCCGCGCTCGCCGCGATCGGCGTCGCGATCGCCTTGTTCAACATGCTCGCCCGGCGCTTCCGGGTGCCGACGGTGCTGATGTACCTCACGTGGGGTGCGCTGGCCGGCCCCTCGGTGCTCGGGTTGGTGGACCCGGAGGAACTCGGCGAGTCGTTCGCGATCGCCCTCGAGGTGTTGGTCGCGCTGATCGTCTTCGAAGGCGCGTTCTCGATTGATGTCCCGTACCTGCGCCGCGTTGGCAGCGTGGTGCGGAACCTGCTCAGCGTCGGCCTGGTGGTCACCTTCCTCGCGGGCACCCTGCTGGCCGGTGCGCTCGATGTGCTGCCGTGGCGGACGGCCTTCCTCTTCGGGGCGCTGGTGACGGTCACCGGGCCGACGGTGATCATCCCCCTGGTGCGGCAGGTGCGGCTGAACGACCGCGTGCGCGCCGTCCTCCTCGGCGAGGGTGTGCTCATCGATCCGCTGGGCGCGATCCTGGCCGTCGTGGTGCTAGAGGCGGTGCTTTCCGGCCTGGAGACGGAGCCCGTCCTCTGGGTGCCGTCTCGCCTCCTCGGTGGCGCCGCGATCGCGCTGGCGGCGGCGGGACTCGTGTGGCTCGTGCTGCGACTGAACCGCCGCCCGTCCTCCTCCGACACCACGCTCATGCTCCTCGGCGTAGCCGTCGCCACCTTCGGCGTCGCGGAGCGACTGCTGCCTGGCGCGGGCCTCACCGCGATGGCTACGCTGGGCGTGGTGCTGGCGGCCATGCACATCCCGAATGTCGAGGACGTCCGCAGTTTCGAGGACGACCTCTCGCGGATGCTGATCGGCGCCGTCTACATCCTGGCCGCGGCGACGGTGGACCTCGAGCTGCTACTCGACCTGTGGCCGATGGGCTTCCTGGTCGTGTTCGGCCTGATGGTGCTGGTGCGGCCAGCCGTCGTCTGGATCTCGTCGTTCCGCTCTGACCTCTCGTGGCGGGAGCGCGCATACATCGGCATGATCGGACCTCGAGGCGTCGTGGCGGCCTCGCTGGCGGCGTTCGCCGGCGAGGCGCTGGGGCCGGAACTGGGCGGACCGACGCTGACCGCGCTGGTGTTCCTGGTGGTGATCGTGACCGTGGCCGTACAGAACACCTACGCCGAGTTCATGGCACGGTGGCTGGAGGTGAAGGCAATGCGAGCGGTGATCGCGGGCGCCGGCTCCGTGGCGCGGGACATCGCGGTGCGGTTGGCCGCGGGCGGTTTCGACGTGACGGTGGCGGACATCGACCAGGAGTCGGTGGAGCGCGCCCGTGCCGCCGGGTTGGAGGTAGAGCACGGCGACGTGACCGACCTGAAGTTCCTGGAGCGCATTCACGCGAACGACGTCCAACTGGCGGTCGGCGCGACGAATAGCGATCAGGCGAACCTGATGTTCTGCCGCTACGTTCGCTCCGCGAACACCGAGGCGGAGGTGTTCGCGCGCGTCATGCAGCAGGGGGCCGTCGAGGCGTTCCGGGACGCCGGTGTGCACTCAGTCAGCCAGAACGAGGCGGTCTCGAACGCGATGATGGAGATGATCGGCTCGCCGGTGCTGCACGAGGCGCTCTCCACGGACCAGACCGGACGCATGACCGTCGAGGTGCTCGTCGGCTCGGGCCTCGCGGGCCGCATGCTGCGCGACCTGAGGTTGCCTCACAACGTGCTGGTCCTGCTGATCAAGCGCGGCGACCAGGAGATCGTGCCCCACGGCGACACTGTCCTGTTGCGGGACGACCGGATGCTGCTCTTCGGCACGGCCGAACAGGTGACGCAGGCTCGCGAGCGGCTCGTGTCGGTGGAGTAGCCCGACGCGCTCGCGAGCCAGCTACGGCGTATCGACGGATTCGGCGCCGGCGAGCAACGCCGACACGGTCCCCGGCTCTAGCCCCTGGCGCTGCGCCTCCTGGAGGATATCCGGGAGCACGTCGACGGTGCGCTGGCGGTCCCCGCGGCCGTCGTGGAGCACGACGATGCGGCCCGCTTCCAGCATCTGCCGGAAGGCCCAGCGCATGTATGCCCTCGGCGGGTTCGCGGGGTCGCTGCAGTACGCGGAGCCGAGGACGACGGTGTAGCCGCGCTCGCGAAGCAGCGCGAGTGAGTCCGGCCGGATGAAGGCGCTGGCGGGTCGCACGAGGCGCGCCTCGTTTTGCCCGTCGAGCAGCGCCTCGCAACGCTCCAGCGACTCGATCATCAACTGGTTGCTCAGCGTCGCCGTCGGGCGGTCGTCGTAGAAGTGGTTCGCCACCTCGTGACCTTCGTCGATGATGCGACGCACGAGGTGGGGGTGCGCCTCGATCTGCTCGCCGATCAGGAAGAACGTCGCGCGGGCTTCGTGCTCGGCGAGCAGGTCCAGCACCGCCTCGGTATACGGAGGATGCGGGCCGTCATCGAAGGTGAGCGCAAAGGTCGCGCGGTCCGTCTCCACGCTGGACAGGATGTCCGGGACGCGCTCGCGCAGGGCGCGGACGAGCGTGCGCGGCTGGAAGAACCACGGCGCGACGAGCCCAGTAGCCAGCGTGGCGCCGCCGAGGAGCCCGCCGATGACGGCGAAACGAGAGGTAGTGCCCATGTCCCCAACCTTACCGCCCGCCTCAACGCCCGGCGACCCGCCCGCATCGATGTCCGGTCGCGCTCGGTCGGACGGCCGGGCTACCATCGCTGGGACGCCTGCCCGGGCGTGCGGTGACACGAGTGCGAGCGGAGGCGCCATGGCGACGGAGCGACGAGGCGAGTTCGGCCTCGAGATCCCGGTGCACGAGCACCGGCTCGCCAACGGGCTTCGGGTGGTGCTGTCGCCCGAGCGCTCGGCGCCCATCGTCACCGTGGCCGTCTACTACTACGTCGGGATGCGCCTCGAACCGCAGGGCCGGACGGGCTTCGCGCACCTCTTCGAGCACCTGATGTTCCAGGGTTCCGCGCAGATGGAGAAGATGGAGCTGGTGCGCCTGGTCCAGGAGAACGGCGGCACCCTGAACGGCTCCACGCGCTACGACTTCACCAACTACTTCGAGGTACTGCCCGCGCACGCGCTGGAACTGGCGCTGTGGATGGAGGCGGACCGCATGCGCGGGCCCGTCATCACGCAAGCCGAGCTGGACAACCAGCGAGACGTGGTGAAGAACGAGATCCGGGTGAACGTCCTGAACCAGCCCTACGGCGGGTTCCCATGGATCGATATCGCCCCGCACGCCTACACGAACTGGCACAACTCCCACAACGGCTACGGCGACATGCAGGACCTGGACGCCGCGAGCCTCGATGACGTGCGGTCGTTCTTCGACCGCTACTACTCGCCGGCGAACGCCGTGCTGGTGGTGGTCGGCGACATCGAGCCGGAGGCGACGCTGGAGATGGCCCGGCGCTACTTCGAGGACATCCCCGCGGCGCCGATGCCCGAGAAGCCGGACGTCCGCGAGCCCCGGCAGGAGGCCGAGGTGCGCGCGAGCAAAGTCGACAGGCTCGCGAACCAGCCGGCGCTCGCCGTCTCGTACCACACGCCTCAGCGGGGGACGCCCGAGTACTACGCGCTCGGCCTGCTGCACCAGGTGCTGGCGCAGGGCGACGACGCCCGCCTCCATCAGCAGCTGGTGAACCGCCGCGGCTACACGGGCGAAGTGGACGGCAGCATCAACTTCCTGGGCCACATGTACAACTCGCTCACGCCGCTCCTCTGGACCGTGACGGTCCTCCATGACCCGACGACCTCGACGGACGCCCTGCTGGAGGCGATCGACGAGGTGGTGGAGGACGTGCGCGGTGGCCTGCTGGACCAGCGAGCGTTCGAGCGCGCGAAGGTGAAGGCCCGCTCCTCGTACTACGACCTGATGACCAGCAGCGGCTATCCCGGCTTCGGCCGGGCCGACTTGCTCGCTTCCTACGCGCTGTTCGACGACCGACCGGCCGCGATCAACGAGGTGGACGCGCGCTACGCGGAGGTCACGCCGGAACTGGTGCTGGAGACGGCGCGTGAGTATCTACGGCCCGAGAACCGCACGGTCCTGGCACTCGAGGCAGGAGCGGAAGCGTGAACCTCCCCGCGCGCCCCGACCTGGCGCCGCCGGCGGCGTTCGACCTGCCGCCCACCTCGGGCTTCACGCTGGACAACGGTCTGCGCACCACACTCGTGGCGGCGGGCTCGGTCCCGAAGGCGGCTGTGCGCCTGGTCGTGCGCGCGGGTGCGGTCAACGAGGCGCCGGGGCAGACCTGGTTGAGCCGGCTCGTTGCCTCCTACCTGAAGCAGGGGGCCGGCGCGCTCGACACGGAGGGCCTCGCCGACGCCTTCGCCGCCCTGGGTGGCGGACTGAACGTGAGCGCCGACGACGACTCGATGACGCTGCGTGCGCATGTGCTCGCGGAGCACGCGCCGGAGGCAGTGCGGCTGCTCGCCTCGGTGGCTGCGGCGCCGCGCTTCCCCGCGGGAGAGCTGGCACGCTTGCAGGCGGACCTGCGCCGCGAGTGGCTGCTCGACCAATCGCAGCCGCAGGTGCTGGCGCTGCGGCGGTTCCGCGCCGTGTTGTACGGCGACCACCCGTACGGGCGCGTGCTGCCCGAGGAGGGCACGATCGACGGGTTCACCGTCGAGGCGGCTCGGGGCTTCTGGGAGGCGAACCGTGGCGCGGCTCGCGCGCAACTGTATGTGGCCGGGCTGTTCGACGAAGCCGCCACGAGCGCAGCGGTCCGTGACGCCTTCGCGGGCTGGGAGCGTGGTCCCGAGGTCGCGCCGGCGACCGCGACCCCTCGTAGTGAGCGCGCCGTCCACCTGGTGGACCGCCCGGGCGCCGAGCAGTCCACCCTCTACCTCGGACTGCCGGTGCCGGACCCCCGGCATGACGATTATGTCGCGCTCGGTGTGGTGAACGCCCTGCTCGGCGGGTCGTTCTACTCGCGGATCACGCAGAACATCCGGGAGCAGAAGGGCTACACCTACTCGCCTCGGAGCCTAGTCTCGGTCCGCCGCCACGACGCCTTCTGGGTCGAGGTGGCGGACGTCACCACCGACGTGACGGGCGCCGCACTGACCGAGGTGTTCGGTGAGATCGAGCGGTTGCGGGACGAGCCGCCGGCTGAAGGCGAACTGGCCGGCATCCAGCGCTACGCCGCCGGCACCCACCTGCTGCGGCACGCGACGCCGCCCGGCATCCTCGACCAGCTCGCCTTCCTCGACCTGCAGGGCCTCGGGCGGGAGTTCGCGGAGCGCTACGTCGAGCGCGCGTTCGCGGTCACGCCGGCGGAGGCACAGCGCGTCACCCGCGAGTACCTGCGCCCTGACGTGATGACGTTGGTGGTCGTCGGTGACGCCTCGGCGATCCGAGGGCAACTCGAGCCCTTCGGAAGGGTCGTCGAGTAGCGGCGACGGAACCGCCGGCTCCTCCTCGTCGTCTCATCTGCATCGACGATGCGGGGCAGTGGAGGACGAGGCCGTAGGCAAGTGGATGGTGTGGGCGGCCGGACTGCTCGCGTTTGGCGGAGTGGCCGTCGCGGCCTGGGTCACACCTCTGAACGAGTCGGCCGCGTTGAACGACGATCCACCCCGCGCGGGGACGACCACGGCGTCCCCGGGGACGACATTCACCGTCGCGAACGCGGACGGCGAAGCCGTCGAGATCACCTTCGTTGAGGTCATCGAGGACTCGCGCTGCCCGAAGAACGTGATGTGCGTCTGGGCGGGACGGGCCGTCATCCGGCTGGAGGTCGAAGGCGGCCCTCTGACGACGCCCCGGGAGGTGACGCTGGCCCTCGAGTCCGCGCCCGAAGGAGAGTCCGTCGACGTGGCCGGCGTGCGCATCCAGTTGACCGACGTGCAGCCGTACCCGGAGGAGCCGAACACGACGCAGCCCGGCGACTACACCGCCACGCTCGACTTCGCGGCGATCGAGGGATAGCGAGCGCCTACGGCGGGGCGCCCGAACGGCCGGTCTCTTCCTCGCGGTCCGGCGCCTCCTTCGTGAGGGTCTCGGCCGCGAGGAAGGCCATCACCGCGGCGCCCGCCAGCCCAAGCCCCGCTGTGGCCACCGCGGATATCCCGAGCGTCAGCACGCCGGTGATGCCGCCGATCACGAGCGGCCCGGCTGCCGTGCCGATGTCCCCCACAAGGCGCCAGACACCCAGGAACTCACCTCGATTCCCGGGGGGCGAGTAGTCGGCGCCCAGGGTCATGACCAGCCCCGTACTGAGCCCGTTCCCGATTCCGGAGAGCAGCCCCACCAACGTCAGCGTCAGGGCGCTGTCGGTGAGGGGGATTAGTGCCATGCTCAACGACAGGATCAGCAGGCTGGGCACGGCGGCGAACTTCCGGCCCACGCGGTCCATGAGCAGCCCCACCGGGTAGAACATCGTCATGTCGATGGCGGACGAGATCCCGAAGATCAGGCCGATCACCGCGACATCGAGGCCGATCGCGTCGCCCCACAGCGGGATGAGCACCTGCCGCCCCGTGCGCAGGATCTGCAGCGCGATCATCGCGGGCCCGGCTGTGAGGAACGGGCGCCGGTTGTCCACCACGGTCGCGCCCAGCCGGCGGTAGAGGTTGGCCTCACCTTCGCCGTCCGCCGTGTGCTTCGGGATGTCGCGGACGAGGAAGATCATGAGCACAGCCGCGAGGGCCGCGAGCGCACCTTGCAGGAAGAACGCCGACTGCAAACCCACGAACTGACCCAGCACACCACCGATCACCGGACCGATGAAGGTGCCGACGCGGTTCGTACCGCCCAGCATCGCGAGCGCACGGCCGCGATGGGCGACCGGCGTCACCTCGGAGACGTACACCAGCCGCGTCAGCACCCAGATACCCATGCCACCGCCGAGCAAGAAGATGGCGACGGCCAACTGGAGGACGCTCGAACTGAGCCCCGCGACCAAGGAGACCGCCGACAGCGCAAACGCGCCCACCACCATCGTGCGCTTGTCGCCCCATCGGGCGACCGCCAGGCCGGCCGGGAGGTCGAAGGTCATCGTGCCGACGCCCCGCAACGCCACGACCGCGGCCGCGAGGCCGGCGGCGGCGCCGAGTTCCTTGGCGTAGAGGGGAATGATCGGCAGCACGGCGCCCTGGCCGACCGACATCAGGAACGCCGGCACATAGACCGAGAACAGCAGCATGCGGAGGTCGAACCGGCCGGATCCGGGAGCGAGAGAGGTGGCCGGATGGGACATGCGGGCGATAGTAGGCTGCTCAGGTCCTAGCGGCAGCGCGGAAGGCGTGAGGTGCTACGGACGGTCCGCCGGCTGGAACAACTCCACGACATTGCCGGAGGGGTCTTCCGCCAGGACCTGCTGACCGCCCGGGCCGCTGATCACGTCGTTCCGGAACAGCACGCCGTCCGCACGCATCGAGTCCACACGTCCCTCGAGGTCGTCGACCTCGATCACGAGGCGGTTCCACCCGCCGGGCGCCGGCTCGCGGCCGTCTGGCATCGGGCGCCGGGCGGAGGTGCCGGGGCCGCTCAGCCAGAGGCGCAGGCCGTCACGCTCCACCATCGCGAAGGGCGGGCCCATCCGCTCGACGAGTGCGAACCCAAGGTGCCCGGTGTAGAAGTCCAGCGCCGCGTCGACGTCATCGACGATGTAGCGCAAGGTTGCCATCGCTGCCTCCTACTCGATGGCCGCGCCGTCGCCGATCACCCGCGCCTCACGCAGTTCGGCGAGCCGTTCGGCGCCGAAGCCCAGGTCGGCGCCGAGCACCTCGGCGGTGTGTTGCCCGAGGAGTGGCGAGGGCGCGTACGGGACATCCGAGGCGGACATACGCAGTGGGTGGCTCATGAGCCTCACGGGGCCGTTCACCGGATGCTCCACCGTCTGGATGAACTCGCGTGCCTGGAGGTGGCGGTCGGTGAAGAGGTCGAGCGAGTCGAAGACGTAGCTGCACGGCACGCCCGCGGGACCGAGGCAATCCATCACCCCTTGCTTCGTGTGCCGCCGCGTCCAGCCCGCGATCAGGTCGTACAGCTCGCCCTTATGTCGCACACGCGCCTCGGCCGAGGTGAACCGCTCGTCCGTGAACAGCTCCGGGATGTCCAGCGCGACGCAGAACGCGTCCCACATGCGGGTCGTGGCGACCATGATGAAGACCCAGTCGTTCGGACCGTCACCCTTACAGGGATAGGTGCTCGTGGCCGCACCGCCGTGGGAGATGCCCTGCCTTGGCGCCGGCTCCTCGCCCCAGGTGGCGAGGCCGAGCGTGCGCATGAACATCGTGACGGACTCCTGCATGGAGACCTCGATGTGCTGACCCTCGCCGGTGCGCTGGCGCTGCACGTACGCCGCGGTGATCGCGAGCGCCGCCTGGATGCCGGTGCCGCTGTCGGCGAAGCTGGGACCGGGGTGCATCGGTGGGCCGTCCGGCTCACCCGTGGTCGAGAAGGTGCCGGCGGCGGCCTGCGCGACCCAGTCGTAGACCTTGTAGTCGGCATACGGGCCGGAGAGGCCAAAGCCCTTGATGCGCGTGTAGATCAGGGCGGGGTTGCGCTCGCGCATCGCCTCGTAGCTCAGGTCGAGCGCCTCGATGACGCCCGGCCCGTAGTTCTCTACGAACACGTCATAGTGTGGGGCCATGTCGAGCAGCAGTTCGCGGCCCTCCGGGCGCTTGAGGTCGATGACCACGCTGCGCTTGTTCGCGTTGTAGTTCATGAAGTACTGGGGGTCGCCGGGGTGCGGGCTGACCGCCTTCCCCGTCTGCCGCCCGGGGTCGCCGCGCGGGCCCTCCACCTTCACCACATCCGCGCCGAGCCATGCCAGGTACTGCGTGCAGGAGGTCCCCGCCTCGTACTGCGTCATGTCCAGCACGCGCATGCCGTCGAGTGCAGGCATGGCCCCTCCTTCGCCCATCGAGCACGCCCGTTCTAGCGGTCGCATGGTACCGCAGCGGCTGGCTGCCGCGGGCCAACCTCGCGGGCCTCGTCGGGGCGAACGGACGTACCGCCGACCTCGGGCGACTGGCACGCGCCTGTTACGGGGCTTCGGGAGGGCGAAAGGTCTTCGTGACCGCAGGCTACATACGGTGGCTGCTGGCCTGCGGGCCGCTTGACCGGCTGGACGGCCTGTCGTTGGGACGGGACGTGCGCGGGACATCGAGCAAGGAGAGCATCGATGAACTGGGACGAAGTGAAGGGCAACTGGAACGAGTTCAAGGGCCAGGTCCGTGAGCAGTGGGGCGAACTGACCGACGACGACGTGGAGCAGGTGCGCGGCGAGCGCGACCAGCTGGTGGGCGCCGTCCAGAAGCGGTACGGCAAGGGCCGTGAGGACGCGGAGCGTGAGGTCGACCAGTTCGCCGACCGGCTGCGCAACAACTAACCCGCCCGCCCCACCGCAACCACCTCAGGGACCTCCAAGCTAACCCCGGCCAGCCGCCGCGCCCCTGAGGAGCGCGGCGGCTGGCCGTTTTTACGGGACCCATGGCCACAAGCGCGAGAGACACCAACGCCTCCTGGGCGCGGCCGCGCAGGCGCCTCCTGGCCGCGCTGGCGTCGGTTGACGCCGTGGGCGTATGCGGCTCGCGGCGCGCTGCCGCGGCGGTGCGGGAGCCGCTCCGGGTTCGACTTTCTTGCGGCCGATCTGATACGAGGAGTGCGCACGCTCGTATGATTCGCGGGCGTGACCGCGCGGCTGCTAACGAAGGAGCGACCGGATGAGCGATGTCCTGCAGGTCAGCCAGGACGGTCATGTCCGCTCGATCCGCCTCAACCGCCCTGAGAAGAAGAACGCGCTCTCGCAGGAGCTGGCCTGGTCGATCGTCACCGCCGTCGAGGACGCCGCGAAGGACGACGAGACGTGGATCATCGGCATTCGCGGCACGGAGGACGCGTTCTGCTCCGGCCTGGACCTGTCGCCCGAGGAGAATGCGGACTTCCGCATCCCGCTGACCCCGCAGGACACGTACCTCGATGACCTGGGGTGGGTGAGCCGCTTCCCCCTGGTGCTGCGGGAGTGGTGCGACAAGCCGATCGTGGCCGGCCTCAACGGCGTCGCGGTGGGCGCCGGGCTCTCGCTGGCGATGGCGGCGGACATCCGGCTGATGGCGCAGAGCGCGAGGTTGATCGCGGGCTATCCGCGCATCGGTGGCTCGCCGGACGGCGGGCTGTCGTGGACGCTGTCGCAGGCGGTCGGCTACGAGCAGGCGATGCGATTCCTGCTGGAGAACCGCACCGTGGGCGCTGAGGAAGCGCTGCGACTGGGGATGGTCGGCGAGGTGGTGCCCGACGACCAGTTCGACCAGCGCTTCGCCGAGTACTGCCAGTCACTGACGACGCTCTCGCCGATCACCGGACGCCTGACCAAGCGCGTCGTGCGACACGCTACCGCGCTCCCCGACGTCGAGGGGCACATGCGCTACGAACTGCTGAACATCGGCCGGGCCTTCGGCAGCGCGGACGGCAAGGAGGCGCGGCGGGCGTTCCTCGAGCGTCGCGAGCCACAGTTCGAGGGCCACTGACGCGGGCCGGCCGAGCAACGGACGACACAGCGGAGTGGGGGGCACATGGAGATCGGGGTCAACGCGCTCGGCGGGACGCTGGAGCGCGTCATCGAGGACGCACAACGGGCGGAGGCGGCCGGCTTCGACGCCTACTCGATGGCGAACATCTCCGGGCACGACGCCGCGGCGGCGCTAGCGCTGGCGGGGCGCGAGACCGAGCGCATCAAACTGCTGACGGCCGTCGTCCCAATCTACACGCGCCACCCCTCGACAATGGCGCAGCAGGCGCTCACGACGCAGGCGGCCGCCGGCGGGCGCTTCACACTCGGCATCGGCCTGGGCCACCTCGTGTCCGTCGAGGGGCGCCTCGGCATCTCGTTCGACCGGCCGGCCGTCGCGATGCGGGAGTACCTGTCGGTCCTGCTGCCCGCCCTGCGCGGTGAACCCGTGGAGTTCGAGGGCGAGCGGTACACGTTCCGGGGGCAGATCAGCGCGCGCGACCAGGCGCCGGTCCCCGTGGTGATCGCCGCCATGGCGCCGGTGATGCTGCGGCTGGCGGGTTCGATGGCCGACGGCACGATCCTGTGGATGGCCGGCGCGCACGCCATCGACTCGTTCGTGGCGCCTCGGCTGCGCCGCGCGGCGACGGAGGCGGGGCGGCCGGACCCGCAGGTCATCGCGAGCCTGCCGGTGGCGCTGGTCTCGGACGAGACGAAGGGGCGCGAGGCGGCGAACGAGCAGTTCGTGAACTACGGCCGCCTGCCCTCGTACCGGGCGATGCTCGATGCGCAGGGCGCCGAGACGCCGGGCGACGCCGCCCTCGTCGGCGGCGAGGCAGCCCTCGATGCCGCGCTGCGAGAACTGGAGGAGGCCGGCGTGACCCAGTTCAACGGGCTGGTCTTTGACGGCGGACAGGACGCGACCGGGCGGACGCGCGCGTACCTCGAGTCGAGGGTGACGAGTGTCGTCTGACAGCGTCGAGGGCACAGCGGAGGGGGCGGGAGCATGACCAGCGGCGCGGAGCCATTCCCCATCTGGCGAGTCTTCACCGGCGAGGACGGTCAAACGCACGTGGAGTCGATTGGCGTGCCAATGGAGCCGCAGGGTGCGCCGGGACGCGCGCTGTCGCGGTTGCTCACCGGCACCGGCGTCATCCTCCGGCGGACGCCGGCCGACCTGGACGTCGACTGGCACCCGGCGCCTCGACGGCAGTTCGTGGTGACGCTGAGCGGCCGAGGGGAGATCGAGACGAGCGACGGGACGGTGCTGCCGGTGGAACCAGGGATGGTGGTGCTCGTCGACGACATCGACGGCATCGGGCACCGCACGCGCGCCGTCGGCGACGAGGAGCGGCTGTCGCTGTTCATCCCGATCGACGACGACGTGCGCTTCGACTGAGGAGCGCAGCCGCCTCCGGCTACGGGCCTCGAAGCACCGCCCCTACATCGAGGTCGACCATCGCGGCGGCCAGCCGATGCAGCCCGGCCTCATGTACGCGGCGCATGCGGTCGTCGTGCTGCTCGGCGGCCCCACCGATGGCGAATACCGCAAAGCCGAGCGCCAGGCACAGCCGGTAGTCGTCCCACGCCTCCTCGGAGGAGTACTCCGCCACGCCGTACTCGCGCAGCGCCGCCACATAGCCCTCGAGCAAGGGGCGCTCGTGCGCGAGGCGGTCCTCGATGGTGAGGTCGAGGCCGAGGAAGTAGGCGACGTCGTAGACGCCACGGCAGCGACAGGCGAACTGCCAGTCGAAGACGGTCGCCTCCACCTCGGCGCCGCTTCCGCGGAGGAACATGTTGTCGAGGCGGAAGTCACCGTGGACGACGGTGGCGGGCGCCGACGAGGCACGCTCCAGCAGCTCCGGATAGCGCTCGACGAGCACCTCGGCGATCGGGTCGAGGGCGGACGGGAGCGCGTACGCCTCGCGGACGATGGGCCAGGCGCGGCCGAGGGCGCCCTGCACCGGACGGGCGCGCTCCAGCCCCACGGTCGTGCGCGGCAGCCAGTCGCCCGCCTCCGCCGCGCCCTCCCACCAGCGCGCGTGCCAGCGGGCGAGGTCGTCGAGGACCCGTGCCGCCTCGGAGGGCGGGCAGCCGGCGAGCTGGTCGCCCTGGCGCAATCCGCCGAGGTCCTCCAGCAGCAAGAGGAAGGCGCCCGTCTCATCGATCTCCGCGAGGTAGCACGCGGGTGCGCGCATCGCGCCCCACGGGAGCAACTCGCGGTACGTGCGCACCTCGCGCTCGTACCAGTGCTGGTACGCGGCGACGCCGCGCGCCGCGGGGGAGCGGGCGGGGAACTTCGCGACGACCGAGGCGGGCGCGGCGCCCGACGCGCGCAGGTGGAGTCGGTAGGTCTCGCCGTTCACCCCTCCGAACTCGCTCATCCGGGTCGCCTCGAAGCCCTCGATGGTCGAGCCGGCGGCGAGCCGGCCGGCGTCCCGCAGCGCGCGCTCGAGCAGCGCAGCGTCGAGGTCGTTGGGGCCGGCGGGGAGGGTCACTCGTCGACAAGTTCCAAGCGACCGCGGTCCCTGCCCTGCAGCGTCCTCTCGATACGGGTAGCCGAGTACAGCAGCGCGTAGTCCTGGCCGAAGCGGCCAACGAGTTGCAGGCCCACGGGCAGGCCATCGATTTCTCCGCACGGGACAGTGATCGCCGGCATGCCGGCGTGTGTCCACGGCAGGTTGAGCGCGGCGTCGCCGGTCGAGCCGAGGTCGGCGGGCGCCGGGCCGGGCGCCGGGGGACACGCCCAGACATCGATGCCGGCTTGGTCCATCAGGGATTCCAGCTCGGCCAGTAGACGCGCGCGGCCCTCGAAGCCGTCCGCGCGCTCCTCGACGGTCACGCTGCGCGCGCGGTCGATCTGCTGCGCGCTCTGGGCGCGATACAGGGGGCCGTAGCGATCGAACCACTCGCGGTGCACGTCGGCGAACTCGGCGGCGATCAGCACACGGTGCCGCCGCGTGACCGCCTCGATGTCCGCGAGCGCCGGCACGCGTTTCACCTTCAGCCCGGCAGCCTCGAGGCGCGCGAGTGCGTCCTCGAGCGCCCGGCGGCCCTCGGGGCCGGCCTGCTCGAGGTACGGGCCGTCGGGCACGCCGATGGTCGGGTGCCGCGCTGACAGCGCGGCTTCGTCGTCCAGGTGGTCGCCCTCCTGCTCATCGAGGAGCACGTGCGCCGCGACGTAAGCCCCCGGGACGTCGGCGGTGAACGTGCCGACGTGGTCGACCGCGGGCGAGTAGTCCAGCACGCCGTCCGTGGCAATGCGCCCGTAGCTGGGCTTGAAGCCCACGACGCCGCAGAAGGCGGCCGGACGGATTACGGAACCCACCGTCTGCGAACCGAGGGCAAGCGCCGCCGTCCCGGCAGCGACCGCGGCGGCGGAGCCGCTGCTGGAGCCGCCGGGGGTGTGACCGGTGTCGTGCGGGTTCGCGGTCGCGCCGGCGTCCATGTACGCGAACTCCGTGGTCACGCTCTTGCCCACGATCAGGGCACCCGCCTCGCGGAGGCGGGTCACGGCGGACGCCTCGGGCATCGCCAGCACATCCGGCGGCAGGGCCGAGCCGGCGCGCGTCTCGAAGCCGTCCACGGCGATGATGTCCTTCACGGCCACGGGGACGCCGTAGAGCCGCGGGCGGTCCGCGGGATCCGGGAAGCGCTCCTCGAGGGCTTCGGCCTCGGCGAGCAGGCGCTCGTGGCGCTCCTGCTCCGGGAGGAACGCGCGGACGTAGGGCTCCGTCTCCTCGAGGCGGGTGCAGAGCGCCTCGACATGGTCGGCGAGCGCGAGGTCGCCCGAGCGGAGCCGGGTGAGGAGTGGCGCGAGCGGGGTGGGTGCGACCAAGCCGGGTGGGGTATCGGTTGTCATGGCCGGAGAGGATAGCGCCCGTGGCGAAGAACGGGCGTTCCCCGAACGTCCCGCCGAGTCGGGACCCGTGGCACGTCCGCTCCCCCGCGTGTCCGTGCGTCAATCGATCGGACGGCTCCACGATTCGGAAGGAGGCCGGCCATCCAGCAGTGCACCAGCCGCGTTGCCGCGCCCGACGCCGCCTCCTACGCTGGCGATGTGTCCGAGCGCTTTAGCGACCGCATGCAGGCGATCCTCCTGTCGATCGTGGAGGTGGCGCCGCTTGCGGTCGTCGGGCGGCGGCTGGCCGAGGCCGCGCTCGACCTGACCCGCGCCGACTACGCCGCGATCGGCGCGTACGACAGCCGGGACCAGCTGGAGCAATGGGTACCGGTCGGCGTTGACCCGGCGCACGAGCGGCTGATGGGTCACCCGCCGGTCGGCCGCGGTCTGCTGGGCGCCTTCGCGCGCACGTCCGCCCCGATCCTGCTCGACGACGCGGCACAGTATCCCACGGCGACGGGCATGCCCGAGCATCACCCGCCCATGGGGCCGTTCCTCGGCGTGCCCGTGGTCTACGCCGGGCACTCGATCGGTGCGTTTTACGTCACCCGCGCGCCCGGCGGCGCGCCGTTCACCGAAGACGACCAACAGCGACTGGCCGACCTGGCCCCTTATGCCGCACTCGCGATGGCGAACGCACGCGCGTTCGAGCGCGAGCAGCGACGTGCCCAGGCGGCCGAGGCGCTCCAGCGCGCCGCCGCCGACCTGCGCGAGGCGCCGGACGAGCGCGAAGTCGCAGCGGTGCTGATGCGGACGCTGGGTGCGCTCTTCGAGTCCTCGCCCTGCGCGGCCGTCACGTGGAGCGCCGACCCGGCGCGTCCGTATCGCCACGTGCTGGAGTCGAGCGCGGGGCAACTCGCCGCCAGCCTCGAGAGCAGCCTGCGGACGGACCTGCCGAACGGCGCGCATCGGCGGTCCGACCTGCTTGAAGGCGAAGAGGCGGCGCTGCAGCTGGCCGGCGACGAGACCGGACGCGTCGCCCTGGCGGTCGCCACGGCCGCGTTGAGCGTCGACCTGGACATGAGCCCGCTGCGTGAACTGGCGGCACTGGGCTCCGACAGCCTGGCCGCCATACGGCGCCAGGCCGCCGAGGCCTCACTGGAACGCTATGCGCTCCGGGACGAGATCGCACGCGACCTGCACGACGACCTGATCCAGTCGATTTACGCGATCGGCCTCGGAATGCGCGTGGCGGCCGGCGGGGACGCCGAGCAACTCCGGGCCGTCCTGGCCACCGCGAGCGACGGACTGAACGAGGTGATCCGCGAGCTGCGGGCGTACATCGCGCAGCTCAGCCACGGGCCCGAGTCGATCGGGAACAGCGGCCTACTGTCGGCGCGCATCGCGGCGCTCCTCCGCGGCCCGGAACGACCGAAATGGTCGCACCGCATCGAACTCGGTCGGGCGCCGCTCGCGCCCGACCTGGAGCGGCAGTTGTATTTGATCGTGCGGGAGGCCGTCTCCAACGTGCAGCGCCACGCCCACGCCGAACGGGCGTCGCTGGCCCTGACGGTGGAGGACCGAGCGCTGCGCCTGGCGGTCCATGATGATGGCGTGGGGTTCGACCGGCACGACATCCGCGAGGGCGCGGTGGGGCTGCGCAGCGTGGAGGAGCGCGTGGTGAGCCTCGGCGGCTCGGTGATGATCGAGACGCAGCCGGGACGGGGCACCACGATCACCGCTACCTTCCCGCTCGCGCCCGCCCCGGATGCCGGGACGGCGGAGGTCTAACCATGCCGGGAGGAGAGCAGATCCGCATCATGCTCGTCGACGACCACGCCATCGTCCGACGGGGCCTGAAGCAGGTGCTGGAAGAGCGGCGTGAGTTGGTGGTTGTCGGCGAGGCCGGCACCGTGGCGGAGGGTACCCAGCTGGTCGGCCGGGTGCGCCCGGACGTCGTCGTGATGGACCTGCGGCTCCCCGACGGCTCGGGTGTCGAGGCGTGCCGCGAGATCCGCGCCTCCCACCCGGACGTCGCGGTGCTGATCCTTACCTCCTACGCGAACGAGGACGCGCTCTTCGCGGCCGTGATGGCCGGGGCGGCCGGCTACGTGCTGAAGGACCTGGATGCCGCCGCCTTGCAAGACGCGATCGTCACCGTGGGGCACGGCGGCTCGCTGCTGGACCCGAAGCTGGCGACGACGGTGCTCGAGCGCCTCCGGTCCGGCGAGGCGCGCCACCCCGCCGACGACGCGTTCAGCACCCTCACCGCGCAGGAGGACCGCATACTGGGGTTCATCGGCAACGGCCTGACGAATCGGGAGATCGCCGACGAGCTCTCCTTGAGCGAAAAGACGATCAAGAACTACGTTTCGCAGATCTACTCCAAGCTCCAGGTGGAGCGCCGCTCGCAGGCTGCGCGGATCGCGACCGAGCGGCGGATGCGCAAGCTGCAATAGGGGGAGCGCACCGCGCTCGCAGTCGTGCCGCCCGTTCGGCGGCTTCGGAGGACCGATGTATCAGAAGGCCCTGCTCCCCACCGACGGTTCGGGGGTGGCCGCGGAGGCGGTCGCACACGCCGCCCGAGTCGTCGGCCCGGACGGCACCGTGCTGGTCGTCGAGGTCGTGGACAGCGTCGCCCGCATCCTGGCGCAGACGACGCCCGCCGGCTTCGCCTACGAGAGCATGGTCGGCACCAGCGCCCGGCTCGTCGAACAGGCCGTGGAGGCGCAGCAGCGGGAAGCCGAGAGGCACATGGCCGAAGCGGCCGCGGCGCTCAGCGCCGCCGGCGTCAAGAGCGTCGAGACGCTGGTGCTGGAAGGCCTCCCCGGCGACCAGCTGGTCAAGGCGGCGCACGAGCAGGGCTGCGACGTGGTGGTCATGGCCACGCACGGACGCAGCGGCATCCGGCGGTTCGTGCTCGGTTCGGACGCGGACCACGTCCTCCGGCACCTGGAGGGGATCCCGCTGCTCCTCGTTCGCCCGCCACACGACTGACGGCTGCCCGGTCGACCGGTGGGGCTACGTCCCGAGCAGCCCCACGGCTTCGCCGCCCGGGGTGAGGTCGATGTCGTAGGCGTTCGGGTCCGACGGTAGCCCCGGCAACGTCATGATGTCGCCGGCCAGGCAGATGATCTGTCTCGCGCCGGCGGCGATGCGCAGTTCCGTCACGGGGAAGGTGTGTCCCTCGGGCGCGCCACGCAGCCGGGGGTTCGCAGAGATCGAGAGGTGTGTCTTCGCCACGCAGATCGGGAAGTCCCAGCCGTTCTCCTCGAAGCGCCGCGCGGTCGTGCGGGTGCGCGGCCCCCACGTCACTTCGCCCGCCATGAACAGGTTCGAGGCGAGCGCGTCGACCTTCTTCGTCACGCGGTCCTCGTCCTGGTACAGCAGCTTCACGTCCGCGCCCGCCTCCGCAGCGGAGACGACGGCGTGCGCCAGCTCCGTCATCCCCCCGCCGCCCTCGGCGAAGCCTTTCGCCTCCACCGCGGCCAGCGCACCCGCCTCGAGGGCCGCGCGCTGCACCTCCGCGATCTCCTCCGGCGTGTCGTCCGGGAAGCGGTTGATGGCGACGACGGCCGGGAGGCCGTAGCGGCGCACGATCTGGACGGCGTGGCGCAGGTTGGCGCTACCGTCGTGCACCGCCTGCACGTTCGGCGTCCCGAGGTCCCTGGCCTCGACGCCGCCGTGCCACTTGAGGCCTCGGACGGTGGCGACCACCACGGCGGCCGCGGGCTCCGGGCCACCCTGCCGTACCTTGATGTCCATGAACTTCTCGAAGCCCAGGTCGGCGCCGAACCCCGCCTCGGTCACGACGTAGTCCGCGCAGGCACGGGCGAGCGTGTCGGCGACGATCGAGGAGCATCCGTGGGCGATGTTGCCGAACGGGCCGGTGTGGACCAGGGCCGGGTTGCCCTCGGCGGTCTGCACCAGGTTGGGCTTCAGCGCGTCCTTGAGGAGCACCATCATCGAGCCCACGGCGCGGACGTCGGTGGCCGTGACCGGGTCGCGGCCCCCGTTCGCCCAGCCCACCACGATGCTGCTGAGGCGCGCCCGCAGGTCGTCGTAGTCCTTCGCCAGCGCGAGGATCGCCATGATCTCGGAGGCGGCGGAGATGTCGAAGCCCGTCTCGCGCAGGGGGCCGTCCGCGCGGCCGCCGACGCCGATGATGACGCGCCGCAGCGCGCGGTCCTCGGCGTCCGTGACGCGGCGCCAGGTGATGTTCTGGCCGCTGAAGCCGGCGATGTCGCCGTTGTGCGCCGCGTTGTCGGCCATCGCGGCGAGGAAGTTGTGCGCCGACTCGATGGCGTGGAAGTCGCCCGTGAAGTGCAGGTTGATGTCGGTGGCGGGTTCCGCGGTCGCGCGTCCACCTCCCGTGCCGCCGCCCTTGCGTCCGAAGAGCGGTCCGAGGGAGGGCTGGCGGATCGTGAGCACGGGCCGCTTCCCGATGGCGGCGAGCCCATCCACAAGGCCGACGGAGGTGGTGGTCTTGCCCTCGCCGGCCGGTGTGGGCGTGATCGCGGTCACGACGATCAGCTTCGCGGGGTCCGTGGTGGTGGGGAACGCGTGCAGTGGCACCTTCGCCTTGTCGCGCCCGTGGGGCTCCAGGTCGTCCCAGCGCAGCCCCATTTGAGCCGCGACCTCCGCGATCGCACGCAACGGCGCCTCCCCTACATCGCGCGGCCTCGAGCGGCCGTGGCAATCCCGCGGAGTATAACGCGAGCCCGCCGATACGTCGGCGCGCCCGGGCGGCCCTCGTCAGCGTATCCTCAGCCAACCGGCTGCCCGGCCATTCGAGGAGTGCCCGCATGCGTCGACGACCCGCCCGCGGTCCACTGGCCCTCTGCGTGGCGCTGGCCGTCGCCGTCCTCGTGGCGTGCGCGCCGGCGGAGACGCCGGACGCCGTCCACGTTGTGGAGTTCGACGGGGTGATCAACGCGGCCAGCGCGCGCTACGTCGACCGCGTGCTCACCCAGGCCGAGGACCACGACGCGCGCGCCGTGGTGATCGAGGTGGACACGCCGGGCGGCGAGATCAACGCCATGAAGGAGATCGTGGGGCGCATCGAGCGGTCGAGCGTGCCGGTGCTCACCTTCGTGGGGCCGGCCGGCGCGGCGGCCGCCTCCGCCGGCACATTCGTGGTGATGGCCGGCAACATCGCGGGGATGGCCCCAAACACCACGATCGGCGCCGCGACGCCGGTGACCGGCACGGGCGGGGATATCGAGGGCGCCATGGGGGAGAAGGTGACGAACGACACCGTCGCCTTCGCGCGCGGCGTGGCCGAGCTGCGCGGACGCAACGCGGACTGGGCCGAGCGGGCCGTCCGGGAGGCCATCTCCGCGTCGCCCTCGGACGCCGTCGAGCAGGGGGTCGTCGACCTGACGGCCCCGGACCTCGATGCGTTCGTGGCGGCGGCGGACGGGCGCGAGGTGACGCTGCTCGACGGCACCGTGATGACGCTCGACCTGGGGACGGCGCCGCGCGTCTCGCACACCCCCAACGTGTACGAGCGCGTGTTGTCGATTTTCAGCGACCCGGTGATCGTGTCGCTGTTGTTCCTCCTGGGTGTCGCGGGGATCGGGATCGAGTTCTTCGCGCCCGGCCTCTTCCTGCCGGGCACGGTCGGCGTGCTCGCCCTGCTCGCGGCGTTCCTGGGGCTGGGGACGCTACTGCCGGGCGAGGCTGCGTTCGCGTTCATCCTGATCGGGGTCGCACTGGGCGTGCTGGAGGCGTTCGTCCCCAGCGGCGGCATCCTGGGCGCGGGCGCCGCTGTGGCACTGGTCGCCGGGTTCGCGATCGTGCTCGGTCAGCTGTCGACGGCGCTGACGATCACCGGCATCCTGACGGTGGCGGCGGTCGTCCTCGGGACGCTCGTCCTGCTCATCGGTGGGGCGTTCGTGCTGATCGCGCGCGGGCACATCGCCGGCAGCGAGCAGAGCGGCGGCCGCCTGCTGTAGCGCGTGCCAGTCGAGGCGCGGACGCTACAGGCCCCGCTCGGTCCGCCAGCGCGCGATCCACCCGGTGTGTTGCGCTTCGTGGCGGCTGACGAGCCCCGCCTCACCGTACCTCGAGGCGTCCAACCCGGCGGCTGAGGCCGACGCGAGCGCCTCCAGCAGGCGCTGTCCCGACGACTCCAACTCCCAGCGCACCTGCTCCAGCGACAGGTCGCGGCGCAGGTCGTGGGCGAGCCCATTCAAGGCCTCGTCCTGCTCGCCGGTCATACGCCAGGCGGACCCGTGGCCGGCCGAGATGCGGGCCACCTCGCCGGCCCGGAGGTCGTCCCACAGCGCGATGTGCGCCAGGTGGTCCTTGACCGACCAGCCATCGAGAGACCGCTCGGTCATCTGCGCATCGCCCAGGCCGTCGATAGCCGCCAGCAACTCACCCCGCATCTGGCGGTAGTGCTCCAGGAGCGTGGCGCGGTCCTCGGGCATCTCTCCTCCGGCTCGCTAGGTAGCGCCGCCGCCCGAGGGGCTCGGCCCGTTGGAGCCACGGTCGCGTCCGATGCCGGCGAGGGTCTCCGAGATGCCCCCGGCGACTGCCGCGATGTCCATGGGGATGATCCACTTCGTGGAGGCGCCCTCACCCAGGGCCTTCATCATGTCGAGGTACTGCAAGCCCATCGTGTTCGCGTCCACGCGCTGCGCAACGGCGTAGATGCGCTCGAGGCCTAGCGAATAGCCTTCGGCGTTGAGGATGGCGGCCTGCCGGGAGCCCTCGGCGCGCAGGATCTGCGACTCGCGAGCGCCCTCCGCCTCGAGGATCGAGGCCTGCTTGGCGCCCTCGGCGCGGTTGATGGCGGCCTGGCGGTCGCCCTCGGACTCCGTGATCAGGGCGCGCTTGGTGCGGTCGGCGGTCAGCAACCGCGTCATGGCGTGCTGGATGTCCTGCTGCGGCGTGATCTCGCGGATTTCGACCGCCTTCACCTCGACGCCCCAGCGCACGGTTTCCGTCGAGAGCTTGGTCTGCAGCAGCTGGTTGATGCGCTCGCGCTGCGAGAGCACTTCCTCCACCGTGATGTCCCCGACGACCGAGCGCAGCGTGGTCGTGGCGAGGTTGCGCACGGCGCGGGTGGCGTCCTGCACGTTGATGATCGCCGCCTCGGCGTCCACCACGCGCATGTACACGACGTAGTCGATGTCGACGAGCGCGTTGTCCTCGGTGATCGACGACCCGGCAGGCTCATCGAGCACTTGCTCTCGCATGTCGACTTTCACGCCGCGGTCGATGAACGGGACCAGGATCACCAGCCCGGGACCGCGCGTGCCAACGTAGCGGCCGAGGCGGAAGATGACCGCGCGTTCGTACTGCTTGACGACACTGATGAAAAACATGGGCACCCCCTGGCGCGCGGGCTCGCTCGGATTGTGGCCATGGCGAGCGTCCACGGGGAGTATAGGGGAGTCTTCGGGCGCGCCGGGTCGCAGTCATGGGTGACGCGGTATCATGCGACCCTTATTTCGCGGCGGCCGCACCATCGAGGGAACGGCGGAAGGCCGCATGGACGCGCATCCCATCGGGTGCCGGTCTCACCTCGAGGGGAGGCGTCTGCCCGGTGCTGCAGGCGGCCTGGAGACGAAATGGCGGGGATGACCATCGATACCGAGCGGCGGGACCAGTTTGCCGAGCGCGTGCTCAGCGGCGTGATCGCCACCATGGAGACGACCGCGCTCTACCTGGGCGACCGCCTCGGCTACTACCGAGCGCTGGCCGACGGCGGTCCGCTGACGGCCGTCGGCCTGGCGGAACGTACCGGGACGCAGGAGCGATACGCGCGCGAGTGGCTGGAGCAACAGGCGGTCGCGGGCGTGCTCGAGGTGCAGACGGACGGCGCCGGCGCGACGCATCGATTCATCCTGTCGCCGGAGCACGCGGATGTGCTGGCCGACCGCGAGAGCCTGTCGTTCATGGCCCCCTTTGCCCGCCTGGCCGTGAGCCCCGGACACGTGCTGGACGACCTCGTACGCGTCTTCCGTGAGGGGAGCGGGGTGCCGTGGGGTGCGTACGGGGACGACCTGCGTGTGGCCCAGGGGGACGCGAACCGCGTCCCGTTCCTCCAACTGCTCGGCCAGGAATGGCTGCCCGCCATGCCCGATGTGCACGCGCAACTGCAGGGCGCGTCGTCTCGCGTCGCCGATATCGCGTGCGGCCTCGGCTGGTCGAGTATCGGCATGGCGCGGGCCTACCCCAACGCGCGGGTGGACGGCTTCGACCCGGACGCCCCAGCCATCGACGCGGCCCGGGCGGCCGCGGCCGAGGCGGGCGTCGGTGACCGTGTCCAGTTCCACGCGCGGGACGCGGGGGACCCGGAGCTGGAGGGGCAGTACGACCTCGTCACGATCTTCGAGGCGCTGCACGACCTGGCACAGCCGACCGCGGTCCTGGAAACCATGCGCCGGCTGGTGAAGCCGGACGGCTGTGTGCTGGTCATGGACGAGCGCGTCGCGGAGCAATTCGGCGCGCCGGGCGACGACATCGAGCGGCTGATGTACGGCTACAGCGTCCTGATCTGCCTGACGAACGGGATGGCGGAGTCGCCGAGCGCGGCCACGGGTACCGTGCTCCGGCCGGACACCCTTCGACGCTACGCGAGTGACGCCGGCTTCCGTGACGTCGAGGTGCTCCCGATCGAGAACGACTTCTTCCGCTTCTACCGGCTACACCAGTAGCCGCTGCGACCACGAGACCGAGGCACCGCATGCGCGAGATCCGCCCGGCCACCGCAGAGGAAATGCCGGACGTCGCCCGCCAGGCGGCGCGGCAACTGGGACTCGACCCCTCGATGTTCCAGGGCACGCACCCGGACTGGACGCTCTGTGCGTTCGAGGACGGGCGCGTGGCGACGACATACGCGGCGTGGCCGCTCCAGATCCGGTTCAACGGTCCGCCGGTGCCGATCGCGGGCGTGACGTGGGTGTCGACGCACCCGGCGTACCGCCGGCGCGGGAACCTGCGCGCCATTGCCACGAAGCACTTCGAACAGTTGCACGAGGCGGGCGAGGTGGCGTGGGCCGGGCTGCACCCGGCGTGGATGGCGATCTACCAGCGCTACGGCTACGGGACGGTGAACATCCGGCACTCGTACCGCATCGACCCCCGGCAGGTCGTCTTCGCGCATCCCCTCGATGTGCCGGGCAACGTCCGCGAAGTCGACTTGCAGGAGGAGTTCGGGCTGCTGGTGGATGTCTACCGGCGCTTCCGCGAGGACGGCAACGGTCTTGTCCACCGCGGCCGCGCGATGTGGGACTCGGGGCCGCTGTCACCGCCGCCTCCCGGCCACCAGCGCACGATCCTGGCGTACGAGGAGCACGGCGAGGCGATGGGTTATGTCATCTACCACGCCGGGCCGGGCCTCCAGCGTCGCGACCTCGGACCGAGCCAGTACCTGCGCGTCATGGACTTCTTCGCGCTGACGCCGGTGGCCTACCAGGCGCTCTGGCGGATCCTCGGCTCGTACGACAACGTGGGCGAGATCCGTTGGGACAACGCGCCCGTCGACGACCCGCTGCCGAACATGCTCGTGGAGCCTCGGATGCTCGACCTGCACGCGCGTGACGGCATCATGGCCCGCTTCGTGACCATCGAGGACGCGCTGACCCAGCGCCCCTACCCGGAACGCGCCACGCTACGCTTCGCGCTGCGGGACGATGTCTGTCCGTGGAACGCCGGCAGCTGGCAGCTGGAGACCGACCCCGAGGCCAGCGCGCTCACCCGCATCGATGGTCAGGACGTGGACTTCACGCTGACGCCGGACACCCTCGCCTCGATGGTGTGGGGCCGCATCACCGCCACCGACACGAGCCGTGCGGGCCTGCTCGACGTGCGCGACCCTCAGGCACTCCCGCGGTGGGACGCCGCGTTGCGCACAAAGCGACGACCGCACGAGGCGGAGCACACCTGGTAGGGGCGGGCTTTCAGTCAAGATCGACGGGGCGGCCGAGATCACGCTCGCGCTCCGCATATATCTCTTCGAGAAACGCGTCGATCTCTTCATCTGGCACGTCGCGCGACAAGCCGATCGCGGCAATCAGGCCGAGGGGGTTGGGTGCTGTAAAACCCTCGATCCCGTCGTCCAGATCCTCCAGATGGGGGGCGGAGGCGCTGGTAGGGATCTCTTGGTCGGTCGCGGCTCTGCCGCCAAGCCGGAGTTTCGTTGTGAGGAACTGGCGCAGCCAGATCCGCGCGTGAGCGATGCGAAACGGAGTCTGAGCTCACCTCCTGCCCGCATCCAGCCTGAGAGATCAGACCGTTTGCTTCAACCCCTTATTTTCTGACGTCACCACTCGATCTCCGGCTGCGGGTCGTACTCGATCCAGGCGCCATGCGGGTGGCAGCGCGCGACGCGGCGAGCGGTGCGGTGGCCGGCATCGAGGCGCGCGAGCCACAGCGTCGTCGAGCCGTCGCGTTCTCAGTCGCCTGTGATGAACTCGCTGCCGCCGATCACGACGAGGTGGACCGGCCTGCGGTGGGACTCCGCATCGAGGATGGCGCGCAGCCGCTCCTTCATCTCACGGTTGAACTGGTTGAGCACGAAGGTCGCGAAGACGACCGGCGTCGCGCCGGCGTCGACCGCCCGCAACTCGCGCGGCAATACTTCGAAGAGGTCGCCACCGAGGAGGCGTGGTGGGTCGCGGCGAGCTTCCTCGATGGCCGCTTCGAGCAGGCGGCGCCGCTCGTGGTGCTCCGGCCACACGAGGGCGCGCAGCCAGCGCATGTCGCCCTCGGAGCGCACGTCGAGCGGGTTGACGTCGATCCCGACGCGCGAAGCTACGTCGGGGAACGGCTCCACGACCGGCGGTGGAGCGCCTCGTGCTTCCGACGTGATGACCACCGCGGCGCCGGCGTCTCCGGCAAAATGGCCGTCCCCGTAGTCGTATCGGTAGCGGTCGAACAGCAGGTTCAGACCGGCCGACGGGCCGACCTCGAGGAGGGCGAGCGGGCGGTGGCCGCCCTCAACGTAGGCGGCCACGAACGCCGGCAGCAGGCAGCCGGAGCGCCGGACCTCGTTCGTCTGCACCAGGCGTGTTTGCAGCCGTTCGATGATGGCGTCGCGATGCACCCGCGCGAAGTCCGCGAGCACCTCGGCGAGCGCCGGGTCGTCGGGGGCGCGGGTGCCGCCAGCGCTCCGGTACCACGAGGCGAGAGGATGCTCGGCGCCGGAGAGCACGAGGTCGTGGATGGCGCCGAGGAGCAGATTGGCCGGCGGCTGTGCCGGTTGCGCTTGCGCGGCGAGGTCGAGCATCGCGTCATCTTCGACGATCAACAGGCACAGACGCTCGTAGAGCGGCGAGGCACCCTGTCCCGCCTCCACCTCGCCGAACCGGCGGATGCGTTCGACTAGCCGCTCGCGCTCCGGTGATTCCGTCGCCGTCATCCGCGCGCCCGCAGCTCGGGGTGCTTGAGGCCCGTGCCGGTGTTGAAGAGCACCACGCTCGCGGAGCCCTCGATGCGGCCCTCGGCGACGAGGCGGCGGAGGCCGGCCAGCGTCGCCGCGCCCTCGGGACAGGCGTCGATGCCCTCGGTGCGCGCCAGCTCGCCCATGGCCGCTCGGATCTCGTCGTCCGTCACCGCCACCGCCAGGCCTTCGCTATCGCGCAGCACGCGGAGGATGAGGTCGTCCGCGAACGGCGACGGCACGCGGATGCCCGGGGCAAGCGTGGCGGCGTCCGCCCACGGCTCGGCACGCTCCGCGCCCGCCTCGAAGGCCCGCACGATGGGCGCGCAGCCGCTCGACTGCACGGCGACCATGCGCGGGCGTTCGGGGCCGAGGAGGCCCATGGCCTCCAGTTCCTCGAAGGCCTTCCACATGCCGATGAGCCCGGTCCCGCCGCCCGTCGGATAGATCAGGTAGTCGGCCAGGTCGCCGCCGAGCTGCTCCCACAACTCGAAGCCCATCGTCTTCTTCCCCTCGACGCGGTACGGCTCCTTCAGCGTCGAGACGTCAAACCAGCCATGCTGGACGCAGCCCTCCGCGATCAGGCGCCCGGCGTCCGAGATCAACCCATCGACGAGCGTGAGATCCGCGCCGTAGGTGCGGACCTCATCGATGATCGGCTGCGGCGTGTCGCGCGGCATCGCGACGTGTGCGCGGATGCCCGCGCGGGCGGCGTAGGCCGCGGCCGCGGCGCCGGCGTTGCCCGCGGTGGGGACGCCGATGTCGCGGATGCCCAGCTCGAGCGCCTTCGATACGGCCGCGGAAAGGCCACGCGCCTTGAAGGAGCCGGTGGGGTTGCCACCTTCCTCCTTCACCGCCAGCCGAGGCACACCGACGGCCGCGCCGAGCCTGGGTGTACGGCGGAGCGGGGTGGCGCCCTCGCCGAGCGAGACGACGAAGGTGGGGTCCAGGACGGGCATCAACTCGGCGTAGCGCCACATGTCCCAGCGGCGGCCCTCCAGCCCGGAGGGGCTGAAGGTGCGGCGCGCGCCCGGCAGGTCGTAGCGCGCGAGGAGCGGGCGGCCACACTCACGGCAGATCGTCTGCGGCACGTTCGCGTTGTGGCGCTCGCCGCACACCGCGCACTCGAGGTGGGTGAGCGCCGAGGTGGCCGAAATCGCGTGGTGGTCGCTCATACGGCGGGCCCGGCTATGCGCGCACATCGGGACTCCCCTCGCTTGCGGTCTCGCCGCCATTTTAGGACGTGCGCGGGGAGTGGGAGCGGAAGCGCTGGCCCAGGGGGACGGACCGCAGCGAGCTCGGGTGGCCGTCGTGCGGTGCTGCGCGAGGCTACTGGACGAGGCGCAGGACTTCCTCCGAGGCGATTTCGACGAACTCCTCGTAGCACATCTCCAGGTCGCCGTTGCCGCTGATCACGACCGTGTCCGCGATGATCTGCAGGGGGCCCATGTCACCGTTACCGTTCAGTGAGTAGCGCGCCGTCGGCAGGTAGATCACGCCGCCGACGGTGTCTGCGTTGCCGTTGTGAGTCATGGTCTCTGTGCAGGCAGCGTCCTGCCAGAAGGTGATGCCCTCGTACGGCGCGTGTTCGTAGCCGGACAGATGGGGCGCCGCGTTGCCGTTCAGGTGGATCTCGCCGCAGGAGCCGTCCCACTCGGTGTTGTAGATCATCACGCCTTCGCCAAAGACGTCGGTGTTGCCGTTCGTGCGCAGGCCCCCGCCCGCCAGCGCGTAAATGCCGGGTTCCAGGGTCACATCGGTGTTGGCGCCGAGGTCGAGACCGCCGTAGTAGACGCCGGGGCGCAGTGTGTGGCTGCCGTTGCCGTTGACGGTGCGCGTGCTCGGGCTGCCGGGGGTGCCGCCGGAGTCGGGGGAGATGCCGAGCGTCGCGAGGTCCGGGGGCGCCACCCCGGCGAGCGGGTCCGCGACGCGCTGCATGACTGGCGACGGCATCGGGTCCAGATCGGCGTTACCGATGATCTGGACGCCGCCCTGGTGGAACAGGTGGAAGAGGTCCGTGATGACGTCGCTGTTGCCCTGGGCCCGGACGGCGCTCGAGGCACAGGACGAGTTGACCATGATCCCGCCGTTCTCGATCACCACCTCCCCGTTGCCGCTCATGTAGAACGCCTGGCAAGCGGTCTCGTCCAGCACCAGGATCGCGTAGTTCCCGCCGCCCTGCACTGTCCGCTCCGCCACAGCTCGGGCACCGACGTCGTACGTGAGGCCGAGGAATGCACCGAACAAGGGGGCCTGGTGGTGCTGCGCGACCACCTCGACCTGGTCGGTGCCCAGCACGTTGACGGTGATGGTGACCTCGGGGTCCTCGAGGTCCCAGCCGTTCCGTCTCAGGTAGTCCTCGGCCTGCGCGACCGCGAGCAGCGGAGAGACGGGCAACTCCTGCGCGGCGGCGAGGGCTGCGAGGTCGACTGACGTCTGTGCCTCGGCACGCTCGTCGTAGAGCATGGCGATGTCGATGGCGACGATGCCGAAGAGGGCGAAGAGCGTCAGCGCGACGGCCATCAGGGGCGCGATCTGACCGTGCTCTCGCTGCAGACCGGTAGGACGAAGAAGTGCGCGGACACTCATCGATGCACTCCTGGACCAGCGCGCGACGGATGGACGTGCCGCACGCGCAGTGCGATCTGCCGGATCATCGGTCGGTACCTGGTCCGTCAGGAGGGCGGTACGCGACACGGCACCGGAGCGGCGCGCCGGTGGTGCTCAGCGATCGTGCTCAGGAGATGGCGCTCAGGCGCCGTCCGGCAGGGCGGCGTGGGCGGCGTCGCCCCAGGAGAAGAGGGCGACGGCCAGCATGAGAGGGGTGCGAGCATCGGCGAGGGCGGATTCGAGGAAGGCGGCGAGGCGGTACGACAGGCCGTCCTCGTCGTAGCAGTCCGCAGGCGAGAGCTTGTGGAAGGAGGCGCTGAAGGGCCGCCTGCTGCCCTGGCCCACCGCGATGGCGAGGTCGAAGGCATCGATGCCCCACGGGCGGCGGGACCCGGCGAGCGCCTGGCGGCACCAGGCGACGATGGCCTCGGCCTGCGCCTCGATGGCGCCCGGTTCGACGAGCCACTCGCCCAGACGGACGCCGGCACCGCTGCGTCGAAGTTCACACATGCGCCGGGAGACGTCCTGCGTCCGCCGGCGCTGCCCGCTGAAGCCAAAGATCGTGGTGTTCCCCCTGGGCGTGACGTTAGGGGGTGCTCCTCGCGAGGCGCAACGCACGGACGCCCCGGTGGGCCGTACGTGGCCCACCGGGACGATGATTGTCAGGCGATTCTCAGCGGCAGGCCGCCGGACGGCCTCCGCCGCGGGGGCGAGCGCGCTAGTCGGTGACCCGCTCCGTCCGGGTGGTCCCCTGGGACGGCGCCGCACCGGGGTAGCCACCGACACGCGACTCGACGACGCTCAGGATGTAGTCGTCGTCCGCCACCGCGTACGGCCGCGGCGCGGCGTGCGCGCCGGCCGCGAGGCTTGCCAGTCCGATCGACGCGAGGCCCCACGTCCAGCCGTCGGTCAGCAGACTGTTGTCGCCGATCACGTTGAATCCGACGAGGACCGCGAGCGCTCCGGCGATGATGGCCGCCACGGCCATGATGTACGCGACGGTGTGGTACAGGCTGCCCTGCATCTCACCGTGCCGGTGGGGCGGACGGTTCAGGGTCCAGTACAGGATGCCCGCGGCGATCGCCGGCCATAGCCAGTTGGCGCCGTTCATGAAGTGGTCCGTCAAGAACCCCTGAGTTGTGCCCGCCGCCGGGTCGGTCACATCGTCGGCGACACCTTCGGGCCCGATGATGCCGAATCCCACGAGCACACCGACGACGCCCATCACCAATGCGAGCAACCCCACGATGGGGGCGAGACCTCGCTCCGCGGTGCTCATGCCGCTATCGATGCCGGACTCCCGCGCAGACTGCCGCATCTCTCTCATCTCTGTTGCATCTCTGGCCATCCGTCACCTCGATTCGCGAGCGGTACGCTCAACCGAAGTCTAGGTCTGGGCGTATTGCAGCCTGATTCCGCTGCACGGATGTGCGTTTCAGTAAGATGACACCGGCCCGACGCCGAGGCATGAGGAGTGGCGGATGACAGCGGTGCGGACGACGCCACACGACGGGCGGCCCGAGGTCGGCCGCAGCGTCGACGAACTCGACACGCCGGCGCTCTGGGTGGATTTGGACGCGCTGGAGCACAACATCGCCACGATGGCCGGGGTCTGCCGCGAGATGGGCGTGGACTGGCGCCCACATGTGAAGGCAAGCAAGGCGCCCGAGCTCGCGAAGCGCCTCGTGGCCGGAGGCGCGACCGGTATCACCTGCGCCAAGGTCGCCGAGGCCGAAGTGATGGCCGCCGAGGGCCTGGACGACATCCTGATCGCGAACGAGGTGGTCGGGCCGGCCAAGGTCGACCGGCTGATCGCGCTCGCATCGCGCGTCCGGCGCCTCTGCGTGGCGGTCGACGACGAGCGCAACCTCCGGGCGCTGTCCGCGGCGGCCTCTGCCGCCGACGTCGACCTCGACGTGCTCGTGGACATCGACGTGGGGGCGCACCGCTGCGGTGTGACGCCGCAAGAGGCACCGGCGCTGGCCGGCCTGGCGCGGGAACTGCCGTCGATCGGCTTCCGGGGCCTGATGGGTTACGAGGGCCACGTGATGGGCATCGCCGACCCGGAGGACAAAGAGGCGCAGTCGGCGGCGGCCGCGGAGGTGTTCGCGGCGGCGCGGCGGCAGGTGGAAGCCGCCGGCATCGAGGTCCAGGTGATGAGCGGCGGCGGCACCGGCAACTACTGGATGGCCACGCGGCTGGGGTCGCTCAACGAGCTGCAGGCGGGCGGCGGCGTGCTGATGGACCAGACGTACGCGGACCGCATGAAGGTGCCGGGACACCGCCAGGCGCTGCACCTGCAGGCGCAGGTCGTCAGCACCTCGGTGCCCGGCCGCGCCGCGGGTGACCTGGGCTGGAAGGGCGGTGGCATGCACACGGGGCTGCCGGTGGTCGTCTCGCCTCGCGGGCTGACGGTGCGCGCGCTCAACGCCGAACACACCATCTTCGACCGCGACCCGGACGCCGAGGTGCAGCCGGGCGACCGCGTCACGATGGTCCCCCACTACTCCGATTCGACGATGCTGCTGCATCGGCGGCTCTACGCCGTGCGGGCAGGGACCGTGGAAGCCGTCTGGCCGATCGCGGGTGCGGGCATGCTGCAGTAGCCCGCCCTGGCGCATCGGTCGGGCGACTCGAGGTAGCTCGGGAGGGGAGCGCCATGACCGTCACCGGAGACCGCCTAGACCTGGAGGCCGCGCTGCCGCAACTGGACGGCACGCTGGTGGCCGCGGGCCTCGATGCGTCCCTCACGATGCACCGAGACGCCCACGGCGTCCCGCATGTGCGCGCCGCCACTGAGCACGACGCGTGGTTTGGCATGGGCTACGCCAGCGCGCAGGACCGGCTCTGGCAGATGGAGTGGTACCGCCGCCGCGGCACCGGGCGCTGGGCGGAGGCCGCCGGCCCCTCCGGCGTCGAGGCGGACCGTCTGTTCCGTCGCTTCCAGCTCGATGCCGCATCGAGGGCGGACGTTGAGGCGATGACGTCCGACACGCGGGCGATGTTTCAGGCGTACGCGGACGGGGTGAACGCCTTCATCACCTCCGGGCAGCCGCTACCCGTGGAATACGCGCTCACCGGTCTCCCCATCGAGCCGTGGGAGCCATGGCAGTCGGTCCTGATCTTCAAGGTGCGCCACGCGATCATGGGGAAGCGCCCGATCAAGCTCGCGCGCTCCCAGTTGCTCCAACGCATCGGCATCGAGCGCTACGCCCTCCTCGAAGGCATCGAACCGGCGGGGCTCGCCATGATCCTGCCGCCCGGCGGCGTGAACGCGGACGTGATCGCGCAGGCGGAGACGGAGCTGGCGCGCGCCGCGGACGACCTGGGTACGCTCGCGCTCGACGAGGGCGGTTCGAACTCGTGGGCCGTACACGGCAGCCGCACGACCACCGGGATGCCGCTGCTGGCGAACGACTCGCACCGCCCGCTCGATGTACCGAACGTCTACTGGCAGATGCACGTGACCTGTCCGGAGTTCAACGTCGCGGGCGGCGCCTTCCCGGGCGTGCCGGGGTTCGCGCACTTCGGCCACAACGGCCAGGTGGCGTGGAACATCACCCACGGTCAGGCCGACTACCAGGACCTCTACATCGAGCAGTTCGACCCCGACGACCCCACCCGCTACCGCACCGAGGACGGCTGGGCCGACGCGGACGTGCGCCACGAGGAGATCAAGGTGCGCGGCGAAGCCCCCGTGCCGGTGGAGGTCGTCCGGACACGCAACGGACACATCGTGCATGGTGCGCCCTCCAGCGGGACGGCGCTGGCACTGCGCTACACCGCGACGGACCGGCCCTGCCGTCAGTGGGAATGCCTGCGGCCGATGCTGCGGGCGGGCAGCGTGGAGGAGCTGCACGAGACGCAGCGAGGTTGGGCCGAGCCAGTCAACGCGCTCCTGAGCGCGGACACCGCGGGAAGCATCGGCTTCCTCTATCGCGGGCGCGTGCCCGTGCGGTCGACGGAGGCCGCGCGTCAGTTCGCCGTCCCCGGCTGGACGGGTGAGCATCGTTGGACGGGTGATGTGCCCTTCGAGGCGCTCCCGCAGGCGGTCAATCCACCGGAGGGCTTCTTCGCGACGGCGAACCAGCGAACGCACGAGGGCGACGACCCGTACCTGGCCTATGAGTTCACGGTGCCCGCCCGCGCGGAACGGCTGGCCGAGGTGCTCACCTCGAGAGCCCGGTCCACGCCGGAGGAGGTATCGACGCTTCAGGGGGATATGGTCTCCCTCCCTGCCCGCCGCTGGACGCGCTTCCTCGGCGCGCAGCCGGCCCTGGAGGGCGACGCCGAGCGTGCGCGCTCGATGCTCGCCGGGTGGGACGGCGACCTGCGACCGGAGAGCCCGGAGGCGCTGCTCTACGCGCACTTCCGCACCGGCATCGCGCGGGCCGTCTTCGAGCCGATCGTCGGGGAGGACACGTGGCGCTGGCTGACGACGAGCGCGAACACGGGCACGGCGACGCTGCTGGCACGCTGGTCGTACCACACGAGCGCGACGCTGGAGGGCTCCACGGGCACGCCCGACGGCCGCCCGTGGTCCGAGGTGCTACCGGGCGCCCTGGAGGCGGCGTGGCGGGACACGGCCCGCGACGCCGGCACGGACGACCCGAGCGGCTGGCGCTGGGACTCGATGCACCGTACGAACGCCGCCCACACCCTCAGCGGCGCCTTCCCGCAACACGCGGAGGCGCTCAACCCGCCTTCCATCGGCATGGGTGGCGACCCGGACACGGTCCAGGTGTCCGGCTACGCCTGGAATCCGAAGGGGCGGTTCGCCGTCTCCTCGGTCTCCGTCTACCGGCAGTTCGTGGACTTCGCGGCGCCGGAATCCGCGACGTGGTCGCTGCCGGGCGGCGAGTCGGGCTTGCCGGGTACCGAACACGCCAGCGACCAGCTCGAGCTCTGGGCGCGCCACGAACGTATCCCCATGCACTTGCGGCCGGAGGATGCGGAGGCCGCCGCAGTCCACACGTTGACGCTGGTGCCGGGGTAGGCAGCCCGGGGCGCCTCGGATGGCGCGAGCGCGGCATAGCTGTCGAGGGCCGCCTCCGGTAGTCTGTCGCCCGGCGCGCAGGGGCGCCGGAGGGAATCGAAGGGACACGGTATGCCGCTGGTGCTCGGGGTCACAGGCTCGATCGCGACGGGGAAGAGCTATCTCTGCCAGTACCTGGTGGAGCACCACGGCGCCGTCCACGGCGACGCCGACAAGATCGTGCACCGCATGTTCGACCCGGGAAAGCCGGGGTTCGACAACGCGGTCAAGGAGTTTGGCCGGGAGATCGTCGGCGACGATGGCTACATCGACCGCAAGAAGGTCGGCGCGATCGTCTTCGGCAACCCGGACGCCATGCGTCGCTGGACGCGCGCCATCGGAAACATCGCCGACGAGATCAAGGGTGTGATCGACCAGTGGCGGGCGGAACTGCCGGACGACCAGTTGGCGATCATGGAGGCCGTGAACCTGATCGAGGCGGGCTACTCCGCGTGGTGCGAGGCCACCTGGCTGGTCGTCGCGGACAACCAGATCGCGCTGCCCCGCCTCATGGAGCGCAACAACTTCAGCGAGGAAGAGGCGCTGCAGCGGCTCAACGCCGCGCGCGACTGGAACCTGCGCGCGCCCGCCTCGGACCATGTCTTCCACAACGACGGCACGCTGGAGGCGTTCACCGCGGAGATCGACGGCGTCTACGAGCAGATGATGTCCGCGTACCGTGCGGGCTCGCTGCCTCCGTCCAACTACGGACCCTGGCGGCAGGAGCAGGAAGCGAAGCGCAAGGCAGAGGAAGAGGCGAAGGCCGAGGCCGGGGGTGGGGCCGGGTAACCACCTCGATGCGCGGGCGCGAGGCGGACGAGGGGCGCCGACTGCTCGTGACACTCGCCCGCGTGGTGGCCTATGCTAGGTGCGTTCCGGCGGAAGTAGCTCAGTGGTAGAGCGCCTCCTTGCCAAGGAGGAGGTCGCGAGTTCGACCCTCGTCTTCCGCTCCATCTCCACTCACCTCCACCGGCCGAAGTGGCGGAACCGGCAGACGCGACGGTCTCAAACACCGTTGGGGGCAACCCCGTGTGGGTTCGAGTCCCACCTTCGGCACCATCCTCCTGAACCTGTTGGCGAGTTGATCAGCCCCGGATGCACGCATACCGGGATCGGGATCTCGGCGCAGATTGGCTCGTACGAACCAGGCCGCCCTGCTCGTGATCGGCGCCGGCTTCGTCGGCTGGTCGGGTGCCCGGGAGACGAGCGGTCACACTCTCTAGCGTGGCGCCGCCCTTCGCGGACGTGGGCAGTTCCCAAGCACCCCGCGCACCTCGTCGCGCCCGTCTCCGACCGAGCCGGTCCACATTGGCGGCTCGACTGACGCCGAGGATGATGATCGTCATCTGTTTGACATTAGTGTCTCCTAACAAGGAGAGTCATCATTGTCTACGGATGCGTCGTCTTCCAAGCAGTAGTCGCGGGATGGACGGCGCTGGTACACGGGAATCGAGGGCCCATACGCCTCGGCGCCCCGTTGTGAGACCCGATGCGCGCCTGATCTCGGACAGGCAACGCGCCGGGATCCGGCACCGCGCGTACGACCGATGCCAGTGCAAGGTCGCGCCCGCCACGGGCGGCTGACCACACAACGAGCGGCGTTCGGATCGAGGGGCTGCCGCGACGAGGTTCGTGCCCGCACGCCCCCGGCGATCGTGCGCTATCGATCAAGGAGGATCGTTTTTGGACACTGACCGAGTAATCGAATCGCGACTCACACGCCGACGGTTTCTTGCCGGGCTCGGCGGCGTCGTGGGTGCGGCGGCCTTCCTGGCGGCGTGCGGGGACGACGAGGGTGGCGCGACGCCGGCCTCGACGGCACCGGCGATGGGTACGGCCAGCGGGACGGCTCCAGGCGCCGCGACCGGCACGTCGTCCGGCGCCGCGACGGGCACACCGGGCGATGCGACGACCGCAGCCTTCCCGCGCACCGTCGCGCATGCGATGGGCGAGACCACGATTCCGGAGCAGCCACAGCGCGTCGTTGTGCTCGACACCGGCGAGCTCGACAGCGCCATCGCGCTGGGAGTCGTACCCGTCGGGGCCGTGCGCGCGCCGGTCGAGGATGGTCTGCTCGACTACCTACGTCCCCAGACCGAGGGGGCCACACAGCTCGTTGGGACCATCTCTGAACCGGACCTCGAGGCGATTGCGGCGCTGCGGCCTGACCTCATCCTCTCGAGCAAGCTCCGCCACGAGGACCTCTATGACCAATTGGGCCAGGTCACCTCGACCGTCTTCAGCGAGGCGGTGGGCGTGGTCTGGAAGGAGAACTTCCTGCTGCATGGCGAGGCGCTTGGCTACCGGGAGGAGGCAGAGCGCATGCTTGCTGACTACGAGGCGCGCGCCTCCGAGCTCGGCGAGCGGCTTCGCGAAGAGCTCGGAGGCCTCCCCACGGTCTCGATCGTGCGGTTTCTTCCGGGCGAGACGCGCCTGTACCAGCGGGCGTCGTTCATCGGCACCGTCCTCGAAGACGTGGGACTACCGCGCCCGGCGCCGCAGGACGTGGACGACTTCGCGCTGGTGATCAGCGAGGAGCAGATCCACCTCGCCGACGGAGAGCTGATCTTCGTCACCTGGTACGGCCCAGCCGAGGACACCACCCGTGCGTCCTTCACGTCCAACCCGCTCTGGGAACGCCTCGAGGGCGTGCAGGCCGGGCATGTCCACGAGGCGCCGGACGATACCTGGATGCTCGGGATCGGCATTGGTGCGGCGAACGTCGTGCTGGACGACCTCGAACGCATCTTGCTCACCGAATGAAGGGGCTACGTTTCGCCCCCGCACCGACCGGCCAGGCCGGCAGTCGTAGGCCTGCTGCCGGAACATCCGCACATAGCGGGTGCTCGTGCGGTAGTGCTCCGCCAGCCCGTCGATAGGGCGAGTTGGTCCTGCGCTTCGTCGCCCCCCGGCCAAGTCTCCGAGCGGTGCTCGTCAGTAGGGCTCGGGTTGCGCCTCGGTTTCCGGCGGTTGCGCTATCTTCGCGGCGGCAGTGGAGGGCGGACGATGCTGGTCACGGATGCGCAGGTCCACGTGTACGAGCCTGACTCACCGGAACACCCGTGGCCGCGGGACCCCGACCGCTCATCGGCGCCCGCACGTCACGCGAGCAGCTTCACCGCCGAGGAGATGGGCGGCGCGATGGGCGCCGTGGGTGTGGACCGCGCGGTCATCGTGCCGCCGGTCTGGGCCGGCGAAGACAACACGCCGGCCCTCGCCGCGGCCGAGCGCTACGCCGGCCGCTTCGCGGTGATGGGCCGTCTCGACCCCTACGCGGCTGATACTCCCGAGCGGCTCGAACGGTGGCTGGAGCAGCCTTACATGCTTGGCATCCGCATGAGCGGACGGTGGGGCACCGGACCCACCCGCGTGGACGAGGCGTTCGCCGACCCATCCCTCGAGTGGTGGTGGGACGCCTGCGAGCGCCTCGGCATCCCCCTCATGGTGCTCACCCGCCAGTTCGCGCGCCTGCTCGCCCCGATCGCCGAGCGGCACCCGGACCTCGCGCTGATCGTGGATCACCTCGGGACGCGGGAGGCCGAGACGGCCGCCGAGGCCTTCGACGCGCTGGACGACCTTATGGAGCTGGCGCGCCTTCCGCGTGTTTATGTCAAGGTTGGCACGGCGCCGAACCGGTCGCGCCAGCCGTTCCCCTTCGAGGACGTGCACCCCTACCTCCGCAGGGTCTACGAGGCCTTCGGACCGCGCCGCATGCTCTGGGAGGCGGACATCACGCAACTGACGAAGAACACCTACGCCGAATGCCTGCGACTCTGGCAGGAGGGCCTGCCGTTCCTGACGGACGACGACAGGGAGTGGATACTCGGCCGCAGCGCCGCCGAAGCCCTCAACTGGCCCGAGGCCTAGCCTCGAGGGATCGCGCGGCCGACGGCGCCGCGTGTGCCATACTCTGGATGGACGAGGCGGCACAGCGGGCTTGCGTCCGCCGCGGACGCCCGAGATCAGGAGGTCAGCTTGTCGTTCGACCGAGTGAGCCTGGAGATCCCCTCGCCGCAAGCGGCGCTCCCCGGGCGGAGCGAGTCCACGCCCGTCCCCGAGACACACCTCGTGTTCGGCACTCCCCTCCAGGGGCCGTGGCCGGACCGGACACGCCTGGCGACGTTCGGCATGGGATGCTTCTGGGGTACCGAGAAGTTCATGTGGCAGGCGCCGGGGGTGTACTCGACGTTCGTGGGGTACGCCGGCGGCCACACGCCGAACCCCACCTACGATGAGGTCTGTTCCGGCCGCACCGGACACAACGAGGTGGCGGTGGTCGTCTATGACCTCGACCAGGGCTCGTACGAGGACCTGCTGAAGGTGTTCTGGGAGAACCACGACCCGACGCAAGGCATGCGCCAGGGCAACGACATCGGCACCCAGTACCGCTCGGCCATCTACACCCACGACGACGAGCAACGTGAGGCGGCGCTGCGGTCGCGCGAGCGCTACCAGCAAGCACTGCACGCTGCCGGCTATGGCGACATCACGACGGAAATCGTGCCCGCCGGCGCGTTCTACTACGCCGAGCCGTTCCACCAGCAGTATCTGGCCCGGAACCCGATGGGCTACTGCAATCACGGCTTCTGCCAGGTCGCGTACGACCCGACGCAGACCCTGGAGCCTTCGATCGCGCGGGCGGAACTACCTCAGGGCTGAGGGCGCGACGCGGCTATCGCCGCGCCTCGAGTCCGAGCGGGTCTATCGGGCCGGCGTCAACAATCCGTGAGCCCGTGCGGCGCCCCGGGGCGCCAGGATCGCGCCCCACCCGACCTGCGCATCGCTCCGAGGTACCGGCGAAGCCTCGACGAGCGACAGGAGAGCACTATGGGGGCCGCTCTCATCGGACTCGGACTCATCGGGCTCGGGGTGATCCTGCTCGGCGACCAGGCGGGCTACTGGGATGGCGGGGACGTCATCTCGACGTGGTGGCCCCTCGGGATCGTCGCTATCGGGGTGGTGCAGCTGGCGAGCCGCCCCCGGCCCTGGCTGGGCGCCGGCATCGTCATCGCGATCGGCGTCCTGCTGCTCCTGACGCGAGTGGACATCCTACCCGAGGACACCGGCCGGCTGTTCTGGCCGGCGCTCCTCATCGTGATCGGTGGCTGGATGCTGGTGACGCACTTCCGCGGCCGGCGCCCGCCGTCCAGCGGTGAGGGCACGGTGAATGTGTTCGCGGTCTTCGGTGAGGCGAACTCCGCGAGCAACTCACCGGCCTTCGCAGGCGGAAGCGTGACGGCCGTCCTCGGAGGGGCGAAGCTCGACCTCCGCCAGGCCACACCGGTCGCGGAAGGCGCGGAGTTGACGGCGACCGGCATCTTCGGCGGCGCCGAGGTGGTCGTGCCGCGTGGGTGGGACCTGCGCGTACACGGCCTGCCGATTTTCGGCGGTGTCGACGACCAGACGATGCGTGACGGTGAGAGTGTCCCGGGGGCGCCTCGACTCACGGTCAAGGGGCTGGCCGTCTTCGGTTCGGTCGAGGTGAAGGACGCCGGCTGACGGCAGCCTCCCGAGAAGCGACGGACGATCATCTTCCAGTCACCCGCGTGAGGGTTGCTCCAGTCGTTGAGGTACCCACCACATCCAGTACTGGAGGATGAGCTTGCCCTCGCTGCCACCACGATGCGCATGGGTGGTGGGCGCCGCACCATGCTCCCCGGCGAATCGGCGCAAGTCTGTCTCGAAGCCGCAGTCCACGAGCGGGAGTTCCCGGGGAAGTCGAGGGGCCGGGCGGTCGTCGTCGACGCCGCCCTGCCGGGCTGTCGAGCGGTGGCCGGGTTCTAGAGGCCGCCGGCCGCGCGCTGCTGCCAGACGGACATCACGGCCATGGCGCCCTCGCCGACGGCGGCGGCGACGCGCTTGCCGGAGCCGTGTCGCACGTCCCCGGCGGAGAAGACCCCGGGCACGCTCGTCTCCAGCAGAAACGGCGCACGGTCGAGGGGCCACGTGCGATTCGTCCGGTCCGCCGCGACGAGGTCCTGGCCCGTCAGGATGTAGCCGTGGTCGTCCCGCTCGAGGCCGCCTGCCAGCCAGTTGGTGGGCGGTGTCGCGCCGATGAAGACGAACATCGCATCCATGTGCACCGTCTCGAGCCGGCCGCCATCCGGGTCGCAGATCACCAGCGACTCCAGGTGGCCTTCGCCGCGCGCTTCCAGCACGCTCACGTTGCACCGCACCTCGACGTTTGGCGCCCCCTCGACGCGCTCGACGAGGTACCGCGACATCGAGGCGTCCAGGGACGGGCCGCGGACGAGCAGGGTCACCTCGCGGGCGTAGTCGGCGAAGTGCAACGCCGCCTGGCCGGCGGAATTGGCGCCACCGACGATGCAGATGCGCTCGCCGCGCACGGACTCGGCCTCCGTCATCGCGGCGCCGTAGTAGATGCCCCGGCCGGTGAGTTCCTCGACGCCCGGCGCCTCCAGGCGACGGTACGAGACACCGGTCGCGATGATGACGGAGGCCGCCCCGACCTCGCTGCCATCGTCCAGTCCGACCGTGATCGAACCCTCGCGGTGCTGCAGGTGCGTCGCCTCGCGGGTCAGCAGGAACTCCGCGCCGAAGCGCTGCGCCTGGGTCAGTGCGCGCCGGGCGAGGTCGTTCCCGGAGAGACCGCCCGGGAACCCGAGGTAGTTCTCGATGCGCGAACTCATCCCCGCCTGCCCGCCGGCGGCATCCCGCTCGACCAGGAGCGTGTGCAGGCCCTCGGAGGCGCCGTAGACGGCGGCGGCCAGTCCGGCCGGCCCGGCGCCCACGATCAGCAGGTCGTAGAACGGCACCTCGGGCGTGCCTCGCAGGCCAACGCGGGGGGCGAGGTCCGTGTTCGCCGGCGCGGAGAGCCACGTGCCGTCCGGGAAGATCACGAGGGGGAGCGGGGCGTCGTCCGCGTCCGCCAGGGCCAGCAGGCCGGCCGCCTCGGCATCGGTGGTCAGGTCGTGCCACCGGAAGGGCACCTGGTTGCGGGCGAAGAAGTCGCGGACGCGGTGCGACTCGGCCGACCAGCGGTGTCCCACCAGCCGCACGCCCTCGAAGGCCGGGCGATAGCCGGCCATCCAGTCGTCCAGGAGGTCGTCGAGCACCGGATAGAGGCGGGACTCCGGCGGGTCCCACGGCTTCAGCAGGTAGTAGTCGACACGCACGGCGTTGATCGCCTGGATGGCGGCGTCCGTGTCGGCGTACGCCGTGAGGAGCGCGCGCCTGGCGTCCGGAAAGAGGGCGACGGCCTGTTCGAGGAACTCGATGCCGGTCATCTCGGGCATGCGCTGGTCGACGAGGAGCAGCGCCACCGGCTCGTTCGCCAGTTTCAGCTGGCGCAGGGCGTCGAGCGCGCGTTCCCCCGAGCCGGCCCGGACGATGCGAAAGCGGTCCCCGTACGCCTGGCGCAGGTCGCGCGCGATGGCCCGAAGGACCTCGGCGTCGTCGTCCAACGAGAGGATCACGGGCTTCGCGATGTGCCTCCTGGCCTATCGGTGCGCGGTGGGTGGTAGGCGGCCCGTGGCGGCTGCGGCTGCCGGGGTATCCTACACGTCGGCGGTGAGGGAGGCACCCATGAGCGATCGGGAGGACGAGGGCGGCGGCGCGGGCCTCGACAGCCGGCTCGTCGAGAGCGAAGAGCGGTACCGGGCCGTCATCGAGAACGCGTCCGACATGATCCAGAGCTGCCGGACGGATGGCACGTTCGAGTTCACCAACCGCGCCTGGCGCGAGAAGCTGGGGTACTCGGAGGACGAATTGGCCCACATGAACATCTGGGACATCGTCCATCCCGATTCCCGCTCCCACTGCGAGGTTGTCTTCGGCGAGGCGATGCGTGGCACCAACATCGAGCGCGTCCAGGCCGTCTTTTTGACGAAGGATGGCCGTCCCCTACCGGTCGAGGGCAACGCGACGGCCCGCTACGTCGACGGCGAGGTGATCGCCACTCACTCGTTCTTCAGTGACATCTCGGAGCGTCTCCGCGCGGACGAGCTGGAGGAACGCAACGAGCAGCTAGAGCGGGAGCAGATGGCGCGCTACCTGGAGAAGATGGCGGCGCTGGGCAAGCTCTCCGCGGGGCTCGCCCACGAGCTGAACAACCCCGCCGCGGCCGTCCAGCGCGCCTCCGCCCAGCTGGAAGAGAGCCTTTCACGCCGCGACGGCGTTACCCGCCAGCTCAACGCTCACCTGGCGTCCCCGCACTGGGAGATGCTCCAATCCCTGCTCGACAGCCCTCGGGACGGCGCACCGGACGAGCGGCCCCCGCTCGAGGTGTCCGCGCGCGAGGAAGCGATCGAGGACTGGCTCGGCGACCACGGGGTCGCGGACGCCTGGGAACTGGCGGCGGGCCTCGCACAGGTGGGTGTTGAGGACTCGGTGCTGGACCGTGTCGCCGAGGGCTTGCCGGAGGCGGCGCTGGGTGACGCGCTGACGTGGCTCAGCGAGTCGTACGCCGTGCGGGACCTGCTGCGGACCACGGGAAACGGCGCCCATCGCATCTCGGAACTGGTCAGCGCGGTGAAGGCCTATACGTTCATGGACCGCGCCGCCGAGCAGGTGGTGGACGTCCACGAGGGCCTGGAGAACACGCTGATCATCCTGGGCCACGAACTCAAGAACATGACCGTACGCCGGGACTTCGACCGCTCGCTGCCGCCGGTGCGCGCCGTGGGCAGCGGTCTGAACCAGGTCTGGACCAATATCCTAGACAACGCCATCGACGCGACCCAGGCGCAGGGGGCCATCGGTCTACGGACGGCGCGCGAGGGCGAGATGCTTGTCGTGGAGATCAGCGACGACGGCCCCGGGATCCCGGAGGAGCACATCACGCGCATCTTCGAGCCGTTCTTCAGCACGAAGTCGCAGGGCGCCGGCACCGGCCTGGGGCTCGACATGGCGTGGCGCATCATCACAGAGGAGCACCGGGGCACCATCGAGGTGGACTCGGAGCCGGGGCGTACCACGTTCCGCGTCGCGTTGCCGCTGGATAGCTGACAGAAGGGCGCCCCGTCCCCCCCTCGCTGTTCAGACGGGAGAGATGGGTGACAGGTGTTCGGAGACATGCGTGACACCTGTTGGGTGGGTCATCGGCGCTCCCGGAGGTCGCCCTCGGCGATCTGGATGGTAGCGAAGAAGACGGTGAACCGGCCGCCGACGTTGGT
>WHSU01000038.1 GCA_009379925.1 Dehalococcoidia bacterium | reverse complement strand
GGCGGCCACGGCCGCCTTCGCGACCGCGGCTTCGAGGGCGGCCGTGGCCCGCGCGACGCCCTTCGTCGCCGCCTCGAGGGCTTTGCGCGCGGCGCCCTCTTCGCGGCCGGCCGCCTGGACGGCCTTCGCGGCCTGCTCGGCAGCCTCCCGCGCGCGGGCCGCAGCGGCCTGCGCCTCCTCGCGGCGCACGATGAGCGCGACCCGCCGCTCCAGCTCACGGTGAGAGTCGAGGTCGTAGCCGAGCGCCGACCGCTCCTCGGTGCGCGTGGCGTGCAGTGAGCGGGCGGACTCCAGGGCCTTCGCGGCCTGTTCCAGCGCGGCCTCCGCGTCGCAGAGGGCGCGCTTCGCCGCCTCGACGGCCGTGGCCCGCTCGGCCGCCGCATTCGCGGCTTCCCGGTCGGCGCGTGCGAGGTCGCCGAGCGCCGCCAGGTGCTCGCGGCGCGCGGTGAGGCGTTCGACGCTGGCGGCCAAGGTCGCGTGCTCGGTCTGTAGCGCATCGATCTGGTCGGGCGCCGCCAGGTGGAGTTGCTCCAACTGGTTGCGGATCACCTCGGCGCGGTCCTTCGCGCGCGTCCCACGGCCCGAGGCGAGCCGGCGCACCTCGGTGTAGACGCCGAGGCCGAGCAGGCGGGTCATGATCTCGCGGCGCGCCGACTGGTCGCCCTTGAGGAAGGAGTCGAACGCGCCCTGCGGCAGCAGCACGGTCTTGGTGAAGGTCGGGTAGTCGAGCCCGAGGATGCGCGTGACCTGCTCGGTGATCTCTCTCGCGCGGTCGGCCAGCCCGCGCCACTCCCCGTCAGCGGTCATCTCCTCCAGGCGCGTGGCGGCAGTGCCCGGCGTGCGCCGCGCGACCCGGTAGCGCTTGCCGCGGACCGAGAACTCGAAGAGCACGGACATGGCCTGCTCACCGTGCGCGATGAGCTGCCGTGTCGAGCCACCGACGCGCGGGACCTGGCCGTAGAGCGCCCACGTCATCGCGTCCAGCAACGATGACTTGCCGGCGCCCGTCGGTCCGGTGATCGCGAAGAGCCGCCGGCCCTCGAAGTCCACGACCGCCTGCTCCCGGAAGGCCGTGAAGCCCTTCACTTCCAGGCGGAGCGGCTTCATCGCGGCGGCCTCGTCGTGCGGCTCATGCGAGGACCGTCGCTTCCTCCATCAGTTCCCGGAACAACGCGAGCAGCTCCGGCGACGGCTCGCGCTGGTGCTGTGCTCGGTAGTAGCGGACGAACAGATCCTCTGGCCCGAGCGTGGAGAACTCCGCCTCCTCGGCGTCCACCACGTCGCGGTCGTAGTCGAGGCGGACATCGACGACGTCCGGCAGCGCCTCGCGCAGCCGCTCAGCCAGCCCGCGCTCGGGCGCGTCCACGCGCAGGACGGCGCGGATGAACGCGCCGGGGTGATGGTCCGCCTGCGCGACCACCTCGTCGAGGCTGCCCGCCAGTTCGACCAGCGGGCGGCCCTTCGTCAGCGCCACCGCTCGATGCTGCACCGGGCGGTTCGGCGTCGCGTCGACGATGCGCACGACCTTCTGCTGGCCGCGCTCGCCGAAATCGAGCTGGAGCAACGAGCCGCAGTAGGCGGTCGGCGCCGGCGCGTCCGTGAGCACCTGGGGCTGGTGCACGTGCCCCAGCGCGAGGTACTGCGGGGCGGAAGGGAGGCTCGCCGCCGAGATCCCGTACGCCTGGTCGATGTGCAGGCGGCGCTCCGACCCGTCGACCTTCGCGACGAGCGCATTGTCGACGAAGATGTGGCCGGCGAGGAGGTGGACTGCGCCGTCCTCGAAGCCGTCGACCATGTGGTTGTAGATGGTGGCGACCTTCTCGTGGTAGGTCTGCCGCGCGGCGTGCTCCGGTTCGAGGATCTCGAGGGCGCTTAGCGTCTCGCGTTCGAGGATCCACGGGATGGCAGCGACCTGCGCGCGTTCCCCACCCTTCTCGAACGTGACGATGCCGCCCTCGTCGTGCCGCACGACCTCGGCGCGGACGCGCACGCCCACCAGTTCGGAGAGCCGCCCGAGCGCCTCGAGGCGCGTGACGGAGTCGTGGTTGCCGCCCAGTAGCAGCACCTCGATGCCCGAACCGACGAACTCCCGCAGCGCCTCGAAGAGCAGCCGCTCCGCGCCCGCGCCCGGCGAGGCGGAATCGAAGATATCGCCGCAGACGAGCATGGCGTCCACGCGCTCCTGCACGGCGATGTCGTGGACTTCCGCCAGCACGTCGTGGAACTCGCCCGCGCGGCTGCGTCCGCGGATGGTCCGCCCGAGGTGCCAGTCACCCGTGTGGAGGAAGCGCATCGCGCTAGTCCTCGAACCGGCGGTCGTCGTTGCGGCCGGCGCGGAAGCTGGACAGCACCGCCGTTGGCGACGCCGCGCCGATGCCCGTGTCGGCGACCTCCTGCTTGCGCGTCGCCCACGAGGGGTGGGGGAACTGCACGAGCAGCGGTACGGGGATCTCCGGCTGCTGCACGATCATCGAGCCGGGCTTGAGCAGCACCGAGCGGTCGCGCATGGCGGCGCCCAGGAAGCGGTACTCGCCGCGCTGCGCCTCGGCGGCGTCGAGGCGGCCGACCACGCGGAACGATGCGTTGGCGACGATGCGTGGCTCCACCTCGGAGGCCGTCTGCTGCGCGCCGATGAGGATGATGCCCAACGAGCGGCCACGCTCCGCGATATCGAGCAGCACTTCCTTGATCGGGCTGCGGCCCTCCCGAGGCGCGTACTTGTTCAGTTCGTCCACCACGACGAAGAACGGCGCGGGCCGCTCGGCGCCGCTGATGCCCTCGCGCCGGTCGGTCAGCTCTTGCAATAGCACACCGACGACAAAGCGCTGCGCACGGTCGTGTAGCCGGTGCAGGTCGACGACCAGCACCTGGTGCGGCCCGTCGAGGTCGACGCGGTGCTCCTCGGGGTGGTCGAACTCGTCGCCGCGCACCAGGTGGCCGACGTGCCGGGCCGCGGCACGCAGACGGCGCATGAAGGCGCGCGCGGTACCGGTCGCCAGCGCGCTCGCGCCGGTGCCCGTCCATTTGTCCACAAGGTCGGAGTCCGGGTCGACGTGCGCGTCGATGGCGTCGAGCAGCTCATCGAAGGTCGTCATCGGCTCCCCGTCGACTTCGATGTTGGACGTGCCCACCGGGGTGAGGCGGGCGGCGGTGCGCAGGCGGCCGTCGACGTTGTCGATCAGGAAGCTGAGCTGGCCGCGGTCACTCTCGGCATCCGCGAAGAGGTACTGGATGTAGCCCTTCGCGCAGAACTCGCGCAGCGTCCAGAAGCAGCCGACGACGCCCTCCTGCCTCGAGCCGGTGTCCGGCATCGGCTGGCCGCCCCTGCGCACGGGTGCGAAGAACCCCGCGCGCTCAAAGGGGCCCACCGAGAGGTCGAGGTGCGCGTAGCGCTCGCGCTCCTCGGGGTCATCGGCGGTCACGCGGTTGGGGCGGTCGAGGAACAGCAGGTCCTCGCCTTTCACGTTGAAGATGAGCGCCTTCGAGTTCGCGGCCCGGTTGCCCAGCGCGCCCCCCTCGAACAGCGCGTAGAGCAGGTAGGTGGCGTACGAGGTCTTGGTGGCGACGCCCGAGATGCCGGAGATGTTCACATGCGCGCCGCGGGTGCCGTCCAGGAACTCCAGGTTGCCGAACACGGGCTCGCCGGTCCGCGAGAGACCGAGGGGGATGCGCTCCTTCATCTTGTCGAAGTAGAGCGCCGTCCCTCGCGCGTCGCCCTGCGCCAACGAGACGCGCTGGCCGGGCATCGGTGGGACGTAGATCTCGGGCTCCACGCGCGTCACCGAGACGTGCGCCGAAACGACGTTGCGCGCCGGCAGCAGCCCCTCCTGCACGAGCCCCACGTCCGAGGTGAGCGAGACCCCCTCCTGCCTCGCGGTCACCTCGTCGACCACGCCGTACACGTCTACGGTCTCACCGACGCCGGGCAGGCCGGTCTGGACATGCACCACGTCGTCCAGTTGCAGGTAGGAGTGCTCGTCCACGAACACCGAGAACCCGAGGGGCGTCGAGGCCTCGCGGTCGGTGCCCAGCACGAGGCCGCGGTAGGCGTCCTGCGGAGGCGTCCCGGTCATCGCTAGACCGCCTCTCGCGCGGGCCGTCCGACGGCGGCGTTGAGCAGGCGGCGCACCATCAGCCGGTCACCGAGGCGATGCGTCAGTGCCTGCTCCAGTGCCCCGACGGGCGTGAGGTTCTGAGGCGCGCGCGGGTCGCGCATCGGCGAGGAAGCGAGCGCCGGGAGGGTCATCGCGGTGTCGTCGGCCAGCCGCACGACATCCTCGAACGGCTGGTTCGCCGGCGCCTCGAGGCGCGCGAGGCCGGCCAGCGGGTGGAACTGCGCGTCGAGCGCCGCGAGCCGCACGTACCACGAGTAGCGCGCGTCGCGGCCGAGCGCGCGGTCCTCACGCGTGGCGTCGTCCGAGAGCAGTGCGTGGTCGATGAGGAAGATCGGAGAGCGCTCGTTGCCGCGCACGTCGAGCTGGATCAGCACGTCGAGTTGCTTCCCGCCGACGTACCACTCCTGGATGCCTTTGATGTACCCGGCGATCAGGCGGCCGGGCAGGTTCTCCGGCATCGCCCGCCCGCGCAGCGAACCGTCGACGAGCGTGATCGCGCTCTCGTCCTCGGACAGCGTCAGTGCGAGCGCCGTCTCCGCGTCGAGCATCGAGCGGTTGAGCGTGGCGACGAGGTCGGCGGCGGTGCGCGCGGGGTCGCCCGGCTTCGCGGCGGCGCGGGCGGGCCGCGCCTGGAACTCGAGCGCCGTGCGGCCCGCGGCCAGCAGCCAGTCCTGCCCTCCCTTGCCGGTGTGGAGGTAGCGACGGGTGATCGCGAACGTCTCCTCCAGCAGCCGCGCACCCTTCGCGTCGCATCGAGCGGCGCCGACGCCGTACGACCCGAACAGGCCGAAGACCGGCTGGCCCTCGTCGTCCACGTCCATCGCGTATGCCTCGGCGCGGCGGACGCCGTCCACCATCTGTACCGGCACGCGGCCGGTCGCGGTCTTCGGCTCCCGTGGCGACCACAGCTCCGCCGCCACCTCGCAGCCGAGGTCGACGTACGGGCGCGGCTCGTCGCTGGGGACCTCGTCGTTCTCGGAACGGAGGTTCGTCCCGTACTCGGGCTCCCACGGCAGCAGTCGGAGGGTCATGCGGCGTCCGTTGTCTCTGGGGAGACGGTGTCCCGGGGCGACAGCCGCGAGTATAGCAACCGAACAGGCGTTCCGAGCAATCGCACAAGCGGTTCATCGAAGATCGCGCCGGCGTCGGACTCCCTCGGTCGTACCGGCCGCCGTTGCTATCCTCGCGCCGATGACCAACCAACCGGCCGGTCGCCGGCCAGACGAGCTGTTCGAGACGGGCGCGGACCGCGCAGGCTACGTGCAGGAGATGTTCGGCGACATCTCGGCGCGCTACGACCTGATGAACACCCTGATGACCGTGGGACGGCACCATGCCTGGCGCCGCATGGCGGCACGCGCCCTTGTGCGGCCGGGCGACCGCGTGATCGATGTCGGGTGTGGCACGGGTGACCTCACCTTCGCGTGCCTCGATGCCGGTGCGGGCGACGTGCTCGGCCTCGACTTCGCACGGCCGATGCTGGCGCGGGCGCGCGAGAAGGCGACGCACCGAGGGGCATCCGGCGCCGCGTTCGCGCTCGGCGACGCCACGCAACTGCCGCTGGCCGACGCCAGCGTGGACGGCTGGTGCTCGGCCTTCGTGGTGCGCAACATCCCGGACCTCGATGCCGCACTGGCCGAGGCGTGGCGGGTGCTCCGGCCGGGCGGGCGGTTGGCGGTGCTCGAGATCCCGAGGCTGTCGCCCAGCCCACTGCGGCCGCTCGCCCGGGTGCACTTCAACCGCGTCGTCCCGCTGCTGGGCGGCCTGGTCTCCGGCCACGGAAGCGCCTATCGCTACCTGCCGGTCTCGGTCGACCACTTTCTGGCGCCGCCCGAGTTCACGCAGCGCCTGCGGTCACACGGTTTCCGCGTCCGCGAGGTGCGCCAGTTGATGTTCGGCACGGTCGCCCTGCACGTCGCCGATAAGCCGGTCGCCCATGGCTGACGGCACACCCGCCGCCTGCCCTCGTTGCCACATCTCCCGGACCACCTCGTAGTCCGAGGCATCCACCGGCGCGAGCCGCTCGATGTGCGCGCGGCGCAGTGCTTCACTGCCCTCTGGGTCCTCGTGCATCACGGTGAGCGCCTCGCGGACCGCGACCCGAAGGCTGGCATCCGCCTGTCGCTGCATGACGATCGGCGGGCTGGGGCTCGGTCCCACCGAATCGATGACGCGCAGCGCGGCGGCGAGCGCCGGGGCTGCCTCGATTGCCATCTCAAGCACCGTGCTGTCGATGGCCGCGCCGTCCACCCCGCCCGCGAGGATCATCGCGATGGCGGCGTCGTGGCTGCCTGCCTCGATGACCTCATCGAAGTGCGCCCAGGTCAGGCCTCGTCCGGCGAGCGCGCAGGCCATCGCCCCGTAGCCGGAATGTGAGGTCGGCTCGTTGTAGGCCCATCGGGCGCCGCGCAGCCCGTCGAGGTCGCGGTAGGGCGCATCCGCGCGCACGACGAGGTCCGAGAAGTAGACCGGTCGGCCACCGTAGCGCGCTCCGAGGGGTACGGGCGCGACCACGGGCGCCAGCGCCTCCGCACGCGCGAGGTACTGCGGCCCGCAGACGTGGCCAAGCAGCGCGCCGCCTGACTCGATGAGCGTCATCCGCGCCTCCCACGGCCGGTCGTCCACCGCCGTGAACGGGTGCCCGAGTACGCGCGTGAGGTACGCGGCGACCGAGGGGTAGAGGAAGTCCACGCCGGGCGCCTGGCACGAGGTGATCAGCGAAGCGGTCATGGCTCGCTCCTTACCTCGGCAGGTCTTCCGCCGCGACGGCTGTCGGTGTGGCGTTGCCGCTCGACCTCGGGCCGCGGTCACCGAGTATCGGGTAGGACGTATCGACCCTGATCCAGCCGGAAGGACTCACCTCGACAGGGTACCGGTCGAGGTTGCGCGGCGAGGGACCAAAGATGCCCTCCCCGTTGATCGTGTACAGAGACCCGAGGCGGGGGTCGTAGAACGCGCCCGGAGATCCGGTGCCGGCGATCCACTCCCGGATCCACGACGTGTGGTCCGACTCGGGGACCCATTGCAGCGGCCCCGCCACCGTATGCGGATCGTCGTCGACGAACGCCACGACGCCGCCGTCCGCAAGGCGGACGATCCAGACGCCATGTGCTTCGAGATGGACGGGCTGGCCGGGGACAAACTGGTCGACGTAGCCGACACCGAGCACCGCGTCATTGTTCGGCCAGAGGTACGTGCCGAGCATGACAGCCACCGCAATCAGCAGCGTGGCGCCGCCGAGCGCGAGCAGCAGCACACGGACATCGAGTGGCCCGCGAGCGGGGAGGGCGCGGCCGGCGGTCTCGGGCGCCATAGCCGCAGCTTAGTCCATTCGTACGTCTCCGAGGGGCTCACGCGGGACATCCTGATCCGCGTTCACCATCTGGTGCGCGAGGGGGCCGAGGGCCGCGAGGATCTCGGCAACCTCCGGCTCGGGGACGTTGGTGGCGCGCAGGGCGCCGGCCATGTGGTGCAGCCAGCGGCCCGCGGCACGCTGGTCGATCACGAAGGGAAAGTGGCGGCGGCGCAACCTCGGGTGGCCGTACCGGGCGCTGTAGGCGGGCTCGCCGCCCATCCATTGCACCAGGAACAGCGCCTGCTTCTCGCGTCCGTTTGCCATGTCCTCGGGGAACAGCGGGCGCAGCAGCGGGTCGGCCCCGATGCGGTCGTAGAACTCCCACGTCACGCGCCGCACGACCTCCGGGCCGCCGACGCGCTCGAGGAGCGACACACGTGCCGAGGGGGACCGCATCGGCAGCGGCAGCGTGGGTTCGGAGCCGGACATGGGTGGCGTGGATGACATGCACCCAGTATCCCACGCACGTCGGGAGGCGCGCTCCCTACCGGCCCTCGGAGGTCTCGCCCACCTCGAAGCCGGCACAGGCGACGACGGGCAGCCGGGGGTAGCGAGGGAAGCGCGCGCCCTCGTCGGAACGCCCGCAGCGCCAGTAGACGGAGCCGCGCGCGCTCCGGATCGGACGTGCCCAGAGGCAGCGGGCACAGAGACCGGGGTCGACCGTCATCGAGCGAGTGTAGATGGCCGGTCGCCCGTGGGCGGGGCGCGGGCATATCCTCGCCGCGCCGCCATCCGCCCCGCACCAGCCGGGCGCCACTCCGAAGGGCCTCAACGTGCGCCGCTTGATGCTCGGCTCGCTGCTCGTGGTGGCGTTCCTTGCCGGTTGCGGCGACGACGACGGGATCGTGACGCTGGACCTCACGCTCATCGGCGGCGCGCACGAGGGCGAGTACGACGCCACGGCGCAGGACGGCGGGTGCAGCTACGGGCTGACCGGCGTGGACGGCTTCGGGCTGCAGTACAGCAGGGACGGACAGGAGGGCTTCACCAGCCTCCAATTGATCGTCCCGAGCACGACCGACGCTGCCGTGGGCACCTCGGTGTTCCGCACGACCGCAACCATCGGCCCGTTCGTCGAGGGCAACAACTACGACATCAACACGCTGCCGGACGCCGAGCCAATCGGCAGCGGCACCGTCACGGTGGACGACCGTGGCGACACGGCCACCATCACCATCGAGGGCACGACCGCGGACGGCGTCGGCATCGACGCCACGGTCGAGTGCCACGAGGTGTTACGCGTCCGTTGACGGTGCATCGTTGCGGGGCGCCTCAACGGCCACTGCGCACTACGATTGCCTCACGAGACAGTCGAGGAGGACCGATGCGCGCGGAACTGCAGGTGGTGATGCCGTACGAACTGCACGGGACCCGGTACTACCAGCTGATCTACCGGCCCGATGGCCAGGAGCAGTCCCAGCAGGCGCGCCTCTCGCACGACATGGTCTACGCCGACCCTCGGCCCGGCGACGCCATCGAGGTGCACGCCATCCTCGGCATCGTCGACCGCATCGACCGCGTGGACGCAACGTAGTAAGGCGAGGGACAGCCACGATGACCAGCGAGCGTACCGAGCAAGAGCTTCCGCCCAGCCGTCGCAACCCGGAGGGCGAGCCGCCCTCAGGGCCGGACGCGGGCGAGCGACTGCCCGACTTCACGCTGCCCGACCAGCACGGACGGACCGTCACGTTCTCCGAGGCGCGAGGGAGCCATCGTGCGCTGGTCGTCTTCTACCGCTCTGCGCGCTGGTGACCGTACTGCCGCACGCAGCTCGTGCAGCTGCAGCGCTACCTCGATGGCTTTAACGCAGCGGGCATCCGCGTCTTCGCCGTGTCCTACGACTCTCAGGAGGTGCTCGGCCGCTTCTCGGACGAGTTCGGCATCGAGTACCCGCTGTTGTCGGACGAGAACTCCGAGGTGATCCGTCGCTTCGGCATCCTGAACACGCTGGTCCGGCCCGAGGAGAGCGTCTACGGCATCCCGTACCCGGGCCTTTACCTCGTGGACGAAGACGGTGTCGTGGTTGAGAAGGTCTTCCACCAGCGCTACCAGGTGCGGGACTCGGCGCAGTCCGTGCTACGTAGCCGCTTCGGCGCGACGCTCGACATGAGCGAGAACCCGCACGCGGAGGCGTCGTCGGCCCAGGCGCACGTTTCCGCCACCCTGGCCGCCGAGCAACTCGTCCCTCAGCAGCGCGTCAACCTGTATGTCCGCTTCGCCCTGGAGCCCGGGCTCCACATCTACGGGCGCGAGGTTCGGAGCGGGTACTTCGCCACCGAGGTGGAAGTCGCGGCACCGGAAGCCGTCCAGGTCGGCGCGAGCGAGTACCCGCCGACCCGTCCCTTCCGGATGGCGGGCGTCGACGAGGACTTCGAGGTGCTGGACGGGGAGATTGAGATCGCGGTGCCGCTGACCTCAACCGTCACCGACGGTGAAACAGTGCCGCTGGACGTGACGGTGCGCTACCAGGCGTGCGACGACCGGCAGTGTTTTCTGCCGCAGGAGCACCGGCTGCACCTCGAGGTCCCGGTTGGGCGGCTCAACCGGCCGTTGCCACGGACCTAGAGACAGAGCGGTAAACGCCTCGGACGCCTCGGAGCGGACGGATCGAGGGCCAGCGCGCCTAGACGGGGCTGCGCCTATGATCGGGCGCATGGTGGAGATCGAACCGCCGCCCTCGAACGCCGGGACCGCGCGGCTGCTGGTGCAGTGCGCGGACCGCCCGGGCATCGTCGCGGCGGTGTCGCGCTTTCTGTACGAGCACGGCGCGAACATCGTGCAGGCGGACCAGTACTCCTCGGCCGGTGGCTACGGCCGTTTCTTCATGCGCTCGGAGTTCGAGCTGGGCGGCCTCGATGTGCCGTCCGAGGAGTTGGAGCGGCTGTTCGAGGACCAGGTGGCGCCCCGCTTCGACATGGACTGGCGCATCTCACTGAGCGACCGCCGGCCGCGCGTCGGGATCCTGGTGTCGCGCTCGGACCACTGCCTGCTGGACCTGCTATGGCGCTGGCGGCGCGGCGAACTGCCCATCGAGATCCCACTCGTGATCTCCAACCACGACCGGCTGCGCGGCGACGTGGAGTCGTTCGGCGTCCCCTTCCGCCATCTCTCGGTGACGCCCGACACGAAGGGCGAACAGGAGCGCGAGGTGCTGGAGCAGCTCCGCGAGACGGAGGTGGACCTGGTAGTCATGGCGCGCTACATGCAGATCCTCTCCGGCGCCTTCATCGAGCAGTATCCCTCCCGCGTGATCAACATCCACCACTCGTTCCTCCCCGCGTTTGCGGGGGCCGACCCCTACGGAAGGGCGTTCGAGCGCGGCGTGAAGATCATCGGGGCCACCGCGCACTACGCGACCGAGGAGCTGGACGAGGGCCCGATCATCGAGCAGGACGTCGTGCGCGTCTCGCATCGAGACACGCGCGAGGACCTCGTGCGCCACGGCCGCGAGGTGGAGCGCTCCGTCCTCGCCCGCGCCGTGCAGTGGCACATCGAGGACCGGGTGTTCGTACACGGCCACAAGACGGTCGTGTTCCGGTAGGCGGCGGTTCAGTCGGTGGCGGAAGCCGGCGCTGAGACCGGCGTCGCCGGCCCGGCGCCGGACCCGCCGGACTCGATCTCGGCGCCGCCCCAGGCCATTAGGCCCACCGTGCACGTCCCGAGGAGGACCACCGCTCCGATCAGGAGCGTGAGGATCAGCACGCGGATACCAGACATGAGATGCGCCCTCCAGTGCGTCGCGACCAAGGATAGCCGACGGCAGGGTGCTCCCCGATCGGCAGCGCTCGCAGTGGACCGTCAGATCGGTTATGATCGCGTCAATGATTCCCTTTCCCGCAGCCGCCAGGCGCGGAACGACCACCCCCCGGACCATCCCGACCGGCGCAGACGAACGGAGCGGTATCGCTTCGTGACGCCGCTTCGTGGACTCTTCCGCCGCATCAAGGGCGCCACCGATGTCGCTCCTGCGCCCCTCGTCGACCACGACGCACTCGATGCCGAGCCCGGCGACCCGGCGCGCAAGCGTCGTCGCGGCCGCCGAGGCGGGCTGGGACGCGGCCAGGGCGAGGGCGAACCGGAGGCGGGGACCAACGCGGCCAATGGCCGCAGAGAGCAGCAGGACCCACTGAGTTCCCAGACCACGACCACCCCCACCGCAGCCCGTGAGGGCTCCAAGACCTCCCAGCGCGGCTCGCGCGGAGGCGCCCGCAACAGCGACAACAAGAACGGCACCCCGAACGGCAACGGACGCTCCGGCCGGCCATCGAAGGCAAACGCCGGCGCCTCGGACGCAGCCGCCGACCAACCGAAGGCCTACTCCTGGGGCCGCAAGGTCGGCGACGACAACGACGCTCGCCAGGAACTCGATGACCGCCGGCGCAAGATGGACCGTCGCCGCCGCGGATTCCGCCCCTCCCGCGACCGCCTGGACCAGCCCCTCCCCGAAGACATCGCCTTCCGCGCCGCCGACGAGGGCGGCGACCGCACCATCCTCCCCGCCCGCCGCCGCCGCCCGAAGGGCCTGCGCACCACCGAGCGCGTGCTGATGGGCGGCACCCGACTCCTGACCGGCTTCGTCCGCCGCCCCGTGGAGGACACCCGCGGCGCGCCCGACGCTCGCTACGCCGAGCCGCCGGCCGTCACCGAAGAGGTCGCGCACGAAGACCCGCACGCCGACGACATCGATGCGATCGAGACCGACCTGCCTGAGGCGGACGAGGCAGACCTTGCTGCCGAGGAGCTCGACATCGCACCGCGCGAGGGCGAAGAAGCCATCGATGACGACGACGCCGAAGCCGGCGACGAGGATGCGCCGCGACGCCGTCGTCGCGGGCGACGAGGCGGCCGTGGCCGCCGGCGTCCCGACGCAGAAAGCAACGGCGCGGCCGTGGCGCCAGCCGGCGCACCGCACGCTGAGGATGACGCCCCGGCCGACCTCGATGCCGTCGCGCTGGGCACCCTGACCGAACAGGACACCGACGACGACTCCGCGGTAGCCGGTGAACCGGATGACGAGCGCGAGAGCGAGCCGGCGCCTGCGCCATCGCGGAGCCGGCGCGCACCTCGGGCGGCCCGGCCCGAGATTGACCCCGCCGAATACCCGGACGCGTTCCGCTCGCTCGGGTTGAGCGACCGGTCGCTCGCCACCATGACCTCGTTCGGTTATGTCGCCCCGAGCCCCATCCAGGAACGCGCCATCCCGGCGCTGCTGCGAGGCGACGACGTCGTCGGCATCGCGCAGACCGGCAGCGGCAAGACCGTCGCCTTCGGTGTCCCTATGGTCGAGCGCATCGACGCCGGGCGGCGGGAGGTGCAGGGCATCGTCCTGGTCCCCACGCGGGAACTCGCCCAGCAGGTGCTGGACGTGCTCGCGGACCTCGGCCGGCCGTACGGCCTGGAGGCGGTGGGGCTACTCGGGGGACGCGCGCTGAACCGCGACTTCGCGGCGCTCGATGCAAGGCCGCACATCGTCGTGGGCACGCCCGGCCGCATCATCGACCACCTGCAACGCGGCACGCTGTCGCTCCGCGCCGTGTCCTATGCGGTGCTGGACGAGGCCGACCAGATGTTGGACATCGGCTTCCTGCCGGACATCCGCCGCATCCTGGGCCGCACGCCGCGCAGCCGCCAGACCGCGCTCTTCTCCGCGACCATGCCGACCACGATCAAGCGCCTGGTCTGGCAGTTCATGCGCGAGCCGGAAACCGTTTCGGTCGACCCCGAGCTGAGCACTGTCGAATCCGTCGTGCAGATCTACTTCGAGGTGGCGTCGCGGGACAAGACTCGAGGGCTGCGCGAGCTGGTGGAGCGGGAGCTGAAGGGCCGTACGCTGGTGTTCTGCAAGATGAAGCGTGGCGTCGACCGGCTGGCCGCCAACCTGGAGGGCGCGGGCGTGCGCGTCGGCGCCCTGCACGGCGACATGGACCAGCGCAAGCGCGACCAGGTGGTGCAGCGCTTCCGCAAGGGCGACCTGGACGTACTGATCGCAACAAACGTCGCCGCGCGCGGCCTCGACATCCCGGAGATCACCCACGTAGTGAACTTCGATGTGCCGCAGAACGCGGAGGAGTACGTACACCGCATCGGCCGCACGGGCCGGGCGGGCCGCGACGGCAAGGCGATCACCTTCGTCTCCGAGATCGACCTCGGTGAGTTCGACACCATCCTGCAGGAGTTCGGCGAAGACCTCCGCCGGGAACGCCTCGACCTCTACTCGTAGCCCTTTACCCGCTCGTCCAGCGCACAGCCGAAGGGTGAGACGGGCTCGCTCCGGCGTGTACGCTAGCCGTACTATGACGAACCGATCACGACAGGACATCGAGCGTGAGCTGTCCGAGGCGCGCGGCGAGCTGACGCGCACGTGGCCAACGGAGACGACCAGCTTCTCGATGCGCGACGCGCCCTCGGCCGAAGCGCGGGAGGCCCTCCAGCGGGTGGTCCGGCTACAGAACGAACTGGACGCGCTGGACTGAGCCTCACCCCCGAACCCGCTCCCGCGCCGCGGACGACGGGAGCAGGAGGACGGAACGTGCGGGCGCCCGCATGCGCCGTCCTCACAACTTCTCCAGCAGCGCCTTTCCGCGTGGCGCCAGCTCGTATCCCACCTCCCGGCTCAGTGTGAGGCCCAGCGCCTTCAGCTTGCGGACATCCGCCTTGAACGGCAGGCGCTCGCGGCCGAGCTGCGCGGCCAGGTCCGCCGCACGCCGGCGCGGGTGCGCCTCGATGGCACGCAGCGTATCGAGCGTCCACGGGCCGTCGCCGCTCCGCGCGTCCATGCGCTCGAGGCGTCCTCGGAGCGTCTCGATGTCGGCGTCGCTGAGCTCGGCGGCATGGGCGGGCGGACCGGGCCGGTCGTCAGGGCCGGCGAAACGGAACTCGACGCGGTACACCTCGGCCTCGCCGCCAGCGCCCTCACCGTCGGCGCCGAGGTATCCCAGCAGTGTCTCGCGGTCCGCGAATCCGGCTCGCCGCGCCTCGTCGTCGGTGATGCGGGAGGCCGCGACCGTCTCGACCGAGGTGACCTCGATCAGGCCGGCATCCCAGACGCGGTAGCGGCCGCCCGGTTTCGCCTGCGGACGCGTCCAGCGTCGGAAGGTGAGCGTGATGCGGCCGTCCGCGATGGGCTGCGCGTGTTCACGCAGAAACAGCATCGCCGTCCTCCCGACATCGATGCAACGGGCTAGGCCGTGGCCCGCACGCACCACACCGGCCGCTCGCGACCGAAGGCGTGGCGCTTCGCCCACGTCGACGGCAGCGCCTTGAGGTCCTCTCGATCCAGCGACTCGACGCCCACGCGGCCGAATCCTGCCGCGCGGTAAGCCTCCGACAGCCGGCGTCCGGCGCCGTCCCGAGACACATCGAGGCCCAGGCGAGCCGCCTCTCGTGCGTCACGGTCACCGTCGACCGACAGCACGGCCCCAAAGCGGGCGCCCGGCCGCAGCAGTGCGCGCCAGCGGGCCAGCACCTCGATGTCGGGCAGCGCGACCACGCGGAGCAGGCTACCCCACGGGAAGAGGACCGTCATCGCGTCGACGAGGCCGCACAGCTCGGACGGCGGATCGAGCGCGTCCGCCAGCACGAAGCACGCGTTCGGCGCGCCACCTCGCTCGGGACGTCGCGCGGCTGCCGTCGAGGCGCGCGCGAGCGCTCGACGGTCCGTGTCGAGGCCCAAGTGCAGGCGCGTCGGTTCGGCTCGGGCACGACGCAGCACGGCCTGTCCGTCCCCGGTACCCAGGTCGAGCGTCAGCCCGTCCTTGCACTGTTGGAGGGAATCTCAGATCTACCGGTCGACGCGGCGAATCCGCCGGCCTTCCACGATGTCCATGGTCTGCTCACGTCCTAGCCCCGTGTGGGGAGGGCAATTGTACGTCGACGACGATCGGTTTGGCAGCCGGACGGTGGTCGCGCATACTCGCGGCAGACGCGGTACGGGATGGTGCTGCGCGATGGGCGTCCCCGCGAGGCGGCGGCGCTGGAAGCGAGAGACACATACATGCGGCGCGTTTCGATCGGCATCAACTGGCAGGGCGACTTCGACATGGACCAGATCGTCGAGCAGGCGAAGGTCGCCGACGATGCCGGCGTCGACTCGTTGTTCGTGGCCGAGGCGTGGGGGCGGGACGCCTTCACCATCCTCGCGGTGCTGGCGCGTGAGACGAAGCACATCAAGCTGGGCACGTCGATCGTCAACATCTACTCGCGTAGCCCCGCCGCGCTCGCGCAACATTTCGCGACGCTCGATGAACTGTCAGAGGGGCGGATGATCATCGGGCTCGGGTCGTCCGGGCCGAACGTCATCGAGCACTTCCACGGCGTGGACTTCGGGCGCCCGCTGACCCGCGTCAAGGAGTACGTGGACATCATCAACACGCTGATGCGTGAAGAGCCGCTGAACTACGAGGGAAAGATCTTCAACCTCCAGCGCGGCTTCACCCTGCGTTTCAACCCGGCGCGCCCGCACATCCCCATCTTCCTCGCTTCGATCACGCCGAAGTCGCTGCGTCAGACCGCCGCCATCGCCGATGGCTGGTTCCCGATCTTCATCCCGAAGGACCATTGGAAACCGCAACTCGATGCCTTCCAGGGGTACATCAAGGAGGCGGGCCGCAGCGTGGACGATGTGATCGTGCGCAATCCCGATGGCGTCACCGTCACCGATGACCCCGAGCGCGCGCGACAGGGCACGGCCGGCACCGCCGCGTTCTACATCGCGCGCATGGGGGATTTCTACTTCGAACATTTCGTGCGCATGGGCTACGCCGACGAGGCGAACGCCGTGCGCCGCGCCTGGTCCGAGGGTGGCGCGGCCGCCGGCGCGGCGGCCCTTCCGGCCGAGCTGGTCGAGGACCTCGGCACGCAGGGCACCGTCGAGGAGTGCATCGACGCCATGGAGCAGGCCGAGGAGGCAGGCTTCCAGATGCACTCGGTTGGCGTCGCGGAGCGCGACCCAAAGAAGCGCGAAGCGATCTTCCGGCAGTTGGTGGGCTAACTCATGCAACCTACCGTCGCCCGCCTCTACCGCTACCCGGTGAAGGGCATGACCCCCGAGCCCGTCGACCGCCTGCGCATCCTGGAGCGCGGGGCCGTCGAGGGCGACCGCGTCCTCGGCTTCATGCGTGGAAGGGACGCACAGGACGCCGTCCGCCAGTTCAACGGTGTAGACTGGTGGCCGAAGGCGAAGTTCTTGCAGCTGATGGACACCCCCGGCTTCGCCCGGCTGCGCGCCTCCTACGACAGCGACACGTACCGCCTGGCCATCTCCCTGGGCGGCGAGACCATCGCCGAGGGCGACGTGCGCGAGGACGGCGACCGCGCCCGCCTCGTGGGCGCCGTGGAGGCGTACGCCGCCGGCCTACCGGAGTTCGAGCGCCAGGAGGACTTTGCGCTGCAGCTCGCAGGGGACGGCGCGACGCCCGCGTTCCACGACCGCGGTGCGCGCCACATCACGCTGGTCGCGAGCAGCAGCATCGCCGCGCTCGCAGAGACGATCGGCGAGGACGTGGACGAGCGCCGCTTCCGCATGAACGCCATCCTGGATGACCTGCCCGCGTGGCAGGAGCTGGAATGGATCGGCCGCCGTGTGCGCATCGGCAGCGTCGAGGCCGAGGTGAGCGGGCCTGTGATCCGTTGTCTCGCCACGCACGCCAACCCCGAGACGGGTGAGCGCGACCGCGAGGTCCTGACGACGCTCACGCGCCAGCTCGGCATGGAGGAGCCCGCGGTCGGCGTGCTCGCGGTGGCCAGCGGCGCCGGTGAGATGTGCGTCGGCGACGCGGTGGAGCTGCTGTAGAGAGAGCCCCGGCGCCCTCGCGCGACAGGGAAGCACGCCGCGCCGCCCTACGGGATCGACGCCCGCACCCGCCCGGCTACACTGGCCTCGATGACCACTCATGCGGCACGAATCCTGCTGCACCTGGGCACCTGCGGTCACGCCGCGGGTGGCCGCGAGGCGGGCGAGGCGCTACGCCGCGCGCTCGGCGAACGGGCCGCGACGGTGGAGGCGGCATGCGATGGGGCGTGCTGGGCCGCGCCGGCGGCGACGGTCCAGCGCCACGCGCACGTCCACCGGCATCCACACATCGACCGTGGCCTCGACGACCTCCTCGCCTGCGCGGCCGGTATCTGCGAAGCGGAGGCGTATGCCAGCCCCGGCGCTCGAGGGCTCACCGCGCGCCTCGGCCGCAACGACGGGACGCTGGGCGACGTGCGGGCGCAGGGCGCGTACGCCGCGCTCGCTCGCGCCCTCAAAGGGCGGCCGCGAGACCTGATCGACGCCGTCGAGCGCGCCGGCCTCACCAGCCGCGGCGGCGTCGCGTCCCCCGTCGCCGGAGAGTGGTGGCGCGCGTCGGCGCAGGCCGAGCAGCCTCGAGTCTTGCTCGTGGACGCGAAAGACGGCGCGCCCGAGGTCTTCAGACACCGTCACCTGCTGGAGGGTGACCCGCACCGCCTCATCGAGGGCGTCCTCATGGCCGCCTACGCCACGGGCGCCACCGAGGCCCGCGTGTGCATCGACGCAGAAGCGCGGCGCGCTCGCGCCTCGTTCGAAGCAGCGTTGGAGGACGCCGTGGCCGCGGGCATCCTGGACGGCTCCGCCTTCGGCCACGGGCTCGACGTGCGCATCGGGGTCACGGGCGACATCGATGGCCCGCCGCCGGGCTCGCCGTCCGAGGCCACGGTCAGGAACGACGCCGAGACGCTCTGTGCCGTGACCACGCTCTTCGACGACCCGCCCCCACCGACGCGGCTCGTGTCGCTCTCGGGCGACGTGCCGCGCCCGGGGCTCTACGAGGTCCCGGTGGACGGCGCGATGTCATGGACGGGCGTGCTGGCCATGGCCGGCGCGAACCCCCAGCGGGCGCAGGCGCTGCTGCTCGGCGGCCGGCCGGCGCGATTGGTGACACGCGACACGTTCGAGGGGCCGTTAGAGGCGCACCGCCTCGGCGCCGGTGGCGTCGTCGTGCTCGGCCCGGACGCCGACCTCGCGTCGCTGAGCCGCGAAGCGCCACCCAGTAGTCCCGCCGGGCATACGTAGGTATGGCTCATGGTATGATTTCGTCGGAGGTCAAAGTATGTCGCGCTATGTGAAAGTGGCGGTCAGTCTGCCGGAGGACGTGTTCGACGCTGCGGAATCTGAGAGGGAGACCCTTGGAACAAGCCGCAGCGAGTTCGTCGCGCTCGCGATAAGGGAGTACCTGCGCCATGAACGGGAACGCGAGTGGGCTCGCCAGGACGCTGAGGCCTATCGCCGCATCCCAGAGACGGCCGACGAACTCGCGATGGCGAGCGCGATGAGCCGTTCCGGGTGGGCAGAGAACCCCTGGGAAGCTGACGCCGATTGAAGCGCGGCGATGTCTGGTGGTCAGACCAGCCGCCTCCGGTCGGACGTAGACCATTCCTCCTCATCGCGAGAGACTCGTCCTACGGGCAGCGGGGCCTAGTGATCGTCGCCCACATCACAACGAGAGTTCGCGGTCTCCGGGCCGAGGTGCGGCTGACCACCGCCGACGGCATGCCCCGAGACTGCGTCGCGAACCTCGATACCATCAACACGATTCCCCAGGCGGAACTCACCTCCTACATCGCGACTCTCGATGTCGAGCGGATGGCCGAGGTGGACGACGCCCTGCACTACTCGCTCGGGCTACGCGCGTAGCTCGCTCCTCCGCCGCCTCGATCCCAGCGTCGGGCGCCAACCAGCAGCGCTTCGCTAGCGGCGTCTCCTCGAGAACGCCTCACCATTCACATCCGCCTCCCGCGGGTACGGACGAGTACGTTCGCGGTCAGCGAGACCACCGAGATGATCAGCGCGCCGAAGAAAGCGGACCAGAAGCCGTCGACCTCGAACGCCAACCCGAGGCTGCCCGAGACCCAGGCCGTGAACGCCAGCAGGAGCGCGTTCACCACGAGCACGAAGAAGCCGAACGTCGCCAGGATCAGGCAGCATGAGAGGAAGTACGCCAGCGGCCGTAGCAGCATGTTCACGATCGCGAAGATGGCGGTACCGGCCAGGAGCGACTGCCAGTCGCCCACCTCGATGCCGGGGACAATCTCGGACGCGAGCCACAATCCCAGGAGATTGATCGCGAAGCGGAGCGCCAGCGTCTCCCACGACCAGTCCGGCCCGCCGCCATCGAGGCGGATGAAGACGCCACGTTCCCGCATCGATGCTCCGCCCCCTGGTCAGGAGTCTAGGTGGGGGCGGGGGTCGAGGCGAACCGACCAGTTGTCTGATGGAGCCCTCGACCCGGCGCGCAGAGGTCGACCTGCCTGCCTGAGCCCTACACCTCGCTGAGGTCGACCGCACGTCCCTCGGTTCGGCTGCGGTAAATCGCCTCGGTGACGCGCATGTAGTGCAGGCCGTCCTCGAAGTTCGTCAGGACGACGGGCGCGCCCTCCCGGATCGAGTCGACAAAGTCCTGCTCGACGCGCCACTCGCCCTCGGTGCCCGGGTCGGGCGCCAGCGGCGCCGCCTCTTCACCGAGGTTCGCGAACGACATGCGGTCGCCGATGAGCCAGTGCAGGGTGCCCTTCGAACCGTAGACGGAGATGCCGTTCTGCTGCGGCGCGGCGTGCAGCACCGTCGAGACCCGGTAACTCGCCCGCGCGCCGTTCTCCAGCTCCGCGAGCACGCCGAGGCTGTCCGGGACATCGATGCCTGTCGCCTGGCCGGTCTGCGCGTCGATGCGGCTATCGATGAAGGTACGGGCATCCGCCAGGACGCGGCGCGTCGGGCCGAGCCAGCGCGAGACGACTTCGATGAGGATGCCGGACATCATCGTGTTCATGCCGGAGTAGTCTGTGCGCTCACGCCAGTGCAATGGCGCTTCTGCATTGAGACTCGACCCGTTGAGGAGCGTGACGTGTACCTCGCGGATCTCCCCGAGTAGGTCCTCGCGCACCAGCCGCTGCACGGTGCGCCAGCTCTTGAGGTCGAAGGGCGCGGGCACGATCTGCGCTACGAGGTCGGGGTGCGCCTTCGAGGCGTTGAGCATCTCACGCGCCTCGGTGGCGTCCATCGCCATGCGCGCCTCGCAGAGCACGTGCTTCCCTGCCTCCAGCGCCCGCACCGTGTACTCGCGGTGCCGGTACGGCCAGGTGCCGATGCTCACCGCGTCGATGGCCGCGTCGGCGAAGATGGCCTCGGGGTCCGTCTCGACCCGGCCGATCCCGAACTGGTCGGCGACGGCGCGGCCGCTCTCCTCGCTGCGGTTGCAGACCGCCACCACCTCCACGCCGTCGATCGCCTGTAAGCCGGGGATGTGCCGCAGGCGCGTGTTCGCGCCCGCACCAATGACACCGACGCGGATGGGCTGTCCCGAGGTCATCTACGGTCTCCTTCGACTCGCCTCCATGGGCGCCTCGCTACAGGTCGAGCACCGGCCGAGGCGGCAGCGGCTCCATCGTGAACGCACCCGACAGCTCGGCGGCCGGCGGCATCGGCACCTCGATGAGCGCTGGGGCGTTGTTCGCCAGCGCCTCGCGCAGCACCTTGCGGAACTGGTCGACGCCATCGGCACGGTAGCCCGCGACGCCAAACGAGTCCGCCAGCTTGAGGAAGTCCGGGTTCTGGAGCTCGGTCGCCATCGTGTGGCCGTTGTAGCGCAGCGTCTGGATGCGGCGGACGTTGCCGAAGGCGTTGTCGTTGAAGACGACGGTCACCAGCGGGATGTCCTGCTGCGCCATCGTCGACAGCTCCTGCACGTTGTACATGAAGCCGCCGTCGCCGTTGATGGAGACGACCTTCCTGTCGGGATTCCCGACCTGCGCGCCCAGCGCGGTGGCGAAGCCGTAGCCCAGCGTCCCCTGGTAGCCCGAGGTGAGAAAGGTGCGCGGCTCGTACACGGGGAAGGCGCCCCCGTTGCACCAGTAGCCCACCTGCGTGCTCTCGCTGACGAGGATCCCGTCCTCCGGCAGCTCCTCGCGGATCGCCATGCCGTACGAGGACTGCACTTCCGCCTGCGACCAACGCCGGCGCGCCTCCTCCTTGAGCGCGGTCAGCTCCGCCTCACGTGAGTCCCGCGAGCGGTTGTGCGCGGGGACGCGCTCCACCAGCGCGCCCAGGCCCTGCTTCGCGTCGCCCACGATGCCGAGGTCGGGCTCGCGGTTCCGCCCCACCTCCTCCGGGTCGATGTCGAGCTGGACCACCTTCGCGCCATCGCCGGTGCTACCCATGCGCGGGTCGGTGGCGATCAGGAAGCGCGTGCCGACCGCCAGGATCACGTCGGCGTTGGGCAGCAGTTCGCGTGCGGCGGTCTGCCAGGAGTGCGCTCGGTACTCCCGGTCCGAGACGGCGCCACGCCCGTTGCTGGTCATCAGCACCGGCGCTTCCAGGATGCGCGACAGTTCCCGCAGTTCCTCCCAAGCGCCGGCGGAGAGCACGCCGCCACCGGCGCAGATCAGCGGACGCTCCGCGCGTCCCAGCATCTCCGCCGCCTGCTCGATGAGGTCCGAGTCCGCCGCGTGCTCCACCGCACGAGTCCACGACTCTGGCTCCAGCAACGTCACGTCGGCGACGCGCTCCAGGACGTCCGGTGGGACCTCGATCTCAACGGGGCGGGGGCGGCCCGTGTGCAGCTCGCGGAAGGCGCGACGCACCATGCCGGGGATCTCCTCGGGCGTCATCGCGCGCTCGGCGTGCTTCACCACGGAGGAGATCGCTTCGAGCTGGTCGTTGATCTCGTGCAGGGCGCCGCGGCCGCGGCCGATCAGGTCGGACTGGATCTGCCCGGTGATGCAGAGCACGGGCGCGGAGCACGCGTACGCCGTCGAGAGGCCGGCGGCGGCGTTCAGCAGGCCGGGCCCCGGCACCACGAAAGAGGTGCCGACCCTGCCCGTCGTGCGAGCGAAGCCGTCCGCCATGTACGCGGTCGCCTGCTCGTGCCTCGTGTGGTGGATGCGGAAGTGGTCCCGCTCCTCCCACAGCGCGTCGAATGCGAAGTCCAGCTGGATGCCCGGCAACGCGAAGATCGTCTCGATGCCCTCGATCTTCAGCGACTGCACCAGGGCCTGGCCCCCGGTCATCTGCATGCGGTGCGTCCTTTCGTGATCAGGCCGGCATCATGCCATGAACCGTCGGGCGCTACCACGAGCGCCGGCGGTGGCCGCACCGGTGCGGGATAGTGAACGGGGCGGGACCGCACGGTCCCGCCCCGTCTCTGCTCAGGCAGGGGCCATCGGGGGCTAGTTCGCCCCTCGGAGGCGCGGGTCCAGCTTGTCGCGCAGGGCGTCGCCCAGCATGTTGAAGCTGTACACCGTCACGAAGATCACCAGGCCCGGGAAGATCGCCATGTGCGGCGCCCGGGTCAGCTGCGTCCGCGCGTCGTTCAGCATGCGGCCCCAGCTCGGCGTCGGCGGCTGCACGCCATAGCCGAGGAACGAGAGCGCCGACTCGATGAGGACCGCGCTACCCACGAGGATTGAGGCGCTCACGATCACGATCGAGAAGAGGTTCGGCACGATGTGCCGCCACATGATGCGGATGTCGTGCGCGCCCAGCGACCTCGCGCCCTCGACGTACTGCTCCGTGCTCAGCGACAACGCCACGCCTCGGATGGTGCGCGACGAGCTGGCTGCAATCAGCAGGGAGAGCGAGAGGATGAGCGCCATCATGTCCGGCTTCAGGAAAAGGACCTGAGGCATCCGCGGGGAGAGCGTCTGCACCACCAGGATGATGAAGACCAGCCCGGGCACCGCGATCCCGATGTCGATGATGCGCTGGAAGAACGAGTCGAACCAGCCGCCGTAGTAGCCGGAGATCGTCCCAAAGAGAATCGCGAGTACCTGGGTCACCACCACTACGCCGAAGCCGATGATGATTGAGGTCCGCGCGCCGTAGATGATGCGCGCATAGAGGTCACGGCCCAGTTCGTCCGTCCCGAACCAGTGCGTCCAGCTTGGCCCCAGCAGTCGGTCGCCGAGGTTCTGCTGCAATGCGTCTTGCGCCTCCATCGGCGTGAAGAGCGCCGGCACGGCCGCCATCGCGACGAGCAGCACGACGAACACCGCGCCGACGGCGCCCAGCGGATAGCGCCGGGTGAACTTCCACATCGAGCGCGGGATGCGTCGCCAGAACGGCAGCTCCGGGCCGAGCAGGATTCCCTGGTCGAGAGTCTGAGTTTGCGTTGCCATCTTAGGAGTACCTGATCCGCGGGTTCAGCCACGAGTAGGCGAGGTCCACGCCGAGATTGGCGAAGACCACTACCAGTGCCGATACCAGGTTGATTGCCTGCACGACTGGGAAGTCGAGCTGATTGATGGAGGAGATGTAGTACCGCCCCATCCCCGGGATGGAGTAGACAGACTCGATGATGACCGAGCCGCCCACGATGTTCGGGACGCTCAGGCCGATGATCGTGACAACGGGGATCAGCGCGTTCTTCAGGGCGTGCCTGATGATCACCGCGCGGCTGGTCAGACCCTTCGAGCGCGCCGTCCGGATGTAGTCCTGGCGCAACACGTCCAGCATGGCGGTGCGCGTAAAGCGCATCACACCACCGGCCCCGGAAGCCCCGAGGATCAACGCTGGCACGACCATGAGTTTCAGGTTGGCGATCGGGTCCTCGGTGATGCCGACGTACGTCGTCGGTGGCACACCCCAGCGGAAGTAGCGTCCCGCGAGGGCGATGAGCACCAGGGCGATCCAGAAGTTGGGCGCCGCCAGCGCGCCAATGGCGATGCTGCGCCCGGCGTAGTCCGCCGCGGTGTTCTGCTTCACCGCGGAGATGATGCCGATGGGGATGCCGATAGCGATGTTGAAGAACAGCGCCATGACGCCCAGTTCAATCGTCACCGGCAGGCGCGTCGACAGCTCGCTCGTCACGCTACGGCCGCTGATCAGCGACGATCCCAGGTCGAACCGAGCCAGGTCACCCAACCACAGCACGTACTGAGTTGGGATGTTCTTATCTAGCTGGAAGTCGGCCAGGATCGCCTGCCGTGTCTCCGCACTGGTGGCGCCGAAGTCGCCGGCGATCAGGGCGACGATGTCGCCCGGCACTAGCCGCACCATCGCGAACACCAGGAATGTGAGCCCGAACAACGTCGGGATCATCAGGATGAGCCGCCGAATGACGTACTTCTGCATGCACTCTCCAACCCAGGAATCCGGCGGACGCCGGACGGCCCCTCGCGAACGCCCAGGGGAAACTGGCGGCAGTCTACACGAAACGGTCGGAAACGGAAGGCGCGGCTACACCGCCCCCCCGGCGCCTCCTTGACCGCCCGGCGAACGCCGTCGGCGAATCCCCTCACCAGAGCCGCGGGAGCGGTAGGCTCCAGTCATTATGGTATTACCTGATAGCCAATGTCGCCCGCTGGGGCAACCGCAAACGTAAGAAATTTTGTGATGACCGACGCACGGCGGCCCTCCACGGCTTACACTCACGCCGCAGTCGGGGCAGCGCCGGCCCGCGCCCTGGGGCCTTCGACGCTAAGCGGTCGCTTGACCGTGCCCCCACATGCGGCGGGTGGGGATATGTCTCAGAACGGCGGGGGTTCCTCTCGCCCCGGGCGCGACTTGTCGCTCGGCGCTTCCGGCATCGCTCATTCCGCCGAGGAAGGCATCGGCGCGATGCTCCGTGCGGTCGGCTCGCTCGTCTCCTCCGTCAGCCCCCAGCAACGCACCGCGCGCACTCCGCTCCCCCCGCCCGCAGTGCGCCCGGAACCTCCCGAGCCGCCTCGCCGCGCACCCGAGCCGCGAGGCGACCGCGACGCCACGCTGCCCGCCACGGCGGTCCCGCCGGTGCGCGCAGCGGCGCCGGCTGCGCCCCCCGTCACTCGCCCTACCGAACCCACCACCGAGGGCGCCCGCGAGCCGTGGCTCAACGGCACCTCCGGCCACCGGCGCCAGCCCGCCGAGCACGACCGCGAGCCGGTCGCTGGCGAGGCGCCCGATCGCTCGCGCGAAGATGACACGGCCACCGCGCCGACCGCGTTTGGCCCGGCCCACGACCTGCGCCCTGACTCGGAAGACGACGACATGCAGGAAATCGAACTGCTACTGGAGGACGCGCGCCGGCGCGCGCACAGCGCTATCGACGACTCAGTGCGGCAGGCGCAGACGCTGCTCCGCGCGCGCGCCCCTCGTGAGCGGTCACTGGGGCAACACCTGGACCAGCGCCTGGAGCGCCTCGACCTGAGCGTCAACAACCTCAGCACGGACGTGCGAGCGGTACAGCAGCGGCTGGACCGCATCGAGGCGCTGCTCCGCGAGAGCCTCGAGGGCCGCGTGCCCTCGGTGTCCGTGTCGGAGCAACGGACGGCGGAACCGGCCGAGTTGGGCTACCCCTCGATCGCCAGCGTGCTGCCGGCTAGAGGCGCGCGGCATCGCGTTGCGCCGCCCATGCCTCGCACCGCACTCCCACCGCTGCGCCGCCCGCTCGATGAACCTGAGGCAACGGTGGAGGTCCTCGACGACACGGCGGCGGTCGTTGTCGCCCCTGTCACGCCGGTCATTGGCGCTCCGGTCGAAGACTTCACACCGGTCGACCTCGCACCCCCAGCGCCCGAGGTGCGAGACCTGGTGTCCACCGCGCACGAGCCGGTCGCAGAAGCGCTCGCCGAGCTGGCCGAGGCGCACGCCCAGACGGCCGCCACCTTCGCAGAGACGGCCGAAGACCACCTGCCCGAGCCCGTTGCCGAGTGGGCACCCGCCGAAGTGCTGGACGACGCCGAGTCCCCACGCGTCGAGGCCGCCACGGAGGTCGCCGAGCCCGAGGCGGCGGCCGAGCCGCCACACCGCACGGGCGCGCTCGCCGACTGGGGCCGCGCGCCCTCGACCCCCGCGCCGGTCGAGTTGCCCGATGAACCCGCACCCATCGAGGTGACGGAGCCTCGCTCCGCGCTCGCGGCATGGCCAGGGGTCGCAGCGCCCGCGGACGAGGTCGCCGCGGAGGGAGAACCCGACGTCGAAGTCGAGTCTGCCGAGGCCCTGCTCGAGGTGCACGAAGCGGTAGAGGCGCTCAAAGCGGTGGAGGTTGCAGAAGTCCCGGACCTCGTGGCGGAGACCCCGGACCTCGTGGTTGAAGTGGCCCCGCCGGTCGCGCCGCCCTCGGAAGTCACGGAGCCGGCTGCCGACGCGCCGGCCGTCGAGGTAGCGCCGGAGGTGCGCCTGGAGGAGCCGGCGGCGCTGGCGCCTGTGCCCGCCTCGGCCCTTCCGCCGTCGATGCTGGCGCCCGAGCGAGTGCGGTTCGCGGCGGAAGCGGGTTCGGTGGTGCTACGGATCTCGCCGATCTCAGGCTTCCAGGGCCTCATGCGCGTCCAGGATGCACTCGCGCGGGTCTCGTCCGTGCGCGAAGCGTCCGTGGAAGCGTACTCTCAGGGCGAAGCGCGTCTGCGCATCCGGCTGGGGCAGGAAACCGGCGCCGGCCCACTGGCCACCGCGCTGTCGGAACGGCTGAACCAGCCGGTGCGGCTCCGCGAGGTGTCGAGCGCCGAGCGCACGATGAGCGTCGCGCTCGGCTAGCCCCTGCCCGCGCCGCAATGCCGGGCGCTGCATCATCCGCGCATGTCGCGCCGGGCAGGAGGCCGGGCCATCGACGCGATTCCCGGTGGCGAACTGGCCGCCGCTCCGCCCCACGGTGATGTCCCGGTGCTCGCACGCATTCGCAGGCGTGCGGTGCGTCTGCGCGTCCTGGTGGCAGTCGCCCTGGTCGCCATCGTGGCCGCTCAGCTAGCCGTCGCGTGGGCGCGCTTCGGCACCCTCGATGCGGGCTTCGTCATCGTCATCGTTGGGTTGGGCATCGTCCTCTTCTACACCGCCTCCGGCTGGATCGGCACGGTCACCCGAGAGCGGCAGCGCCACGCGGCCATGTCCGTGCTGCCGGGTGTCCTGCTGGTGCCGCGCAGCATCGAGGAGACGGCTCAGGCCTCGCTGCAACTGCTGGCGGCAACCGGCGTCGCGGACGCCGGGCTGATCGCGATCGCGCAGGACGGCGGCGAAGCGACGCCCACGGCCACGGCCGGTTACCCGGCCGGCTGGGCGGATAGCGCGCCCCCGATTTCCCTGCCCCGGCCGGGCTCGGCGCCCCTGGTGGCGCGGGACGAAGGACGGCATCCGTGGGTGCTCCCGCTCACGAGGCGCGTCGCCGAACGTCCGTGGGTGGCCCGTGTACCACTGGTGAGTGGCGGCGAGAGCATCGGGTTGCTCATGCTCGCCGCGAGACAACAGGGGCTGCTGGCAGACCGTCCGCTGCTGGCCGCGCTCGCCGAGCAGCTGGCGGGCGCGCTGGACCACGCCGCGCTGTACGAGGCCGCGTACGCCCGAGAGCGCAACCTGGAGGAGCTGGACACCCGCCGCCGTGAGTTCATGGCCGCCATCTCCCACGAGATCCGCACCCCGCTCACCTCGATCCGCGCGTTCGCGGAGCTGCTGGCGCTGGACGAGGAGTCCCTGGGCGAGACGGCCGAACAGCTCGTGGCATCGCTGGGACAGGGGGTCGACCGGCTGAGCGGCCTGGTGAACGACCTGCTGGACCTGGGCAAGGTGCAGGACGGCCAGATGGAGGCGGACCTCGCACCGCTCGATGTGACGCGGGTGCTGCGAGAAGGCGAGAACCTGCTGCGGCCGGCCTTCATGCTCCGGCAGCAGGCGCTCGAACTGGACCTGCCCGAGACTCGCCTCACCGCGCTGGCCGACCGTCGCCACCTGGAGCAGGTCGTGCTCAACCTGCTCTCCAACGCCAACCGCCACACGCCCACCGAGGGGGCCGTGACGGTCCGCGCCTGGCGCGACGGCGACTTCGTGCGCATCGAGGTCGAGGACTCCGGGCCGGGCATTGCCGCGGCCGACCGCGAGCGCGTCTTCGAGCCGTACTACCGCGTGCAGCGCCCCGGCGCTCCGGCGGTACCCGGTTCCGGACTCGGGCTCGCCGTCGCGCGGCGGCTGGTGGAACTGCAGCACGGCCACATCTGGGTCGAGGAGGGCGACACACGCGGCGCCCGCTTCTGCGTGGAGTTGCCCGCCTCCGGTGCGCAGGAGTAGTGCGTTGCCGTCCTGTCCCGCGTAATCACCCGCACGATGCCATAATCGAGGGCGCATGCACCTTGCGCATCTCTCCCTCACCAACGTGCGCACGTTCCGCAAACTGGAGCTGGACCTCCGGCCGGGCGCGCACGTCATCGCGGGCGACAACGCGCAGGGCAAGACGAACCTGCTCGAGTCCATCGCCCTGCTGGCGACCACACGCAGCAGCCGGCCGGGCCCGGACGCCGACCTCATCTCGTGGGACGCCTCCGCCGAGGAACTCACGCCGGTCGCCCGCCTCGCCGCGGAGGTCGAAGCGAGGGCCGGGGAGGTCACGCTGGAAATCGCGGTGATCGGCGGCGAGCGTCCGCGCATGGACGCTCCGCTGGCGACCTCGCGTCGCTTCCGGGTCAACGGCATCGCGCGGCGGGCGTCCGACCTCATCGGGCAGCTGCGCGTCGTGATGTTCTCCGCGGACGACCTGCGCATCATCGATGGCCCACCGGCGAACCGGCGGCGCTACCTGGACATCACCAACGCGCAGCTGGACCCGGCGTATGTGCGCGCCTCGCAGCGCTACGCGCGCGTGCTCCAGCAGCGCAACAGTCTGCTGAGGCGCCTGCAGGAGCGGCGGGCGAAGCCGGACGAGCTGGACTTCTGGGACGAGGAGCTGTCGGTGGCCGGCGCGGTACTGCTCGCCGGCCGCGCGCGCTCGTTGCAGCAACTCGGGGCCCACGCTGCCGAGCGGTACATCGAGCTGACCAGCCCGGAAGAGCCGCTGGAGGTTTGCTACCGCCCGGCGGTCCCGGACGATGTCGCGGAGGCCTTCCGCGAACACGACCTGGCCGGCCGCTTCCGCGCCGCGCTGGAGGACGGCCGGCGCGACGACATCCTCCGAGGGCTCACTCGCATCGGACCCCACCGTGACGACGTGGGCTTCCTCATCGACGGCCGTGAGGCGGCCGCGTCCGCCTCACGCGGCCAGCAACGGACGGCGGGGCTGGCGCTGCGATTGGCCGAGGTGGCGCTGTCCACTGAGCGCACCGGCGAGGCGCCCGTGCTGTTGCTCGATGACATCCTCTCCGAGTTGGACCCGCAGCGCCGTGAGCGAGTCATGCAGGCGGCCTACGGCGTGGACCAGGTCATCATCACCTCCCCCGACGAGGCGCACCCCTCCCAGGTCGAGTTGCCGGGGGCGCGTCGCTACCACCTGCGGTCGGGCGCGCTCACGCTGCTGTCTTAAACGGGCCGGCTCAGCGAAATCGGTCCCCGCGCGCTACGCGGGCTCGCCGAGGAGCGCGTTTGGCTGCCGTCCGATGACGACCTCGATCGCCTCCGGCAGCGCGGCAAGGCGGAGCGGGGCTTCGGGACCGGCCTCACCCAGGTACTCACCGTCCACCTGCACGGGCAGCGGCCGCTCCGGCGTCAGTTCCCACCCGGGCGACCGGCGATAGGTGACCCCCGGGGCATCGGTGCCCGCGGTCACTCCGCGCAGGGCGCGCGAAGCGGCCACCGAGTAGCGGAGCGGCGCCCGCCACCCCGACACGTCGCCCTCGAAGGTCACGAGGTCCAGCAGGCCGTCGTCGATGCGCGCTTCGCCGGCGATGCGAGCGACGCCACCGTACAGCCGGGTGTTGCCGGCGACGGCCAGCACGATGTCCTGCGGTGCGGCATTCACGTCGTCGCTCGCGATGTTCACGCGCACCGGGTGCGCACTCGCGATGGCGCGTGCGGCCGGCCATGCGAAGGCCGCCTGCCGCAGCAGGCGCTTGAGCCTCGGATGCTCCTCCACCTCGCGCACGGCGTCCGCATCCAGGCCGACGCCACACATCAACAGGAAGCGTCGCGATGGTTGCGCGCCGATCGAGGCGACGCCAACGTCGACACGCACGCGCCGGCCCTCGTCCAGCAGCGCCAGCGCGCGCACCGGGTCGCGGGGGATCGACGCCTCGCGCGACCAGACGTTGGCGGTGCCCGCCGGCAGCACAGCGAGCGCCGTGGCCCGTCCGGAAAGGCCGTTGAGCACCTCGTTGAGGGTGCCGTCGCCGCCGCAGGCGACGACCACGGAGGCGCCACGCTCGGCCGCCTGCTGGGTGAGCGCTGTCGCGTCGCCCGCCGCGTGCGTGTCCGCGACCTCGACGCGCCACCGCCCTCGGCGCAGCGGCGCGGCGCCTTCCCAGATGGCGCGCAGACTCGGCGCGTGCCGCGCACGCGGATTGCGCACGATCATCACGAAGCGGTCAGGGCCATCCCGCATGCATAAAGCGTACGCCTACTCCGCCAATTCGCCGCAAGGTGGGCGCTATCACTGGCTCCGCTAGAATCCTCAGTGAGCCCGAGGAGGCGATGTTGATCGATATCAGCCGCATCGACCACATCAGCATGGCGGTCGCGGAACTGGATCCCCAGGTCAAGATCCTGGAGGCACTCTTCGGGTTCCGGTCACTGGGGAAGTTCACCGAACCGGGCTACGTCGGCACGAACCTGGCTGTCCCCGGGTCCTCCGGGCTGGGCTGGGAACTGCTGATGCCGGACGGTCCGGACTCGTACATCCACCGCTTCCTGACGAGCGAGAACGGGCCAGGCCTGCATCACATCGCCGTGCAGGTACCGGATGTCCGCGCGGCCGCGTCGGCGCTCCGCGAGCGCGGCATCCAGCCGTGGGGCTACCGCGAGCGCGACCCGCGCGACGCGGACGGCGCGGACGGCGACGGTGACGACACGGAGGAGCGCGCGGAAGACGGCGCCCCCAGGCAGGCGCCAGAGGGGCGGCCCGCCGGCGACCGCACGCGTGGCGTGACCTACGTCCACCCTCGACAGGGCGGGCACGGCTTCCTCTTCCAGATCTACGCAGGCAACCCCTGGTACACGGAACAGGCCTTCGAGGACGACGGCGAGCACTCGCTCGGCATCATCGCGGTCAACCACCTGGCCCACGCCCACCACGACCGTGACGAACTGGCGCTATGGTACGAACGTGTCTTGGGCTACCGCCCGATCTTCCGTTCCCCCCTGCACGGCAACCCGGACGGCTTCCTGACGTCGGTGCTGGAGGTGCCCGGGGGCCAGATGCGCTGGGAGATCCTGCAACCCGCCGGGCCGACGTCGTTCGTCCAGCGCTTCCTGGAACAGCGCGGCACGTCAGTCCACCACGTGACATTCGAGGTAGGCGACTGGCAGCGCGCCATCGATGCCTGCTCGCACCATGGCGTCCCGATCTTCGGAGAGCGCGCGGGCGAGACGGATGGCGTGCGCTGGCGGGAGGCGTTTGTGCACCCTCGGCACACCGGTGGGCTGCTGGTGCAATTCTTCTGGCAGGCGCGGCCCGGCGTCTGGATCTGACACCTCGGCCCGTCCCGAGCCCCTCGGACGACGCGCGCCGCGGCTCGTGGCTGCGTCGAGGCAGCCGAAGGGGCGGTCTCGCGACCGCCTCTTCCTGGCCGTAGCCGGGGTTCCCCGCCCGCTACCGCTCTGTCGATGTTACCGCGCCGTCAGCCGCTTCCGCTTGTGCTCCACGTAGTCCACCAGGATGTACTCGCCGAGCTTGTCGGGCGTGGTGTAGAAGACACGGCCTCCGTTGATCTTGGCCAGCTGGTTCACGAACTCCTTCAGGTAGTAGTTGCGGTCCAGCATGAAGGTGTTGATCGTGACGTCCTGCTGCGTGACCCGCTTCACCGCCTTCAGCGTCTCGCGGATCGTGATCGGGCTCGGCGGGTAGGCGAACTGCGATCGCCCTCGCTCGAGGTGCGCCGTGGGCTCACCGTCCGAGATCATCAGGATCTGCCGCGTGCCGACTCGATGCTTGGCGAGCAGTTTCTCGGCGAGCAGCAACGCGTGGTGCATGTTCGTGCCCAGCACGGACTCGTCCCAGCGTACGTACGGCAGTTCGTGCGACTTCAGCTCCCGCGCGTAGGCGGAGAACCCGATGATGTACAGGCTGTCGCGCGGATACTGCGCCTTGATCAGGTTCTGCAGCGCCAGCGCCACCTTCTTGGCCGCCTGGAACGAGCCGCGCAGCGCCATGGACCAGGAGAGGTCCACCATCAGCACCGTGGTGGTCTGCGTCACCTGCTCGCTGCGGTAGATCTCGAAGTCGTCCGGCGAGAGGTGCACCGGGCTCGACGGCCCCTCGCGCTCCAGGGCGTTCATGATCGTCCGCTGCATGTGCAGGTGGAACGGGTCGCCGTACTCATATTCCTTCGTGTCGTCGATGCGCTCACCGTGGCGGCCGGACTCCGGCAAGGGGTGGGTGCCGATCCCCTGGTGCTTGAGTTGGCGGTAGATCTCGTCCAACGCTCGTTGGCCGATCATCCGCGTGCCCCTGGGCGTCAGTTCCCAGGTGTCGCCCTCCTTGCGGATGTACCCGGCGTTCTCCAACACCTCCAGCAGCTCCTTCAACTCCTCGAAGGTGTTCACGGCGTCGTCGCCCAGCAGCTCGCGCAGCTGGTCCACGTCCACATCG
>WHSU01000036.1 GCA_009379925.1 Dehalococcoidia bacterium | reverse complement strand
CCGCAAACGCATGACCGTGGGGGCGTTCCGCTGCTATCCTTCGAGTAGCGGAACGCCCCCATCGTCTAGTGGCCCAGGACACCACCCTTTCAAGGTGGGGACGGGGGTTCAATTCCCCCTGGGGGCACCAGCCACCTGAACTGATAGAGAGCCCCCGGAGCGCCGTCGAGGCCGCCGGGGGCTCTCTCGTTCGCGTCTGAGTGGGTTGTGCGGCCGGCTCAGGCCGCCCGTTGCAGCGCGCCGCGATACCACTCGATCTGCGTCATCAGGTGTTCTGTTCCGCCGCCGTGACCGACGGTCGCGTCGGGCTCGCCGCGCTGCTCCGCGATGTGCGCCGACAGGTTTGTGACCTGGCGGCCGAGGGTGGCGGCGCGCGCGCGATCGCCGTCGGGTGAGGGCGCCGGCGGCGGCGATACGCCGTCGCCGATGCCGAGCCGGTGCGCGGCCTGGCGGGCGCGCCACACGTACCCGCCGAGTCCGGACGCCGCGGGCAGGTGGTGACTGGCGACCGCGTCCACCAGTTCGTCCGGGAGTTCCCATTTGCCGGCGACCACCACGCCCCACTCGACGTGCGTCGTCGCAAAGACGGCGCGTTCGGCCGCGACGGCGTCCTCCCCGTCGCGCACTTGCTCGACCACCTCGGCGTAGTGGTGCGGATCCTGCGCCGCCATGGCGAGGCGGCCGAGGTCGTGGAGGAGTCCGGCCGTAAACGCCTGCGTGTGCTGGCCGCTGTCCTCTGCCAGCGTGTCCGCGATGATGGCGCAGGCCACCAGGTGCCGCCACAGTTCGTCGAGGTCGATCCCGGAGGGGGCGAGGTCGAAGGCGCCTCTCAGCGCGGTTCCCAGCACGATACGCCGCGTCTCCTCGATGCCAATGCGGATGGTCGCGGTCCGTGCGGTGGCGATGCGGTCTACGGGAGCGGATCGCGCGGAGTTGGCGGCGCGCAGGACCGACGCAGTCAGCGCGGGATCCGTGTCCACCAGCGCCTCGAGTTCATCGACGGCCGGCCGGGACGTGGCGACCAGCGCGAAGGCGCGCGCCTGGGCGACCGGCAGGCTGGGGATGTCGAGCGCCGCGATGCCGGTGCCTCCCTCCGGCAGCGTGTCCCGATCATTATCGGGCGCCGCCGGTCCCAGCATCACCCGCGCGCACCCTAGAGGTGGTGGGGCGGAGGGTCGGGCACGTCCGCTAAACTCGCCGCATGGATACCGCCACCCGGCCTCGATTTCTCACTGCGACGGGCGAGCGCGTGCCGGCGGTCAGCACGGCGGAGATGCGCGAGGTCAGCGGCATCGCCGTCGAGCGCACGGGCCCCGGGCTGCTCCAGATGATGGAGCACGCGGGGATGTCGCTGGCGCTCACCGCGATCGAAATGCTGGGTGACGCCTGGCGCGATGCACGGGTGACCGTGCTTGCCGGTGCGCGCGACAACGGCGCCGGTGGCGTGTGCGCCGCGCGTCACCTGGCGGACCGAGGCGTCGTCGTAGACGTCGTCGCGATCCGCGCGCCCGCGCAGGCGACCGGCGCGCTGGGCCAGCAATTCCTGGCGCTGGGCGAGAGCCCCGCGCGGGTCGCCCGCTGGTCCGAAGCTTTCGATGCGTCGGCGGCCGACCTCGTGATCGACGCGGTCATCGGATTCGGACTGGACGGCCCGCCCCGTGCGGCGCAGATGGGGCTGATCCGCGCCGCGAATGCCGCCCGCGGCGCCGGGGTGCCGGTGCTGGCCCTCGACGTGCCGTCCGGCATCGATGCGGACACCGGGCAGGCCCCGGGTGTCGCCGTCCGCGCGGACGCAACGCTGGCGCTCGGACTGCCGAAGGTGGGGCTGGCGCGCGAGCACGCGGGCGATCTCTGGCTGGCGGACCTCGGCATCCCGCCGGGCGTCTATGCCCGCGCCGGACTGGTAGTGCCGCCGCTATTCGGCGACAGCGCGCGCCTGCGACTGCGCTACCCGGAGGCCGGCGAGGGGTAGCGGACGCGCCCGGCGCTACTCCGCGGCCTGGACCTGCGGCAGGATGTCCGCCGCGATCAGCTCCAGCACCTCGAAGTCCCGGTTGGCGTGGTGTTGCAGCATGATGCGCGAGAGGCCCGCCTCTTCACGGCGCCCGATCTCCTCGACGACCTCACCGGGCGTGCCCACCAACCATCCGCGCTGACGGACTCCGTCGAGCGCGGCCTCGGCGTCCTGTCGACCGAGCATCGGGACGCGCTCCACGACGCGCTCGAGGTGAGCGCGCACGGCAGCGTCGTCGCGCCCGATCACGAAGCCGGACATCTGCGAGTGACGGATCTCAGAGGGGTCGCGGCCGACATCGGCGCAATGTTGCTCCAGGACCCGCCGCTTGTGCTGGTAGGTCTCGACGGTCATGCCGGTGCCGTTCCACTCGTCGGCGTAGCGCGCGGCGATGCGAAGGGTTCGCTTCTCACCGCCGCCGCCGATCAGGATGGGAAGTGGCGTCTGCACGGGCTTCGGGTAGCACTCGGCGTCGCGCAACTGGTAGTACTTGCCCTCGAAGTTGGCCGGGGCCGTCCCCTGCAGGGCTCGCACGACCTGCACCGACTCCTCCAGCCGGTCCAGGCGTTCCTTGACCGGCGGGAAGGGGAGTCCGAAGGCTTCGTGTTCCGGTACGTTCCAGCCGCCCCCCATCCCCAGCACGAACCGGCCGTTCGAGAGGACATCGATCTGCGCCGCCATCCGGGCGAGCAGCGAGGGGTGGCGGAAGGTCATGGAGGCGACGAGCGGCCCGAAGCGGATGCGTTCGGTCTCCTCCGCGGCGAGCACAAAGGATAGGAACGTCTCCAGCGCCGGGCGGTCGTGCGGTCCGGACAGTGAGAAGAAATGGTCCGAGCGCCACAGCGACTCGAAACCCAGGTCCTCGGTCGCCCGCGCAATGCGGCGCCACAACTCCCACTCCAGGCCTTCCTGCCCCTCGATCATGACGCCCAGCCGCATGTTGCCGCCTCTTCTCTTCCCCGCGCATCCTACTCGATTCGCCACGCGCCTCCGGGTGCGGCCGAGTATTGGGGAACCGTAAGAAATCGGCGGCCGGTTGCGAGGAGTGCGATCTATCTCTCTAGAAGTACTTGGATTCGCCCGAACCTCACTTCGCAGTCTGTGCGTGGTCCAGCGCCAGAGAAAAAAAGGTCCAGATGTCCAAGCACCGCTGCCCGTACCCAAGCTGTATCTACCGTTGACCCCACATCCCATCGCGCGCGGCGCCGATGGTGGTTCGGCGAAAAGTCCGGACAAGCCCTCCCGCTCTTCGCCCTGACGTTCGCGTTCTTCCTTGTGGGCGGCGTGCTCGCCGTCGACATCGGCCTGTTGTACGACGCCAAGTCCCGCGCACAGGCGGCCGCCGACTTCGCGGCACTCGCTGCCGCGCAGGACCTGCCGCAGAGCCTGCGCGACCCGGACTTTGACGAGAAGCTGGCGATCGCCGAGGAGACGGCCGAGCGCTACCTGCTCGCCAACGGCTTCGATGCCGACCGGAACGACATCGAGACCTCGATCGTATCCACCTACGAGGGGGAGCCCGACAAGATCGAGGTGAGCGTCAGCCTGGACCAGCGCTGGCTCTTCGCGCGGCTCTTCGGGGAGGACAGCGCGACAGTCGTCGCCCGCGCCGTCGGTCAGACGAATGCGATCCCGCGCGACATCGTCATCGTACTCGACCGCTCCGGATCCATGTGTCGCGACTCTCACCAGTTGATGCTGGATTGTCCGGACCCGCCGTGGGCGGGCAGCTGGAACGAGTCGGAGTGGCAGCCATTCGACACCATGCGCGAGGCCGCGACCGACTTCGCCGGGCTGTTCCGCCCGACGCTGGAGGGCGTGGAGTTCGACCGGCTGGCGCTGGTCTCCTACTCGCACGACGGCGATGACGATGAGGACGACGCGGTGCTCGATGCGGGGCTCACCAATGACTTCATCGGTGCGAACTCAAACTACGCCGAGGCCATCGAGGACATGCGGCCGGCCGGCTACACGAACATCGGCCATGGGCTCGCCGTCGCGCGAGCGGAACTCGAAGCCCACAGCCGGGCCGGGGCAGACAAGGTCATCATCCTACTGACGGACGGCATTCCGAACCGCTACCTAAGGAACTTCTCGGAGTTCCGCACCTGCTCGGGTTCCGGCGCGTCGAACGGTTGCAACGAGGCGGAAGAGTACGCGGAGGATGAAGCCGAGGAGGTCGCTGCCCTCGGATACCGGATCTTCACCATCGGCTACACCGATGGGGCAAGCGACGATCTGATGGAGGACATCGCGCAGATCGGACGCGGCCAGTTCTTCGACGTGGACGAGCCGGAGATGCTGTCGGTAGCCTTCGGGCAGATCGCGGACCTCCTGGCGGTGACTCTCGTCGAGTAGGGGCGAAGTCGCTCCGGCTTGAGCCCGGCAGGCAGCGCTTGCTATCCTGCTGGTGTCTCTTGATCGGTGGCGCATTCGTCTAGTGGCCCAGGACACCTCCCTCTCAAGGAGGAGATCGCGGGTTCGAATCCCGCATGCGTCACCACCCGCTCGTAGCCAACGGCCCGGCCATCGCCGGGCCGTCTTCGTGTCCGCGACCGCGGACTCCGAGGCGTGCCCCCGGATGGTCAGCGCCGTAGACTGGTCGAGTGGCTACCGAGGAGCAGAAGCAGACGTACCGGGACGCGCTGGCCGACTGGCAGCGCAAGCTGGACGATGTCCACGCCCTGCTCCTGGACGGCCAGCGGATGCCCCCGGACCGCATCAAGGGCCTGCTGAACCGCGAGGCCCGCGCGAAGGCAAAGTACGACAGCGAGCGTCGCCGCCTCCTCGGAATTCCCGAGGAGGGCGATGAGGCCGCGGGCGAGGCCGACGACGACTGAGCCCCGTCGCGCGGCTCTCCGCCCGACCATCGAAGCCCCACCACTAGTCGAGGACCACTCCGTGGCGCTGACCGACCGCACCGCGCCGGGTCACACCGAGGACGAGCGTCGCACGCTGGGTGGCGGCTATCCGCGCTCCTTCGCCATCGGTACGGCGTTCGCGGTGGCGTGGTCTCCGTGCATCGGACCGATCCTGGGCGTGGTGCTCACGCTCGCGGCCACCTCCGGGACGGCGTGGCAGGGTGCGCTGCTGCTGGTCGCGTACTCGTTGGGGCTCGGGCTCTGGTTCCTGGCGATGGGGGCCTTTTTCGGGTGGCTCTCCCCACGTCTGCGGGCGCTTCAGCCGCACATGCAGACCTTGATGGTGGTGAGCGGCGCCATCTTCATCGTGATCGGTGCGCTCATGTTCCTGGGCGAGTTCACGCGGCTCAACAACGAGTTTCAGCGCCTCGGCTTCTTCTTCGACCAGACCGCGAATGCCGAGGAGCAACTCACCTCCGGTGTGGACGGCCTCCTCGGCCCGCTCATCGCGTTCTTCGGCGGGGTCGTCTCGTTCCTCTCGCCCTGCGTCCTGCCGCTGGTCCCCGCCTATCTCGTGAACATCGCCGGTGAGGCCGCGCTGGGGTCGACCGAGGGCCGGTCGAGCCGGCGGCGGGTCATGGGGCACTCGGTGGTGTTCGTCGCCGGCTTCACGCTGGCGTTCGCGCTCCTGGGCGCGTCCGCGGGGCTGATCGGCGGCGCGCTCCAGGATCACATCGAGACGATGACGCGCATCGGCGGCGTGGTGCTGATGGTGCTCGGCATGCAGATGGCCGAGCTCGTCCACATCCCGTACCTCGACCGCACGTACCAGGTACCGGCGCGCTGATCCGCCATCGAGGTGTCCACGGGACGCCTCGATTGGTGTGCACCCGGGTTCGAGTCGTGCGCTAGAATCGAGCCATGAACGATCACGGACTCGACATCGAGGCCATCATCCGGGTGATCGAGGAAGCAGACGTGTTCGTCGTCCGCTTCGGCCTGATCGACCAGCGCCTGCTGGTGGACACGCGGGCGGACGACGAAGGCCGCCCGTACATCCGGGTCGTGCCCCCGGTCGGCTCCGCCGAGGAGCGCTACCGCTTCCTGCGTCGGGAGCGCCCCGGCCTGCCGCTTCCCGAGCAGATCACGGTCTTCCACTGGCCCCACGCCGCACAGGCGATGAAGGACCTGGGGGTCTGGGAGCACATCGAGCAGCGGCTGTCCGTGATCGGCGGCGAGCAGTCCGAAGCGGATGCGGCGCGCGCGTTCAGCGAGGCGCGACGCCTGGAGCGGGCGGACGTGCTGGCCGCCATCCAGGGGGGCGAAGGCTACGAGACGCTGTGGGAGCGCGAGCGCTAGCGTACCGCCATCCCCTAAGCAGCCGGTCTGCTACCCTGCCTCCGCCTAAGCACCCATGCCCGGGAGTCGCCCGTGTCCGCCGTGATCGACCTGCGTTCCGACACTGTCTCGCGTCCCACCGATGCGATGCGCCGCGCCATGGCGGCCGCCGAGGTCGGTGACGACGTGCTCGGCGACGACCCCACCGTCCGGCGCCTGGAGGCCGCGGCCGCCGAGCGCATCGGTAAAGAGGCAGCCCTCTACGTGCCCAGCGGCACCATGGCTAACCTTGTCTCGCTGCTGACCCACTGCGGTCGCGGCGACGAGGCGATCGTGGGTTCCGAGTCCCACATCCTGCACCACGAGGGGATCGGCGCGCCGGCCCTCGGCGGCATCTCCCTGCGCACCGTGCGGAATGATGACCGCGGCCACATCGACCCGGTCGAGGTGCGTGATGCCATCCGCGCCGGTGTCCCGGCGCCTCGCACGGCCCTCGTCTGCCTGGAGGACACCCAGAACCGCTGCGGCGGCGCCGCGATCCCAGCGCAGGAGGTGCGCGCGGTAGCCGACGAGGCGCACGCAGCAGGCGCTACTGTCCACATCGATGGTGCGCGCATCTTCAACGCGGCCGCGGCGCTGGAGACGGAAGCCGCGACGCTGGCGGCGTCCGCGAACACCGTCTCGTTCTGCTTCTCGAAGGGCCTCGGCGCGCCGGTTGGCTCAGTGCTGACCGGTCCAGGCGAGTTCATCGACCGCGCGCGCGCGATCAGGCGCATGGTCGGCGGCGGGATGCGTCAGGCGGGCGTGATCGCCGCCGCGGCGCTCTACGCGCTGGAGCATCACGTCGACCGGCTGCCGGACGACCATGCGAACGCGCGGCGGCTGGCCGAGGGGCTCGCCACGCTGCCGCACGTCCGCATCGATGCGGGCGCCGTCGACACGAACATCGTCTTCTTCGAACTCGATGGCGTGGATGGCCGGGCGTTCCGCGAGCGGCTGGCTGCCGCCAGTGTGCTGTGCAGCGGGACAGGCCCGCAGCGGGTCCGCATGGTGACCCACCTCGATGTTTCCGCCGAGCAGATCGAGGTCGCGATTGGCGCGGCGCGCGACGTGCTCGAGTCCATGTCCCCGGCCGTGGCGGCGTCCTAGCCATTGCCTCGCTACATTGTCGGCTGGCTGCTGCTCCCGCTCGCGGCGTTTGGCGCGGGGTGCGCCGCCGCCTCACCGGCCGCGGAAACGACAGACATCGTCGCGCAGGTGCGGTTGGTCGACGGTGAGTCGTACACCTACGAGCTGTCGAACGCTGAAGGCGACTTGCTCGGTACCGGCGTGCTCTCGACGAGTCTCGAGGGCGACCGCTACGTCCTGGAGCAGCGCTACTCGCGCGTCGGAGACGACCCGTCGTCGGCCATCGACAGCATCCGCGTCGAGGTAGATGCGGCGACGCTCAGACCGCGCGCCGGCGACCGCGTGATCGACCGTGCGGCCCTCGCGAGTGGTGACCTGCGCGCGGAGTCCTACGCCTGGGAGTACGTCCCGACCGAGGACGGCACGGAACTGCAGGTCACGCGCACGCTCGAGCCCCTCGACGGTGACCCTCGCTCCAGCACGGACGAGGTTGAGGTGCGCGACCACTACTACGACAACGAGTCGTCACTCTGGGTCTGGCGCGGCTTGCCCTTCGCGGTGGACTTCGACGAGCACTACGTCTCAGCGAACCCGATGGAGGGCAACCAGCAGACCGTCAACATCCGCATCGCGCAGCAGGAGACCGTTGACGTGCCGGCGGGGACGTTCGAGACGTGGCGCATCCTCGTGCGCACTGGGCGGGCGGTGCGCACGGCATGGATCAACGCCGAGGCGCCCCACCAGATCGTGCAATGGGACAACGGCAACGAGATCTTCCGGCTGCAGGAATCGTCGAACGCGCGCGCCGCTGCTCGGTAGCCGCGCCGGCGAGTCAGCGCCCCCACAGGCAGCCGGTACCGGCGGCCCTCGCCTCGTCTTCCAGCGCCAGCAGTTCATCCCGCAGCGCGCCGTCGCCCCGCCACGCCCGCGCGAGGCCCTCGATGACCAGCGTGGCGTCGATGGAAGCGCCGTCCGGCGTGTAGAGGTAGCGCAGCTCGCGCCCGAATCCGTCCTGCTGGCGGTCGTCGACGCGCAGCCGTAGCTCCTCGCCGGCCAGCTCAATCAGCCGGTCGCGCGCCTCGCCGTAACACGCTTCGTCGCGTTCCGGCGAGTCGATCCCGAAGACGCGCACGCGCAGCTCGACGCCGTTGGCGATCACGTCGAGCGTGTCGCCGTCGATGACTTGCTCCGTGCGCACCAGCGGGAGCGGCTGCGCCTCGGGGTGCCGCAGCCGGTCGGTGGGCGGGGCGGCAGCGTCCTCGGGCTCCGGCGACGTCGTCGAGGCGGGACCGGGACCGGTCGTGGCCACCACGTCCGCCGGCGCGGTCGGTGTGGCTTCGGGCGTTGCAGGGTCGCTGCCGTTGTCCACGACGAGCGAGACGAGGACGAAGAAGAGCACCGCCGCGCCGAGGACGACCATCCAGCGGGTGAGCCGACGCCGCTGTCCCTGCAGGTCTCGCAGGCTGGCCGCCGCCGCGGCAGTCCGGCGTCGCCGCGCGTCGCGCCGGCCGCGACCGCTCACGGCTCCTCGCGGCGCTCGATGACCGGGGCGATGGCGTGCTCGATGCTCCCCGCGGCGTCACTCCAGCGCACCAACAGCGAGGGGAGCGCCGCCTCGAAGGCCGGGCGGTCCCGTGCTTCGAGTGCCACGACACCGCCGGCTCGGTAGCGGTCCCGTTCCTCGACCGTGGGGCCGGACGCGGCAAGGCCGGGGAGCGTGTGCGCCTCAGCGAGCAGGTCGCGGACCTGCCACTCGAACATCGTCTCGGCACTGCCGATGGCGAAGGCCCAGAGCGCGTCCCGCTCGCCCTCGGGCGGCGGCGTCTCGGTCTCGACGGCCGCACTCCACATACGCTGGATGACCGGCGCGAGGCCTTTCATGATGAAGGCCATGTGCGCTGGTGACGCGGCGAACGGCTCCAGCGCTTCGGGCGCGGGGAGCCACGTCGCCACGACCAGGTGCTCGGCAGACATGCCCACCACGACCCGGTCGACGCCGTCCGCCGCGCGGAGGCCCTCGGCGAGCGAGCGCGCGTCTCCGAGACCGGCCGCGTCGGCGTCCGGCTTCAGGCTGGCCGCGATGAGGTGCAGGATGCGGGGCATGGGCCTGCTACCGCGCGTAGGGCGGGCGTCGAGGCGGCGCCGGCCGTGGCAGCGCGGGCGTCGCTGGTCCGGCGGGCTGTTCGGTGGCCTGTTCGGATAACCGTCGGCCGGCGGCGGTGGCGCCCTCGCCCTCGGGGAGCAGGGCGCCGTCCGACATCTCGCGCACACGGTCGACGTGCTCGATCACGAAGGGGTCGTGTGTCGCGGTGATTACCGTGACGCCCTCCCGTGCGACGTCGTGGAGGAGCGCGAAGATCTGCGCGCCGGTGGCGGAGTCCAGCTCGCCCGTCGGCTCGTCCGCGATGAGTAGCCGAGGCTTGTTCGCGAGCGCGCGCGCGACCGCGACGCGCTGCTGCTCGCCACCCGACAGCTCGTATGGCCGGTGGTCCGCCCGGTGCGACAGCCCCACCTGCTCGAGCAGCTCGCGTGTCCGCTCCCCACGCTCGCGCAGGCCGGCGCCCGCGATGCGCAGCGCCAGCTCGACGTTCTCCTCGGCAGAGAGCAGCGGCAGCAGACCGAAGGACTGGAAGACAAAGCCCAGCGTATGCCGCCGCAGCTCGGTCATCCCCTGGTCGCCAAACCGAGAGGTCTCCTGGCCTTCGATGAAGACCGAGCCGGAGTCCGGCTTGTCGAGGCCGGCGATGATGTTGAGCAGCGTGGTCTTCCCGGACCCGGAGCGCCCGACGATCGCCAGGAACTGCCCGTGCGGCACCTCCAGGTCCACGTCGCGTACTGCATGCACGGCGGAGCCCCCGATGTGGAAGGTACGACTGACGTCGCGCACCTCGACCATGGGGTCGGCCGCGGGGCCGGCCGTCTCGGGCTGTGTCACCGCCGTCGCCATCGGGGCTCGTCTCTCTCGGGTGGCGCCTCGGGTCGCACCTCCACGTGGTCGTCCGACAGTTCGAGCCGGGCGCGCCGGCCGATCTGCAACTGCTCCACCATGTCGCGCGGGATCTGGAGGCGGCCGCTGCTGTCGACGACGGCGTACTCCTCGACGACCTCGCCGCGGCCACGGGCAAACTGCACGTGCCGCACGATCTCACTGCTGGTGCGCCCGTCGCGCATCGCGACCACGCGGTCGACGCGCTGCGTGATGGCGCGGTCGTGCGTGACGATCACAATGGTGACTCCCGTGCCCTCGTTCAGTTCGCGGAACACGCCGAAGACCTGGTCCGCGGTCGCGCTGTCCAGTTCGCCGGTCGGCTCGTCAGCCAGCAAGAGCGGCGGGTCGTTCGCGAGCGCGACCCCAATGGCGACGCGTTGCTGCTCGCCTCCAGACAGTTGCTCCGGGCGGTTCTTCGCCTTGTCCGGCAGCCCGACGGCCTCCAGCAGATAGCTCGCGCGGGCGTGCGCCTGGCGGCGCGTGGCGCCCTCCAGGATCATCGGCACTTCGATGTTCTGCTGGGCGGAGAGGTACGGGATCAGGTTGCGGCCCGTCTGCTGCCACACGAAGCCGACCTCGGTGCGGCGGTAGCGCACGAGGTCTTCCTGCGTGGTCGTCAGCAGGTCGCGCTCGCCGACGTGGATCTTGCCGGCCGACGGTTGGTCCAGGCCGGCGAGGATGTTGAGGAGGGTGGACTTGCCGGAACCGGAGGCGCCGATGATCGCCATCATCTCGCCCTGACGCACCTGCAAATCGAGGCCACGCAGCGCCACGACCTCGAGTTCCTCGGTCTTGTAGATCTTGAAGAGGTCTTCGCAGTGGATGTACGGCGCCTCGACCGTAGTGGGGGCCGCCGGTGCACGGGTCAGCATGCGATCAGACGTCACCAATCCGGAGCGCGCGATGCACGGCGAGGCGGAAGTACAGTAGCACCACGCCTCCAATCGTCACAACGAACACCGTGCCGAGGATCCCCCACACCAGGAGAATCTCTGCCCACGACACCTGCAACAGGAACGGCGGTTGTACCTCCAGTCCGCGCTCGTCCGTTGCCAGGAAATCCATCATGTAGCGGCCAATCTGGAGCCCCACCAGCGTACCCAGGCCCATGCCGGCGGCGATCACGAAGAGATGCTCGAAGAGCACCACGGCGAAGACCTGGAGCCGCGAAAAACCAAGCGTCCGCAGGATCGCGAACTCCAGCCCCCGCTGCTGGGCCGTCAGATACGAGTAGACCACGAAGCCGATCGCCGAGAGCAGCAGCACGGCGCCGAACGAGATCGCGAGGATGCCCGCCCATCCCGCGGCCACCAGCGGGTCTTCCTGCTGCAACAGTAGCTCGGATTCGATGTTCATCAGCGTCTGCGGCTCGAACGGCGCCAGCGCCTCCCGCGTCGCCTGCGGGTCGTCCGAGGCGAACCACGCCTCGCTGTAGCCGAGCACGCGGTCCGGCGCCGAGGCGTTGGCGGCCGCGATCAGCCGGCTCGCGTCGACGATCGCAAAGGCGTCGGCGCGCCGCCCCTCGGCGGTCGTGGGGAAGAGGTCCAGCGTCCCGGCCACCTCGGCCCTGGCGTAGCGCGAGGAGAGCGCGATCACCGTCTGGTCGCCGACCGCAAGACCGAGGCGGCCGGCGGTACCGCTCGAGAGGTAGAGCAACACCGGCTCGCCGTCGGTCTGTTGGCTCAGGCCGCGGGTCTGCGGGGAGAGGCGCGAGTCCAGCCACGAGTAGCGGACCGACTGCTCGAAGCCGGGTGGCGCGTCGGCGTCCGGCCGCATCTGGTCCTCCAGGGTGAAGGGACGCAGTCCCTGCATCACCTCGAACGCCGGCGCGGTGAAGTCCGTGAGCATCTCCCCGCCTTCGAAGGGCGCTTCGAGCGCGCGCACCGGCAGCCGCGCCCCCTCCTCGAGGGGCAGCGGTTCGGCGGCGGTGGTCATCGCCGGGCCGATGAGCATGACCCCGCGTTGCGCCGCGATGCGGCTGTTCGTCGAGATCGAGATGCCGTGCAGCGTCAGCGGCGCCTCCAGCAGGGGTTCGCGCCACGACGCGCCTGAGCGGGTCGCGGGTCGTTGCAGGTCGATCGCGAGGAAGCGCCAGCCCTCGGTGACCTCGCCGTCATCAGGGCGCGCCTGGGCCAGCAGGTAGTGGCCGTAGCGCCCGTCGCGGTCGCGGAGGGTGACCGCGATGGACATGTTCCCGCGGATATCGGGCAGGTGGAGCCAAACGCCGAGCTGCCGCGCGTCCTCGGGCAGCGGCACGCCCTCCAGGCTCGTCGCGTTGCCGGCCAGCGTCTCCAGCATCGCATCGAGGGGTTGCCCGCCGAAGTCGTCGCGGAAGTAGGCCACCTCCCCGAGACTCTGCGGGTCCACGCCCAGGAACTGCACGTCTTCCGACCGCTCCGCGGTCTGTATCGTGCCGTCGATGCGCACCAGCGGGGAGGCCGCCTGCGCCGGGACGCCCTCGATGGCGGCGACGAACGCGCCGTCGCCCGAGCGCGTCAGCGGCCGGAGGTCCGCCGCGCGGACATCCGCGCCCACGACGTACCCGGCGCGATCCTCGTACGAGCGGTCGAGCGTGGCGGAGAAGGTCGCGCCGAACATACCGACGCCCGTCGCGAACATCAGCAGCAGGATCAGCCGTGTGTAGTGCGTGGGGTTGCGGACGAGTGACCGCATCCCGACGAGCACCGCGACGCTCCTCGTCTGGCCGATCACCCAGGCGATCCCGCGCAGCACCGGCGGGAAGAGCCGGAGGAAGACGATGCCGACGGTCACCATGAACACTGCGGGCGTCGTGAGCAGGAACGGGTCGGCCTGCGTCTCGCCGAAGAGCGACTCTGTAAACAGGTCCTCCTGCTGCGACAGCCGCCAGAAGATCAGCGCGAGCACGAGCACCAGCGCGACGTCCAGGTAGTAGCGCAGGAACAGCGGAGTGCGCCTGGGACGCGCCGTCGCCCGCTTGAACTCGACCACAGTGGTGCGCGTGGCGCGCCACGCCGGGATCATGAGCGAGGTGAATGCGATGAGCGCGCCGCCCGCGGCCAGCAGGTACGACTGGCGCGAGATGTGGACATCGAGCGTTCCGCCGCCCGAGAGCGCATCGAAGGCCGGCGTGGGACCAAGCGCCGAGATCACCACCGCCGCGATCGGTGGCCCGGTAACGGCCGCCAGGAGCGCCAGGATGCCCCCTTCGACGCCGTACTGCGCCAGCAACTGCGCGGTGGTGGCGCCTCGACTGCGCAGCGTCGCGATCTCCGCGGCCTGACGCTCGACGAGCATCGTCGAGACCATCACGAGGTAGTAGGCGACGATGCCGCCGATCTGGAGGAGCAGGACGAATAGCGGGATCCGGGTGAAGAACAGCTTCTGGTCGAAGCTGCGCAACACCTCGACGAGCCCGGTCTGGACGCGCGCCCGCGTCTCCGTAGCGCTCAGCGACGACTCGATGCGGCTCAGCTGGTCCGCCACGGGGACGGCATTGCGCGCGTTGAGCCCCTCGAAGTCCACCAGGTACTGGTTCACATAGTCCGCGGACAACGTACGGATGCGTTCCTGCACCACACCAAAGAACGTCGCCTCCGGCACATAGAGGAGGTAGGTCTCCCAGGACCGCAGACGCGCGTCCACGGGGTCGGCGACGCCGGCCCAGTAGCGCTCCCCCAGGTCCCGCACGGTCACCAGCCCGCTGATCTGCACCTGCAGCGGCACGGCGTCCTCGTCCCAGAACGGGTGGAGGTCCAGGGTGTCTCCCACGCTCAGGCCGGCACGCGCCGCCGTCTCCGCGCCGATCGCGACCGGCACCGGGCCTTCGCCCCCGCGGGCCAGCGTCCCAGGGAAGACGCCGTCCACGAGTTCGATGTGCGACTCGACCTCCGAGCGGAATCGGATGTTCGAGCGTGGGCGGTTCGTGTCACCTCGGTCCACGGGCTCGCCGGGCGCCGTCGCGAAGAAGGTGGAGGTGGTGCCCTGGCGGATCAGCCCCGCGGAGGCGCTCCCCAGAGACCCCGCGAGCGTGCGGTCGATGCGTGCCTGGGACTGCTGGTAGGCGGTACTCCCGACCGTGACGTTGCTCTGGGTGACCAGCACGTCCAGTTCGGACTCGGGCCTCTGTTCCAGCGCGAACTGGAGTCCAAGGTCGCGGATGGCATCCGCGTAGATGGCCGTGGCGGAGATGATCGCGGCGGCGACCAGCGTCCCCACGACCACGCTGGAGAGCAGCCGCCAGTTGCCCAGCATGCGGCGGACGGCAAGGACCGGCAGCGACCGATAGCGCAACACGTGCCGCATTGTAGGGAGCGGCGGCCCTCGATGGTGACTCGGCTTATACTGCGCGGGTGAATGAGACCGCGACCAACACGGCATCCGAGGCGGCTGCGGGCAGCGAGGACGGCGGCCGCAAGCCACTCCTCGTCGTGCTCGACTCGCACGGCATCATCTTCCGGTCGTACTTCGCGCTCCGCGACGTGCTCACCACTCGACGGACCGGCGAGCCGGTGGCGGCCGTCTACGGCTACGCGAACAGCCTGCTCACCGTCTTCAACGAACTGAAGCCGACGCACGTGGTCGCCGCCTGGGACGCCCCGGCGCAGACCTTCCGTAAGCAGCGCGACGAACGCTACAAGGCGAACCGCGAGACGATCCCGGACGACCTCCCGCAGCAGATCGAGCGCGTGCGCGAGCTGCTGGCCGCGTTCCGCATCCCACTGGTCGAGAAGCCTGGATACGAGGCAGACGACGTGCTGGGCACGCTGGCCTGCCAGGCCGTGGAGCAGGGCATCGAGGTGATCATCGTCACCCTCGACAACGACATCGTGCAGCTCGTGCAGCCCGGCGTGCGCGTCTACATGTACCGGCCGTACCAGCGCGACTACGTGATGTACGACGACGAGGCCGTGCGGGAACGCTGGGGCTTCGCGCCGCCGCAGATGGTGGACTTCAAGGCCCTGGTCGGCGACACCTCCGACAATATCCCGGGCGTCCGCGGCATTGGCGACAAGGGCGCGAAGACGCTGATCGAAGAGTGGGGCAGCGTCGAGGCGATGCTCGACCACCTGGACGAGGTCAAGCCGCCGCGCGCACAGAAGGCGCTCGCGGACGGGGCGGACGAGGCGCGGCTGTCGAAGGAGCTGGCGACCATCGTCTGCGACATCCCCGACGTCACGCTGGACCTCGAGTCCGCCGTGCTCTCCGAGTTCGACCGCGACACCGTGGTGGAACTGTTCCGTCAGCTGGAGTTTCGCACCCTAATCGACCGTCTACCGGCCTCGACGTACGTCGCGCCGTCGAAGGGTGCGGCGGCCGAGCCGATCGCGGCGCCGCTTGAGGGCACGCACGAGGTCGTGACCACCGAGGCGGGTCTGCGCCAGGTGGTGGAAGCCGTGCGGCAGAGTGGCAAGTTCGGCTTCGAGATCGTGGCGGACGACGAGCATCCGGTGCGCGCCGCGGACTGCCTGGTCGGTGTCGCGATCTCGCCCGAGGAAGGCCGCGCCTGGTACATCCCGTTCGGCCACCAGACCGCCGAGCAGGCCGCCGGCCAGGCGCGCATGGACGTCGACGGCGAAAGCGCGGCCGCCATCGAGCAGTTGCCGCGGACGACCGTGCTCGAGGCCCTGGCGCCCGTCTTCACCAACCCGGACATCCACCGCGTCGCGCACAACGCGAAGCATGGCCTCCTCGCCCTCGCCGAAGCCGACGAGCACATCGACATCGCCAGCATCGACTTCGACACACAGGTGGCGGCGTACATCCTGGGCGACCTCAACATCTCGCTGCACCGGCTCGCGTTCGATCGCCTCGCAGTCGAACTGCCCGAGCCCAAGTCGTTCCTCGGTACCGGCCGCAAGGCGATCCCCTTCTCGCAGGCCTCGACCGCCGAGGTCGGCGAGTACGCGGCATCCCATGCCCATGCGGTGCTGCGCCTGGCGAGCGGGCTCACCGAGGAGCTGCGCGCCGGCGAGGTGGAGTCCGTGTTCCGCGAAATCGACCTGCCGCATGTACCCGTGCTCGCCCGCATGGAGCAGCGGGGGGTGGCCATCGACACCTCGGTACTGCAGGAGCTGGACGTGGACCTCCAGCGCCGCATCGAGGAGACCGAGCGCGAGGCGTACGCCGCCGTCGGACACGAGTTCAAGCTCGGGTCGCCGCTGGAGCTGTCCGCGATCCTGTTCGACGAGTTACAGCTGCCGCGCACGCGGAAGACGAAGACGGGCTACACGACAGATGCCAACGCGCTGGAGCCGATGCGCCACGTCCACCCGGTGGTGGACCTGATCCTGCAGTGGCGCGAGCTGACCAAGATCAAGTCGACGTACGTGGACACGCTGCCCCAGCAGATCAACCCGCGCACGAGGCGCATCCACACGATCTTCAACCAGGTGACCGCGGCGACCGGCCGCCTCTCATCGAACGACCCGAACCTTCAGAACATCCCTGTCCGCACCGAGGTGGGACAGGCCGTGCGGCGCGCCTTCGTGGCGCGCGACTGCGGCCAGGACCCGCTGCTGCTCTCCATCGACTATTCGCAGATCGAGCTGCGAGTGCTCGCGCACATCTGTGGCGACGAGGAACTGCGGCGAGCCTTCGAGGAGCGCCGCGACATCCATGCGGCGACGGCGTCGACGGTCTTCCACGTGAATGACGACGAGGTCACGTCGGAAATGCGGCGGCGCGCGAAGGTCTTCAACTTCGGCGTCCTGTACGGCCTCACCGCCTTCGGTCTGTCGCAGCGCGAGGGCATCCCACGCGACGAGGCAGAGCAATTCATCACCGCGTACTTCGAGGCGTTCCCGAGCGTCCAGGCCTGGCGCGAGCAGGTGGTCGCCGAGGCGCGCGACCGCGGCTACGCCGAGACCCTCACCGGGCGCCGTCGGTACATCCCCGACCTGCGCTCCAGCAACCGCAACGTCCGCCAGGCCGCCGAGCGCATCGCGATCAACATGCCCATCCAGGGCACCGCCTCGGACATCATCAAGATCGCCATGAACCGTATCGATGCCGAGATGCGACCGTTGCAGGCGAAGGGCATGCGGGCTCGCATGGTGTTGCAGGTGCACGACGAACTGATCTGGGAACTGCCCCGCGCCGAGCTGGACGACGTCCGCGAGCTGGCGCATCGCCTCATGCCCTCGCTCGAGCTGGCGGTGCCGCTCGACCTCGAGGACAAGTGGGGCCCCGCCTGGGGCGCCTTCGAGTAAACGGCTCGCCGGCCTTCGCTGTGCGTCTCATCAGATGGGGGATCCCTGCGTGCCGGACGTGATGCTTCGGTCCGTCACCAAGGAGAACGTCGCCGAGGTGCTCAGACTGCGGGTACACGCCCGCCAGGAGCACCTCGTCGCGCCGAATGCCGTCTCGATCGCGGAGGCCTACTTCGAGCCGGCCGCGTGGTTCCAGGCCATCTACGCGGGAGACGAACCGGTGGGGTTCATCATGGTCGCGCATGACGCGGAGGAGGGGACGGACTACCTCTGGCGGATGATGGTGGCCGGCGATGCACAGGGACGAGGCTACGGCGGCGCCGCCCTCAGGGCCCTGATCGACTACACGCGCCGGATCGCCCTCATATCCATTCGCTCGCATTGAGCCACCGGCCAGACGCGGGGAACGCCGGACCCTTCTACGCGCATCTGGGCTTCGAGCACACCGCCGAACTGGGCGGCGACGAACCCGTCATGCGCCTTCGTTTGTGAGTAGCTCGGATGCAGCGGCGACCGTACCCGGCCCCGCCGGTACCATCCGTGCATGCCCGAGCTACCCGAGGTGGAGACGATCCGGCGCGATCTTGGCCCGCTGCTGGTCGGCCGCACGATCCGCTGCGCCCGCATCCACCCCGGCGCGGAACGGCTGGCCGTAACGGACCCACCGCGCGCGATGGAGCAGGCGTTGGCCGGCCGGCGCGTCGAGGCCCTGGACCGGCACGGCAAGTACCTCCTCGCGGCCCTCGACGATGGGCGGACGTGGGTGCTCCACCTGCGCATGACCGGCTCACTGGTCCATACGACCGCGGACGCACCCGCGCACCGCTTCGAACGCGCTCGCGTCGACCTCGATGACGGCTCGTCGCTGCGGCTCAACGACATGCGGAAGTTCGGGACGTGGCACCTGGTCGACGACCCGGCGGACGCGATGCCTTACTGCGGTCCGGACGCGCTCTCGGAAGCGTTCTCCGTGCGCTGGCTGCGCGACGCCTTGCGCCGCCGGCGGACCTCGGTGAAGGCGGTGCTGCTCGACCAGCAGGTCGCGGCCGGCGTCGGCAACATCTACGCCGACGAGGCGTGCTGGATCGCCGGCATCGACCCTCGGACGTCCGCGTCGAGGATCGGGCCGAAGCGAGCCGAGCGGCTGCACGCCGCGGTGCGGCAGACGCTCGAGGAGTCCCTGGGTGACCGTGGGTCGTCGTTCTCGGACTACCGGGATGGCCTCGGCGCCGAGGGCATGCACCACGTGAAAGTCCACGTGTTCCGCCGCGAGGGCCAGCCGTGCGGCCGGTGCAGCCGGACGATCCTCAAGGCGCGCGTGGCCGGCCGCGGTACGCACTTCTGCCCCGGCTGCCAGCGCCGGTGAGCGCAGCACTTAGCGCGTTCGGGCTCGTGTTCGTCGCCGAACTGGGCGACAAGTCGATGCTGCTCGTGCTCACCCTCGCCGCACGCTACCGCTGGTGGGTGGTGCTCATCGCCATCTCGGTTTCGGCGGCGGTGCTGATGGCCCTGGCGGTCGCCCTCGGCAGCGTCGCGGGGGAGCTGCTGCCGCCCGAGGTGGTCGGCGTTGCGGCCGGCCTGCTGTTCATCGGGTTCGGCGTCGTCTCGCTTCGAGGCGCCGGCGACACCGAGGACGAGGAAGAGATCGCCACCGAGGCACGGGGACGGTCGCGCCTCGTGGTTATCGGCCTGTTGACGGGCGCGTTCGTCCTCGCCGAGTTCGGGGACAAGACGCAGGTCGCGACACTCTCCCTCGCCGGTGTGGAGTCCGCCTCGCCACCGCGGCTGTGGCTGGGCGCCACGCTTGGCCTCGTGGCCGCCGATGCCGTCGCGCTCGCCGCCGGAGGCGTGATTGCCCGGCACGTCCCGGCACAGCTCCTCGCCCGGGTAGCCGGCGTGCTGTTCATCGCATTTGGCCTGATCACCATCGGGCTGGCGCTCCGCTGAGAGCCACGCGCTCGTTGCCCTCGCGCGCCGGTGAGTTCGTAGGCGTTGCCGTGTTCGGTGTGCACGGGGCGACGTACCGCGTCGGTGCCCGTGCTAGGAGGCGTTGGTTAGGGTCTTTCCGGATCGGATTGACGTAACGGCCTGTCGAGGATCGTCAGGCGTGGAGGCCTTGTCTGGCTGGCGCGGCGTTGTTACCGTGCGCCAAGCCACCACATCGATGGCGGCAGTACGGATCCTGGCGGGGGCCACATGATCGTACTTGGGCTCGTATTCGCGATCGTCCTCATCGTCGCGTTGCATGGGCTGGGTGCGCTGTACATCGCGGACACCTTCACCCGTTCGAAGCGTCGCCGCGTGCAGGGCACGCCCGCTGACCTCGGGCTGCGCTACGAGGAGATCCAGTTCCTCACCGCGGACCGCCTGACGCTGCGCGGGTGGTTCCTCGAGTCTCCCGGCGCACGTGCGACAGTCGTGCTCGTGCACGACCTCGAGGGCACGCGCGCGAGCCCGGAGCACGGTCTGCTGCGCCTGCAGCGCGACTACGTGCGGCGCGGCTACAACGTCTTCGCCTTCGACCTGCGTGGACACGGCGAATCGGGCGGACGCCGCGACTGCCTGGGCAGCTGCGAGCGGCAGGACGTGCAGGCCGCAGTCGCGTATGTACGCCGCCGCACGGGATCGCTGCCGATCGTGCTGCACGGCTTCGGCCTCGGCGCCTCGCTGGCCATCACGGCCGTCGCATCGCGAGGAGGCCCGGAGGTCGCCGGGATCATCGCGGACTCGCCCATCGCCTCCATGCGCACCTATCTGAAGGAGGCGCACCGGCACATCCCACCGCATGTCTTCATGCTGGCCTGCCGCTTCGCGCGCCGGTTCTTCGGCGCCGACGTCGATGCGCTCAAACCGATCGCGGTCGTGGAAGGCGTACGCGTGCCGATCCTGTTCGTGCACTGCCAGGGTGACCCGCGGGTGCCCCTGGCCCACACGCACAACCTCACGGCCGCCTCGCTCGACCCGCGCAACGAGGTGTGGACGGTGCCGGACATCCTGGACCATTGCGGCGCCTACCCGGCCGCGCCGCAGGACTACGTCCGGCAGTCCCTCGGTTTCATCGACCGGGTGGTGCCGGCCCGGCTGCTCGCCGCGCAGGCCGTCTGACCCGCGCCACGAGGTGACGCCCCCGCGCGACGCGATCACGGACATCCCCGGCATCCGGGTCGGTCACTGGAGTGACCGCCGCGCCGCCACCGGCTGCACCGTGCTCATCTGCCCCCCCGGCACCGTCGGCGGCGTCGACGTCCGGGGCGCGGCGCCCGGCACACGCGAGACCGACCTGCTGCGTTCCGACAACCTCGTCGAAGCGGTGCATGCGCTGGTCATCTCGGGCGGCTCCGCGTTCGGTCTCGATGCAGCGTCTGGCGTCGTGCGGTTCCTCGCGGAGCGAGGCGTCGGCTTCGGGCTCGGCCCGCACCTCGTGCCAATCGTGCCGGCCGCTATCCTCTTCGACCTGTCGATCGGCCGTGCGCGCGCACCCGGCGCGGACGAGGGGTACCGGGCCGCCGCCCGCGCCTCGGCCGGCCGCGTCGAGGAGGGGAGCGCGGGCGCGGGGACCGGCGCGACCGTGGCGAAGCTCGCCGGCCGCGAGCGCGTGTTGAAGGGCGGTCTGGGTACGGCCAGCGAGCACCTCGACAACGGCGTCGTCGTGGCCGCGCTCGTGGCCGTGAACGCCGTCGGCAGCATCGTCGACCCCGACACCGGCGAGGTGGTCGCCGGCCCTCGAGGCGACGCGCCGGGCGACATGCTCGACGCGACCGCGATCCTGCGGACGGGCCGGCGCTGGCAGGACCCGGCCGCCGAGGGTGCGCCGGAGCCCGCGGACCCCGCCGCGGTTGGCGCGAACACGACGCTCGGCGTGGTGGCGACGAATGCCGCGCTCACGAAGGTCCAGGCGAACCGCCTCGCGATGGTCGCGCACGACGGCCTCGCACGCAGCATCCGGCCGGTGCACACGCGGGGTGACGGCGACGTGGTCTTCTCGCTGGCGACGGGCGAGGTCGGCCTGGAGCCGGACGGCTACGGACCGCTGGAGGCGATGGCCACGCGCGCCCTCGAGCGTGCCGTGCTGCGCGGGGTGCGGCTCGCCACCGGCCTCGCCGGTGTGCCGTCCGCCGAGGAGTGGCGGGCTGCGAGGCCGGCGCGCGGGCGGAGGTCGCGGCCGCCGCGCTGAGGCAAGGCGCCATCGCGAACGTCGTTGACGTGCCGGGCCGGCGGCGGCTATACAATGTGACTGCGGGAATCCCAGCCGGTGGACCGAGAGGCCGCCAGGCGGAGGGAGGGAGTACCGCAACCCCGAGACCCCCGGAACGCATCCGCTTGGATCGCAAGACCGAGACGGAGACACGATGGGTCCCTCGTCCACCCCGGCCGAAGCCGTCCCCACGGCCTCCGCGTTCCGTACCCTGACGCTGCGCACCGTCCTGCGGGGGAAGATCCACCGCGCCACGGTGACCGACGCCAACCTCGACTACGAGGGCTCGATCACGCTGGACCCGGTCCTCATGGAGGCCGCGGGCATCGCTCCGTGGGAACTCGTCCACGTGCTGGACGTGACGAACGGCGCACGCCTGGAGACCTACGCCATCGAGGGCCAACCGGGCTCCGGTGAGGTCCGCATTAACGGCGCGGCCGCGCACCTCGTGCGGCCGGACGACCTCGTGATCATCGTGGCGTACGAGCAGGTCCCGAGCGACGCGGTCGCCGGGCACCGGCCGTCCATCGTGCATGTCGGCCGTGACAATCGGATCAGCCGACCGGGTGAAACCACGCGGGCCGGAGGGGCCCTGCTGGCGGAGGTGAAACCATGACCAGGCGCACAACCGTGACCGACCTGCAGCGGATGCGCGACAAGGGCAGGCGGATCACGATGCTCACGTCGTACGACTATCCGACGGCGAAGCTCGCCGACGAGGCCGGCATCCCGTTGCTCCTGGTGGGCGACACGCTGGGGATGGTGGTGCTCGGGTACGACTCGACCTTGCCGGTCACCGTCGACGACATGATCCACCACGGCAGTGCGGTCGTCCGAGGCGCAAAGCGCGCGCATGTCGTGGTCGACATGCCGTTCGGCTCGTACCAGACCGGCTGGCAGGACGCGCTGCGCAACGCCACGCGCATCCTGCAGGAGACCGGGTGCGGCTCGGTGAAACTCGAGGGCGGCCAGCGCTCGGCGGAGACGGTGCACAGGTTGGTGGAGGCGGGCATCCCGGTGATGGGCCACATCGGCCTCACCCCGCAGTCCGTGAACGCCATCGGCGGGTTCAAGGTGCAGGGGAAGACCCCGCGTGAGGCCGTGCACCTGATCGAGGACGCGAAAGCCCTCGAGGCGGCCGGTGCCTACGCCATCGTGCTGGAGACGGTCCCGACGGCGCTGGCGCACATGATCACGCAGCGCGTGAACGTCCCCACCATCGGCATCGGCGCCGGGCCGTTCTGCAGCGGCCAGGTGCAGGTGGTACACGACCTGCTGGGGCTCTACGACGAAATGCAGCCGAAGCACGCCCGCCGCTTTGCCGAGCTGGGCGAGGCGTCGAGGCGAGCCTTCACCGAGTACCGCGAGATGGTCGAGACGGGTGAGTTCCCGACGGCCGACGAGTCGTTCTACATGGACGAGCGGGCGCTCGAGTTGATCCGGCGCATGACGCCCGAGCCGTCCGAGGACATGACCGACGCCGAACGCGTGCTTCGCGAATGGGTCGACGAGGTGCAGGCACAGGCCAGCGCCCCGGAACGCACCCCCTCCGAGGCCAGCGGCTACGATGGTGCCTAGCTGAAGTCGAGGCGACCCGGGTCCCGTGGCGGTCGATGAAGATCGCGCGCACCATCGAGGAGTTCCGCGCGCTTCGTCGCGAGCTGCCGGGGCCGGTCGGCCTGTTTCCGACGCTCGGCGCCCTGCACGAAGGCCACCTCGCGCTCATCGAGCGCGCGCGCGGCGAGAACGCCAGCGTCGTGACCTCGCTATTCGTCAATCCGACGCAGTTCGGTCCCAACGAAGACTTCTCGCTCTATCCGCGCGACGAGGAGCGCGATTGCCGTCTCTTTAGGGAGGCGGGCGTGAACCTCGTCTTCGTCCCGTCGCTCGAGGAGATGTATCCGGCGGGCTTCGACGTGACCGTGCGCGTCGGCGGCGTCACGGAGCGCCTGGAGGGCGAACGGCGCCCGGGCCACTTCGATGGCGTCGCGACGATCGTGGCCAAAATCTTCACCGTCACACAGCCTGACCGCGCCTACTTCGGCGAGAAGGACGGCCAGCAGTTGCTGGTGATCCGCAAGCTGGTGCGCGACCTCAACCTACCCGTCGAGATCGTCGCCTGCCCGACCGTGCGGGACCCGGACGGCCTCGCCCTCTCCTCGCGCAACGCCTACCTGTCACCCGAGGAGCGCGAGCAGGCGCTCTCCCTCTCCCGTGGCCTGCGCCTCGCCACCAAGGCGTTCGCGGACGGCGAGCGCGGCGCGGACGCCCTCCGCCGCATCGCCCGGCGGGAGATCGAGGCGCAGTCGCTGTCCGACATCGACTACGTCGCCCTGGCCGACGCAGAGACGCTGGCGGAGGTCGAGGGCGAGGTGACGCGTCCGGCGCTGCTCCTAGTCGCGGTGCGGTTCGGCAAGACGCGCCTGATCGACAACGCACGACTAACGGTCGACTGAGGAGACGCGCGGCGCGGGTTCCGTCCGCTGACCTCGGCTGTTACTATCGGGACATCCGTTCGGCATAGGTAGATGAACGGTTCTGAGGGGGAGAGTCGCGTGTCCGGACACTCCAAATGGTCGTCGATCAAGCACAAGAAGGCGGCCACGGACTCCAAGCGTGGACAGCTATTCACTAAGCTGGCGCGTGACATCACGATGGCTGCCCGGCAGGGCGGCCCCGATGCGGACATGAACGCCGCCCTTCGCCTCGCGATCACGCGCGCGAAGGACAGCAACATGCCCAACGCCAACATCGACCGCGCCGTCCAGCGCGCGGCCGGCGGGGGCGATGCCGACAAGCTCGAGGAAGTGCAGTACGAGGGCTACGGTCCCGGCGGCACGGCGGTGATTGTGGACACCGTGACGGACAACCGGAACCGCACCGTCGCCGAGTTGCGCCTCGCGTTCTCGCGCGGCGGCGGCAACCTGGCCGAGAATGGCGCGGTGGCGTGGCAGTTCGAACTACGCGGGCTGATCGACGTCGACGCGACCGGCGCCGACATCGACGAGGTGCAGCTCGTCGCGATCGAGGCGGGCGCCATCGATGTCGCGGTCTCGGAAGGCAGCACGATCGTCGAGGTGACGACGGAGCCCGGCGACCTGGAAGCGGTGCGTGCCGCCCTGGACGGCGCCGGCGTCACGATCGAGAAGGCGGAGGTCTCGAAGGTCCCGCAGAACACGGTGGCGCTCGACGAGAAGACCGGCGTCGCCGCCATCAAGATGCTCGAGCGGCTGGACGACCTGGACGACGTGTCTCGGGTCTACTCGAACGCCGACTTCCCCGACGAAGTGCTGGAGGCGGCGGCCTCGGCCTAGCGCAGCGCGTCCGGCCTCACCCGAGACGGCGCGGCAGCAGACGGTGTGGGCGACGTCATGGACGACCGTGCGGCACCTCGGCGCGTGCTGGGCATCGACCCCGGGCTCACAGCCATGGGCTACGGGATCGTCGATGGCGTCACCGGCGGCGCGACTCGCCTCGTACACTGCGGCGTGCTGCGTACGAAGGCCTCGCGGCCTCGCGCCGAGCGGCTCGCGTTGATCCACGACAAGGTGCGCGCACTGATCGAAGAGTACCGGCCCGTCGAGGTGGCCATCGAGCAGCAGTTCGTCGCGGAGAACGTGCGCACGGCCATGGCGATCGGCGAGGCGCGCGCCGCCGCGATGGTCGCGGCCGCACAGGCACTACTCCCCGTCTACGAGTTCCCACCGACCGCCATCAAGGAGTCCGTCACCGGCTGGGGTGGCGCACAGAAGGAGCAGGTGCGCCACCTGGTCATGGTCCACCTCGAACTGACCGAGCCGCCCGACCCCCTCGATGTCTCGGACGCCCTGGCGATCGCGCTCACGCGGCTGGCCGACGCGCGCCTCGAAGACGCGCTGGCGCGTCGATGATCGCGGGGCTGCGCGGTCGCCTCGCGCGCTGGGACGAGCCGACGTCGACCGCGTGGCTTGATGTGGGCGGCGTGATCTACGAGGTGCTCTTCCCCGCCTTCGCGTACGAATGGCTGACAGCGCAGCCGCTCGACGAGGAGATCCGCATCTACACCTACTACCACGTGTCGGAACGCAGCCCGACGCCGGTGCTGATCGGCTTCCAGCACCGCCAGGAGCGCGAGTTTTTCCGCAAGTTCATCGAGGTCCCCGACGTGGGCCCGGCGAAGGCCGTGCGAGCCCTCGCGCGGCCGGTCTCCGAGATCGCGCGCTGGGTGGAGGCGCAGGACACGCGGTCCCTCGAACAGCTGCCGGGCATCGGTAAGCGGCTCTCGCAGACCATCGTCGCGCAGCTCAGCGGCAAGCTCGTCGAGGAGGCGCTGCTACGCGACGAGCGCGACGGCGCCGAGGCGCCCTCCGGCCAGGGTAGGCCCGACCTGCGCGAGGACGCGGTCGCCGCCCTCGTGACACTGCAGTACCAGCCGCGCGAGGCGGAGCGCCTGGTCCACGACGCCCTCCTCGCCCGCCCCGACATCGAGGGCCTCGAGGAGCTGCTGCGCGTGGTGCTCGAGCAGCAAGCGCCGCCTTAGCGCGCCGGACGGACGCTCCCGGTGTCCTACAATGGATCGTGCATCCACAACGGGGGACACACGTGACCACGACCAGCGGCGCCGGCGCGTCCCAGACTGAGTACGTGGGTGGCCGTGAGGCGCGGCCCTTCGAGCTCGTCTCCGAGTTCCAGCTCACCGGAGACCAGCCGAGGGCCGTCGAGGAGCTCGTCACCGGCCTCGAGCGGGGCGACGAGGCGCAGACACTGCTCGGCGCCACGGGCACCGGCAAGACCTTCGCGATGGCGAGCGTGATCCATCGCTACCAGCGTCCCACGCTCGTCCTGGCCCCCAACCGCACGCTGGCGGCGCAGCTGGTGACTGAGTTCCGCGACTTCTTCCCGAAGAATGCCGTGGAGTACTTCGTCTCCTACTACGACTACTACCAGCCCGAGGCGTACATCCCGCGCAGCGACACCTACATCGCCAAGGACGCGGACATCAACGACGAGATCGACAAGATGCGCCACGCGGCCACGCGCGCGCTCTTCGAGCGGCGTGACGTGATCATCGTGGCCTCCGTCTCCTGCATCTACGGTCTGGGTGAGCCGGGCGAGTACCAGTCGTTCGTCGCGAACCTCTGGCGCGGGCGCCACGTGAACCGTGGCTCGCTGGTGCGGCAGCTCGTCTCGATGCAGTACGCGCGCAACGACATGAACCTCATCCGGGGCACGTTCCGCGTACGCGGCGATTCGCTCACGGTGTTCCCCGCCTACGAGGACTTCGCGGTCCGCATCGACTTCTTCGGCGACGAGGTGGAGCGCATCCTCACCCTCGACCCCCTAACCGGCGAGATCCTCGGTGAGACCGAGCGCACCGCGATCTACCCCGCCAAGCACTTCGTGACCTCCTCGGACCGGCTCGAGGAGGCGATGGCGTCTATCGATGCGGAGCTGGCGGAGCGGCTGGCCGAGTTCCGTGAGCAGGGCAAGATCCTGGAGGCTGCGCGCCTCGAGGAGCGTACGCGCTACGACCTGGAGACCATGCGCGAGGTCGGCTACTGCTCCGGCATCGAGAACTACTCGCGGCACCTCGCCGGGCGGGCGCCGGGCTCCACGCCGTGGACGCTGCTCGACTACTTCCCGGACGACTGGCTGGTCTTCGTCGACGAGTCACACATCGCGGTGCCGCAGCTTCGGGGTATGTTCGAGGGCGACACGGCCCGAAAGCGCACGCTCGTCGAGTTCGGCTTCCGACTCCCCTCGGCCATCGACAACCGGCCGCTGAACTTCGGCGAGTTCGTTGACCACCTGAACCAGGTGGTGTTCGTCTCGGCGACGCCCGGACCGTACGAACTGGAGCACTCCGCCCAGATCGTGCAGCAAGTGATCCGCCCCACCGGCATCCTGGACCCGGAGATCGACGTGCGCCCAACGAAGGGCCAGATCGACGACCTGCTCGCCGAGGTGCAGGCGCGCATCGAGCGCAACGAGCGCGTGCTGGTCACCACGCTCACGAAGAAGATGGCCGAGGACCTGAACGACTACCTGCAGGAGATGGGCGTGAAGTCCATGTACCTGCACTCCGAGATCGACACGCTGCAGCGCGTCGAGATCCTGCGCGACCTGCGCCTGGGCGTGTACGACGTGATCGTGGGCATCAACCTGCTCCGCGAGGGTCTCGACCTGCCCGAGGTGTCGCTCGTCTGCATCCTCGACGCCGACAAGGAGGGCTACCTGCGCTCGGGTGGCTCACTCGTGCAGACGACCGGCCGCGCGGCGCGCCACCCGATGGGCCGCGTGATCATGTACGCCGACCGCATCACCGACTCGATGCGCTTCGCCCTCGACGAGACGGACCGCCGGCGAGCGATCCAGCAGGCGTACAACGAAGAGCACGGCATCACGCCGCAGGGCATCGCGAAGACGATCCGCGACATCAACGACCGCATCCGCCAGGTCTCCGAGGACGAGTCGCCGTACACGACCACCTCGGAACTGCCCAAGGAGGAGGTCGCGCGCCTCGCCTCGGAGCTGGAGCGGCAGATGAGGCAGGCAGCGAAGGAACTCGACTTCGAGCGCGCCGCGCTGCTGCGCGACCAAGTCACAGAGCTGAAGCGCGAACTGATCGGCGTCGGCGACACCCCCGAGGGCCTGCGCTCGTTCACCGCGGACACCAAGCGCCCGGACCAGCGTAAGCAGCGCGGTGGCCGCACCCGGGGCGGCCCGACCGGGCGGCGGTAGTTGCGAGATACTTCTCCCGGCCCGCCTGCACCGACGAGCGATCGCTCCCGCCGACCATCGTCTCGGTCGCTACCGCCTTTGTCGTCTCTCGGGTGTCTGCGTTGGGCGAACGCCAAGCTGTGCGGCGGGCGGGCCAAACCAGCGGATACGTAGGTGGTGTGCCGCACGGCTCGCGCCGACATAGAGCAGTCGGCTGTGCAAGGGCGACGATGGGTAATTGTCCCTGCTCGTTCCTGCGAGGATCACGGCGTCGTACTCAAGACCGCGGGTGACGTGAATCGGTGCTACAACTACCGGCTGAGTGGGCGTTTCGTCGCGAGTGAGCAACCCTACCTCAAGTCCCCGCTTGCGCAGCGCAAGGTGCAGTGCCCGTGTGTGGGTAGTGCTCTTGCAGAGGATGCCGATCGTGGTAGCGCCGTGCTGCCCGAGATCCTCGATGTCCGCTTCGATCATGGTCACCATCTCGGCGTAGTCCCGGGCGGGACGCAGGTCTGGCCGCGGCCCGGGTCGGTGGAAGGGCACGGCTGTGACGGCCCGGTGGTCGGCCTTCTTGAGAAGTCGGTTTGCGAATCGGGTGATCTCGTAGGTGGAGCGGTAGCTCGTTCGTACCCGGTATCGCGAACTGGCTTCGCCTCGGAAGACCTGGAGGATGTCGCGCCAGCTGTCGATTCCTTGGGGCGACAGTCTCTGAGCTAGGTCCCCGAGGATGGTGAATCCGTTGTTGCGGCTGTGCATACGGATCACCAGGAGTTCGATAACCGACACCTCCTGGGCCTCGTCGATGACCACGTGGTCAAACCGCGGTTCAGCGCGGTCGTTGAGCAAGTGGTCGAGATGGCAGAGGGCCCCCAGATCTTCGGGCGTGAACACCGTGGGCCGTTTAGGCAGGGACGCGCTGAGGGAAGCTACGTCCTCGGCACTGATGGCGCCCCCTGCTGCTGTCGTTAGGGCAGTTGGGTCGGTGAGCAGGCCTCGGTATTCTTGGAGAGGATCTACTCGTGGCCAGAACGCCGACACTTGTTCCTCGACATAGGGACGGATCGCTTCGATGAATTCTCGCGTGGTGCCTCCGCGCTGTACGCTCTCCCGAGGCGTGCGTCCGTAGAGGTCGCCGAGTGCGCCCGCTAGCCGGTCAATCGTTTGCTCCCGATGAGTGTTTAGCGGGGCGCTTGACAGCGCCCGGGCGATGCGGCGCACGCGAGCGGCATCGACTGTGAACCTAGTATCTGCGTCCAGAAGCACGACGATCTCGGTTGACGCTCGGATGAACTCCGTGCGCAGCCTTTCGACGTGCCGCTCCTGAGCCCGCGCCATACGGAGGGACCCCTTGATGTTGACCGCTCGTTCTGCAGCCCCCCAGCTCTCGCCTCGATCCCGCAGCAGCTTCTCCAGGAGTGGTTCTCGACGGTCAAGGAACACTCGCCGGGTAAGTGTGCTCATGAGCCAGTCAGAAATAGTCGTCTGGCGCACGTTCCGAACATCGAGACTCGGCAACAAGTTCGCCACATATCGAAGGAACGATCTGCTAGGGCCAAAGATGACGACTCTTGACTCGTCGATCCTAGTCGTCTGCGCGTTAAGTGGTGAGAGGAGATAGGCAACCCTGTGCAGTCCGACGACACTCTTGCCACTGCCAGCGACGCCCTCAACGAGCATCACCTGAGCCGGAGCAGCTGCAACCTGTTGATACTGTTGCGGTTGGAGCGTAGCAACGGCCTGCCGAAGTTCGCCAGTGCGGCTCTCAGCGAGTTGATCTGACATGAAGCGGTCAGTCGAATCGACCTCGTGCTCCGAATCGGCGGTCCGTGCGCTACGGTATGTCTCGGCAACCTCCAGTAGCTGTGCGTCTTCGATCGCGTACTGGCGCTTAAGAGTGATCCTGCCTGTTACTTCGCCGCCTGGAGCCGTGTAAGTCACGGCCATCGACGGGTCCGCATAGAAGACGGCTCCTGGGAAGGGTGCCCGCCAGTCGTGCACGAATCTGTGGTCTACCTCACCAACACCACGAGCGCCTATATAGGCCTCGATAAGCCTTCCGTTGGCGGTGGAGAAGTCGCCGCGTCCGAAGTAGGGCTGCGGGCGGGCAGCCTCCAAACTCGCGCGTTGCGCGGCGTCCATCTCCCGGAGCGCCCGCTGCGTTTGGCGATGTGCCGCGTTCACTCCGGATCCGTTTCTGAGCCGGGCAACCTCACGGTCGATGAATTCGACGGTGTCTTCCAGGTATTGCACTTCGTCCGCGTAATGGTCGTCGTTCATGGCTGCCGCCGATCTCCGGTTCTCAAACTCGCTTCGCATCGGCGATACCTAGGCGGGCATTCTCATAGCTGACTCCGCTAGCGGTAGCGGACGGTGGTCGTGCCCTTCGAGGCTAGCCGTCATCGGCTCCACAAGCGGCTGCGCCGATGTTCAGCTCGCCTCACGCACCGCGGCTGAAACGGGATCTCACCGCACACGCCCCGCCGATACCGAATACCAAACTACCATCCCCAATATCACGGAAGTACTCTGGAATGTAGAAGATTTGGAAGAACTGGGGCAGCATGCGCCTAAGGACCAGCGGCGTTGAAGGGGTGTAAGGGTCTCCGCATCGCAGGGCAGTGCTGCGCTCGCCTCTGCCGCCGAGTGGACAGGGGCAGGCAACAACCAAGTTGATGTGGCTGGGCGGTAGTCGCGGTGCCTACTCCGCGTCAAACGGCCGAGGGAATCGCAGTGGCTTCTTCGGCGGGTCGGGCGGCGCTTCCTCGGTGACCTCCGGGAGGGCTGGCGGCTCGAAGGCAGCCGCCGCCGCTGCCAGCGACTCGACGCCCGCGCCGGGCTCGCCCACCAGCACCTCGCGCGAGCGGCCGCCCTCCTGCGGGCCCACGACGCCGCGCGACTCGAGGTCGTCCATCAACCGGGCTGCGCGCGGGTAGCCGATGCCCAGCTTGCGCTGGAGCATCGACGTTGAGAGCGTGCGGTGCTCGCGCGCGATCTCGATGGCCTGGCTGAGCAGGGTGTCCTCGGCGCTGCTGGCGCCGTCGCTGCTCTCCTCGATCTGCCGCTCGGCCTCCTCGAGCAGCGTGTCGAACTTCTCCGGCACCAGCTGCGAGAAGCGGTCATGTGTCCAGAAGGAAACGACCGACTCGATCTCCGGGTCCGCGACGAAGACGCCCTGCACGCGTTTCGGCTTCTGCGCGTCGGGCGGCACGTAGAGCATGTCGCCCTTGCCCAGCAGCTTCTCCGCGCCGCCCTGGTCCAGGATCGTGCGTGAGTCCACCGAGGAGGACACTGCGAAGGCGATGCGCGTCGGGAAGTTCGCCTTGATCAGGCCGGTGATGACGTCCACCGAGGGCCGCTGCGTCGCGACCACCAGGTGGATGCCGGTCGCCCTCGCGAGCTGCGCCAGGCGCACCAGCTGGTTCTCCACCTGGTACGGGGCGGCCAGCATGAGGTCCGCCAGCTCATCGATGATCACGACCCAGTAGGGGATCTTCTTGTCGGCGGTCTCGTTGTAGCGCTTGATGTTGCGCACGCCGGCCTTGGCGAAGCGGCGGTAGCGCGACTCCATCTCGTTGATCACGGCCTGCAGCGTGCCGACCACGCGGTCCATCTCGACCACGATCTCGGAGAACGCGAGGTGCGGGATCTCCTGGAAGGCGGTCATCTCGACGCGCTTCGGGTCGATCATGACCAGCCGCAGTTCCTCGGGCGAGTAGTTCATCAAGAGGCAGCTGATGATCGCGTTAAGGCAGACCGACTTGCCGGCGCCCGTCGCGCCCGCGATCAGCAGGTGCGGCATCGTCGTCAGGTCGGCCACCACCGGGTCGCCGGAGACGCCCGCGCCGAGGGCGATCGGGAGCCCCCCGCCCTTGCGCGCCTTCTGGTACGCCGGCGACTCCATGATCTGCCGCATCCCCACCAACGACGTCGAGTGGTTCGGCACCTCGATGCCCACCATGGGCTTACCGGGGACCGGCGCCTCGATGCGCAGGGCGGGGGCAGCGAGGGCCAGCGCGAGGTCGTTCTGGAGCGCCGTGATGCGGTTCACGCGGATACGCGTACGGGAGACCTCGACGTCCTTGGTGCGCTGCTGGCCGTTGCGGTCCAGGATCGGCTGCCCGGCGACATCACGCTCGACGACGGTCTTCGTCTTCACGTCCCAGCCGGGCTCCACGCCGAACTGGGTGACGGTGGGGCCCTCGTTGATCTGCACCACGGAGGAGTCGACGCCGAAGGAGTCGAGCGTGTCGACGATCAGCTGGGCACGCCGCTGATTGTCGATGACGCGGCTGCGGCTCTGCTCGGCGGCGGTGAGGAGGGTGGTCGGGGGCAGCTGCCAGCCGTCGGCGGAGTGCCGGAGCGCGTCGGCCGGCGTTTCCATGTCCATGCCGATCTGCACCGGCTTGCGCCGCTGTTTCGGGTCCGCGGGCGCCTCGGCCTCCTCGCCGGCGAGCGATGGCGTGGCGGGGCCGGCGATGTCGTCCACGTCGACCGCGATCGCGGTCTCGAAGGCAGGCGAGTTGCCGTCGGAGCGCACGGCCAGGTGGCGCAGCCCTCGGACGGTGTTGCGTGCGCCGTTCCAGGCGGCGCGGTGCAGGCCGAGCGCCCACAGCCAGGCCGCTCCGGCGGCGACGGCGCCGGGGGTGGCCCGGACGAGTGCGGCGGCGGTGCGCGGCCAGAGCAGCCCGAATCCGGCGGCGAACAGCAGCAGCCAGATCACGGCGGCGACCCACCCGCCGGACAGCAGCCGCCCCAGGTCCCCTCCGGCGGAGTGCACGGCCAGGTCCACGCCGCCCATCTCGGTGTCCGGCCGCCAGCGGCCGAGCAGCCCGCCGGCGAAGCCGAGCAGCGCGACGAGCCCCACCATGTGGCGGCGGTGGTCACGCAGCACCTGGCCACGTCGCAGCGCGAGCAGCAGCCCGATGGTGGCGATCAGCGCGGTGAGAGTGAAGACGTGCAGCCCGAACGTGCGCACCAGCCCGTCACGGGCGTCGCGGAGCAGGTCCGCCAGCGGCGGCACGAGGTACGGGACCGCGGCTGCCGCGATCACCACGAGCAGGGTGCCGACCACCTCAGGGCGGGCGAGCCCGCGGCCGACGGTGAGGATGTCGGGGACGGGCGGAGTGGTGGAGCCGCGACTGGTGCGGCGGCGGCGGGTCCTGGTTCGAGCCATCGCTCTGCTCCTGCCGGGTCATCCCCGGCGACTGAGCTCACCTGTGAGCTTCCGAGCTGCGTCCCCGCCAGTCCGCGCCCGGGCGTATGCCGTCTACTGTCGTTAGACCTCCAGCATGACCGGTATCACTAGGGGACGCCGGAGCGTCCGCTGGTGCAGGAAGGTCGCGATATCGTCCTTCAGCGTCTCGTGCAACGCTTTCCAGTCTACCGCACGGTCTTCGCCGCCCAGCTTATCGATCACCAGCTGCCGGACGCCATCCAGGAGCGCCTGCTCCTCCTCGGGCCCGACGAAGCCGTGCGACATGACCTCGGGCGATTTCGTGAGCTTGCCGCTGTGGCGGTCGATCGCCCCCACCAGCACCAGCAGGCCGTCGCTCGCCAGGTGCGCCCGGTCGCGCAGAACGATGTTGTCGACGTCGCCGATGCCGAGGCCATCCACGTAGACGTAGTCCGCCGGGACCGTCCCGACGACCTCGCCGCCGTCCGCGTCGATCTCCAGGACGTCGCCATCGGTCATCACGAAGGCGCGCTCCGGAGGCAGGCCGAGCGAGATCGCCAGCTCGCGATGCAGCACCAGGTGGCGGTACTCGCCGTGGATGCCCAGGAAATACTTCGGTTGCACGACGCGCTGGACGATCTTCAACTCCTCGCGCGAGGCGTGTCCGCGCACGTGGACATCGGCCAGCCGGTTGTAGATCACCTTCGCGCCCGCCTCGAAGAGGTTGTCGATGTTGCGGTAGACGAATTTCTCGTTGCCCGGCACGGGGTTGGAGGACAGGATGACGGTGTCGCCCTGCTGGATCGTGATGTGCTGGTGCGTGCCGTTGGCCATCCGCGTCAGCGCGGAGGTGGGCTCGCCCTGGGAGCCGGTGCACATGATCACGCTCTTCGCGTCCGGGTGGTTGCGCATCTCGTTGATCGACATCAGCGTGTTGCCGTCGGCGCGCAGGTAGCCCAGGTCGCGCGCCATCTGCACGTTGTTCACCATCGAGCGCCCGGTGACGAAGACCCGCCGACCGTGCTTCTCGGCGGCGTCGATCACCATCTGGATGCGCGAGATCAGCGACGCGAACGTCGTCACGATCACCCGGCCCTCGGCGTCGCCGATCGCGCGGTTCAGCGTCTCCGCGACGCGCTGTTCGGAGTGCGTGTAGCCCTCCATCTCGACGTAGGTCGAGTCCGCGCAGAGCAGCAGCGCGCCCTCGTCGCCCAGCTGGGAGAGCCTCGTCAGGTCGGTGTGCTGCCCCATGACCGGGGTGTGGTCGATCTTGAAGTCGCCCGTGTGGACGATCGG
>WHSU01000068.1 GCA_009379925.1 Dehalococcoidia bacterium | reverse complement strand
GCGACGAGCGACGGCGGGATCTTGCGGAGGAGGTGTTCGAGCGGATTGAGATCGACCACTCGGGCATACGCGCCGTGCTACCGACGGATGAATATCGACCACTGTTCGCGGTGTGTGGTTTTGGTCGGGGAGACTGGATTTGAACCAGCGACCTCCTGACCCCCAGTCAGGTGCGCTACCAGGCTGCGCCACTCCCCGATCGCCTCGATGCTAACAGACCCCCACCCAGGCGGCCACGACGTCACCGCCTGCGCGGGCAGGCATCGAGGCGCAAGCCCGGTGGGCGTTGGCGCACGGCCCAGGCGCCGAGATGGCGGTGGCCCGGTGGCTACGCGGCCGAGCGGTCGCTGTCGTCGACGTTCGGAGCGCCCAGCATGTACCCGAAGCCGGGGAACGTCGTGATCAGCTCGGGCGGGCTCCGATGCGGGTCCACCTTGCGGCGCAGGCGCGCCACCCACACCCGAAGGTATTGGAGGTCGTCGCGATACTCCGGCCCCCACACACGGGCCAGGATCTCCTCGCTTTGCAGCACCTTGCCCGCGCGCTCCGCCAGCACCTCCAGCAGCTTCCACTCGTTGCGCGTCAGCCGCACCACCTCGCCCTGCCGCGTCACCACACGGGCGTCCAGATCGATCTCCAGGTCATGCACGCGCACCGTGCCTTCCGCGCTCCGGGTGCGGCGCGCACGGCGCAGCACCGCACGCACGCGGGCCGTGAGTTCGGTGGGGTTGAAGGGCTTCACCAGGTAGTCGTCGGCGCCCAGCTCCAGGCCGCGGACCTTGTCGGCGTCGGCGTCCTTGCCCGTGAGCAGGATGATCGGCAGATGGCTCCGTTCCTGGACCCGGCGCAGCACCTCGAAGCCGGAGATGTCCGGCAGCATCACGTCCAGCAGCAGCAGGTCCGGGCGGCTCTCCATCACCGCCGAGATCGCGTCCTCACCCGTGCGTGCGCGCTCCAGTCGAAAACCCTGCGAGGTGAGCTCAAGTTCCAGGACCTTCAGCAGGCCCGGGTCGTCGTCCGCGGCGAGGATCAGGGGAGGGACATTCACTGGGGGCTCCGAATCACTGCAAACGTGTTCCTCCCCCTCCGCCTGCGAGCAAGGGGGAGTTCGGCCCTGAGAATCAGAATACGATCAGACTGCAACACGCCTTGCGCGGGCATCCCGCAAGCGCCCTCCGGCTTGCCGCCGGCGTGAGACGCGAGGCCAGTGGATGACAGACCGATGCCAATCCCTCGGCGCGACGTGCCGGTGTCTGCCCCCCGCGCGATACCCTGTACTGGACGGCGGCACCCTCCGCGACCCCAGCGACCGAGGACGGCGCGACCACCGTCTGACTTCCCGATCCACGACCAGCGCGAAGGACGTGAAGGAGCAGTCCCGATGACTATCCCGGTGGCCCGCCTCAACCATGCCGTGCTCTACGTGCGCGACCTTGACGCCTCGACCGCATTCTACGGCCAGGCGTTCGGCTTCCACGAAATCGCCCGCGAAGGCCCCATGGCCTTCATGCGCGCCGCAGGCTCCGAGAACCACCACGACCTCGGGCTGCTCGCACTCGGTGAGGGCGCGCCCCGCCCGCCTCGGGGCGTGACCGGCCTCTACCACCTGGCGTGGGAGGTGCCCACCATCGAGGCGCTGGCCTCCGCCTCCGCCGTGCTGACCGAGCTCGACGCGCTCACCGGCGCCAGCGACCACGGCGCGACCAAGTCGTTGTACGGCCGCGACCCGGACGGCAACGAGTTCGAGGTCATGTGGATGGTGCCTCGCGGACAGTGGGGCCAGTACGAGAACGCCGCCGTGGTGCAGCCGCTCGACCTGCAGCGGGAGATTGCCCGCTACGGCGCCGCCTCCGGATAGTCCCCGGGACACGCTGCTCTCCCGCGCGGACGTGCGCCGGACGGCGTTGGTGTGCCGGACAGGCGCCCTGCCGAGGATCCCCACGTGAGACCTTGCGAGAGGGCGTCGCCCCCCTCGTTCTGGCGCCCCTGCTCTCAAATGCTCGCTCTCGCTCACCTTGTCACAGGATTGTGATGGGGCCCTAGCGCGCTGTTGCGCTCTTTCATCGGCTCCGGGTGTCTCATGGCGGCCAGCAAGCGCCAACAGCGAGCGCCTTCGTGTCGCCCGCCCAGCATGGCGACCGCGCGCGAGCAGGACGGAGCTACCGATGACGACGACGGCATCCCACACCGAGACCGACGACACCCGCCGCCCGGCGTCCTGCGTGCACCACTGGTTCCTGGAGACCCCGGACGGGCCGGAAAGCAGGGGCACCTGCTCCCGATGCGGGATCGTCAAGAGCTTCCCGAACACACCCCCGCGGCTCACCCGCTCCGAGTTCCGCGTGAGTAATGAGCCGCGCTCGCGCGGCGTCCGCTCATCGCGTCGGGAAACCATCCAGCTGGCGGACGAGTCCTCATCCTGAGCGCCCGCCTCACCGGCGCCCGGCCCCCTCGAGGCCCGGCGCCCCGCCCTTCCTGCAGCAGGGCACGCATCGATGGGGGCGCGGCGTTCAACCTGCCGCTCGGCTACTCCTCATCGAGAAGCGTGGACTCGTAGTTCTGCTCCAGGAACGTCCGGATGACCTCGAAGGCCTCGTCTACGCTGTCCGTGAACTGGAACAGCGCCAGGTCTTCCTCCGAGATGACACCGTGACGCGCCATCGCATCGAAGTCGACCACAGAGCGCCAGAAGTCCGAACCGTAGAGGACGATGCCCATCTTCTTGCGCACGCGCTGGGTCTGCACCAGCGTCAGGATCTCCATCATCTCGTCCATGGTGCCGAACCCGCCGGGGAAGAACACCAGCGTCTTCGCGTTGTACAGAAACCAGAACTTCCGCATGAAGAAGTAGTGGAACTCAAACGCCAGCGCCTCGCTGACGTACGGGTTCAGCGCCTGCTCCTCCGGCAGGTGGATGCCAAACCCGATGCTCTCACCACCCGCGTCCGCCGCACCTCGGTTGACCGCCTCCATGATGCCCGGCCCGCCGCCGCTGCACACCACGAACTGCCGGGCCCCCGCCCGCTCGATGTTCCATGCCGTCAACCGCGCCGCGAGGTCGCGCGCCGCCTCGTAGTACCCCGTCAACTGCGCAAGCCCGCCATGCGTCGTGTCGTGGGCCTCCCCCGGAATGCGCGCCGACCCGAAGAAGACGATCGTGTCCGTGATACCCCGGCGCCGCAGGCGGTGCTGGGGCTCCAGCAGTTCCGACAGGACCCGAACCGTGCGTGCCTCCGGGCTCTGCAGGAACTCCGGGTCCTCGTACGCGCGGTGCGGTGCCGGATGCGGGATGTCCTCGCCGTAGGGGTCCGCCCACGGCACCAGCTCCCAGTCCTGTCGTCGCTTCATACAACTACTCTACGCGCGGCCGCGCCCTACCGTGCTGCGGACAGCACACCGCCTCCCGGAGGCCGGGCCCGCCCGCCCGCCTCAGCCCGGCGCGCATCGAGCAGCAAGGGGACAGCCTCATGAACCGCACCGCCGAAGGCGACAGCGCCGACATCATGGTCGTCTACAAAGGGATGGCCGTAGAGCCCGATGCCCGAGTCGCTCCCGCGGGCACCGTCCGCTTCGTCGTGATCAACGAGGCCGACGGTCCCCACAACTTCCTCGTCGTGCGCACCGAACGCCCCGTCGAACTCCCGATGTCGGGCGGGCATATCGATGAGTCGGCGGTCGACGTGACGGGAAAGCTCGAGCCGATCGCGCCGGGCGACGGCGGCGAAGGGGTGTTCGAGCTGGATCCGGGACGGTACGTCCTGTTGTGCAACACGGGCGGGCACTACTCGGTGAGCACGGGGCTCGAATTGACCGTCCAGCCCGTTCACGGGCAGGAGGGGGAGCGCGTGTAGCGCCCCCTCCTCGGTAAGTCCGCCGGGGCCGGGGCCTACGTGCTACATCTCCATCTTCTTGCGGCCGCTCAGGTACCCCTCGGCGTCTTCCTCGAACTCGAGGCGGCACCCCTTGCCGCAGAAGTAGTACGTCGTGCCCTGGTAGTCGAAGGTGCCACCCGGCGGATTCTTCGTGTCCACGTCCATGCCGCACACCGGGTCCGTCGCCGTCTGCGTGCCCCGGAACATATCGAAGAGCCTGCCGACCATAGCGAAGCCTCCCCTCGGATCCTCAACGCAGCATACCGCTTCGAGCGCCCCGCCCCTCCTCCGAGCCCGTCTCCTCTCGCCGATGGGGCGGGCGGGGGCGAGGGTTCCCCCACCGCCGCTACCCTTTCCGACTCCCCTCTCCCCGGAATGGGGAGAGGGGTCGGGGGAGAGGGGCGGCCGGGGGACCGGCCCTGCGATGCATTCGCAACCGACCCACACCACCAGGTTATGCCTTCGCGAATCGGTCACCCGTACGCTGACACCAGCAGTTCGGATCAACTGATCTGACCACTCCCCTCACCATCCCTCGGCACCGAAAGGCCCGGGCATGTCGAAGTTCAGGGCTCTCCACCCCGACCACGTCGGGCCCGACGACCGCGCCGAGGCGCGGCGACCCTACATCGAAGCCGTGCGCGCCGGCGACGCCGGACGCATCGACCTCGAGCCCCACGACGACCCCGTGCTCGTCCACCGCCTCCTCAACGAAGCCGCCAGTGAACTCGGCGTCCGCATCGGGTCCGTCTGGGCCGACCCTGGACGCACCCTCCTGTGGAGGCGCGTCGAGGGCCACCGCGTCCGGCACGGCTGACCGCCTCCCCGGGGGGCGGAACTGTCCCGTATGATGACCGGCGATGCTGATCGCCTTCTCCATCACCCCGCTCGGGACCGCTTCCGCCTCGGTCAGCGCCGAAGTCGCCGAGGCCGTCCGTGTCGTCCGCGCCTCCGGCCTCCCGCATCACACCGACGCCATGTTCACCACCATCGAGGGTGAGTGGGACGAGGTCATGGCCGTCTTCCACGACGCTGTCATGGCCGTAGCCGCGATGTCCGACCGCGTCTCCTTCGTCCTCAAGGGCGACTATCGCCCCGGCCACGACGCCGGCGCCATGGAGGCCAAGATGCGCTCCGTCGAAGCCCACCTCGCCGCCCGAGAGGCCGCCTCCGACTGAACTGCACGTGCGCGCGTCCATCCGATTTCCGACTCCTTCCGACTCCCCTCGCCCGGGAATCGGGAGAGGGGGCGGGAGAGGGCATCGGGCGACGCGCGTGAGCCCGACACCCCCATCAGCGCCAGAATCCGGTCCCCCTGCTCCAGCAGCACGGACCCCTCAGCAGGGCGAACGTTCGTTGACCACGTATACCCCTGAGGGGTACCGTGAAGTCACCATGTCAGGACCCCCGTCACCTCCCACCGGGCGCCGCCTCTACCTGGACGCGGCCGCCTCGACGCCGGTCCGCCCCGAAGTCCTGGACGTCATGCTCCCGCTCTTCGCCGGCGACTTCGCGAACCCCTCCGCCCACCACGGACGCGGCCGCCGCGCCAGCGAGATCCTCGCCTCCGCGCGCGACACCGTCGCCGACGTGCTGGGCGCCATCCCGGAGGAAGTCGTCTTCACCTCGGGCGGCACGGAGAGCATCAACGCCGCCATCAAGGGCGTCGCGCTCGCCCAGTCCGAGGCCGGCGCCGGCCGCCACATCGTCACCACGGAGGTCGAGCATCACGCCGTCCTCCACTCCGCGCAGTTCCTCGAACGCTTCGGCTTCGAAGTCGACTACCTCCCCGTCGACCAGTTCGGCCGCGTCACCCCGGACGACGTAGCCGCCGCCGTCCGCGAAGACACCGTCCTCGTCTCCGTCGGCTACGCCAACAACGAGGTCGGTACCGTCCAGCCCCTCCCCGAGATCGCCCGAGCCGTCCGCGCCCGCGCCGCGTCCCTCGGACGCCGCATCCCCGTCCACACAGACGCCGTCCAGGCCACCACCTCGCTACCGCTCGATGTCGACACGCTCGGCGTAGACCTGCTCTCCCTCTCCGGCCACAAATTCGCCGGCCCGAAGGGCACCGGCATCCTCTACCTCCGCCGGGACGTCCCCTTCCTCGAGCAGATCTCCGGCGGCGGCCAGGAACGCCAGCGCCGCTCCGGCACCGAGAACGTCCCCGGCGCCGCCGGCATCGCCCTCGCCCTCCGGCTCGCCCAGGAAGAGCGCGACGCCTTCCGCGACACCACCACCCGCCTCCGCGACCGCCTCCTCCGAGCCGTCCGCGCCGCCTCCCCGGACGCCCGCCTCAACGGCCACCCCACCGAGCGCCTGCCCCATAACCTGCACCTCTGCTTCGACGGCGTAGAGGGCGAGTCCGTGGTCGACGCCCTCGATGCCCGCGGCATCGAGTGCTCCGCCGGCGCCGCCTGTACCTCGGCCACCTGGGAACCCTCGCACGTCCTCCTCGCCATGGGCGTCCCCATCGAACTCGCCATCGGCTCCGTCCGCATGACCCTCTGGCCCTCCATGTCCGAAGCCGACATCGACTACGTCGCCGCCACCCTCCCCCCCACAGTCGCCCGCCTCCGCGCCGAAGCCGTCCCCAGCATCTAAGCCCAGCGAGCGCCCCCGCTCCCGCCTCCCGCCTTCCGACTCCCCTCTCCCACAGCGTGGGAGAGGGGCCGGGGGTGAGGGCCGAAGCCACACGCCCCCACCACCACCCCGCCTCCGCGCCAAAGTCGCCCCCCTCCCAACCCCCTCTCCCGATTCCTGTTCAGACGGGAGAGATGGGTGACAGGTGTTCGGAGACATGCGTGACACCTGTTGGGTGGGTCATCGGCGCTCCCGGAGGTCGCCCTCGGCGATCTGGATGGTAGCGAAGAAGACGGTGAACCGGCCGCCGACGTTGGT
>WHSU01000049.1 GCA_009379925.1 Dehalococcoidia bacterium | reverse complement strand
GGGGACGGGATCGGGGCCCTGCCCGCTACGGCAGGACCTCCAGCGTGACGTTCCGCCCGACCGCATCCAGCCACGCCCAGCCCTCGGTCGAGGTGGCGAACCAGATGTCGCGGTGCATCCCGTGGACGGCGCTCCCCGTGTCGCTGCACTGGTACACGCGCCCCGTCGGGTCACCCACAATGCGGAACTGCTGTCCGAGGTAGGCGGCGTCGCAGGCGGCGGCCCCGGACCGCACCACGGTGCCATCGCGCATCGCGCCGCAGAACCCGCCACCGTCGCCCGCGGAGCCCGTGTCGTGCTGGCAGTAATAGAAGGACACCGTCGCCGAGACTTGCTGGCCTCCGGCAACCTCGGGCGGCGGAGGCACGACCGCCAGTTCTTGCGCCTGCTGCCCTACGGGTCCGTCCGTCGAGGCCTCCGGGGCAGTCGCTGCCAGAGCAGCATCGCCCTCCGGGGACGGGGCTGTGCCAGCCAGCAGCGCGGCAAACGAGTCGTCCGGGACGCCGGACATCGGTACGGGACTGGCCTTGGACGTGACTCGCTTCGGCGCTGGTGACTCGGCGCGCCAGAGCGCCTGCACCTGCGCGCGCGTGCCCGGGTCATCGATGTCGACGGTCGACACCGAGGCGATGAGCGCGCCGCCGCCCTGCGTGAGGACGTAGGCGCCTGCCCCCGCGACGAACGAGCACGCGAGCAATGTCAGCGACAGCGCGGTCGCCTGCCGCACCATCCGCATCGGGGCGCCAAAGGCGCCCCCGCCGGACCGTAGCCTTGGTGGTTGGGGTGTCCCCGGAAGCCCGCGCAGGGCGCCGGGTACGCGGCTCGCGATGCCCTCGATGGGACGCGACACCTGATTGAGCGCACGGACACACCGCGCGGCGATCTGGATCGTGGTTCTCAGCACCGTTGGCCCCCGCCCACCGGTGCTGCTCGAGGTAACGCGCCGCGCTAGTCGAGCAGCTCCTCCGCTCGCAAATCGTCGACCGCGGACCGGAACGCCTGAACAGTGTCCGTGATGTCGCGCTCGCCGTGAGCCGAGGAGACCATCCCCCCCGTGCCCATGAGGTCCACCCCGTGGTTGAACAGCGCCCACCGCAGAGGGCGCAGCAACTCATCGGGGACCCCGCGCGGCTCTTCGGCCGCGTCCCACTCAACGTCTCCGGGCCGGGGAGCGTCATAACCAAGATTGGTGTGCCACATGCTGGAGACGGCGAAGGCGGAGCCCGGCACTGACTCCGCCTGGAACATCGCGTTCAGCTCCCGCACCAGCTGTGCGGTCGCCGCATCCGCGCGGTCCGTCTCCCCGCCCGTCTCGATCAGACGCAGCGCCGTCAGGCCTGCCGCCGCCGAGGCAGGGTTCGCGTTGAAGGTGCCCTGGTGGCTCACCCGTCGCTTCGAGTTCCATTCGATGTCCTCGCGGATCTCGAGCATCGAGATGACCTCGGCGCGTCCGGTGACACAGCCGCCGGGCAGTCCGCCCGCCAGGATCTTGGCGTGCGTGGAAAGGTCGGGCATCACGCCCCACCGCTCCTGCGCGCCGCCCGGCGCCATGCGGAACCCCGTGATCACCTCGTCCATCACCAGCAGCGTGCCGGCCTCTTCCGTGAGCCGCCGCGCCTCGCGCAGGTAGTCGGCATCCATCCCGCTTGGGTGCGTGCCCCAGTGCGCGCCGGTGGGCTCGAGGATCATGGCGGCCACATCGCGCCCGGACAGGGCCTCGCGCAACGCATCGGTGTCGCCCGGCTGCAGGACGATTAATGACTCGTAGAAGCCGCGGGGCACGCCCACCGAATACGGGTGTGGGTCATCCTCGCGCAGCCGGCCCACGACGATGTCGTGCCAACCGTGGAAGTGCTCAGCGAGCTTGATGACCTTCTCCCGGCCGGTGAAGGCGCGCGCCAGGCGCAGCGCCATCATCGTGGCCTCCGTGCCGGAGGAGGTGAACCGCACGCGCTCGGCGCAGGGCACCATCTTCAACACCTGCTCGCCCCACTCGACCTCCAGGTCGTGGGAGGAGCCGAGGTGCGTCCCGCGCTCCAGCGCGCCGCGCACGGCCTCCATCACCTCGGGGCGGTTGTGGCCTAGCAGCAGCGCGCCGTGGCCACCGATGTAGTCGACGTACTCGTTGCCGTCGACATCCCACTTGCGGGCGCCCTGCGCGCGCTCGACGTAGATCGGCCACGGCTCGTGAGCCCGGGCGTCGTGCGTGACGCCGGAGGGGAACACCTGTCGCGCGCGGTCGGCGAATCGCCGGGACCCGGCATGCGTGGCTTCGAAGGTCTCGAGGATGGTCGGCACGTCCGGTCCTTCGTCGGTCGACTTCGCCTCGGCAGCACCGCAAACCCTGCGGCAAGGTCGCAGTGTCGCTGCGCCAGCTCGCGCCCGCAACCGCTCACGGCCTGATTTCGCGCTGATTTGCCAACCCACCGACGCCTCAATACGCTCGACATTGGGCGCTAACAGGTTCGGTGGACGGAGCGTGCAATGGCGGAGAAAATGGCGGGCGCCGATGTCGACCGACTGCTGGGCGACCTCGACGGGTGGTCTCGCGAGGGCGACCAGATCGTGCGGGAGTTCAAGTTCCGCGACTTCGTGGAGGCGGTGGGTTTCATGGCGCAGGTCGGCGTCCTGGCCGAGCGTGCAAACCACCATCCGGAGCTGCGCAACGTCTACAGCACTGTGACAATCGCGCTCTCGAGCCACGACGCCGGCGGCATCACTCAACGCGACCTCGACCTCGCGAAGGAGGTCAACGAGCGCGTACCGTAGGGCGCCCTGCGCGGTCGCCGGGCCGGAGGCGGCTCAGCCGGAGGCGCGCGGGGCGAAGTAAATGAGCGCGACGCCGGCGAGGATCACCGCACCGCCGGCCACATCGAAGCTGTCCGGCCGGACGCGGTCGATGAGCCAGCCCAACGCCAGCGACGCCACGACGAACACGCCGCCGTACGCGGCGTAGGCCCGCCCGAAGAACGGCGCGTCCAGCAACGCCAGCGTCAGCGGTAGCCCCGCGACGACGAGCAACCCGGCGGCCCCCACCAGCGGTCCGGCGTCCTCGCGCAGGGCCCGCCAGACGAGATAGCCCCCACCGATCTCAAACAGCGCGGCAAGCAGGAAGATCAGCGGCGCGCGGACGGCCCCCGGGATCACGCGCGGTCCGATGCCTCGGACGTCCCGAACAGAGCATCGACGAACGGTCGCCCCTCGGCCGGCGCCCGCACCTCCAGGCGCAGCACTTCGTCATCGCTCGCGAGTCGGAAGTCGAAGAACGAGCAGCAGGCACTCTCCGCCTCGATCAGCCGCTCGAGGTCCTCGCGTACCTCGGCGCGGAACCACAGCCGGGCGCCACCCTCGATGTCCTCGCGGCGCAGCCGCCATCGGCGCAGTAGCTCCGCCCAGTCGCCGCCACGCTCGCGCATCCCCTCGGCGGTCAGGGTGCAGGCGATGGCCGCGTCGGGTGCGGCTTCGATGAAGCGAAGCGGTTCAGGCATGAAGGTGGCTCCTTCGGGCGCGACTACAGGCGGTCGAAGCGGATGCCTTTCACCCCGGCGGTCTCGTATACCTGACGTACCGTCAGGTCCTCCTCTTCTCAGAGGAATGTCGTGCGGAGCAGTTGCTCGAAGTCCGCGCGGTGAATCTCATTCACCGCCCGTGTGCCGTTGAGCCGCTCCAGCGCGCCGACGAACGACCGCCAGATGCCCATCGATGGCCTCCTACTCGCCGTCTTCGACGGCGTCGATGAAGTCCCGCACAGCCGCGTTCCACGCCTCTGGGCGTTCAAAATACGCCGAATGGCCGGCGCCCGGCACCTCCACGTGCCGGGAGCCGGGCGTCAGTTCGTGTGAGATGCGGATCAGCGAGGGGTGGACGACCCGGTCCTGGTCGCCCACGAGCCAGAGAATGGGGATGCCGCTGTCGACCAGGCGCTGCGCCGTGGAGCCGCGGTAGTTGACCATGCGGCCGGTCGGCTTCAGGAAGTCCCGATGCCGCCTGGGGTTGATGCTCCGGATCTGGCGATACAGGAACTGCATGCCGGGCGACTCGTCCGCGTAACCCTCGGCGACCGCGCGGGTGAGGAGCGGGCCGGCCAGCGTGCCGTCGCCCTCCAGTTGCTTCTTCAGAGCACGGTAGCGGTCGTCGACGCAGCCGCCGTTCGTGCCGGAGTAGACCACCGAAGCGAGGCGTTGCGGCTCCCGCGAGATCAGCCCGAAAGCGGTGCGGCCGCCCATGGAGTGGGCGACGAAGTGGACCCGCTCGATCCCCAGTTCGTCCAGCAGCGAGCGCGTGTCTGTGCCAAAGGCGATGCGCCCGGGGCCCTCCTCGACGTCGGGCGAGCGTCCGAAGGCGCGGTGGTCGAAGGTGATGACCGTGTAGCGGTCGCGGAACGCCGGGACCTGCTGCCACCAGGACATGGCGTTGCCGCCGGCGCCGTGCGCGAGCAGGAGCGCGGGCGCCGTGCCCGGCGGCGGGCCGTGCACCTCGTAGTAGAGACGGAACCCCTCATCGAGGTCGAGGTGCGGCACGCTCGTACTCCCCCAGGTCCCACGGCTCGCCGGTGGCGTTGGCGATCACGTCGAGGATGTCCTCGATGTCACCCCGCATCTGGTCGTCCGGGTCCAGCTCAAGCGCCTTGAGCATCGTCTGCTTCGCGGCCGCGTAGAGCTGCTCGGCGCTCTGCTCCACGGGCTGGTGCGGGCGCTTCGGGCGCGCGAGCGCGTTGGCGACGAACTCCTGACACCACCCCGATGTATAACGCACCGCCACATCATCGGGCGACAGGGCGACCGCACGACGCAGCGCCTCGAGGCCCTCCGCGAAGCGTCGCTTACGCGTAACGAGCGTATTTCCGATGTACGCCCAGGCCTCCCCGAACGCCGGATCCGCCTCGATCGCCTGGTGCGCGAGCGCCAGCGCCTCGTCGATGTCGCCCCGCGCGTGGAGGTTCATCGCGCGCTGGAGGCCTTCCCTCGCAACGGCGTTCCGGTCGTCGGTCATCTCTCGATGATACGCCGGAGCCGCCGCGCGGCCGTCTTCGATGGCGACGATCGAGGCCAATTGAGCGCTTCTGGGGGCGCTGACAACCCGGTCAGGAGAGGTCGCAGGGGTTGTCACTATGGATTTGTCATGTCGACACTCCACCTATGAACGATTCATCCACAACGTCATGGCGCTCTCCGCGTCCCCTCCGCGGGACTCGCGTCGTGACATCCCTCGCCATCTTCCTCGCCGCCTGCGCGCTGGGCCTCACCGCTGGGGTCACCGAAGTCACCGCGGAGGAAGGAAGCGGCACCGCTTCCGTCACCGAGCGCGGCGCACTCACCACGCGAGCGCTACAGGACCTCGGCTCCTGGCAGGGCGAGTGCTTCCCCTGGATGAAGCGCATCGTCGGCGAGTCGCTGGGACTGCAGATGGGCTTCGGCTACCGCGACGGCTACCTGAAGGCGGGAGCCACCGAGGTGGACGCGGACGAGGCGCGCGACGGCGACGTGATCCAACTGGTGGACGACAACAACGCAGGTCCGGGCGCCTCGTACCCCGGCCTCCACACCGCGATCGTCATGGACAACTACGGCGACGGTACGTACCAGGTCATCGACTCGAACCGGGGCTGGGACGGCATTGTCACCACCCACCACTACGACCCCTTCTACGCCGCCGACCGTTACCCCAATATCAGCGTCCACTTCTGGCGCTTCCCGGACACTGGCGGGCAGACCTTCGTCGCGGACACGGACGACGGTGCCGGCGGCGGCAACGTCGCCGCGGCTGACCTCGAGGTGGGCGACCTCGCGCTCGTGGCCGCGGGCGGGTGCCTGAACCTCCGCGCCACGCCCACCACCGGCGCGCAGATCCTGACGTGCCTCTCGGACGGCGCAGTGGTCGAGATCCTGGGCGAGGCCGTCGAGGCGGGCGCTTACACCTGGCGCGAGGTCTCCGCGGCCGGACAGGTCGGCTGGGTGGCGGAGGAGTTCCTGGCGCCGCAGGGCAGCGGCGCGCAGACGCCGCCTCCGAACACCTCGCCGACGGCGACCCCGACCGCGACGGCCACCCCTACCGCGACGGCAACGCCCCTCCCGCCCGCCGAGACCGGCGCGGCCGGCGTCATCACCGCCGGCGACGTGCCGAAGAACGGCGGCGTGGGCCTCGTCGTCTTCGGCGGCGGCACGACCGAGTCGCTGCTCGCCAGCGCCGAGGCGAGCGGCTGCCGCGCCCTCTCCGTCTGGGCCAACCGAGCAGGTGGCGGCCTCCTCGGCTACATCACCGGCGCCCCGGCCTTCGTCAACCTCGCGTGGAGCGAGCAGTACGGCGAGTCGTTGCCCTCGGACACGCCGCTCGTGCTGTCCTGCGCTGGGACGTAGCGGGCAAGGACCCCGAGGCATCGCCCGCGTCCCGCGTCGCACGTACGATGCGTACGTGGGTGCCTCGCAGAATGACCGCTGGCCACTGGGCGAGTTCGACCTGATCGACCGCATCCTCGCGCGCCTCGGCGACGCGATGGCGCGCGACATCCTGGTGCCGCCGGGCGACGACGCCGCCGTGTGGGCGACGACGGCCGGCGGCGCCGCCGGCACTATCGATGTGCTGGCCGAGGGCAACCACTGGCGCCCCGACACGATGTCGATGGCGGACGTGGGCTGGCGTGCGGTCGCCGTGAACGTGTCCGACCTGGCGGCGATGGGCGCCGAGCCGCAGCAACTACTCGTCGCCTCCGTGCTCGGGCCGGACGTCACGCTCGATGACCTCGACGGGTTCGTGGACGGACTGGCCGAGGCATGCCGCGCGCACGGCATCCGCGTCGCCGGCGGCGACATCGTCCGAGGCAACGCGACGAGCTTCACGGTGGCTGCCTACGGCCGTGTCGACCTCGATGCCGGCGGCGAGGCCGTCACCATGCTGCGAAGCACGGCGCGGCCGGGGGACCGGGTCGCGGTTTCGGGCGCGCCGGGCGCCTCCTCGGCCGGGTTGGCGCTGATCGAGGCCGGGCGGGCCGGCGAGCCCGCCGCCGCGCCGCTGCTGACCGCGCACCGTCGACCCGTCGGGCGCGTGACGGTCGGCCGTGCCGCGCTCGCCGCCGGTGTGCGGTGCGCCATCGATGTCTCGGACGGGCTGCTGCAGGACCTCGGTCACATCGCTTGGCGCTCGGAAGTGGGCATCGAGGTGGCAGCGGCGGCGCTGCCGCTGCACCCGGCGGCGGTCACACTGCTGGGACAGCCGGCCGCGCTGGACCTCGCGCTGGGCGGCGGTGAGGACTTCGAGCTGGTGCTGACCGGCGAGCGCGAGACGCTGCGCCGCGTGGACGGCCCGGAGCTGCCGGTGACACTGATCGGGCACGTCGTCGAAGCGCACCCCGGCGACGTGGTCGTCTGGTCCGATGACGGCGAGGCGTACGAACCGCCATCGCGCGGATGGGACCAATTGCGGCCGCAACGACTACCCGAGGCACCGCCCGAGCCGGGGCGCGCGCCGGCGTGAGCACGGCGAACCGGCTGACGCTGACGACGACCAGCGCCGCGAAGACGCGCACCCTCGGGCGGCGGATCGCGCGACTGGTGCGGCCCGGCGATGTGCTGCTGTTGCAGGGCACGCTGGGCGCGGGCAAGACGGCGTTGGCGCAGGGCATCGGCGCCGGTCTGCACGGCGAGACGCAGGTCGCCAGCCCGACGTTCGTGCTGCTCGCCCGCCACGAGGCGCGACCGCCGCTCTTCCACGCCGACCTGTACCGCCTCACCGACCCGGAGGAGGTCGCCGACCTGGCGCTGGAGGAACAGGCGCGCGAGGGCGTGCTCGTGGTCGAGTGGCCGGAGCGGGGCCTGGGGGTGTTCCCGGCGGAGCATCTGCTGGTCGTGCTCGAGCCGGTCGAGGGCGCGAAGAACGAGCGGCGCATCACACTGGTGCCGAACGGCGAGCGCTACCGGCACATCGTGGACGGCCTGAGGGCGCGCGGATGAGCCGAGCGCTCGACCTCGGCATCGACACGGCGTCGGATGACATCGCGCTGGCGCTGCTCGAAGGCGATGTCATCCTGGCGGAACGCCGCTGGCACGTCGCACAGAACGTCTCGCTCGACTTGCTCGGCGGCCTGGACACACTGCTCCGCGATGCGAGCGCGGAGCGCGACGAGCTCGCTCGCATCGCGGTCGACATCGGGCCGGGGGGCTACGGCGGTCTGCGCGCCGGGGTTGCGACCGCGCAGGGGATGGCGATCGCGCTCGACGTACCACTCGCCGGGGTCGTCCGGCTCGAGGTGGACGCCTACCCGCTGCTGGTCGGCACGCGGCTCGGCGCGCCGGTCGTCGCGGTGCACGACGCCGGGCGCAGTGGCATCGCGTGGGCGGCGTACGCGCTGCGCGCCGCCAACACCGCGCCCGAGACGGTCGTGGAACCTCGGATCGGGACGCCCGAGGAGTGCGCAGCCGCCGCCCCGGCAGGCACCCGGTGGGCCGGCGAGCTGACCGAGCCGCTCCTCGATGCCCTCGTTACACGCGGGCGGGCAGGCGAGGTAGAGCGCGACACTACGCGCGCGAGCGGCGAAACTGGCGACGCCCTGGGCGGTGGGGACGCAGGCACGGCGCACGGACGGTCGGCGGTGGACCTCGTGCGCCTCGCACGGCTGCACGAGGCCTACGGCGACCCGGCGGGGGTGGACGTGGTCTACCTCCGCCCGCCACCGATCACGCGGCCCAACCGCTAGCTGCGCGACGCAGCGCCAACACGAACACACACGGACAGGAGCGACACGTTGGAACAGACGCTGATTCTGGTGAAGCCAGACGCCATGCAGCGCGGGCTCGCCTTCGAGGTGCTGCACCGGCTAGAGCGCCGCGGGCTGCGCATCGCGGGCCTGCGCCTGCTGCAGGTCGACGAAGCGATGGCGAAGAGCCACTACGGCGAGCACGAAGGCAAGCCGTTCTTCGATGGCCTCGTCGACTACATCACCAGCAGCCCGATCATCGCCGCGGTCTTCGAGGGCACGAACGCCGTGGCCGCGGCTCGCCAGGCGATGGGCTCGACGAACCCCACCGAGGCGGCCCCCGGCTCGATCCGCGGCGACTTCGGCGTCGAAATCGGGCGCAACCTGGTCCACGGCTCGGACAGCCCCGCCAGCGCGGAACGGGAGATCGCGATCTTCTTCGAGGGGCAGCCGGTCCTCGGCTGGGAGCGTGACACGGACCGCTGGGTCTTCGAGTAGCGGTGCACGCGGCCTACCGGCGGGCCTCCACAGCCACGTGCGGGGCGCGAGCCTGCACCGCACCGATGAACCCGGCCCGGTCGTCCGGGGCGATCGGCAGGAAGCCGCCGCAACGGCGGTCGATCCGCAGCCGGTCCAGCGAAAGCGCGGGACTGGCGAGGATGTTCCGGGACGGACGGATGCGTGTGATGTCCTCGTACGGTACGCGCGTCCTCATGAGCCCGAAGCGAATCACGAGGCTGTCTTCGCCCACCTCGTATGCCAGCGGCCAAACGACGGCGGCATAGAGGGCGACGACCCCGAGCAGGGTTGCCCACCCCGCCACGATGGCCGCGACATCGCCGGTCAACGACGCCGCGACGGCGACCCCGAGCGCGATCAACGGCGCGGACGCGATCACCACCGCGAGCCAGAGGTCGACCTTCGGCGCGAACGTGACCATGGCGCGATGCTAGCAGCGTCCGCTCTACTGGACGCGGACCACTTCCTGTGCCCGGTTCCACAGGCCTTCGAGGTTGTAGAAGGCCCGACTGTCCTCCGTGAAGACGTGGACGAAGATGCCCTCGCCGAGGTCCACCAGGATCCAGCTGCTGTCGGCGGCGCCCTCCACCTTCGGACGCGAGCGGCCGTCGGCCAGCACGTGCGCCTCGACGGCATCGACGACGGCGCGAGCCTGCCGAGGGTTGTCGACGGTGGCGATGACGAAGTAATCAGCGAAGACGGAGAGGCTGGTCATGTCCAGCAGCACGACATCTTCCGCCTGGCGGTCGACCAGGACATCCACGATCTCGTGTGCGAGTTCCGAACCCTGCAGGGAAGCCTCCTCCGGCGGTGGTCTGGCCGGTCGAGTATAGGGCACGGCCTCGCCTCGGGCGCGCGTCGCGTCGAGGTGCGCGGTCGCCCGATGCGACTCCCGGCCGCGCTCCGTACACTGGTCGAATGACCGAACGCGTGCTCGTCGCGATGTCCGGCGGCGTCGACTCCGCCGTCGCCGCGGCCCTGCTGCACCAGCAGGGCTACGAGGTGGTGGGCGTCACCCTTCGGCTCTACACGGAACCGGACGAGACCGCGCTGCGTTCCGGCCGCACCTGTTGCGGCATCGAGGACGTGGGCGACGCTCGGGCGGCCGCGCAGCGCATCGGTATTCCGCACTACGTGCTGAACATGGAGCGCGAGTTCCAGCGCTCGGTGGTCGATGGCTTCGTCGGGGCCTACGCCCAGGGCCGCACGCCCAACCCGTGTCTCGCCTGCAACCAGCACGTGAAGTTCTCCACGCTCCTCGACCGCGCGCTCGCGATGGGTGTCGACCGGTTGGCGACGGGGCACTACGCGCGCATCGAGCGCGACGGCGACGTACACCGGCTGCATCGCGCCGAGGATGACGCGAAGGACCAGTCGTACGTGCTGTACACGCTGGACCAGGACGCGCTGGCCCGCACGCTGTTTCCCCTGGGCGGGCTGAAGAAGACCGAGACGCGCCAGGTGGCGCGCGACCTGGGGTTGCCGCTGGCCGACAAGCCCGACAGCGTCGACATCTGCTTTGTCCCCGGCGGCGACTATCGCGAGGTGCTGCGCGACCGTGGGGTCGCCTTCGCCCCCGGGCCCATCCTGGGCGCCGACGGCGTCGAGGTGGGCCGCCACGAGGGCATCGCGAACTTCACCGTCGGCCAGCGGCGCGGACTCGGCCTCGCGGGCCCCGACCGGCGTTTCGTCACCGGCATCGATGCGTCGAGGCAGGCGGTGATCGTGGGCGACGAGCGGGGGCTCCTCAGCCGCCGCGTCACGGCCAGTGAGCCGCACTGGGTGGCCGGGCCGCCCGAGGTGGGCGACGTGGTGGAGGCGCGGGTGCGCTACCACGCGGCGCCCGCGGTGGCCCAGATCCTGCAGCTGGACGCGCAGCGGCTGGTGGTGGCGTTCGACGATCCGGTGCGCGCGGTGGCGCCGGGGCAGGCCATCGTGCTCTACCGCGGCACCGAGGTAATGGGGGGCGCGACCATCGAGCGTGGGGACGCGTGAGCGGGCTCCGGGCGCGTCCCAACCTGTTGGCGCGGCCTCACGTTGTGCGACGGGCGTCCGGATGCGTACGATGAGCGCCCGTGCGCCATCATTCGCGCCGCGCGTGAACGGGCCGAACAGGAGCCGCTTGCGGTCATGAGCCTTGAAAACGTCCGAGACGTGGTGATCATCGTGTACGGCGTGATGGGGATCTTCCTGCTGGTGGTCCTCAGCATCGCCACGATCGGGCTCTGGATCGCCGTGCGCGCCCTGACCAAGGGCGTGGCGACGCTGGTGGAGGACCCCATCCGGCCCACGCTGGACGAGGTCCGCAAGACCGTGGAGAACATGCGCGGCACCAGCGAGTTCGTCTCCGACACGGCCGTGAGCCCGCTGATCAAAGTGGTGGCGGTCGCCCGAGGGGTGCGCCGCGGCGCCAGCTCGCTGGCCAGCACCCGCCGGCGGGGACGGTAGACCGATGCGCCTGACGACACTGCTGATGGTCGGCGCCGGGCTCGGCGGCGGTTACGTGCTGGCGCGCCGGCTGCTGGACGACGAGCACTTCGCGGACACCCTGCCGGAGCAGCTCCGCCCTCAGGCGTTACAGACCCGCCAGCGGCTCCTGAGGGCCCGCGCGCGCGCCGCCGAGGCCTGGCGCGAGGCCGACGAGGAGCGGGCGCGCGCGGAACGCGAGCTGCTCATCCAGTACGAGCACCGCTCCGGCCGCACGGTGGGCACCGACCGTCCGATGCCCCCTCGCGACACGTAACCGCGCGTTTGTTCGAGCCCCGGCCCCAAACCTATACTGGTCGATGGAGAGGTGGCCGAGCGGTTGAAGGCGCCTGTCTCGAAAACAGGTAGACGAATAGTCTCGCGGGTTCGAATCCCGCCCTCTCCGCCATCAGCCGACCCATTCGCCGCTAACTCCTCGGACGCCCGCCTCGGCGTCCGGACCGTACGCACCGCGGAGAGGTGCTGGAGTGGTTGATCAGGCTCGCCTGGAAAGCGGGTAGAGGGTAACTCCCTCTCGTGGGTTCGAATCCCACCCTCTCCGCCATCCCCTCAGACTGGCCTCGAGCGCCCGGCGGGCCCGTCTACAGGCGTTCGGCGCGGATCACCACGCGGTCGTCGTACGTGAGGTTGGTGAAGTCGAAGTCGCCGCCGCACGTGAAGACGGTGATCGAGTCGGCGCCCACGTTCGAGCTCCAGATCTCGGCCCAGTTCGACCCGGCGGCGGACATCTGCCGCTTCCACACCACGCCGTAGCGCAGCACCTGGCCGTTGTAGACGACCTCGATCACGTCGCCGGGCGACAGCAGGTCCAGGTCCCCGAAGATGCCCTTGCCCGAGTAGCGGACGCCGGCGTACGGGACGAAGGCGGCGTAGTCCACGTGGCCGGAGAAGATGGCGTTGCCGCCCTCGCCGGGGCGGCCGCCCATGCCCGGCCACGCGGGCGATAGCTCGTACCACGCCACATCGTTCGGGCCGACCGGCGCGGTCATCGGCTGGCCGGCGCCGACGGTGTGCGCCGCGACCCCGGCGTCCACGCCGAGGAGGGGGATGCGGATGCGCGCGAAGCTGGCGCCGGGTGGTTCGCCGTAGTCGCGGGTGAAGGTGCCCAGGTTGCGCACCGTGGGCGGGCCGGGGTCCGGCGTGGGCGTCGGTGTCGGGGTGGGCGTCGCCCGAGGCGTGCGCGTCGGCCGAGGCGTGCCGGTGGCGCCGTCGGGCGTCCCGGAGCCCTCGGGTGTCGCGCTGGTCGGTGGCGTGGCGACCAGGTCGCCGTCGTTGCCGGCGTCGGCAAACGAGCCGGTGGCGGCGAGCACGACGAGCGCCACCACGAGGCCGGCGAACAGACCGCCGCCCGCGAGGACGCCTGCTTTTCCCAGCGGGGCGGCCTCCCGCCATCGGGCGACGGCAGCGGCCAGGATCGAGCGCAATGGCTCCATGCGCGGGATGGCCCTCCAGAGGCGTGGTGGTGGTGCCTGCTCGAAGCATAGCGTCCGCACGCGCGGCCCGCACCACCGAGGTGTTGACATCGGTGAGACGTCAGGGAGAGGCGTGGGGTTCCGGCCTCACCCCCCAACCCCCTCTCCACATCACGTGGCGAGGGGGAGCAGGAAGGGCGAGGAGAGCAGGAAGGGGAAGGGACCCGGCTCCCGCGCTCTTGCTCGCCCTCCTGCTCCCCTCTCCCGCAGCGTGGGAGAGGGGCCGGGGGTGAGGGCCTACGGGAAGCGCACGATGACGATGTGGCCGGGCTCTACTCGCAGGTAGTCCGAGACGAACGCGGGGGCGCCGGGGACGTAGCGGCGGATGGCGAAGGCTTCGATGTGGTACGCGGCCTCTACGGCGCGCGGGAGGGCGCCCAGTGCGGCCTCGATGTCGGTGGCGGGGCCGCTCCAGCTGAGGAGGGCGTAGCCGGGGCCGGCCGGGATGTCGCCCAGGAAGCGGCCCTGTGGGGACTCCTGGCCGGCGAGGGAGAGGTTGAGGGGGTGGCCACCGGCCTCCCAGGTGGCCGTCTGGGCGGCGGGGACGCCGGGGTCGAGGTGGTCGTAGAGGAGCACGAAGCGGATGATTCCGCCGGGCTCGGGGCAGCCGTCCTTCGCGGCGGCGCCGTAGACGGTGACGGCGTAGGCGCCGGAGCGGCCGTTGCTGGCGGGTGAGACGTCGGAGGTGCCGCAGTTGGCGCCACCTTCACCGAGCGCTCGGACCTTCACGGGGAGCGGCTCGCCGAGGGCGGGCTGGATGATGCCGTAGTAGATGGCGAGGCCGTCCGTGGCCAGGAACGCGTTCTCGGCCCGCTCGCCCTTCGACCGGCTCAGGGTGAGCCGGAACAGGAGGTCCGTGCCGGGTGCGGGGCCTCCGAGGCTGGCCAGGGTCTGTAGGGGCGCAAGGCCTTGCGCCCCTACGGGGGCGGTGGCGAGGGCGAGCGGGGCCTCACTCCCGTTCGTGGTGAGCCTGTCGAACCACGTGTTCGAGACGTCGAGGTAGCCCGGCCAGCCCTTCGACAGGCTCAGGGCGAGCGGAAGGAGGGGGTCCGTACCGTACGTGGGGCTTTCGAGGCCGGCAAGGGTCTGTAGGGGCGCAAGGCCTTGCGCCCCTACGGGGGCGGTGGCGGCGACAGCGCCGGTTGAGGCTTCGATGGTGGGTGTGGTGAGGGTGGTGAGCGCCATGGTGATGGCGAAGGCAGCGAAGAGTCCCAACAATCCGTGGCTTCTGACTCCCCTCGCCCACCGCGTGGGAGAGGGGCTGGGGGTGAGGGCTACCCGCATGTCTGAATCCCCGCCTGGTGGATGAAAGACGGTTGCCCGTCCCGCCCCTCGACCTCGGGTGAGGTGAGAGGGGCGGAGACGGGCTCCCGGTTGCGCCGGCTTAGCGGCGGCTGGTCGCCTTGCGGGCGCCCGCGACAAACATGATCGCGAGCACACCAAGGGCGATGGCCAGCAACGGGCTGGTGGCGTTGCCGCCGAGCAGACCCGCGTTACCAGTCTCGGACGGCGGCGGGGCAGCCCCATCGTCGTCGTCGTCGACCTCGAGGTCGATGCCGTTGGCCACGTCGGCCGGGGCACCGCCCGCCTGGAAGCTCTCGGACGCGGTAGTCGCGTCGCCGTTCAGGGTGAAGGTGATCTCGTCACCAGCCTGCGGCGAGCACGGGTCGCTACCCGAGATCTGAAGGATCCAATTGCCGTCGGCGTCCGCGGTGGTGCTTCCGCACTCCTCGCCGCCTACCGATGCCGCTACGGTGTCGCCGGACTCGAGGCCCTGCCCGTAGGCGGTGAACGGCGGTTCCTGGGCACTGGCAGTCGCCGCGAGTGCGCCGAAAACCAGCGCCGCGAGGGCGATGCCGGAGCCGAGGCCCGTCATCTTCCGAATAAGAGACATTCAGAACTCCCTTGTGTCTCTAACCCGCCCTGGTTGGTCTACCCGTCCCGGGGTCCCTAAACCGGGACCCCGAGACACTAAGCCCAAAGAGCCTTGCTAGGAAGCCGGGATGTACAGGATGACCGGCGTACCAGCCTCCAGTCCGGCCGAGAACGTCGAGTTGAACTCAGCGTTCACGAACGCCGGCGCCCCAACGATGTAGACGATGAACTCACCACCGACCGTCGCGGAGACGGAGAGCACACCCTCTGCCTGAGCAGCCGCCGCCAGCTGGGCCACCGTGCCACCGTTGAAGGTGACCAGGGCCACGCCGGACGACGGGATGGTGCCCGTGAACGAGCCGTCACCAACGACCTCGCCACCAGCCTCGAAGGTCGTGGTGCCCGTGGTGCCGGTGACTGTCGCGACTGCCGTGACCGTCTGGGCAACGCCAGGCGGGGTGTACGAGCAGGTCGCCACGCCGTTCACGGTCGTGGTGCAGGCGAAGGCCACACCAGCCGAAACGCCCACCGAGACCGCGGTGCCGTCCGGGACGGGGTTGCCGTCCTCGTCAAGCGCCGTCACGGTGATCGTGTCGACCTCGCCACCAGTCTCGCTGGCCGAACCCGCGACAGTGACCGTCTCAGCGTCGACGCCACCGATGGTGACAGTCGCGTTGGCGCTACGGGTGCCGGTGAAGGTCAGGATGCTGATCTCGTCACCCGGGTCGCCGGTCGCCTCGATAGCGAACTGCGCAATACCGAGTACCGACGCCGGCGAAGAAGCGGTGTCGACGGTGCACTCGGTGACCGCCGTCGTGGGGGCGTCGGCCGCCACGTCGCACACACCGCCGGTGGCGTGCAGGGTGCCAGCGCCTCCGATGACCACCGTGACCGTCTCGCCGCCAACGCCGTCACCCTCGGAGGTGAGTGCGCGGACGCTCCCGTTCGCGATGTCCCCATCGCCCAGCGCGCCCGGCGTCGCCAAGGCGAGCGAGGCGACCTCAGACGGCGCGCCACCCACGGTGATCGCAATCGTCTCCGTGGGGTCGTCGTCCGCGTCGACCTGCTGAGCGCGGAGAACAACCACGCCCGCTTCGGTCGCCTCAACTTCGACATCCACCAGGCCCCCGGAGGTCGTGACGGTAGCTGAGTCGGCGCCGCCAGCAAATTCGACAGCACCCACACTGTTGGGGTGGATGTCGATGTGCACCGCCTCAGAGGCGCCGTCGGTACTGACCGTGATCGTGACGGTATCGCCAACGTCGGGGTCTGCAACGTCGACGGCAATCGCCGTCACGTCCGCGTACGCCGTGCTCACGAGCAGCGCCATCGCCACCGCGAGTGCGGCCGCTACGGCAATGCCGTAACCCGCAAACTTGTTGATCTGAGTCAAAATGTTCTCCTCCATTTGAGAGAACTAGGGAACAGAGTTTCGTACTTGTGGCCTGCCCCGGGGTGTCCTCCTTGTCGCCGCTGTCCGGCGAGGGGCTGGTCCGGCGGGCTGATACCGCCGCTCGAGCGAAACGCCACCAGCGCTGCCCGAACCTGACCCCAACCTCGGACGGTTGCTTCCTTGCCGGTACGCCACTTCGGGTCCCCCCTGGGTGGTCCCCGCTCCAACAGAGGCGGAGAGGTCGGCGACGCGCCGCGCACAGGGCGCAGTGGTCTCCGGGTACCAAGAGGGGAAACGTGCCCGACCCACGGGAAGTTAACGGCGAATGCGGCAAAATCGCTCGTCAGGGCGCGGTCAGGGTTCCTCGGACGCCCGGATTCGCCTCGGTTTATGTCTCGCGATCAGGTTTGGGTGGGGGCGGGGGAGGAGGAAGGTCGGATGGGGAGAAGGACGGTCGGATGTAGGACGTGATGGTTCGGCTTCCCGCCTGCCCCGCCTGCCCCTCGTGCCCTTCCTGCTCCCCTCGCCCCGGAATGGGGAGAGGGGTTGGGGGAGAGGGTTCGGAAGCGGAGACGCCGTATCCGGCCAGCCCACCACCGCCAATAGACGCTATCCCCCGCCCCGCCCTACACTTCAGCTTCGTCCACAGGAGGATCGATGGCTCACACGAACTCGGCTCGGAAGCGCATTCGTCAGAACGAGAAGCGCGCCGAGCGCAACAAGCCGTTCCGCACTCGCGCCGCTCGCACGGTGCGCGATGCGCGTCGCGCGATCGCGGAGGGTGCGCCGGACGCGGGGGAGCTGGTGCGCGCGGCGCACTCGGCGCTGGACCGCGCGGCGCGTCGGAACATCATCCACCCGAACGCGGCTTCGCGTCGCAAGTCTCGGCTGGCGCAGCAGTTGAAGGCGAAGCAGACCGCCGCCTAGCCCCGCCCCTTCGATGTCCGCTCGCCCTTCGACGAGATCAGGTGAGTGGATCCACCCTCGGGCTGGCTCCAGTCCGCGACGGGCTCGGGGCCGGCGGAGGCCTCACCTTCCCATAGCCGTCGGCTGGCCGTAGGCGTAGGGCGCTCGCTGCGCTACGCTCGCCCCCGAGCGGTTGGGGGCGACACCGCCTCCCCGCGCCCTCCCGGCGCGTCCGGGAACGAGACTCCGACTCGCGTCGAGATCGGGTGGCCTGATGCGCGCGACTGTCTTTCACGAACCCGGCCGCGTCACGGTGGAGGACCGCGCCCTCCCCTCGCCAGGCCCGGGGGAGCTGCGGCTACGCGTGGCGGCCGCCTCGCTCTGCGCCTCGGACGTGCGGGTCTACCGAGGCGAGAAGCACGCGGCGGCGGGGGTGGTGCCCGGCCACGAGGTCGCGGGCGTGGTGGACGCGCTGGGCGAGGGCGTCACCGGCATCGCGGAGGGCGACCGCGTGGTG
>WHSU01000012.1 GCA_009379925.1 Dehalococcoidia bacterium | reverse complement strand
GAGCAAGCAGGAGGACCGTGTCTGGTGGGCAGTTTGACTGGGGCGGTCGCCTCCCAAAAAGTAACGGAGGCGCCCAAAGGTTCCCTCAGGGTGGATGGAAATCACCCGTTGCGTGCATTGGCATAAGGGGGCTTGACTGCAAGACAGACACGTCGAGCAGGGACGAAAGTCGGCCAAAGTGATCCTATGATCCCGTATGGAAGGGCCATGGCTTATCGGATAAAAGCTACCCCGGGGATAACAGGCTGATCCTGCCCAAGAGTTCACATCGACGGCAGGGTTTGGCACCTCGATGTCGGCTCGTCGCATCCTGGGGCTGTATCCGGTCCCAAGGGTTGGGCTGTTCGCCCATTAAAGCGGTACGCGAGCTGGGTTCAGAACGTCGTGAGACAGTTCGGTCTCTATCCGCTGTGGGCGCAGGAGGCTTGAGGAGAGCTGCCCCTAGTACGAGAGGACCGGGGTGGACGGACCTCTGGTGTGCCGGTTGTTCCGCCAGGAGCATCGCCGGGTAGCCATGTCCGGAACGGATAACCGCTGAAAGCATCTAAGCGGGAAGCCGCCTCCAAGATGAGGCCTCCCACCGGGTTAACCGGGTAAGACCGCGGGAAGACTACCCGCTTGATAGGCCACAGGTGGAAGTGCAGCAATGCATGTAGCTGAGTGGTACTAATGGTCGAGGGCTTGACCCTCTCTCAAGCACATCACGCGAACTGAAGCGATACGGCTTCGGCTAGCAGCATGCTCGCGCAATATTCTGTGTGAAGGTGTCACCGCACACTCGAGGCCAGCCCTCGGGGCCCCACCAGGGCCCCGAGCCGGCGTCGCCGTTTGTCCCCGTGCTACACTGGGCAGACCACATCGCGGGATGGAGCAGCGGTAGCTCGTCGGGCTCATAACCCGAAGGTCGGGGGTTCGAATCCCTCTCCCGCTACCAGCATCTAGGACGGGCGGAGCCAGCCGGCTCCGCCCGTTTTGTTGTCCGCGAAACGGTCGCCTCGACCGGACACACCCGAGGAGGGTGATGGCCAGGCCGGAGCTGAGGTCTGCGCCCTCATCGGGCTGTCGCGGGGCATCGAGGCGTGAGGGCGCGGTAGGCCTGGCCGGCGATCCAGGGCACCCCCCGGCCTTCAAGGGAGACTTGCCTCTACGGCGCCGGGTGGGCGATACTGTCGTTCTTGGTGGTTAGAGCGCGGCGGACCCACCCGTTCCCATTCCGAACACGGAAGTGAAACGTCGTAGCGCTGACGATACTCCCCGGGCAACTGGGCTGGAAAATAGGCCACCGCCAGGACGATGCAGGCCATCCCGCTCAAACGGGATGGCCTGCTGCTTCATCCGCCGCTGTTTCCCTGCCCCTGCGTCACATGAGCGAGGTTGCCGGGTAACGCTGCGGTCGAGGCGGCGCGGGCGTGGTATGATGCGCCTCGCGTGCCCGGAGACCGGCGGCCTCGTGCCGCCCTGCCGGGCGAACAATCCCACATCGGAGGCAGAGTAGTTTGACGAATTCGATCACCAACCCGGACGCCCCAGCCGCGGAGATGCAGCCCGAAATCGAGGACATGGCGGCGCTGCTTGAAGAAGCAGACATCGCTGAACCTCGGCAGCTCCGTCGTGGCGAGGTGGTCGAAGGCACCGTCATGAGCATCGAGCGTGACGGTGCGCTCATCGATATCGGCTTCAAGTCCGAAGGCGTCGTACCCCAGCAGGAGATGCACTCCCTGGGCGCCGACCCCCTTACCAAGATCAGCGTCGGCGAGCGCGTGCTCGTCTTCGTCGTCCAGCCGGAGACGCCCGAGGGCCAGGTCGCCCTCTCGATCGACCGCGCACGCGGCGAGCAGGGCTGGCGCGTGCTCCAGACCCGCTTCGAGACCGGCGAGATCTTCGAGGCGGAGATCACCGGATTCAACAAGGGCGGCCTGCTGGCCAACGTAGAGGGCGTGAATGCCTTCATCCCCATGTCCCAGGTCGTCGGCGCCAAGCCCGGCACGGACGGCGCCAACCCGCTGTCCGCGCAGGTCGGCCGCGTCCTGCGCCTGAAGGTCATCGAGATCAACCGCCGGCGCAACCGCGTCATCCTCTCGGAGCGCGCCGCCCTGCAGGAGTGGCGTGCCGAGCAGAAGGACCGCCTGCTGGACGAGCTCAACGAGGGCGACATCCGCACCGGCACCATCACCTCCATCCGCAACTTCGGCGTCTTCGTCGACATGGGCGGGGCGGACGGCCTCGTCCACCTCTCCGAGCTGTCGTGGGACCGCAACGCGCAGCCGGAGGACCTGTTCAAGGTCGGTGACGAGGTGAAGGTCTACGTCATGCGCGTGGACAGGGAGAGCAAGAAGATCGCCCTCTCCATCCGGCGCGCCTCGCCGGAGGAGTGGGAACAGCTCATCACCCAGTACGCCGTGGGGGACGTCGTCCCCGGCGTCATCACCAAGCTCGTCGCCTTCGGCGCCTTCGCCCGGCTCCCCGGTCCCGTGGAGGGCCTGGTGCACGTCTCCGAGCTGGTCGAGCGCCGCATCGGTCACCCCGAGGAGGTCGTCGAAGAGGGGGACGTCGTCCCGCTCAAGATCGTGCGCATCGAGCACGACCGGCACCGCCTGGGCCTCTCGCTTCGCGAAGCCCGCCGCGAGGCCGAGATGCGTGGCTGGCAGTTCGACCAGGACGGCCGCGTGATCCAGGTGCCGGACGAGGCGAAGGAGAAGTTCGGGGACGAGATCGCCGCCACCGAGCAGCGATACCAGACACGCGCGACGCAGGCGGAGAGCCGCGCGGCCGAGCAGGTACAGCAGGCCGTCGCGCCGTCCTCCTCGGAGTCTTCCGGCCCCTCGCAGCCCCGCGACGACGGCCCGGTGCTCACCGCCATGCAGGCTGCCATGCAGCAGGCACAGGCCGAGCTCCGCGAGAAGCAGGAGACCACCGAGCCCGAGGCTGCCGAGGCGTCGGACGCGCCGCAGGCGAGCGCCGCCGAGGCGGCCACGGCAGCGGCACCCGCACCCGAGGCCCCGGGCGCCGCCGAGGCCCCGGCCGATGAAGCGCCGGCCGCCCAAGCCGAGCCCGAGGCTCCTCCGGCTGCTCAGGCCGAGGCGGATGCTCCGGCTGCCGAGGCCGAGGCGGAGCCCGCTGCCGAGGAGACTCCGGCAGAGGAGACTCCGCCAGAGGAAAGCGCGGCAGAGGATGCGCCCGCGGAGGACGAGAAGCCCGCGTAACGCCGCCTCGCAAGGTCGAGTTCAAGTCGCGCCTCCGCTGCCACGGGGGCGCGACTGTCATCTGGTAAACTGATCTCATAGGCGCGCGGGCCACCCGGCCTGCGTGCCGGCGTTTCTGGACCGGATCGGGGTTCCCCCGAGCGACGAGCAGAGACGCCACGGTCCACGATCCCTGTACCTCTTGGATCCCGTGGAGGGGCCGCGCAGCGGGCGGTCGAGGGTTCGCCTCGACCCTCACGAAAGTGCTGTGCTAGCCTTGATACTGGAGACGGACGGAGTCGCCCCATGGCTGACCGGTTCGATAAGTTCACAGAGCGAGCACGCCGAGTCCTGACCCTGGCTCAGGAGGAAGCGCAGCGCTTCAACCACAACTACATCGGGACGGAGCATCTGCTGCTCGGCCTCGTCCGCGAGGGCGACGGCGTAGCGGCGAAGGTGCTCTCGAACCTCGGCGTGGAGCTGAACAAGGTCCGCTCCGCCGTCGAGTTCATCATTGGCCGTGGTGACCGTGCGTCCACTGGTGAAATTGGCCTCACGCCCCGCGCGAAGAAGGTCATCGAGCTGGCCGTGGACGAGGCTCGACGGCTGAACCACTCCTACATCGGCACGGAACACCTGCTGCTCGGCCTCGTCCGCGAGGGCGAAGGCATCGCGGCGGGTGTCCTCGAGAGCCTCGGCGTCAACCTCGAGCGGGTGCGTGGCGAGACCACGCGCATCCTGGCGCAAAGCCAGCCGCAGGGCAGTGGCGGGACCGCGGCCGCGGGCCAGCGCTCCGTGCGCACCCCCACCCTGGACCAGCTCGGCGTGGACCTCACCGCCATGTCGCGCGGCGGACAGCTCGACCCGATCGTGGGCCGCGAGCACGAGATCGAGCGGGTCGTCCAGATCCTCTCGCGCCGCACCAAGAACAACCCCGTGCTCATCGGCGAGCCGGGCGTCGGCAAGACCGCGATCGCGGAGGGCCTCGCCCACCGCATCGTGTCCGGCGACGTCCCGGACACGCTGCTCGGCAAGCGGATGCTCACGCTGGACATCGGCCTCCTGGTCGCCGGCACGAAGTACCGCGGCGAGTTCGAAGAGCGCCTGAAGAAGGTCATCGAGGAGATCCGCTCCTCGGGCAACTGCATCCTCTTCATTGACGAGCTGCACATGCTCGTGGGCGCCGGCGCCGCGGAGGGCGCGGTGGACGCCGCGAACATCCTGAAGCCCGCCCTCGCCCGAGGCGAGATCCAGGCGATCGGCGCCACCACGCTGGACGAGTACCGCAAGCACATCGAGCGCGACGCCGCACTCGAGCGCCGCTTCCAGCCCGTGCGCGTCGACGAGCCGACCATCGAGGAGTCGGTGCAGATCCTGGAGGGCGTGCGCAGCGCCTACGAGGAGCACCACAAGCTGAAGATCTCGGACGAGGCGATCCACGCCGCGTGCGAGCTGTCCGCTCGCTACGTCTCGGACCGCTTCCTCCCGGACAAGGCGATCGACCTGATCGACGAGGCGGCTGCCCGCGTGCGCATCCGCCGCTACTCGACCCCGCCGTCCGTGCGCGAGGCCCAGGGTGGGCTGGACGCGCTGCGGCGAGAGAAGGACCAGGCGATCGCCAACCAGCAGTACGAGTACGCCGCGGAACTCCGCGAGCGTGAGGTCCGGCTGCAGGCGAAGCTCGAAGAGCTCGAGTCCGAGGTGGAGAACGAGCGGGAGGGCGACCAGCCCGTCGTCACCGAGGACGACATCCGCGACGTCATCTCGCAGTGGACCGGCGTCCCACTGAGCCGCATTGCGGCCGAGGAGTCGCAGCGGCTGCTCGAGATGGAGAAGTACCTCACCGAGAAGGTGGTCGGTCAGGACGAGGCGATCCAGGCGGTTTCGCGGGCAGTGCGGCGCGCCAGCGCCGGACTGAAGGACCCGCAGCGGCCCATCGGCGTCTTCATGTTCCTGGGCCCCACTGGCACCGGTAAGACCTACCTGGCGCAGATGCTGGGCGAGTTCATGTTCGGGTCGAAGGACAACATCGTCCGCATCGACATGTCCGAGTTCATGGAGAAGCACACCATCTCGCGGCTGGTCGGCTCACCGCCCGGCTACGTCGGGTACGACGACGGCGGTCAGCTCACCGACCTCGTGAGGCGCAAGAGCTACTGCCTGATCCTGCTGGACGAGATCGAGAAGGCACACCCAGACGTCTTCAACATGCTGTTGCAGATCTTCGATGACGGGCACCTGTCCGACGCGAAGGGCCGCAAGGTCGACTTCCGCAACACCGTGATCATCATGACGTCCAACGTGGGCTCGGACCTCATCCGGAAGGACTCACGCGTCGGCTTCTCCACGGCGCAGGACGAGGCAAAGAACGCCGAGGACCAGTACAAGCGGATGAAGTCCCGCGTCGAGGAAGAGATGAAGCGGGTCTTCCGGCCCGAGTTCCTCAACCGCATCGACCAGGCCGTGGTCTTCCACGCGCTGCTGGAGCACCACATCCGCGAGATCGTGAACCTGGAGCTGGAGGACCTGCGCGTCAACCTGACGGCCAAGGGCATCAAGCTCGAGGTGTCGGATGCGCTGCTGGACTACCTGGGCAAGGAGGGCTTCGACTCTGTGTTCGGCGCCCGCCCACTGCGTCGCGTGATCCAGAACCAGGTGGAAGACAAGCTCTCGGACGCCTTACTCGATGGCAAGTACGAAGAGGGCGACACCGTCCGCGTCGACCACGTCGATGGCGAGGTGACGATGACGCGCATCGCCACCGCAGCGGAAGGCGCAGAGCCGAGCGAGCCCGAGCCGGCGCTCACCACCCAGTAGCGTCGGTCACAGTGTCGAAACAACGCGAAGGCCGCCCGCAGGGCGGCCTTCGTGCTGTCCTCAGTCGCGAGGAGATCGTCGCAGTGCCCGTAGCGCCGAGGGATGCGACGAAGCGTGCTCGTGGCTTCGGAGGGCGCCATAGATGACCTGGTGGCCCGGCGAGCTTCGCTCAAGGCAGATCAACCTGTTACTGGCGCTCTTCCTTGTCGCCGCGGCCGGCACCGGTCTCACCTCGTGGCTCGTCGAGGACCGGTGGAGCGGCTGGTTCGTCATGGCGCACGCGGTGATCGGAGTGGCGCTGCTGCTGCTCGCGCCGGCGAAGTTGCGCGGCCCGGTCGCGTCCGGATTCCGTCGCCGCCGCCTCACTCGATGGATTTCCGCCGCTTTCGGAGCACTCGTGATCGGTGTCGTCCTCCTCGGCGTGCTACACGCTACCGGCATCTGGCACGGCGTCGGCCAGTGGTCCGCCCTCTGGACGCACACGATCCTCATCTTCGTGCTGGCGCCGCTATTCGTCCTGGCACCTCCTCACGCGCCCGGTGACGGCGCGCGCGGCCGACCTGGACCGGCGCACGTTGATCGGCGGTGGCCTCGCGCTCGGCGGGGCGTCGGTGCTGTACGTGGCACAGGAGGGCGTGACGCGCCTCGCCGGGCTGCCAGGAGGCGAGCGGCGGTTCACCGGCTCGCACGAGGTGGCGTCGTACGACCCCGCGGAGATGCCGACGGTGATCTGGCTCGACGACACGCGCCCGACCGACACCGAGGCCGGCACGTGGCCACTGGTGATATATGGCAGACAGACGTCGATCGCGTCGCTGCGTAGGCAGGCGAGGCCCGTGGTCGCCTCGCTGGATTGCACCGGCGGGTGGTGGAGCGCACAGTCGCGGGACGCGGTGTCGCTGTACGAACTGGTCACCGCTCGCGAGGGGCGCAGCCTCCGAGTGCGCTCGGAGACCGGCTACGACCGGCTGTTCTCCTACGACGACCTCGAGGGTCTGTACCTGGCCGTCGGCTACAACGGAGAGCCTCTGCGTAGCGGGCACGGAGCGCCGGTGCGCCTGATCGTGCCCGGCCGCCGAGGATTCTGGTGGGTCAAGTGGGTCACGAGCATCGAGGCCGACGAGCGCCCGGCGTGGCTCCAGCCGCCCCTGCCCCTCACCTGAGGCTACAGTCCTGAGGCCGGCTGGCCTCACGCCGCTAACCGCAGTGGACTTCCGTTAGCGCCTCGAAGCGTAGGCGGACTCTCGCGGCGGCGGCCGTTGGAGCGCGACGCCCTGTAGCAGCCCCACCGCCAGCAACATCGCGACGAGCGCCGAGCCGCCCTGCGACACGAACGGCAGCGCGATTCCGGTCGCCGGGAAGAGCCGCAGGTTCACGGCGATGTGCATCATCGCCTGCGCCACCAGCATGCAGGTGAGTCCGACCGCCAGCATCCGCCCAAACCCAGGCCCCGAGGCGCCCCCGGCCGCGATCCCTCGCCACGCGACCACCACGTAGATCACGATGATGGCCCCCGCCCCCAACAGCCCGAAGAACTCCCCGGCCTGCGCGAACGCAAAGTCCGAGGTGCGCGTCGCCAGTCCCTCGAGGGCGGAAGGGTGGTCGCCGAAGGCGCCGATACCGGTCACACCTCCCGTGCCCAGCGCCGCCTCGACCTGCCGCAGCGAGAAGCCGGTCCCGAGCGGGTCGCGGTCGGGGTCGAAGAAGACCGCCAGCCGCTCGCGCTGGTAGTCAGGGACGGCCACAGCGAACAGCAGCGGCAGCACCGCAACACCCGTCAGCACCAGCCCGCCGAGGAGCCGCCAGGGCGTGCCCCACGCCACCACCATCGCGAGCCAGATCGCGACCAGGACCAGCGATGTCCCGAGGTCCGGTTCGAGCAGCACGAGGCCCAGCGGCGCCGCGAGGAGGAGCAGTGAGAGCCCCACGCCACGCCAGTCCGGTGGGTGCGCCGCGGCGAGCGTGGCCAGCGCGACGATCAGCCCCACCTTCGCGAACTCGGACGGCTGCACCGTGGTCCACCCGAGGTCGATCCAGCGCCGCGCTCCGTACTCGGTGGCCCCCAGCACGAAGACGAGCGACAGCCCCACCAGCGAGCCGAGGTAGAGCGCGGGCGCCAGGCGGGCCAGCAGGCGATGATCCACCCGCGTGGCGGCCAGCATGCATACGACGCCCACGCCCCCGTACGCCAGCTGGCGGCTGGTTTCCAAGGACAGCCCGGGCTCCGTCCCCGGCTGGAAGGTTGCGCCCTGCAGCAGGAGCCCGCCCAACGCGGCGAGGGAGAGCGCCGCCAGCAGCAGCCACGTATCACCGATGCCCGTCAGCTGCCGGAGGCTCACCGACCACCCCCCGGCGCGGACGCGCCGGCCTCTTCGCCCTCGGCCGCTGTCTCGGCCTGGAGCGCGAAGTACGCCTCGAAGATCTCCTTCGCGACGGGGCCGGCGTTCGTCTGGCCCACGCCGTGCTCCAGGTAGACGATCACGGCGATTTCCGGGTCCTCGTAGGGTCCGAAGCCGCTGAACCAGCCGTGCGTCGGGTACTCGCCGTTCGAGTAGCGCACCCCGAATTCAGCCGTGCCGGTCTTGCCGCCGATCGTCACGTCAGCCGGCTGACCGGTGTTCGCCGTGCCGCTCGGCATCGCCGCCATGCGCATCGCCTCGCGCACCACCTCGAAATGCGCCTCGCTGCCGGGCAGTTGCCCGGAGGTCGTCCGCGGCAACAGGTCCAGCTGCTGCCCCTCGCGGATCCCGCGGACCACGTGCGGCACGAGCAGGTCACCGCCGTTCGCGATGGCCGCCGTGACGACGGCCATCTGCAGCGGCGTCACCGTCAGATACCCCTGCCCGATGCTGTAGGTGTAGCTGTCGCCCAGCACCCACGGCTCCCCGTACGTCTCCTCCTTCCACTCGGGCGTCGGTACCAGCCCGTCCGTCTCGCCCGGCAGGTCGATGCCGGTCGGACGCCCGAGGCCCGCCGCCCGCGCCCACTCCGAGAGCCGTTCGGGCCCCAGCCCCTCGAACACCTCGCGGCCGTTCTCGTAGTAGCCGCCGCCGAGGTAGTAGAAGTACACGTCGGACGACCGCGCAATGCCGCCGTAGAGGTCCAGCGTGCCGTGCGCGGCCCAGTCGCGGAACGTGTAGACGACGCTCGGGTTGTACATGTCGCGCACGTGCAGCGCGCCGGTGCTCGTGATCAGCGTCCCCGGCACCACGACGCCCTCCTCCAGCGCGGCGAGCGCCACCAGCGGCTTGAAGATGGAGCCCGGCGCCTTCACCTCCATGTACGTGCGGTCGATCAGCGGCCGGGCGGGGTCGTTGAGGATCCGTTCGATCGCCTCGGTGTCCGGCGTGCCCGCGAACAGGTTGGCGTCGAAGGAGGGCAGGGAGACAAGCGACAGGACCTCGCCGGTCCGCACGTCCAGGACGACGGCGGCGCCGGCCTCCACCGGCGGCTCGCGACCCGCCTCGCGCCGCGCCGGCAGTCCGGCCTGGATGCCCCGCTTCAGCGCCTCGGTCACCGCCGTCTGCAGGTCGAGGTCGAGCGAGAGCACGAGGTCGGCGCCCGGCCTCGCCGCGGCGGTCGCCAGTTCGCTCACCTCGCGTCCTGTGGGGTCGGCCAGCACCAGGCGCCGCTCCGGGTCGCCGCGCAGCGCCTCCTCGTAGACGTGCTCCAGCCCGCTCTGACCCACGCGCGCGTCCAGCGGGTAGCCCGCCGCGAGGTAGCCCTCGACCTCCTGCGTCGAGATGGCGCCGATGTGGCCCAGGATGCGGCCCAGCAGCTCGCCGCCTCCATAGACTCGCTGCGCCGACGCGCGCACCTCCACCCCTGGGATGTCCGCCAGCGAGGCCCGCAGCGCGATCGCCTCCTCCCGCTCGAGGCCGCGCTTCACCGCCACGGGCGCGCGCTGGTCGGGCGCGCGCAGTCCGTTGCGCACGAGCTGCTCCAGCTCCCCGTACGGCACGTCGATGCGTCGCTCGAGGTCCACGAGCGCCCGGCGGCGCTCCTCGAGGTCGGCGGGCAAGTCGTCCGGGATCACGACAATCGCGAACTCCGGGACGTTGTGCGCGATCACCGTGCCGTCACGGTCGACGATCAGGCCTCGAGGGGCCTCCGTCTCCAGGACGCGCGGTGCCTCCCCGGACACGAAGGTGGGCACCCGGGCGAGGCCGAGGAACTGGAACCGCACCAGTTGGACACCTAGAATCGAGAAACCGACCACCGCCACCAGCAAGAGCATCAGCAGCCGGCGGCCCTCCGAGGTGACGGGGGTCATCCGAACAGCCCCCGCGCGCGCGGACGCGTCCGCCAGACCGCCGCCGCGACCAGCGCGGAGAGTGCAGCCGTCACGCAGACCGCCAGCGCCAGCCCCGCTACCGCGTCGACGAGCAGCAACGGCCGTCCGGAGGCGAGCGCCAGCACCGAGGCGTGACAGGCGGCCCCCACAGCGCCCGCACAGGCCGCTGAGGCGAGCCGTCGAGGCGCACGGACGACGGCGTTGCGCGCGAAGTAGAGCAGCGCCACGGCGACCGCGGCCGTGGGCAGTAGCGCCAGCACGAACCAGCCCACGCGCTCCTCGGAGAGCACGCCCAGCAGGGCGGGCGCCAGCAGCAGCGTCGGCCACGCCTCGGCGGGCCCGCGCACGAGGCACCAGCCGGCGACGAGCGCGACCGGCAGCAGCGGCTGGGTGAGCGGGTCGAGGAACAGCAACGGCAGCACTCCGAGTTGCGCCAGCGCCGCGAGCGCGCCCAGCACCGTCAGCACCGCGAGCATCATTGCGGCGTCGCTGTCGCGCCCGATGTGGCCTCGGGGTCCTCGAGGCTCGCGCCGGGGCGGAAGTCCGTCATCACCAGCACCTGCTCCAGCCGCGCCAGGTCGGCCAGCGGTTCCACCTCGATCTGCTCGAACAGCGCCTGCGCGTCGGTCCGCACGCGCTCCACGCGCCCGACCAGCAGGCCCGCCGGCAGCTCGCCGCCGAGCGCCGACGTGAGGACCACGTCCCCCGCCGCCACGGCCGAACCGACTGGTACGAACTCCAGCGTCAGCGCGTCCCCGGTCCCGGCCAGCGCCCCGGGTGTCCTCGATGACTGCACGACCGCCGTTACGGCCGAACTGAGGTCGGTCACCAGCCGTACGCGTGAGCGGTGCTCGCCGACCTCGGCGACCACGCCCACCAGGGTCGCCCCGCCGCCCAGCACCGGCTGGCCCTCCATCACGCCGTCCGCCGCTCCGCGGTCCAGCAGTAGCATCCGGCGGCCGGGCGCCGGATCGCGCAGCACCACCGAGGCCGGGAGGTAGCGGTCGGCGTCCGCACCGACGGCGCGCACCAGCGCCGCGGCCTGTTCGACCGCCGTCTGTTGCTCGCGCAGCAGCGCCAGCTCGGACTGCGCGCGGCTCAGGTCCTGGCGCAGCTCGGCATTCTCCTCGGTCAGCTGTTGCATCTGGCCGGCGCTTAGCAGCACGTCTGCGAAGGGCCTCGAGGCGTCGCGTACGGCCATCGTGAGGGGGGCGACGAGCGCGGCGGCGCGCTCCTCCATGTCGCCGGCGGCGTCCAGCGGCGAGAGGGCCAGCAACCCGATACCGGTACAGGCGAGGAGGATCAGCCACCCGATGCTGCGCCCCACCGCCACGCGTCAGCCCTCCCGAGTCCGGCGGCCACGACCATGCCGGAGGGGCGGCTGAGGGGATGCGCCCGCGCCGGCCGGTCTACGCGCGCGCATGGGGTTCGCCTGCCCGCCTCTATCGCGGCGGTCTGCGGCTGGCGACGGCCGATTGCACCTTCTGCAGCGTCTCGGCCTCCTCCAGGGCTTCGGCGCAGCCACGCACCACCGTGCGCAGCGGGTCCGGCGTCACGTACACGGGGAACCGGGTCTCGGTGGCGACACGGCGGTCGAGGCCGCGCAGCAGCGCCCCGCCGCCGGTCATCGCGATGCCGTGCAGCATCAGGTCCGCTACCAGCTCGGGCGGCGTCGTCTCGATGTTCGCGCGCACCGCCCGCACGATGTCGTTGGTGACCGGCGAAAGCGCGTCGCGCAGCTCGACCGTCGACACCTCCACCGCCTTCGGCAGCCCGGTGGCCAGGTCGCGCCCTCGCAGGTCGATGAGCCAGTCCTCGTCCAGGGGATAGGCGGAGCCCGCCTCGATCTTCACGGTCTCCGCGGTGCGCTCGCCGATGAGCATGTTATGCACCTGGCGCGCGTACCCCATGATCGCCTGGTCCATCGCGTCGCCCGCCGCGCGCACCGACATCGAGCGCACGATCCCGCCCAGGGCGAGCACCGCGACCTCCGTCGTGCCGCCGCCGATGTCCACGATCATCGAGCCCGAGGCGTTCATGACCGGGAGGCCCGCCCCGATGGCGGCGGCCATCGGCTCCTCGATCAAGAACGCGGATCGCGCTCCGGCGGCCAGCGCCGCGTCGTGGACCGCCCGCTTCTCCACCTCGGTCGCGCCCGAGGGAATGCCGACCACCACGCGAGGCTTGGGGATGCCGAGCCCGAACTGCTCGTGTACCGAGCGGATGAAGTGCTGGAGCATCTTCTCGGTGACCGCGAAGTCGGAGATCACCCCGTCGCGCAGCGGCCGCACCGCCACGATCGTCGAAGGCGTCCGGCCCACCATGCGCTTCGCCTCGGCGCCGATCGCCAGGATGCGCTTGGTCACCTTGTCGATCGCGACCACCGAGGGCTCGTCGATCACGATTCCCCGGCCCCGCACGCTGACCAGCGTGTTCGCGGTGCCGAGGTCGATCCCGATGTCGTGCGAGAACATCCCCAGGAACGAGGAGAGCGGGTTGATCACCTGCTGTAGCCCTTAGGCGGGGAGACGTCGGGCTTGGACCGTGGGGAGAACGGTTGTCGCGAGTATACGGATGCGCCGAACCGCGCGCAAAGGCCCACCGGTCGGACGGCCGCTGACATTTCCCAGGCGTGGCCCGGATGCTACCGTCCCCCGCGATGACGGATGGACTCTGGCGTCTGGACGCGACGGCTCAGGCCGCCCTGGTGCGCCGCGGCGACGTGAGCCCGCCGGAGCTCGCCGAGGCCGCCATCGAGCGCATCGACCGGCTCAATCCGCGCCTGAACGCCGTTATCACATCCCTCTACGAACTCGGACGGGCGCAAGCCGCGCAACCTGCCGCCGGACCATTCCGGGGCGTGCCGTTGCTCCTCAAGGACGCGGGCGTCGAGGTCGCCGGGACGCCGATGTACCTCGGGACCCGCATGCTGAGGGACCTGGACTACCGCTCGCCCTCGACGGACGAGATGGGGCGGCGGCTGACCGAGGCCGGCTTCACCTTCCTCGGCAAGACCAACATCCCACCGCTCTCCGCGGGCGCGACCACCGAGCCGCCGGCGTTCGGACCGAGCCGGAACCCGTGGGCGCTCGACCGCACGGTCGGCGGCTCCAGCGGCGGATCGGCCGCGGCCGTCGCGGCGGGACTCGTCTCGATGGCGCACGGCGCCGATGCGACCGGATCCCTGCGCTTCCCCGCCAGCGCGTGCGGCGTCCTGACCCTGAACCCCACGGGCGCCGCCGTCCCCTGCACGACGCCGGCTGACCAGCCAAACGAAGGTCACGTGTGGCGCGCCTTCGTCCTCGCGCGCTCAGTCCGTGACCTGGCGCGCGCCCTCGACGCACTCGCCGACGTCGAGGCGCTCGACCCGGCGCCCGGCGTGCTCCCGAGGCTGCGCATCGGCCTGATGGCGGACCTGCCAGGGACGCCGGCGCCCGCCGAACCGGACTGCCGGCAGGCGGTGGAGGTCGCCGGCGAGGCGATCGAGGGTCTCGGGCACCGCGTTGAGGAGGCCCACCCACCGCTGCCGGACTTCCTGCGCGCCCTCAGGGCCGCGTTTCCGCACATCGTCGGCCCGGCGCGCCTCGCCCAGCGGCGCTGGCTCGAAGACGTGGCCGGCCGCGCCGTCACGGACGACGACGTGGAGCCGGGTTTCCTCGCCGCCGCGGCCCTCGGCGAGCGCGTGACGGCCGAACAGACCCGCGCGGCCAACGAAGCTGTTCAGCACGCCCTCGCGCCCGTCCTCGCCTGGTGGGACCGCGTCGATGTGCTCGTGACGCCCGTCATGCGCCGTGTCCCCTGGTTGCTGGGTGAGGACGCTGGCGCCGCGCACGTTGGCGGCTTCGTGCAGTTCTCCTCGTTCTCGCGCCAGCCCTCGATGTCCCTCCCGCTGCACTGGACCGCGGAGGGCCTCCCGGTCGGCGTGCAGCTGGTGGGGGCGCGTCGTAGGGACCGCACGCTCCTCGCGCTCGCGGGCGAGCTGGAACAGGCGTGCCCGTGGGCACATCGATGGCCGGCCATCGCCCCCGAGGGGTAGGCGGGCGGCGTCAGACGCCCGCTACGCCGCCGACGAGCGACCCCACGACGTACGTCACTGCGGCGGCCGCCAGCCCCAGCACGACCTGGCGTCCGCCCGAGTAGAGCCAGTCGCGTCCGGTCAGCAGCGTGATCCCGCCGCCCAGCAGGAACAGCGCCAGGCCGGAGAGCACCGCGCTGACCAGCACGGCCGCCGTCCCGGCCCCGAAGAGGAACGGCAGGAGCGGGATGACTGCTCCCCCCCCAAACAGGATCAGCGAGGCGAAGGCAGCCGCCCACGGCGAACCGAGGTCCTCCGGCACGATCCCCAGTTCCTCGCGGGCGAGCGTGCCCAGCGCGGTGTCCGGGTCGGCCATGAGGCGCATCGCCAGCGCCTCGGCGTCCTCTCGAGGGAGTCCCTTGGCCTGGTAGATGAGCGCCAACTCTTCCGCCTCGGCCTCCGGCATCAGCCGTAGCTCTTCCTCCTCGACCCGCAGCTGCGCCTCCGCCGCCTCCCGCGAGGAGGTCACGGAGATCCACTCGCCCAGGGCCATGGAGAAGCTGCCGGCGATCAGGCCGGCGACGCCGGCGAGGACAACGGTCGCCTGTCCGGGCGCCGCGCCGGCGACGCCCATCACCAGCGCCAGGTTGGACACCAGGCCGTCGTTGGCGCCCAGCACGGACGCCCGCAACGCGTTCCCGCCCCCGAGCGCCCGATGCCGCGACTCGATGCGCCCGATCACCGAGCCCGCCGGGTTCCCACGCGAACTGGCGATCGCCGCGAAGATGCGCGCGTGCGACGCCTCGTCCTCAGGGAGCCCGGCGGCCTCCGCGACCGCGTCGCCCAGGTACATATCCGTGGCGTCGGTCTCGAAGCTCTTGATGATTGGGAGCACCAGGTCCGCGCCGAAGCGCCGCGCGATCCACATCAGCGTCCGCGCGCGCCTCGAGGGCGGTACGTCGCCGGGGTCGACGCCCACCTTGCGCAACTCGTCCCGCCAGAGGTCCAGGTGCTTCTGTTCGACGGCGGCAAGCTGGCGGTAGACGTCCTTGATGGACTCGTCCTCCTCCAGCTCGGCCAGCTGGTGGTAGATGTAGAGCCCGTCCACCTCCTCCGCGTAGTATTCGCGGAGCTTCTTCACGTCCGTCGGTGCGGTCGCCAACCTACGCCCCCGCCCCGTCCCACCCGCGCTCGCGCAGCCGCTCGATGAACGCCGCCTCGTCGATCACCTCGACGCCCAGCTGCTCGGCTTTCTCGCGCTTGCTCCCGCCGCCTTCGCCGGAGACCACGAAGTCGGTCTTCTTGCTCACGCTGCCCGACACGCGGCCACCCATCTGCTTGATCAGCTCCTCCACCTGGTTGCGCGACCAGCGATCGAGGGAGCCCGTCACTACGATGCTCAGGCCCTCCAGTTGACCGCCGCGCGCCGAGACGTCCTCGTCCATGCGCGCGCCGTGTCCCGCCAACCGGTCCGTCAATACCGCATAGTCCGGGTCCCGGAACCAGTCGTGCACCGCCTGCGCGACCGTGGGTCCGATGCCGTCGATCGCCTCAATCTCCTCCTGTGTCGCACTGCGCAGGTGCTCCATGTTGCCGAAATGCAGCGCCAGGGCGCGCGCCGTCTCACCGCCCACGTGGCGGATGCCGAGCGCGATCAACAGGCGGTGCAGGGGCAGTTGCTTGCTCGCCTCGATGTTCAGGAAGAGCTGATCCAGCGTCTTCTCGCCGATGCCCTCCAGTGCGAGCAGCTCCTCGCGGCGGTTCGGTAGCTCGTAGATGTCCGCCAGGCTCTGGATGAAGCCCAGCCGCGTCAGGAGGAACGACCGCTGCTCCCCGAAGCCTTCGATGTCCATCGCCCCTCGCGAGGTGAAGTGCTCCACCTGGCGCGGCAACTGGGCCGGGCAGGCGCGGTTGGGGCAGTAGTGCGCGGCCTCGCCTGGCTCCTTCCTCACCGGCGTCTCGCACACCGGGCAGGTGGTGGGCATCTCGAACGGCTGCAGGTCCTTCCCCTCGCGGCGCGAGAGCACAGGACCCACTACCTGCGGGATCACGTCGCCCGCTCGCTGCACGATGACATCGTCGCCCTCGCGGATGTCCAGCTCGTGGATGTGGTCCTCGTTGTGCAGCGTCGCCATCCCGACTGTCGCGCCACCCACGAACACGGGCTCCAGCTCGGCGAATGGCGTGAGCACACCCGTGCGGCCCACCGATACCTGGATGCGCCGCAGCCTGGTGACCGCTTGCTCGGCGGGGAACTTGTAGGCCGTCGCCCACCTCGGCTCCCGGCCCACCGCGCCCAACTGGCGTTGCAGGTTGAACTCGTCGACCTTCACCACCACGCCGTCGATCTCGTAGTCCAGCGCGTCGCGCTTCTCTACCCAGGAGGCGCAGAACTCCGCCACCGCATCGATGCTTTCGAGGCGCGCCGCGACTGGGTTGGTGGGGAACTGCGCCTCGCGCAGCCACTTCATGGCCTGCCAGTGCGTGGCGGGCGCCCCGTCGCCCTCGATCCACCCGAGCTGGTACGCGAACAGGTCCAGGCGGCGCCCGGCCGTGATCCGAGGGTCGAGTTGACGCAGCGACCCGGCGGCGGTGTTCCTGGGGTTCATGTACAGCTGTTCGCCGTTCTTCGCGCGCTCCTCGTTCAGGCGCGCGAACTCGCTCCTCGACAGGTACACCTCGCCGCGCACCTCGAACGCGACGGGCGTCGAGGGCAGGTCGACGGTTGGCGGCAGCGAGCGGATCGTGCGTAGGTTGGCGGTGATGTCCTCGCCTCGGTAGCCGTCGCCGCGCGTGGCGCCGCGCACGAAACGCCCCTGCTCGTAGATCAACGAGATCGCCAGGCCATCGATCTTCGGCTCGCAGACGAACGCGAAATCGTCGTGTTCCAGTAGCCGCACCACGCGCTGATGCCACGCGCTCAGTTCGTCCGAGTTGAAGACGTTGCCCAGCGAGAGCATCGGCTCGCGGTGCTCGACGACCCCGAACGCCGCCGAGGGCGCCCCCGACACCCGTTGCGTCGGTGAATCGGGAGTGATGATCTCGGGGTGTGCGTCCTCCAGCGCCCGCAGTTCCTGCAGGAGGGCATCGTACTGAGAGTCGCCCACCTCCGGTTGATTCACGACATAATAGAGGTGGTCGTGGTAGCGGATCTGGGCGCGCAACTCCTCCGCCCGCTCGCGGGCTTCCTCGGCCGGTCGCTGCTGCTGAGAGGGATCGGCGGTCATCGGAGTGAGTATATCGGCTGCGCTTGTCTAGGCCGATTGCGATCGAGTTGTGATAAGCGCGTCAGACGTTCGTAACGAGTGTCGCGGTACAATCGATGTAAGCGAGACAGCGGGTTAGGCGGGCGCCGCGAGCCAGGGAGCGAGCAGGTTCGGCATGTCCGAGGTGGTGATCGTCGACTACGGCGCGGGGAACCTCCGCAGCGTGGCGCGCGCCGTCGCGCATGCCGGCGTCGATGCCGTCGTGACCGCCGAGGCGCGCGTCGTCGAGCGGGCCCGTGTCCTCATCGTGCCGGGCGTCGGCGCAGCCGAAGACACCATGACGCACCTACGCGAGGGCGGTCTGGACGGCCCCGTCCTGGATTTCATCGCCTCCGGCAAGCCCTTCCTGGGTGTCTGCATGGGCATGCAGGCGCTCTTCGACTACTCGGAGGAAGGCGGCCGCCACGAGTGCCTGGGCGTGCTACCAGGACGCATTGTGCGCTTCCCGCAGGGCATGACGGTCCCACACATGGGCTGGAACACCGTGCGCGTCGCCGACCACCCGGTGTTCGAGGGCATCCCACAGGATTCCTACTTTTACTTTCTCCACTCCTATCGCCCCCAACCTGATGAACCGACGATTGTGATTGGGGAGACGGAGTACGAAGGTGTCCGTTTCCCCTCGGTAGTGGGACGGGACAACGTGATCGCCACGCAGTTCCACCCTGAGAAGTCGGGCCGCCAGGGGCTGCGCCTGTACGCGAACTTCCTGCGGTTGGCCCGTGAGCGCGGCACCATCGGGCCGGCCACCGCGTCGGTGGCGTGAGAGGCGACGGACAGCATGGAGGTCATCCCGGCTATCGACATTCGAGGTGGACGCGGCGTCTGCCTCGAACAGGGCGACTACTCACGCGAGATCGTGACCGGTGAGGACCCCGTCCGCCTGGCGCACCGCTGGGCTGCCCTGGGCGCCACGCGCATCCACGTCGTGGACCTCGATGGGGCGCGGGACGGCCGCCAGGCCAACGCCGCGATCGTCGAACGCATCGTGAACACCGTGGACTGCAAGATCCAGACGGGCGGTGGGATCCGCGACCTTCCGACGCTGCAGGCCACCCTCCATTCCGGGGTCGACCGCGCGGTCATCGGCACGGCCGCCGTGAAGGACCCCGCCCTGCTGCGGGAGGCCGTCGCCCTCGCCGGCAACCGACTGATCGTGTCCGTCGACGCGCGCAACGGCTATGTCAGCCTCGCGGGATGGACGGAGTCCACCCGCCTGGACGCGCGCATCTTCATCGAGCGGCTCGCCGCCATGGGCGTCGTGCGGGTCATCTACACCGACATCATGCGGGACGGCATCCAGGACGGCCCGCACTTCGAGATGTACCAGCGGCTCATCTCCGACACCTCCGTCGCCGTGATCGCAAACGGTGGCGTCTCGACCGTCGAGGATGTGCAGCGGCTGGCCGATTGCGGGGTCGAGGGCGCCATCATCAACGCTGCCCTCTACAGCGGCCAGATGCAGCTCCGCGAGGCAGTGTTCGCCGCCAGCTAGCACATCGCCGTCCGCTGTCGAAGGGGCCCCGCGCGCTCACGCCCGGCATCTCGCATACTGGATCCATGCTGACCAAGCGCATCATCCCATGCTTCGACGTGGACAACGGGCGCGTCGTAAAAGGCGTCTCCTTCGTCGAGTTGCGCGACGCCGGTGACCCGGTGGAACTCGCCGCGAAGTACGACCTCGCGGGCGCCGACGAGCTGGTGTTCCTGGACATCACCGCGTCCTCGGACGGCCGCGCGAGCGTCTACGACATGATCGCCCGCACCGCCGACCAGGTGTTCATCCCCCTCACCGTGGGCGGCGGCGTCCGCAGCGGTGACGACATGCGCATGATGCTCGAGATGGGCGCCGACAAGGTCTCCGTCAACACCGCCGCCATCGAGCGCCCCGAGGTCATCGAGGAGGGCGCGCACCGCTTCGGCTCTCAGTGCATCGTCGTGGCCGTCGACGCGAAGCGCCGCCCCTCGACCGCCGGCCAGCCGCAGTCGTGGGAGGTCTACACCCACGGCGGACGCACTCCCACCGGCCGCGACGCCATCGAGTGGGTGCGCGAGGCCGTCAAGCGCGGCGCGGGTGAGTTGCTGGTGACCTCCATGGACACGGACGGCCACCAGGACGGCTACGACCTCGCGCTGCTCCGCGCGATCAGCGACGCCGTCGAGGTGCCAGTCATCGCCTCGGGTGGCGCGGGCGAGCCGGAGCATCTCTACGATGCGCTCACCGAGGGTGGCGCGGCCGCGGTGCTGGCCGCCTCGATCTTCCATTTCGGCAAATACGACATCCCCTTCCTCAAGCGCTACCTGGCGGACCGCGGCCTGCCGATGCGGCCCGCGGACGCCGAGTCAGCCGTCGAGGTGTAGCGCAGGGCAGCGCATCATCGGCGGCACAGCGAAGGATCCGAGACTATGACCGACACCGCAGAGGCGCCCTTCGGCGTCTACGCACCAGACGACCTGAAATACGACGAGCGCGGCCTGATCCCGGCCATCATCCAGGTAGCCGAGACCAACGAGGTCGTGATGGTCGGCTTCATGAACGAACAGACGCTGCGCCAGACCCTCGAGATCGGGCAGGCGGTCTTCTGGTCGCGCAGCCGCCAGGAGGTCTGGCACAAAGGCGCCACGTCGGGAGACTACTTCAATGTCGTGGGCGTGAAGACCGACTGCGACCAGGACGTCCTGCTCGTCCAGGTTGAGCTGACGGGCGCCGTCTGCCACACCGGCGCACACAGCGACTTCGTCGAAGCGGACGACGTGACCGAGCGCGTGGTCGTACTCGACCGCTCGCAGGACGCCTAGGCGAAGCTGGGAGGGCGCGCGATGGCCGAGCAGCGCCCTACCTTTCGCGTCTCCCACGTCATCCTCGATGTCGACGGTACCCTCGTCGACTTCGAAGCGGCGCTCGTGGCCGCCCTCGAGGCCTCGGCGGCGCATGCCTCCGAGCTGTGCGGCGGTGTGGTGACAGCGGCAGACCTGCGTCAGTTCCGCGAGTTGGTCTACGCCGAGGAATGGGGCGCACGCACCCTCCGCGAGATCCGCGACGAGTCCTTCCGTCGCGTGCTCGTCGAAGGCGGCGTCACCACGCCCGAGGCGGTCGTGGAAGTGAGCGCCACGTACTACCGCGTCCGCGATGAGGCGCTGCGCCCCTACGACGATGTCGAGCCGGTGCTTCGCGATCTCTGCGAACGTGGGTTCACGCTGGTGGCTGCCAGCAACGGTAACGCCGCCCTCGATGCGCAGGCGTTCTTTCCGTACCTGACCGCCGTCCACCACGCCGAGGTCGCGGGCGTTGCCAAGCCGGACACGCGCTTCTTCCTCGGCGCCCTGGAGGCCGTCGGTGGTGCGCCGGCGACGGCCGTCTCGGTTGGCGATCGTCTTGAGAACGACATTCACCCCGCGCACGCCCTTGGCATGCCCGCCATCCTCGTGGACCGCCGCCGCCGTGCCCTCGAGGCCGACGTCGCCCGCATCGACTCGCTGCACGACCTGCCGGGGATGCTGGAGCTGGCGGACTGAGGCGCCGGTTGGGCGCGCAAGGCCTTGCTCCCCTCGGCAGTCTGGGACGGCAGGGGCGCGTCCCTGTCTACCGCCGCACGACGTGCCGCCCGAGGTCCGGCTCGGGCCGGTCGAACGGCTGGTAGGCCGCGTCGCGGCGGCCCAGGGCGATGAACGCCTGTGGCGCCCACTCAGCATCGAGGCCGAGGGCGGAGCGTACGGCGTCTCCCGCATACAGCGGCGCGGAGATCCAGAAGGCGCCGAGGCCAGCTTCCGAGGCGGACAGCAGGATGTTTTGCATCGCCGCCCCGAAGGACTGCTGCGCCAGCCCCCACTCCGCGCGCCAGCGGTCGTCCTCGTAGCGGCGCAGCCCGTCGGGCACCAGGCAGCCGAGGAGCAGCGTGGGCGCTTCCTCGACCTGCCTCCGCGAGCGCGCCAGGGCCCGCTCCTGCTGCGCCCGGGGCACGCCGTCACGCTCCATGTCGGCTCGCCACGTTGCGCCCATGGCGGTCGCGAGAGTGTCCCGCCGATCCGGCGAGATGTCGACGAAGCGCCACGGCTGCGTGTGGTGGGGCGCCGGCGCGGTCAGCGCCAGCGCGACCAGCCGCTCCACTTCGGCTGGCTCCAGCGGAGGCCCCTGCAACCCGCGGATCGACCGCCGGCGGCGGATCGCGTCATCGATGCTCACACGGACTCCTCGAGCGCCGGCATCTCCTCCAGCGCCGGCAGCGCGGACGTCGCCAGCGCGCGTGCCGTCGCCGGACCCACGTCCTGGCGGACCTCCAGCAGGTCCTCCAACGTGTCCACATCCACAGACAGGTCGCTCAGCGGCGGCTCGACGAGCGCCAGCCCCAGCGCATGCGCCCGTGCGCGATGGCGGCGCGCCGAGTCCACGCCGAAGACCGGCGCCATCGCCTCGGGCGGCCGCAGCCCCAGGGCCGCCGTGCCCCCGTCGTCAGAGGGCACGAGCAGCACGCCGGGGGCCTCGAGGCCGCCGAGCGCATCGAGGAGCACGCGCACGTGCTCCGGGCGCAACTGGGGCAGGTCCGCGGGCAGAATCAGCGCCGCGTCGATGTCCCGCAGCACCTCCGACTGCAGCGCGAAGAGCGCGGCCTGGTTGTAGCCGGAGCCGTCGTCGAGCAGCAGCGCCGCCCCCTGCGCGCGCGCCGCCGCCTCGTGGCCGTTGTCCGGGCTCACGACAAGTAGCAGGCCCTCGTGCGCCGCCCGTACCGCTGCCAGCACGTCGGCGAGCATCCCCTGCACCAGCGCCCGGCGCGCTTCCGCGTCGAACGGCGGCGCGAGGCGCGACTTGCCGCGCCCGGCGTGCTGCACCGGCACGATCACGGCGATGCGCAGGCCGCCCGCGCTCACGACGGCGACACATCGAGCGCTTCGAGCACGCCGGCGGCCACGCGCCGACGCCCGTCGTCGCCCTGCATCATGGTGTCGATGGCTACAGCCCGCATTCCCAGGGCCTCCACGTCCGGCACGAGGGTAGCGTCCACAGTGTCCAGGACGAAGGTGTCGATGAGCCCTCGATAGAGGCGCGCGACACCTAGCGCGGAGACCTCGTGGCCCAGCGCACCCAGCATCGCCGCGGCGGGGCCCTTGATGGCCTGGCCACCCACGATGGGCGACACCGCGACCCGTCTTGCGCGCGTCTGCTCCAGCGCCGCCCGCACACCCGGTACCTGGAGCATCGGGTCAATCGAGACGAACGGGTTGCTCGGCGCGATGACCACCACCTCGGCCTCCCGCAGTGCCTCGATGACGCCCGGTGCGTGCCGCGCATCGAGTGCGCCGGGGAAGCGGAAGCCTCGGACGGCGTCCTGTGCACGCCGCCGCACGAAGTACTCCTGGAAGGGCAACTCGCCCTCGCCCGTGAGCACCATCGTCGGGTGCGGGTCATCCGTCACCGGCAGCAGGCGCACCTCGATGCCGTGTGCGCGTGCCAGTTCGGCCGTGACGGCGCTCAGCGGCACGCCCGCGCCCAGCCGTTCCGTCCGCAGCAGGTGCGTCGCCAGGTCCCGGTCACCGATGCCGAACCACGCCTCGGCGCCCAACCCCGCGAGCGCCGCCAGGGTGACGCGCGTGTCGTCCCGCAGACCCCAACCCAGTTCACCCTCGATGCCCGCGAGCGTGTAGATGACCGTGTCGATGTCGGGTGAGACGTGCAGCCCGTGCCATTCGAAGTCGTCGCCCACGTTGCAGATCGCTGTGACCTCGCGCGGGGAGACGCGCTGCGCGAGGCCCGCGAGGAAGCGCGCGGCGCCGACGCCCCCGGCCAGGACGGTGATCATCGGTGCTCCGTGGCTCGGGTGTGCGCGTGTCGCGGCGGGATGCGTGCCATATCCCGCCGATCGTAGGGCATCGGTCAGTGGTTGGTCGCGCCGTCGAGCGCGTCGGACGCCATGGCCGCGCCACCATCCAGCATTGGGTCGAGGCCCTCGAGTTGTGCCAGCAGGACCGCGGCCGGCGCGTAGCCGCGGTTCACCGCCACCAACTCCCCGTCCCGCGCGTAGACGGCGGTCGTCGGCACCGAGAGCACTCCGTACTCGTGCGCCAGGACACCCTCCGCCACCGCGTCGTGTCGCTCGACGCGCAAGGCCGGGACCCGCTCCCGCAGCCGCTCGATGGCCGGTTCCTGCTGGACCCGGCAGACCACACAGGTCTCCGTGGTGAAGTACACGATGCGGGGCGTCACCTCGCCGCCGTCACCCGGGGGCGTGCCCGCGCGCAGGCGCTCGACGATCCGCCGGTCGCGGCGGCGTAGCCACGCCCGCGCGATCGCGATCACGGCCGCGAACGAGGCGACGAAGACAAGTGCGAGGAGCGCGCGTTCGATCATCGGGCGGCGCGGCTCGAGGCGATCGAACGGGGCAACAGCCCGAGGCGGTCGAGTTGGAAGTAGACGAAGCACCCGGCGCAGAACTGCACCGAGAGGTTGACGAACGCCAGCGCGGCCACGACCCAGTTCAGCACCCAGCCGAGTGTGGTCGCCCCCGCCAGCAGGGCGACGACGGCCGCCAGCAGCACGACCGAGCCCATCCCCTGCGCGAACTGATGCGGCATCGGGTCCTCGGCGTGTACGTCGGCGCCGAGCCAGCCGCGGGGCCTCAGGATGCGCGTGTGTACCTGCTTGAAGAGGGCGAACCGCGGGTGCAGCGTCCCCAGCGCCATGACCAGGCCGGTGAACAGCATCAGCCAGACGCCCACCTCGGCGCCGAGGACGAACGCGATTACGGTGCCCCCGACGATGAAGGCCTGGTTGGTCCGGAGCGTGTTGCGGTCGACTCGGTAGCCTGCCTCCATAGTGACCCCCGGTGATCTCGATGAACTCGACTGACTTTGTCGTGATTATAACACTGGGGGCCGCCAACACACCTGACGAAGGTCCCGGACTCCAGGCAGGGACCGCGCGCCTACCGCGCGGCGGCGACCAGCGCCTTCTCCTCCGCGCGCACGCACTCGAGGGCGGCGAGGGCCACCTGGATGTGCTCGTCGTCCGGCGGCCGGGTCGTCAGCCGCTGCAGCGCCAGGTTGGCGGAGAAGATCCAGCGCACCACCGGGCGGGTGTGGTGGAAGCCGGCGAAGCGGATCACCTCGTAGGCTACCGCCGCGATCAGGGGCATCAGGACGATGCGTGACGCGAAGCGCCACCACAGTGGCTCTGTGCCGATGAACGCGAACACGAGGACCGCCACCAATGCCACCGTGAGCAAAAACGAGGTGCCACAGCGCGGATGTTCCTTGCGGTAGCGGCGGATGCCCGGCACGTGCAGGTCGTGTCCCGCCTCGAAGGCGGCGATCGTCATGTGCTCGGCGCCGTGGTACTGGAACAACCGCCGGACATCGTCCGAGCGGCCGACCGCCCAGATGTAGCCCAGCAAGACCGCCAGGCGCAGCACGCCCTCCACCATCACGGCCATCCAGGCCGCCGGGAGCACCGAGTCCAGCCAGGCAGTTGCGAGGACGGGCCCCGCGAAGAATGCCACGGAGGCGAGAAGGAGCGTACCGATGAGCATCGCCCACCCGGCGAAGCCCACGGGGGTCGCATCGCCGTTGTGGTCCACCTCGTTGGCGGCGACGGCCGCCGACCAGATGAGAGCCTTCATACCCAGGCCCAGCGACTCCCAGAGCACGATCATGCCTCGAAGCCCGGGGATGCGCCGCAGGGGGCTCGTGTAAACGCCGCGCAGCGGCTGCACGCGGCTGACGATCTCGCCGCTCGGACGGCGCACCGCGATTCCCACGGCACGCACGCCCCGGATCATCACCCCCTCGATGACCGCCTGCCCGCCGTACGTGGGTGAGTTCACGGGCGAAGGATAGGTGAGGGGAGAGCCAGAGACGAGGCCCCACGCTGACGGTTGCCTGCGGCGGCCCGCCGCACGTGCCGGTTGTCGTGGGCGCACAACGAGAAGAGGGCGGCCAACCGGCCGCCCTCTTCGCGCTGGTCCGTGTCAGATCGGGCTATGAAGACGTCCCGCTGCCCTGCGCCTTGGCGTAGCGGCGGCGGAAGCGCTCGACGCGTCCCGCGGTGTCGACGATGCGCTGCTCGCCCGTGTAGTACGGGTGGCACTCGGAGCAGACGTCCACGTGCATCTGCGCCTTGGTCGAGCGGGTCGTCCAGCTGTGTCCGCAGGCGCAGGTGATGGTGGACTCAACGTACTCCGGGTGGATGTCCTGCTTCATGGTGTGTCCTTCTCGTGGCCGCTCAGGCCACGGGGATGATCGAGACCTTCTTGCGCCGGCCCTTGGCGTACGGTGCGAACTTCACCGTGCCCTCCACCCGCGCCCACAGCGTGTGGTCGCGGCCGACGCCCACGTGGTCGCCCGGGTGAATGCGCGTGCCGCGCTGGCGCACGATGATCGAGCCCGCGGTCACCGCCTGCCCGTCGTACGCCTTCACGCCCAGGCGCTTCGCGTTCGAGTCGCGGCCGTTCTTGCTGGAGCCGCCGGACTTCTTGTGCGCCATGCTGCTGTCCCTCGAGTGCTCGGTGAGCCGGTGGCCTAAGCCCCCGCGATGCCGGTGATCGTCAGTTCGGTCAGGTGCTGACGGTGGCCGCGGGTGGTGCGCTTCCGGGTCTTGTTCTTGTACTTGAAGATCGTCACCTTGCGGTCGCGCATCTGGCGCTCCACACGAGCGGTGACGGACGCTCCGTCCACCACGGGCGTGCCGACCTGCATGTTGCCGTCAGCCTCCAGCAGGAGCACGTCGCCTATGGTGACCGTGTCGCCCTCGGCGGCCTCGAGCCGCTCGACGGCGATGCGGTCGCCTTCGCGCACGCGGTACTGCTTTCCGCCGCTGCGGATGATCGCGTACATATCGCCTCTTCCGGTTTCTGGGTAGAGTTGAGTGTAGATACCACTCGCCTTAGTGGTCAACGGACTCGGACGGCCTCCCTGGACCTCCTCCTCGACATCATCACCGCGCCCTATGACGCCCTCGGCTGGCTAACAGACCAGATTCTCCTCTTCGTCCGCGACCTCTTCGACCGCTTCGGCGTACCCATCGTCTTCTTCGCCGCGCTGGCCGAGGCGACGATCGGGCTCGGGATCGTCTTCCCGGGCGTGCTCGTGATGTTCCTGGGCGGCGCGAACGCCGCCGCGGACTGGCCGGAAGTCCTGCTGGTCTGGGGCATCGCCGTGCTCGGCACGATGATCGGCGACACGGTGTCGTACTCCGCGGGCCGGTGGGGCGGCGACCGCCTCCAGACCACGAGGTTCGGACCGCAACTCCGCATGGGCGCGGCACTGATCAAGGGCCGTGGACGCTGGCTGATCCCATTTTATCACCTGCACAACATCACACGTGCCGTCGGCCCCTTCGGCGCCGGCGCCCTGCGGATGCCGCTCCGCGTCTGGATGCCGCTCGACTACCTGGGCGCCGCCATCGCCAATACGGCCTGGGTCGGCGCCGGCGTCGTCTTCGGCACGGCCGTACTCACGGACGAGGGCAAACTCGAGGAGCACCCGCTGCTCCGTATTGGCCTCGCCGTCCTCGCCGCCGCGTGGTTCCTTGTGGTGCAGCGGGCCTTCCAGAGACGCATGGAGGAACTGCGCCGCGAGGCGACCGAGCGAGCTGCGGAGCACGAAGCCGCCTTCGAGGCGGCGGGCACCGGCGTGGACGACGGTGACAGTGCCGTCACCACCGTCGGCCGCTCCGAGTAGTCCCGGCCGCTACGGCTACCATGCTCCTGACCAGGAGGTGGCACGCATGGACGATCGGCTCCGCACATTCCTTGAGCAGCACCGGGCGGCGGTCATGACGACCCTACGCGCTGATGGGACGCCCCACGTGGCGCGTGTCGGCGTCGGCATGGTCGACGGGCGGCTCTGGAGTTCCGGCACGCAGGGGCGGGTGCGCACGCGTCACGTGCGCCGTGACCCGCGGTCCACCCTCTTCGTCTTCGACCCCGCCAACCCCGCGGTCTGGGCGGGCATCGAGGCGACCGTGACGGTCCTCGATGGTCCGGAGGCGCCCGAGCAGAACCTGCGCTTCTTCCGCACCCTCCAGCAGGGGATGGCCGGGCAGTCGCAGCCCGGCCACCTGATGTGGTTCGGCGAGCCGCAATCGGAGGAGGACTTCCTCCGCATCATGGCCGAGGAGCAGCGCCTGATCTACGAGTTCGAAGTCACCCGCTACTACGGCATGTTCGGCGCGCCCTGAACGGTCATCGAGGCCGGACACAGCACGAGGGCCGGCGTTGAGCCGGCCCTCGTTGGTCGTTCGTCCTTCGGGCGTCCGCTCGCGTTACTCGGCGGGCGGTGGGGCGATGTTCTGCTGCCCCCACGCGAGGCCCGGGCGGCCCTGCGCGCGCTCCTCCTCTTCCTCGTCTTCCTTGCGCTCGTCCTCGGAGCGCGGGGTAGGCGTTGGCGCCTCCAGCACGTCCGTGTCCGAGAGGTCGTCCGGGAGGCGGCGGCCGGGCGCCGGGCCCAGGATCCGCAGCAACTCGTCACCCTCGATCGTCTCGACTTCCACCAGGGCCGCGGCCAGCCGGTCCAGCTCCTCGCGGTGCTCGGCCAGCACCTTGCGGCAGCGCTCGTGCGCCTCGTCGATCAGGCGGCGGACCTCGTCGTCGATCTCCTCGGCCGTGCGTTCCGAGTAGTCGCGCTGCTCGGAGATGTCGCGGCCCAGGAAGATCATGGACTCGCGCTTGCCGAAGGTGCGCGGGCCGAGCCGGTCGCTCATGCCCCACTGGGTCACCATGTCACGCGCGATCGCCGTCACCTTGCCGATGTCGTTGTGGGCACCGGTGGTCATCTCGCCGAAGACCATCTCCTCGGCCACGTGGCCGCCCAGCGCGTACACCATCATCGCTTCGTAGTAGGAGCGGTCCTGTAGGCGGCGGTCATCGTCCGGCAACATGCGGGTAAACCCGCCGGCCATACCGCGGGCCACGATGGTCACCTTGAAGGGCGTGTCCGCCCGCGGCGTGAAGTAGCCGGCGACCGTGTGCCCGCCCTCGTGGTAGGCGACGATCTTCTTCTCTTCCGGCGTGATCACGCGGGACTTGCGCTCCGGGCCGGCGATCACACGGTCGACAGCCTCGTTCAGCTCGCCCATGGAGATGCGCTTCTTGTTGCGCCGCGCAGCCAGGATGGCCGCCTCGTTCACGAGGTTGGCCAGGTCCGCGCCGGAGAAGCCCGGCGTCTGCTTGGCAATCGTCTCCAGGTTCACGCCCGGCTCGAACGGCTTCCCCTTCGAGTGGACGTCGAGCACCGCTCGGCGGCCCTTCACGTCCGGCAGGTCCAGTGTGACCTGCCGGTCGAAACGGCCCGGGCGCAGCAGCGCCGGGTCCAGGATGTCCGGGCGGTTCGTCGAAGCGAGCACGATCACGTTCGAGTTGCTGTCGAACCCGTCCATCTCGACCAGGATCTGGTTCAGCGTCTGCTCACGCTCGTCGTGCGAGCCGCCCAGCCCGGCGCCACGCTGGCGGCCCACCGCGTCGATCTCGTCGACGAACACGATGGCCGGCGCGTTGCGCTTCGCCTGGTCGAACAGGTCGCGCACACGGCTGGCGCCGACACCCACGAACATCTCCACGAACTCGGAACCGGAGATCGAGAAGAACGGCACGCCCGCCTCGCCCGAGACGGCGCGCGCGAGCATGGTCTTACCGGTGCCGGGAGGGCCTACCAGCAGCACACCGTGCGGGATGCGCGCCCCGACGGCCGCGAACTTCTCCGGGTACTTCAGGAACTCGACGACCTCCTGGAGCTCCTGCTTCGCCTCGTCCTGCCCGGCGACATCCAGGAACGTCACGGTCGGCTTCTGGCCGGTGAACATCCGCGCCTTGCTCTTGCCGAACGACATCGCCTGGTTATTGGCGCCGCCGGCCTGGCGCATCATGAAGATCAGGATGGCGCCAAAGATGATCAGCGGCAGGAAGTTCAGCAGCAGCCCGAAGACGTTGCCCAGCCCGCTGGGCGAGGCGACCTCGATCTGCACGGCGCCTTCGGCGGAACCCACCGGCACGTTGTTCTCGCGCAGGATCTCCTCGATCGAGGCCGAGGACTCCTTGCGGGACTGCGCCGGCTCCGTCTGGTCCTGAATGTGGACGGTGAGGCTATCGCCGTTCACCTCGATGCGGTCGATTTGACCGGCCTGGGCGCGCTGAATCACCTCGCCCAGCGGGATGTCTTGTCCGCCGCCGGCCGGTCGGAAGACCATGACCACGACGAGGACGACCGCAACGAGGATCAGCAGGTAGATGAAGGAATTACGCATCCAGCGTGAACTCATTGGCGTTGGCTTCCACACTCACCGGCGCCGGGGGCCGGGGGCCACTCGCGGATCGATTCGCGTCTTGCACTGGCCGGGCCGGCGCCTGACGAGCGGGACGGAGATAGCCGCCAGAACGCCGCGATGGGGCGTCCGCTGTATCTGATTGTAACACCCGATTCCCCACGGCTGGCCCGAGGGAATCACAACCTATTATCGGAAGCGCGTAAGGAACGCTGCACTGCCGCGCCTTGCCCGAGGGGGGACTCAGTCCTCGTCTTCGTCCTCGTCGTCCTGGTCGACGTACAGCTTCCCGTCCGTCGCCCAGTCCTCCACGGAGTACTCGGAGAACAGCACCAGCGTGTCCTCCGGCGCGGTGTGCGCGATATTGCACACCGCGTCCGTGATCACGCGCGCCAGCTCGCGCTTCTGCGCCAGCGAGCGCCCCGGGAGCATCTCGATGCGGACGATGGGCATGGGAGCCTTCCTTCGTGTTGTGGGTGCTTGTTGGCGCTCCTGGCGTCGTTGGACGGCCGGTGGGCCACCTGGCGGGTGGCCCACACATTGCCGTGCGGGCGCATCATAGAGTGCGGCCGGGACGAAGGAACCTCCCCGTCGTGGTGTCGCGATGGAACGGATCAGTTGTCTGCTCGATATCGTCCTGCCTAGGATGTCCCATGCCGCGCACCACTGTCGACCGCAACCCGAGGGCCATCCGCCCCACCTGGCGCACCGAACGCCACCTGTGGCGCACCGGCGCGAAGCGCGTCGCCGGCGTGGACGAGGTGGGACGAGGCCCGCTGGCGGGTCCGGTCGTCGCGGCTGCGGTCGTCATCCCGCACACTGGATCGGGACACAGCCCTCGAGCGCGCTGGATCGGCCGGCTGCGCGACTCGAAACTGGTCTCGCCGGCGCAGCGCGAGGAACTGGCGGCGATCATCCGGGAGCGGACGGAATGGGGCGTCGGTGTGGTCTCGCCACAGGTGGTGGACCAGATCAACATCCTGCGCGCCACGCGGCTGGCTATGCACCGGGCGGTGCAGGCCATGTCCCAGGCGCCGGACTGCCTCATCGTCGACGGCCGCGAGGTTGTGGACGGGGGACTGGAGCAGGTGGCGGTCGTGGACGGGGACGCGCTTTGCATCTCGGTGTCCGCGGCGAGCATCCTGGCGAAGGTGGTCAGAGACCGGATGATGTGCGAGCTGGACCAGGTCTTCCCCGGTTATGGCCTGGCCGTGAACAAGGGATACGCCACCCCGGCACATCGCGCGGCGCTCGCGCGCCTGGGGTACAGCAACATTCACCGGCTCTCGTTCGCCCCGGTGCGCCGGGCCGTGATGGGATAATGGACCGATGACCGACCGAACGCGGCGCCTGGGTGAGGCCGGCGAGCGCCTCGCCGCCGACTACCTGCAGAACCAGGGCTATCGCATCGTGGAGCGCAACGTGCGCCGCCGCGAAGGCGAGATTGACCTGATCGCCGTCCAGGACAACGGCACGCTCGTGTTCGTCGAGGTGAAGCTGCGCCGCTCCAGCCGCACCGGCGGCGCGATCCAGTCCATCTCCCCCGCCAAGGAAGCCAGGCTCCGCACCCTGGCCGAGGCCTACATCGCGGAGCACCCGGACCTCCCGGAGGACCTGCGCATCGATGTCGTCGCCATCGACCTCACCGTCAGCGGCGAGGTGGGCAAGCTGCAGCACATCCAGAACGCCGTGGAGGGCAACTGAGCCCGCGTCCGTTCTCCCTGAGCCTGTCGAGGGCATGCTGCCCCGCTCCGCTCGCCCTTGTATCTCGCGCTGGGCTGAGAATGCGGCGGTGCGGAGGAACGGGGGGCGGGACGGACCGATTCGCCCTGGGTCTGTGGGACCGTGGCTCAGCGAGGTCGTCCCGCCCCAGCTTCCTGCTCCGAGGCCCGAACGGTTGAGTGGGCACAGGGCCCGCATACAAGGCAGGGCTGGAGCAGGGCCAGTGTAGCGGAGGGATCGCGTGGACACCGGTTCGTACATCGGCATCGACGTCGCCAAGGGCACGCTGGACGTGGCGGTCGACGGGGGCGCGCAGTGGCAGGTCGACAACGACCGACGAGGCCGCGAGCGTCTCGCGCACCAGTTGAGCCGCCGGTCGCCGGCGCTCGTGGTGGTGGAGGCCACCGGGCGCTGGGGACGGCAGGTCGCGGCGGCCCTCGCGGCCGCGGGGGTGCCGGTCGCGGTGGTGAACCCCCGACAGGTGCGGCGCTTCGCACAGGCGGGCGGCCACCTCGCCAAGACGGACCGCCTGGACGCGCGCGTCATCGCTCGCTTCGGGTGGGCGATGCAGCCGCGGTTGTGGACGCCGCCTACACCAGAAGAGGAGCGGCTGGAGGCCCTGCTCACCCGTCGAGAGCAGCTCCTCAAGATGCTGGTCGCCGAGCGTCAGCGGCTGGAGGAGGCACCGGCGGTGGTGCAGGGGCTGATCGCCGGACTCGTCGAGGAGCTGGAGCAGCGGCTCGCCGTGCTCGAGCGCCTGCTGGACGAGGCCATCGCCGAGGCGCCGGTGCTGGCCGAGCAGGAGCGGCTGCTGCGCAGCGTGCCGGCGGTGGGGCCGCAGACCGCGCGCACCCTGCTCGTGCAACTCCCGGAGCTGGGCACCCTGGACCGGCGGGAGCTGGCCGCCCTCGCCGGCGTCGCACCGTTCAACCAGGACAGCGGCCGGCACCGCGGGAAGCGACGGATCTGGGGCGGCCGTGCGGGCGTACGGCGCACGCTCTACATGGCAGCGCTGGTGGCCACGCGGTTCAACCCGGCGGTGCGCCCGATGTACCAGCGGCTGCTGGCTGCCGGGAAGCCGAAGAAGCTCGCCCTCCTCGCCTGCACCCGCAAGCTGCTCACCATCCTCGCCTCCGTCGCTCGCCGACAAACGGCCTGGTACCCAGCCTAAAGAGAGACGGTTGCTGAGCCTGTCGAGGGGCTGGGTGAGACGCTTCGGTGTCCCGGTCACGTCGTTCGACAAGCTCACCACGAACGGAAGGAGAGGCGCCCGCGAACGGACGACGGAGGAGAGGGCTGAGCCCGTCTGGCCCGCGTCCGGCGCCCCCGCTACACTTCCGCCATGCCCATCTACCAGTACGACTGCGCCGGCTGCGAGCGACGCATCGATGTCTTCTTCCGGTCCGTCGCCGCGGCCGCCGAGGCGAAACGGCCGGCTTGTCCGGAGTGCGGCAGCCGTCGCCTGAAGCGCGTGGTCTCGCGCTTCGCGCGCGCCCGCTCGGAGGGTGAGCGCATCGACAGCATCGACCTCGAGCAGGAGATGGGGCGTATGGAGTCCGGTGATGTCGCCGGGTTCTCCCGCTGGGCGCGCCGCATGGGCGAGCAGTACGACAGCGAGCTGGGCTCGGACTTCCGCACCCTGGCCGACAAGGCCGACGCCGGCGAGGACCCCGTGGAGCGCGTGGACGCCGCGCATACGCTCCGCCACCGCATCGAGCGGAAGAAGGAGCAGATCTCCGCGCCCTCGGAGCCGGACGCCTGATGCCGATCTACGAGTACCGCTGCGGCAAGTGTGAGCACGTCAGCAGCGTCTTCGTGCGCTCCGCCCACGCCGAGGTGAAGGCACGCTGCGAGCACTGCGGCTCCACCCGCATGAAGCGGCTCATGTCGCGCGTGGCGCGGACCAAGACGGATCAGGACGTGCTCGATGAACTTGGTGTACCGGGCGCCGGGGGCCGGCCCGAGGATGCCTACAAGGACCCGCGGCAGATCGGCCGCTGGGTGGAGAAGCGCTTCGAGGACTACGGCATGGACGTCCCCGAGGAGACGCGCCAGATGATCGATGCCGCCCGCGACGGCGAACTCCCGGACCCGATCAAAGACCTGTAACCCAATAGCACGGCCCGACGTTCGGCGGCCCCTGTGGCCAGCTTCGCCGGATGCCGCTACGGGCGCGTGATGGTACATTCCCGCGCGGCCAGCGCGGCATTGCGGGCAGATGGCCAACCGGCGCGGGCGACGCTCCCCGCGCTCCAGCATGGGAGGACGGGAGCAATTGGAGATTCTCTACTTCGCGGTGGCGGCAGCTGTGCTCGCCCTCGTCTTCGCGGTGATCCTCACCCGGAGGGTCCTTGCGGAGGACGAGGGTGACGAGACGATGCGCACCATCGCCGCGGCCATCCAACAGGGGGCCGCGGCCTTTCTGCGCCGTGAATACACGTTTCTGGCCTTCTTTGTGGGCGCCGCCTTCATCGTGCTCGCGGTCTTCGTCGACTACGACACCCTGGACCGCTACCCCGAGGCGCAGGGTGAGATGACCGACATCCCGAGGACGGCGATCGCGTACGTGCTCGGCGCGCTCGCGTCCGCGTTCGCGGGGTACGTCGGCATGTATGTGGCGGTCCGCGCCAACGTCCGTACCGCCGCCAAGGCACGCGATGGCGGACTGAACGGTGCGCTCCGCGTGGCCTTCTCCTCCGGCTCCGTCATGGGTGTGACCGTGACGGGCCTGAGCCTGGGCTCCCTGGCGATCCTCTACATCCTGTTCCAGCACCCCGGCCCGCTGGCCGGATTCGCCTTCGGTGCGTCCTCCATCGCCCTCTTTGCCCGCGTCGGCGGTGGTATCTACACGAAGGCCGCGGATGTCGGCGGCGACCTCGTCGGCAAGGTCGAAGCCGGGATCCCCGAGGACGACCCCCGCAACCCCGCGACGATCGCGGACAACGTGGGCGACAACGTGGGCGACGTGGCCGGCATGGGCGCGGACCTCTTCGAGTCGTACACCGGCTCGATCGTCGCCACCATCTCTCTCGCCACCATCGCCGTGATCGGCGTCAGCGAGAACGGCCTCTTCGAGGAGTCGGCGGTCGCCGAGTACTCATCGGACGCCTTCGTCCTGCCTATGCTCATCATGGGCATCGGGATCGTCGCCTCGATCATCGGGACGTTCTTCGTGCGCACGAGCGAGGGTGCGTCCATGGGACGCCTGTTGTGGGCGCTCCGCACGGGCATCTTCGGCGCCAGCGGGCTCGTACTCGTCGGGACCGCCGTCGCCCTCCTCGCGATGGACCTGGACTTCAAGCTCTTCTGGGCGGTGCTCGTCGGTCTCGTCGCCGGACAGGTGATCGGCACGGCCACCGAGTACTACACGGCCTACGAGTTCAGTCCCACCCAGAAACTGGCTCAGCAGGCGGAGACCGGCGCCGGCACACTCGTCATCGGTGGCCTCGGCCTCGGGATGCTCTCCACGGCTATTCCGCTGCTGGCGATCGCCAGCGCCACGCTGATCACCTATGAGCTGGCCGGCCTCTACGGCATCGCCCTGGCCGCCGTGGGCATGCTCTCGCCGCTCAGCATCACGCTCGCCAGCGATGCGTACGGCCCCGTGGCCGACAACGCCGGCGGTATCGCCGAGCAGGCGCACCTGCCACCCGAGGTGCGCGAACGGACGGACGCCCTCGACAGCCTGGGCAACACCACGGCGGCCACGGGCAAGGGCTTCGCCATCGGCTCGGCGGTGCTCACATCGCTGGCCCTGATGGTGACCTACGCACAGACGGTCGGTATCTCCTCGTTCAACCTGCTGGACGTCAATGTGCTGATCGGCCTGCTGCTCGGCTCGCTCATGCCGTTCGTCTTCGGCGCCCTCACGATGGGCGCCGTCGGCCGCGCCGCGGTGGCGATGGTCAACGAGGTGCGGCGGCAGTTCCGCGAGCGCCCGGGCATCATGGAGGGCACCGAAGACCCGGACTACGCCCGCACGGTCGACATTGCGACCACCGGCGCGCTCCGCGAGATGATCATCCCCGGCGTCCTGGCGGTCGCCGCGCCCATCGTCGTCGGTATCTTCCTCGGCCCGGAGGCCCTCGGTGGCCTGCTGGTGGGCTCCATCGGTACGGGCGCGGTGCTCGCCCTGATGATGGCCAACGCCGGTGGCGCGTGGGATAACGCGAAGAAGTACATCGAGGCCGGCCACCTCGGCGGCAAGGGCTCCGAGGCGCACAAGGCCGCCGTGGTCGGCGACACCGTGGGCGACCCCTTCAAGGACACCTCCGGCCCCGCGCTCAACATCCTGCTCAAGCTGATGTCGATCGTGGCCGTCGTGTTCGGACCGCTCTTCCTGACTTAGGCCAGACACCGAGCGGAGATTCAGGAGGCCGGCGCTCACGCGCCGGCCTCCTACGTTCAGAGCCGCCCGCTTGGCCTACGCGTCGCGGTCCACGGCCAGCTTTGCCACGGCCTGTACGACCGCGTCCTGGTCCAGGTTCCCCGGCCGCACATCGTCCCGCAGCCAGCGGGCAAACGCGCCTTCGTCCCACGTCCCTTGCGTGGTGTACTCAGCCATCGAGGGGTAGTGCCGCACGGCCCGGCGGAGGTCCATGAGTTCCCGGTTGCGTGCGACGACCTCGCGCGCCTCGCCGGAGCGGAACGCCGCTTCCACCTTCGCGCTCCGCCGCCCGCACGCCTCGGCCGCCAGCGTCGGGTCGTCGAAGTACGCATCGAGCGGGCCGTACGCCACCAGTCGCGCGGCCGTCACCGCGCCGACGCCGGGGATACCGGGCAGGTCGTCGCTGGCGTCGCCGCTGGCGGCGCGGTAGTCCAGGTAGCGCTCGCGTGGGAACAGCACGGGTGTGCCGTCGCTCAACTTCGGCGAGGCGTGCTCGTGGAAGTTCGCTGCATCGATCACCACTCGCTTCACCGGGCTGTAGATGGACGTCTCCCCGCCCACCAGCTGCATGAAGTCGCGGTCCGTGGAAGCGACGCGGGCATGGACGCCCGGGTTGTCTTCGAGGACCGTCCAGGCGACCAGGTCATCGGCCTCCGTGTTCACGCCGCGGAGGATGGTGACGGGCGCGTGCCGCATGCCTTCGATGAAGCCGGCGATGCCCGCGAGTACGTGCCGTTCGTGCTCCATGAACGACGGGTCGGACTCGCGGCCGGTCTGGTACGGCGGATAGATCGTGCGCCGGCGCAGCGGGCGGCCCTCATCGAAGACCACGGTGACCCGCGACACCTCGTGCTGCGGCGGGTGCGGGTCGCCTGGCTCGGGAGGCGGCTCGCCTGCCCGCAGGATCAGGCCGAGGACGCTCTGCGTGAGGCCCAGCCCGGCGCTGCGGACATACTGCTCTGGGGTCTCTGCCCCCATCGCGCGGCGTAGCGAGTGGAAGCCGGCCCAGGCGATGTTGTTGCCGTCCACGACGAGGTGCATGGGCCGCTCTCCGTTTCTCCGTCAGGTGGCGCAGCGTGCCGCCGCCCGCACCTCGCGGCGCATCGTCAGTCGACGTCGAAGCCGAGCGTCATCCGAGGGTTCACGAGGAACGGGTTGTGCCGCCGCTCCTCGCCGATGGTGGTGGCCGGCCCGTGCCCCGAGTAGACGGCCGTCTCATCGGGCAGCGTCAGCAGGTGGTCGCGGATCGACCGGATCAGCGCCGGGCCATCCGAGCCGGGGAAGTCGTGCCGGCCGATCGAGCCCTGGAACAGCACGTCCCCCGTGAAGACCACGCCCTCGCCTTCCATGCAGACGTGCCCCGGCGTGTGCCCGGGACAGTGCAACACCTGGAACTCGTGCCGTCCCGCACGCAACACGTCCCCGTGCTCCAGCAGCTGGTCCGGCGCTCGAGGCGGCGCGACCTCCCGGCCGTACCACGCGGGGCCGGAGGGCGCACTGGCGGCGATCTGCGGGTAGTCAGCCGCGTGCATGTAGAATCGGGCATCTGGCAGCGCCTGGAGGACCTCGTGCGCTCCACCGGAGTGGTCGAGGTGGTGGTGCGTCACCACAACGCCCGTCACGCGGTAGTCCCGCGTCCGGAACGCCTCGACGAGCGCCTCGCCCTGGTCGCCGGGATCGACGATCAGCACCTCGCGGCTCTCTTCGTCGCCCACGGCGTAACAATTTGCTTGCAGGCGGCCGACGACGAACGCATCGAGGATCATGTGCCGATTCTCATTGGGAGGGGTGACGCCCGCAACCCGTCGCCTCAGATGCGACATAACGGCGGACTCCAGATTCAGGACGGCCCTGCCGACGATATAGACAAGCATGGCGAGGTGACTCGTCAGGATGCAGCACGGCCGGGAGCATGCCCATGGAACCAGGTTCCGACGCCCGCACGAGTGCCGAGGAGCACGACGCGTTCATCGCGGCCGAGGAAGTCGACGATGTCGAACTCGAGCCGGTGCGGCGCGCCGACCTGCTCCCCTACCTCAGTGGGGCGTTCGACCTCGCGGAGGCGGAAGACCTGGGGCACGCCTGCCGAGTCGCGCTGGTCGCCCTCGGCATCGTGGAGCGCCTCAAGCTGGACGCCGCGGCCCGCCGCCGCACCCTCCGCGCGGCGCTCCTCCACGACTCCGGCATCGCCGTGCGCATCGAGGGCGGCCGCCTGCAGGGCGGCGCCTGGGTCGCGCACCGCTTTGGCTTCGACGAGGATGTGGCGCGCGTGATCGCGGGCACCCACGAGCGCTGGGACGGCCGAGGTCACCCCGAGGGCCGCGCCATGGGCGAGATCCCGGTGGAGTCGCTCGCCATCTCGGCGGCACACTGGGCTAGCGACCAGACCGATGGCATGGTGAACCCGCTGCGGGCGCGTGCCGACCTCCAGCGCCTGGGCCCGGACGACGCGGTGGCGGCCGTCGGCCGCGAGGTCGCGGACGCGTTGCGCTCCGTGCTCAAAGACGACCACCTCTGGGCCTCGCTGTGGAGCGACTCGCTCCCGCGCATCCTGGGCGCCGCCGGGGCGGGCGATGGCCGCCCGTCCATCCGCAAGCTGGAGCACACCGCCGAGGTGATGGGCGAAGTGGTCGATGTCGGCGTGCGCGAACTCGGCCGCAGCGCCCGCGTGTCGGCGCTGGCCGGTGAACTTGGGCAGTGCCTCGGCCGCCCGGAGGGCGAGGTACGCGCGCTGCGCGTCGCGGGCCACCTCCTGGACATCGGCCAACTCGGCATCTCTCGGGAGATCACGGACAAGCCCTCGATCCTGTCGATCGAGGAGATGGAGACCATGCGCCGGCACCCCTCGCTGGGCGCCCGCTTGCTGGATGGCGCCCCCGGCCTGGGCCCGATCCCGGCCTGGATCGAGGCGCACCACGAGCGGCCGGACGGGCGCGGCTATCCCGCCATGCTGACGGTCGACGAGCTGGAACTGGCGCCGCGCATCCTCGCGGTGGCGGACACATACTGCGCCCTGCGCGCCCAGCGGCCGTACCGCGGCGCCCTGTCGCACCAGGACGCGCTCGCGCTCATCGAGGCCGGTGGGGGCCGCCAGTACGACGTGGATGTCGCGGACGTGCTGCCACGTGCAGCCGCGGTCTGGGACCGCGTGCCGGCACCCGTGGACGAGCCACGCCTCGACCGCAAGGGAGCGCGCGCGGTCTCGTAGGCTGTCGGTCCGGATGCGCCGGCTAGATCCGGTGGAAGCTGTCGATCCCCAGTACGAAGACGATCGCGCCGCCCACGCGCACCTCCACGGGTTCGGCGTTGAACGACCCGTCGCCCAGGAAGGGGAGGGTCTGCACCGGGACGAACTCCTTGCGCGCGTGGCAGATCTCGGTGACCACGCCCACCAGTTCGTCCACGCGGGCGTCCGTGACGCCGCTGAAGATCGTGACGTTGCCCCGCCGCAGGAAGCCGCCCGTCGATCCGACCTTGGTGGCGGGGAATCCTCGCTCCACGAGGGCGCCCATAAGACTGTCCGCGTCCGTGTCGGACACGACCATCATGCAGAGCTTGCTCGGGTCTCCGGTGCCGTTCATCACTGGGCCGTGCCTCCGTCCGCTCCCCCGCCCGGGGTGTTGCCGCCCGTGAGCGGGACCGGCGCTGGGCCCGAGGGCAGCGCACCGGCGTGCTCGTCGCGCGCGGCGGCCAGGACCGCGGCCGCCACTCCGGCAGCCGTCCCCAGCACCAGCAACACGAGCACCCGCATGCAAGCCTCCTCGCGATCGCCCGGCTGCATCTTACGGAACGGCGCGCGCGGGCGCATCGAGGGCGAGGTGCGGTCCCTAGCCGCCGAAGTCCCATCGCGTCCCGGAAGCCGAGAACAGCGCGCCCCCATCCTGCCCGCTGGGGTCGGATACCCACCCGAACACGACGCGCGGCCGGACCGCGATCACGGCGCCGGCGGATTCGGGCGTGAAGTCCCAGTGGTACTTGGGGTTGAAGGCCTCGATGAAGCCACGGATCGCCTCGGCGTCGCTCAGCGCCTCAGCCGTGCCCTCCAGGATCACCGCTTCGTCGCCGCTGTCCAGGTGTGCGGTGACGCGCGGCTCGGCCTCGATGTTCGTAACGATGCGCGACCCGCTGCTGAAGCAGAGCGCGCCGTCCACCCAGGCGCCCCACACGGGCCTCGCGTGTGGCGCTCCCGACGCGCCCACCGACGCGATCCAGTAGTTGCGCGCCTCGACCAGGCGGCTCTCCGCCCAACCCCAGGGCAGCGGATGCGGCTCCCAGTAGCCCGCCGGCTTCGTGGTGCGCGATGCGCGCGGCTCGCTGGCCGATGGTGGCTGCTCGGACATTTCGGTCCTCCTCGCCGCGCCTGTCAGGCGCCAGCCTGAGGATCGTACGGCCCTCGAGGCCCTCGCCGCGTCCTTGAGGGCAAGATCGCCCGATGCTACGCTCGCGGCCCCATCCCCTCGTCGCGTGGCAGCCGGTCGCGCGGCCCTGTTGCTGGAGATCACGTGACCGATCGCACCGAGACGGCCTCCGAGATCAAGGCCGACCTCGAGACCATCACCTCGCTCGCCAAGCGGCGCGGCTTCGTCTTCCCGTCCGCCGAAATCTACGGCGGCTTCGAGGCCACCTACGACTACGGACCGCTAGGCGTCGAGTTGCGGCGCAACATCCGTGACCTCTGGTGGCGCTCGATGGTGCACCAGCGGCAGGACGTCGTGGGCATCGAGGCGGCGATCGTCACGAATCCGCGCGTCTGGGAGGCCTCCGGCCACGTCGAGGTCTTCCACGACCCGATGGTGGACTGCCTGAAGTGCCAGGCCCGGCTGCGCGCCGACCACATCGAGGACAACACGTGCCCGAATTGCGGCACGGTGGGCCAGTTCACGGAGCCGCGCAACTTCAACATGATGCTCCGCACCAACATCGGACCGGTGGAGAGCAGCGAGTCCGCCGCCTACCTGCGCCCGGAGACTGCGCAGGGCATGTTCGTGAACTTCGAGAACGTGCAGCAGACCACGCGCCGCCGCCTCCCCTTCGGCATCGCGCAGATCGGCAAGTCGTTTCGCAACGAGATCACGGTGAAGCAGTTCATCTTCCGCACGCGCGAGTTCGAGCAGATGGAGATGGAATACTTCTGCCACCCCGACGAGTCGCTGGACTGGCACGCCTACTGGAAGAAGGAGCGACTCCGCTTCCACTACTCACTCGGCATCCGCCCCCAGCACCTCCGTCTCCGTGACCACACGCCCGAGGAGTTGTCGCACTACTCGAAGGCGACGGCAGACATCGAGGTGCATTACCCCTGGGGCTGGGGCGAGCTGGAGGGCATCGCCCACCGCGGCGACTTCGACCTCACGCAGCACTCGAAGTTCTCAGGTAAGACCCTGACCTACTTCGACCCGGAGACGAACGAGCACGTCGTCCCGCACGTGGTCGAGCCCGCGCTGGGCCTCGACCGTACGATGCTCACGCTGATGATGGACGCCTACGACGAGGAGACGCTGGAGGGCGGCGAGACGCGCACCGTGCTCCGCTTCGCCCCCCACGTCGCGCCGGTGGCAGTCGCCATCCTGCCGCTCTCCCGCAACGAGAAGCTCGTCCCGACGGCGCGACAGGTGTGGGAGCAGCTCGGGCCGCACTTCCGCACGCAGTATGACGATGCTCAGTCGATCGGCCGTCGCTACCGTCGCCAGGATGAGATCGGGACGCCCCTCTGCGTCACCGTGGACTTCGACACGCTGGACGACCAGGCGGTCACCATCCGCGACCGCGACACCATGCAGCAGGAGCGGGTGCCGCTGACGGGCCTCGTGACGGCGCTCACGACGCGCCTGGAGGCCTTGCGGCCCGCAGTGCCATCGCACGACGAGATCGCCGTCTGATGGCCGCTAAGCCGCGTCTGCGACTACTCCACACGTCCGACGTCCACCTCGGCGCGTACGACTCCAGCGGCGAGTCCATGCGGCGCGAACTGGAGGACGGCTTCCGCCGCGTGATCGACATCGGTCTGCGCGAGGGCGTGGACTTCATGCTGGTCGCCGGAGATTTCTTCGACAACGCGCGCGTGCGCGAAGAGACCATGACGTTCGCGGCCGAGCAGATCGCGCGCCTCGAACGCCCGGTGGTGATCGCACCCGGCAACCACGACCACGTCGGCCCCGGCTCCGTGTACGACCGCGTGGACCTGCCCGCGCTCGCGCAGAATCTCCAGATCATGCGCCAGCCCATGGGCGAGACCGTCGCCGTCGATGGACTCGAGGTCGAGGTCTGGGGCCGCAGCCATACCGAGCAACTCTTCGACTTCATGCCCTTCGAGGGCCCACCGCCGCGCGGTGACGCGCCGTGGCAGATCGGCATCGGCCACGGCCACTTCATCCACCCGCGGGCGCTGATGCACCACTCGTTCCATATCCGCGAGCAGCACCTGGTCGAGTCCCAACGCGACTACGTCGCGCTGGGCCACTGGGAGCAGATGACCCGCGTCGCCGCCGGCGAGTCCGTGGTCGCCGCCTACTCCGGTGCGCCCGAGGGCCTGGGCGGCAACCAGGCCGGCGGCCACGTCCTGGTCGTCGACCTGCTGGAGGACGGGGAGGTGCGCATCACCGCCCATCCACTGGAGGGCGAGGGCAGCCTCGCCCACGACGACCTGCCGTACCTGCGCGGCCTCTAACCCGCGCGACATGTCCGGGCCGCTGCGCATCCGCCTCGCGACGCTCGACGACGCCGAGGCGCTGGGCCGCATCCACGTCGCCGCGCACCGCTTCGCCTATGCCGGCCTCGCGGCGCCCGAGTACCTCGCCGGCCTCTCGGCGGGACGCCGGGCCGCGGACTGGCGAAGCCTGCTCGGCGCACCCCCGCCGGCGTTCCGCCTCTGGCTCGCCGAAGTGGAGGGCGTGCCGGCCGGATTCTGTGGGACGCACGAGCCGGACCCGGAGCACGACGGCGACCTCCCGCCGGGGGACGGCGACCCTGCACTGGATCCACCTCGACCCGGCGTACGTCGGCACAGGCATCGGCCGCGCCCTCATGGCGCACGCCCTCGACGACCTCCGGGAGCGGGGCTACCGAGCCGTCGTGCTCTGGGTGCTGGAGGGCAACGCGCGCGCCCGCCGCTTCTACGAGATCGGCGGCTGGACGCCGGACGGCGCCCACGCGGAGCGGCTGTTCCCCGCGGGCGGCCTCGATTGGCCAGCGGTCGAGGTGCGCTACCGGCGGGAGCTATAGGGCCGTTCAGGCGAGGAAGGGGTTCTCGATCCTCAAACCGCCGATCTGCTGCCCGTGCTGCAGGTCCTCCGAGAGGAGCCGCGTGCACCCCCAGCGCGTCTCCCGACGACCAAAGTACGCGACTGTCGAGCAGTCGAGGCGACGGCAAGAGCGAGGGCAGCCGCTCCGACCACAAAACGAAACCCCGCCGGTGGGCGGGGCCTCGAGGTGGTCGCGGTGTGCGGCGCTGTCCCTATGCAGGGACTTTCGCGCGGGCCGCATCCTTGTCCTGGTACCACAGCGGGTTGATCTCCCGGAAGATCTCCTGGTCCTCGGGCAGGTCGTCTTCGGCGTAGATCGCAGAGACCGGGCAGGCCGGCTCGCAGGCGCCGCAGTCGATGCACTCGTCAGGGTCGATGTAGAGCATCTTGTCGACGCCCTCTTCGAAGTGAATGCAGTCAACCGGGCAGACATCGACGCAGGATTGGTCCATGACGTCGATGCATGGTGTGGTGATGAAGTACGTCATCCCGGATGGTTCCCTTTCCGGTGGTCTCGAGGCCGTTCGGACGCGCCCGCGGCGTCAGTCCCCAGCCTCGGAGCAGATTCTAGGCAGGCCCCTCGCTCCACACAAGCAGCGAGCGCCCGCATCTAAACGAGCGGCGCCCCGGCCGCGCGATGCCCGCCCGGACGCCCTATTCGCGCCGCCAGACCTGCCACCACGGCTTCGAGGCGGCTTCCTGTTCCCGGCGCTGTTCCTCCCGGGCTTCCTCGACGGCCTGCCGCGCCTGATCGAGCGCGGTACTCAGGCGGCGGTGAAGCATGACCGCGTGCTGCACGATGTCCATCGCGATGCCGGGCTCTTGCCGCGTGGCCGGGTAGAGCGCTCCCATGGCGTCCTGGAAGCCCGGCACCGCGGAGTGCCCCTGCGCCATACCGTACTGCTTCAGTTCATTGGACACGCCCAGCAGCGCCTCGCCGAGCCGCACCAGCTGGTAGGGCGACAGTTCGACGTCGATGGTTGCCTGCCCCAGTTGCTCGGCCATGCGGTCGTGCACGGACTGCAGCCCCATGTCGTGCCGCTGCAACGTGCCGGGGTCGGTCTCGGACCCGGGACGGCCGAGGTGGTACACCGTGGCGAGGTAGGCGATGCGGGCATCTTCGTCGCGCAGCCGGAGTGCGGGCATACCAGCAGCGTAACGCACGACCGGTAGGGCGCGACCCCGCCGGCCCCCCATTGACGGCACGTCGTCGTCGTCGCCGACCACCGTCCGGGACCCCCCGCGTTGACAGGACGCCGGGCGCTCGCAACCATCGAGGCATGAAGCTCCCGTTCGGACGCAAGAAGCGGCGCCGGCGCGCGCGCGTGGACGGGCCGCTGCGCTGGCGTCAGTTCTTTGGCCTCTTCCTCCTCTTCACGGCCTTCGCCGTTGGCATCGGCTTCCTGGCGGCCCAGCTCGAACGCGAGTCCGAGGAGGCCGAGGGGAGCGCCTCGTCCGGCGCGTCCGCAGCAGTCGTGGCCCCGGAAGCGACGCCCACGCCTGAAGCGACGACCGAGGGCTCGGTGGCCGTCGGCGGACTGCGCCTGCGCATCGCTGGAGTGGACGGCAATTTCGCTGCTGGCGAGTTCGACCCGGGGAGCACCGTGTCCACCCGCATCGAGGTGGACCTGACCAACGAGGGCGACAGCCCCCTCAACGTGAGCGCGTTCGAGTTCGCGCTGCTCGACAGCGTCGGGACCGGCCATGAGATCAGCCCGTGCGAGGGTTGCCCGGACAGCCTCCAACAGACGGTCACACTCGAGCCGGGCGAGACGGGACGCGGGTCGCTCTACTACGACCTGCCGCCCGGCAGCGAGCCCCTCGACCTCCGTTACCGCTCACGCGAGTCGGGCAACGATGTCGTGCTCGCCATCGTCCTCTCCTGAGCGACAGCCCGCCGATCCAGACGACGACGGCGCCGTGACGGCCTAGGTGCTGCGCGTGCTGGTGCGCCGGCGCGCTCGCGTGGCGGCGTCGGTTGTGGTGCTCTTCCGGCCGTTCTTGGCCGGCGCCTTCGGCGCGGCGGCCTTCGAAGCCTGTGAGGCCTTCGAGCCCGGTGTGGCCTTCACGGCTTTCGCGTTTGCCGCCTTCGCCGGCTTAGCGCCGTTCGACGCCCCATTCGCGGGAGCACGGCGTACCCGGCGCTTCGGCTGTTCGGCGCCGCCGCCGTGCCGGGCCAGGGCGTTGCGCAGGAAGCTACCCGTAGCGCTCGTCTCGTGCGTGGCGACGGTCTCAGGCGTGCCGGTGGCCAGGACCTCACCGCCGCGCTGCCCGCCGTAGGGACCGAGGTCGATCAGCCAGTCTGCGTTCTTGATCACGTCCAGGTGGTGCTCGATCACCACGACGGTGTTCCCACCGTCCACCAGCTGCTGCAGCACACCCAGCAGCGCCTCCGTGTCGACGAAGGACAGCCCCGTCGTCGGCTCGTCGAGGATGTAGACGGTCCGCCCCGTGGCCCGCTTCGACAGCTCGGTCGCCAGCTTGATGCGCTGCGCCTCGCCGCCGGAGAGCGTCGTGGCCGGCTGACCCAGGCGGATGTAGCCCAGGCCCACGTCCTTCAGCGTCTGCAACTTGCGTCGGGGCGCGGGGAAGGCGTCGAAGAACTCCAGCGCCTCCGTCACCGTCATCTGAAGCACTTCCGCGATGTTCCTGCCTCGGAACAGGATCTCCAGCGCCTCGCGGTTGTAGCGCGCGCCCTTGCAGACCTCGCAGGGCACCGTGACGTCCGGGAGGAACTGCATCTCGATCAGGTTGTAGCCGTCCCCCTTGCACTCCTCGCAGCGGCCGCCCTTCACGTTGAAGGAGAAGCGGCCGGGCTGGTATCCGCGGGCGCGCGCCTCCGGCACCTGCGAGAAGAGGTCGCGGATCTGCGTGAACAGCTGCGTGTACGTCGCGGGGTTCGACCGCGGCGTACGCCCGATCGGCGACTGGTCGATCACGACCACCTTGTCGAGGTACCCCATGCCCTCGATGCGCTCGTGGGCGCCGGCCCGCTCGCGCGCGCCGTTCAGGTCGTGTGCCAGCCGCTTCGCCAGGATCTCGTTGACCAGCGAGGACTTGCCGGAGCCGGACACACCCGTCACCGCGATGAAGGTGCCCAGCGGGAACTCGACCGTGACGTGTTTCAGGTTGTTCTCACTTGCGCCCACCACGCGCAGCGTGTCGCCGCTGCCCGCGCGGCGACGCTCCGGCATCGGGATCACACGGCGTCCAGACAGGTAGGCGCCCGTCACAGAGTCCTCGTGTGCCGACACCTCGTCGGGCGTGCCGAAGGCGACCACGTGGCCGCCGTGCTCACCTGCACCCGGCCCGATGTCGATCAGGTGGTTGGCCGCGCGCATCATCGCTTCGTCGTGCTCCACGACGAGCACGGTGTTGCCAAGGTCGCGCAGCCGCGTCAGCGTCCTGATCAGGCGCTCGTTATCGATCGGGTGGAGGCCGACCGACGGCTCGTCGCAGACGTACAGCACGCCCATCAGCGCCGAGCCGATCTGCGTCGCCAGGCGGATGCGCTGTCCCTCGCCACCGGACAGCGTCGCGGCCGAACGGTCGAGCGTGAGGTACTCGAGGCCCACGTCGCGCAGGAAGACCAGCCGCCCGGCGATCTCCTGCAGGATCTGGCGCCCGATCTGCTGGTCGCGTTCGGACAGCGGCGAGTCCTCGGCGCGCAAGGATTCCACCCAGGGCAGCGCCTCCGACACCGACATCCGCACGACGTCGACGATCGAGCGGTCCTGCACCGTGACCGCGAGCATCTCCGGCTTCATGCGCGTACCGCGGCACGCCGGACACGGGATCGGCACCATGTAGCGCTCGATGTCCGCACGTACCCAGTCGGAGTCCGTCTCCTTGTAGCGACGCTCGAGGTTCTCGATGACGCCCTCCCAGGAGATCTCGTACTGATGGACGCGCCCTCGCTTTGACTCGTACGAGACGGGGATCTTCGTGCTGCCGGCGCCGTGCAGCAGCGCCTTCACCTGCTCCGGCGTCATCTCCTCGATGGGTTGTTCCAGCGTGAAGCCGAGCGACTCCGCCAGCGCGCCGATGCGGCGGCGGTACCACGAGAGCGTGGTGCTCATGCGCTGGAACGGTGCAATCGCTCCCTGGTCAATGGAGAGATTCCGATTCGGGATGACCAGGTCTTCGTCCAGTTGCATCTGCACGCCGAGCCCGGTGCACGCCGGGCAGGCGCCGTGCGGGCTGTTGAACGAGAAGTTCCGAGGCTCGATCTCGCCCACCGAGTAGGGCGGGTGGTTCGGGTTCGGGCAGGCGAAGTGCTCGGAGAACGTCTGCTCCTCGGTGACCGCGCCCTCGGCATCGATGGGCGCGAAGAGCATGATGCCCTCGCCCATCTTCAGCGCCTGCTCCACCGAGTCCGAGATGCGCGCCCGCGTCGCGTCCCGCTCCTCGTCGTCGGTCGCCGGGATCACCACGCGGTCGATCACCACGTCGATGTCGTGCCACTTGTTCTTGTCCAGCGCCGGCAGTTCGTCCATCCCGTAGACGGCGCCGTCCAGCCGCACGCGGATGAACCCGGCGCGCCGGATAGCCTCGAACACCTGCGTGTGCTCACCGCGCCGGTGCCGGATCACCGGCGCCAGCAGCATCGCCCGCGTGCCCGCGGCCTCCGAGAGCACGTGGTCCACGATCTGCTGCACGGTCTGACGTTGGATCACCTGCCCGCAGTGCGGGCAGTGCGGGATACCGATGCGCGCGAACAGCAACCGGAGGTAGTCGTAGATCTCCGTGACCGTGGCCACCGTCGACCGGGGGTTCTTCGACACGCCCTTCTGGTCGATCGAGATCGCCGGCGACAGCCCCTCGATGTAGTCGACGTCGGGCTTCTCCATCAGCCCCAGGAACTGCCGCGCATACGCGGACAGCGACTCCACGTAGCGGCGCTGGCCCTCGGCGTAGATCGTGTCGAAGGCGAGCGAGGACTTCCCGGACCCGGATACGCCGGTGATCACCACCAGCTGGTCGCGAGGGATCTCGACGTTGATGTTCTTGAGGTTGTGCTCCCGGGCGCCGGTCACAACGATGCGGTCGAGTGGCAAGCCATCACCTCGGCAGGGTTCGGGGGGAGAGTAGCCGGTCGGGCACGGTGGACGGGACGCGCTACCCGGCATGGTGGCGCCACTTGAGCGCGCCCGAACACTTATTCTACGCCTCCCCGGCAGGCGTCTCAACCGTCACCCCTCGCCGTCGAGGGCAACGGGGCACCGCGATTCTAGGGCAGACCTCGGTCGTCCAGCGGCCGGTCATCCTCGGGTGGTGGCTCACCCTCGGTTGGCTCGTCTCCACCGAACAGCTCGTCGAGGGGTCCCAGTTCCTCGCCACCGAACTGCTTCAGGTGCTCACGGAGCTGCCCCTCCACCTCATGCAGTTGCTCGTCGGAGATCCCCATCTGCTGCAACGTGGAGCGGATGGCTCGCTGCACCTCCGCCATGTCGCCCCGGATCAGAGCCTCGGCCACCTCCAGCTGCGTCTCCACCGCCCGGAAGCGGTGCCGCCGCTCCGTCTCGTTCTCCGTCGCCAGGATCGTGGCCATCAGGCGCGTGAACAGGTTCGAGGTGCGCGCGATCCGTACGCGGTCGTCCGGGTGGTCGGGAAAGTCCCCGGTCACCGTCACCTCGAGGCCGGTGCGCGCGTCGTTGGCTGCGTACTGGTGTGGCATCGTCCCGCCTCGTCCACTGGCTCACCCTGGATCGTAGCGGATGGCGAGGAGCGCGCCAGTCGAAGCAGGAGGACATCGAGGCGTATCGTCATGTTATGGCGGAGTTAAGGCTGCTCGACCTCGTGCGGAACCGCACGCTTGCGCCTGGCATGGCGGCCACCCTGGCGACCGCCGCCGCCGAGCGCCGATCGTTGCTCTTCGTCGCGATCCCGCGTCTCGCCGGCAAGACCACCACGATGATGGCGACGCTGGCACACGCGCCCTCGGGCACCTCCGTCCACCCACTCAGCCGAGAAGCCGGCGCAGGTCTCGGCATCCCGGAGGATGCGGACGGCGGCTACCTGCTGCTCGCCGAGATCGCCGATGTCCCGTTTGCGGAGTACCTGTGGGGCGACCCGGTGCGACGCGTCTTCGGTGCGCTTGACCGTGGCTTCTCGCTCGCGACCGCCCTCCATGCCCCCGGCGTGGACGAGGCGTTCGAGGTGATTTGTGCCGGCAATCGCGTCCCGGACGAGCAGGCGGCGCGCATCGGCCTTGTGCTCTACATCCGCAGCCTCGGCGACTGGCGCGCACCGACGCGGCGCGTCGCCGAGACGCTGTTCGAGGTGGATGCGGTCGAAGGCGGCCGGCCACGCGGCCGCGTGCTGTACCGCTGGCTGGAGTCCGAGGACCGCTTCGAGGCTGTCGAGCCACCCGCCCACATCGGCGCCGAGGACGGTGGGCTGGAGCGCCGCACGGCCGAGTTCGCGCGGGCACTCGATGCCTAGACAGGCTACGCCACGGCGTTAGCGGTTGACGGTGTCCCCGTCGTAGGCGAGCGAGTCGTCCGGCGAGACCGGCCACGCTTCGAGGTCTGGACTGGCGAGCACGGCGTCCACCAGGTGTGGGCTGCCGGCCACGATCGTCGAGTCGAAGTCGATCTCGCTGGCCACGCACCACGACTCGTCTGCGGGCCATGCCAGGTTCGGCGACTGCGCGCGGCCCATCCACTTCGATGTTGCGTTCGTCGTGAGTGCGTCCAGCGGCCCCCTGAACACGAGGTACTCGCGGTTCGGATGCCGCAGCCGAGGGGCTTCGAGCACCGCCTGTGGCAGGCCCGGCGGGACCGGTGCCCCGTCGGAGCGGACGGCCATCGGGCTGCCGTAGATCCAGCCGTAGCCGTTCCAGAGCGCGAAGAAGCAGTCGATGTCGGCCGCCGTGTGCCGAGTCAGCTCCGCGACGAGCGCGTGCAGCGCCCCGGCCTCGAGATTCCCCGTGTTGGGCTCCCCTCCGTCCCACTGAGAGCGTCGTGTCTCGACACCTTCCTGCGCCGTCCGCACCACCCCTGCAATGGCGTCCCACTGCATCAGCGCGTGCGGCTGCTTCCCGGTCGCGGCGCAGACCGCTGCCCATGTCGTCGTGCCGCCGTCGAGCGGGACCGGATGCAGCACGCGCGCGTAGGCCTCGAAGCCCCGAGGCGAGATCGAACCGACCCAGCCGCCAAACGGCCCGAGCCGGGGCGCGATCCACGATGCGACCGACAGGTCTTCGACCGGCCGTAATCCTCCGACGTCCATCGCCTACCCCGCGTCCACCTCCACAGCCCGTACAACGACGCGCCGGTCGTACTCACCTCGCGACGCGTCGAACGTGCCGCCGCAGGTGAACAGCGTCAACGTCGGCGAGCCGCTGCGCACGCCGAGGATGTCCGAGAGTGGCGCATCGAAGGGCAGGTCACCCGCCTCCGAGACCCGGTAGGTGTGCGACTGGCCGCCGGCGTCCACCTCCACCAGGTCGCCCTCCGAGAGCGCGCTCAGGCGGTAGAAGACCGCCAGGTCGCCCGCCCAGTCGAAGTGCCCGCCCAGCAGCACGTTTCCGGCCGCGCCCGGCGCCGCCGAGATCGTGTACCAGCCGACAGACGTGCCGTCGCGCGGGACATCGAGTTCGCCCGTCGCATCGAATCCGACCTCGATGAGCGGGGCGTCGATGCCGAGCGCCCCCACGCGCACGCGTCCGATCACCGCCTGCGAGGGAGGTGCGGCTTCGTCGAGGTTGCTGCCACCCGCGGGGGCCGTTGGTGTAGGGGAGGGCGTCCCGGGTGGTGCGCCGGCCCGGAGCCGCTCAAGGGACTCTGGGACGCCGTCCGCCGGTAGCGGCCGCTGGTCCACCCGCAGCCCGCCATCGTCCGTGCCGCTGCCCAGGAGCATCACCGCGGCGAGTGCGACCACCAGGAACCCGCCGGACCCGAGGAGCGCGGTGCGCCCGCTGAAGAACTGCACCCGCGTCGCATCCTTGCGCTGGCCGGATCCGTGCGGACACGATAGGGCCGGCCGCGCGCCTCGGGAAGCGGACGCGCGCCGAGGCCCCGCCAGGCCATTCCGGCCGCGACGGGACCTCGACGTGAACACTGCCGGCGACGGCTGCGTCGCCGAGTCGAATGGTGGCCGGAATGGTGTTGTGGCCGCGTCTGGCGCGCGTATGAGTTCGCCCGCTCGACCGTAGTGGGAAACACAGGACCGGCGCGGGGTGACCCGCGCCGGTCCGTTGAGTCGTGCGTTGGCATCCGCCTCGGGCTCTAGCCCTCCGAGCGCCGCGCCACCACACTGCGGGCGCCCAGCGCGGCGAGCACCAGGCCCGCCAGCAGGGCGCTCGCCACGGCGAGCGTGCGCACATCGGCGCCACCCGTAGCCGAGGTGACGCTGCCGTCACCGAGCGGCGGGATCTGCAGCCCCTCGACATCGATGATCACGCCGTCCGCGAAGGCCGGGCCGGCCTCCCCATCGATCGTACCGTCGGCGTCGAAGTCACCGCCCAGCGCGGCGTTCGTCTCCGCGCTGTCGGTCACCTTCAGGCCCGTGAACTCGGCCACGAAGTCGAAGTCCGCGTTCCGGTTGCCGAAGTCGCAGCGGATGAGGTCCACCGCCATCAGCGCGCAGCCCTCGGGGGCCTCCTCGAAGCGCAGCTCCGTCGGGTCGAACTGCACCCACACCGTGGCCAGCGTCTCGTCCGGCACGTCCGTCAGCGTGACGTCGATGCGGAAGTTCACCGGCTCACCCGGCCGCGAGGGGCTGGGGGTGATGCGCGTGTTGTCGATGCCGATGGTCAGCCCGGCCACCTCGGGCGTCGGCGTCGGCGTCACCTCGGGGTCGTAAGTGTTGTTCACGCGGCAGGTGTAGAAATCGTCGTCGTCGGCGGTGCCGGAGCAGTCGCCGCTGAAGGTCGCGGTGTAGTCCGCGTGCTCGTCCTCGGTCACCTCGAAGGCGCCGTGGTTGAGCACCCGGACCGTGCCGTCCTCGTCGCCGGGGAACGTCTGGTTCTGCACGCGCAGCGTAAAGTCCGCCGGGGTGAGCGTCCCGCCACCTGTGTTGTCCACCGTCTTGATGACCCGGATCGCCGGGTCACCCGGAGGCGGTGGGGGCGGCGGCGTCGAGGTGCTCGTGGGCGTCGGCGTCGGCGTGCTCGTGGGTGTCGGCGTCGGCGTCGAGCCGTCGTCGTACGAGAACTTGATGTCGTCGACCGCGCCGGAGTCGCCGAAGACAATGCGCATACCAAGCACGTCTTGCTCACCGACGAGCCAGGTGTCGATGCCGCCGTTAGCCGTGACGGGTAGGCCGGCGCTTGTCACCCCACCGCTAGTCTGGAAATACACGGTCGGGGCGGTCTCGGTGTCGATCACCGTGATCTCGGTGACGTCGACCATGCCGCCGGTCACGCCCGTAAAGTCGAACTGCAACCAGCCACCGTGGGTGATGTCGCCGGGGTCAGCCGCGTTCCCGTCGGAGACAACCAGCACGTTGCCCTGGCCCGGCTGGTACAGGTCGCTGTCGCCGCCTGTGCAGTTCGCAGCGGGGCCGCCGCCGCACGTCGCTTCGAAGATCATCGCCCGGTTCGCAGGCGAGCTCGTGATATCGACTGTCCCCCCGGACGTTGCGACACCGCTGATGAGCGTGCCGTTCCCACCCGAGGTTTCGAAATCGATCACTTCATTCTGGGTAGCCGCCTCGGTCACTCCGATGCCCTGACCGGCCACCATAGCCAGCGCGAGCATGGCTACCGCGACGGCGAGCGATCCCAGAAGGGCGCCCCCCCGCCGGAAGCGGTGCCCGCGGGCGCTTCCTGCACTCAACATACTCACGCAGTCCTCCCGGTCAGCGCCTGGTCTCCCGAGCGCCACTTGGCCCCGCCACATCCGTTTGCGGCCAAAGAGCCCCCTTCATCGCTCGCAAGCGACGGCAGGGGCGCGAATTCGGTCACAGGAGTGCCCATACCTGAATAGGTCCCGCCCCTTCAGAAGTCAAGCAACTGTGCCGATAATTTAAAATCTGCGCACAGTCGCCCCTGTTGGGCGGTCCCATCGCCTCCTTCGGTGCTCCCCTCGGCGGCCGCGGCGAGGCCCGACGCGGCCACGAGGTGAGCGTGTGACCCTCAAATGGGATGGTCTGTGAGCGCGCAGAGACAGGGCCTAAGAGGCCCGTATGAAGTTCCGACGAGAGCGTAAGAGGCTCCGACGCCGGCCCGTCCTGGGCATGTCAGTCCGCGGGCAGGTTATCCACGCCCGGCAGGGCGTGCTCCAGCGCCTGCAACCGCTGCTGTAGCGGCTCCGAACCGTGCGCCGCGAGCAGCAGCCGGCCGATCGACGCGGCCACGGCCGCCTGCCGCGCATCCAGGCGGCCCTCCACGAGCCCCGCGAGCGCCCGTTCGAGCTGGTCCAGTACGGGCGCCAGCGCTCGGTCGCCCCGGCTCCCTCGCCGCCTCGCACCACCCGAGGCGCGCCGCCACTCGCCGTGGCCGATGCAGACGCCGCGGCCGGGCACCGCCCGGGCGCGGCACGGCTCGCCGTCCGCCCGGGTCGCGACGCACAACGTGCTGTCCCGTGCATCCGCGACCGCGTCCGCGACCGGTGTCTGCGGTGTAGGTCCTACCGGAGCGGGCTCGCCATCGACGTCCGACGGAGCCTCGCCCGCGTCCCGCGCAGGCACAGCGCGGAGCAAGAACGCGCCGGTCTCGATGTCGGCGCCGTTCGCGCGGAGGCTGTCGCCGCTCGCAACGTCATCGGGCGCCTCGCCCCATGCGGGCGGCGCGACGAGCGCCACGGGCGCCAGGCGCAGGCGTCCGAGCACCGCAACCCGCACGCACGGCACGCTCCTTCGCCAGGTCTTCGACAGTGGGTAGCGGGACGGCGAACACGCGCGCGGGTACTTCCCGGGGGAGGGGTGCTGGGCGAGCCCACACTACACCTCGGACGCTCCGAGGTATGGGTCAAAAGTCTCCAGATCATACACAGAGCATGCACATCGCCCCCGAGGGCCGGGCTGGACGGCCGTCAGCCTCGACGTGTTGTCCCGGAAGGGGTGCTCTCGTACCATTCGAGGGCGGCGGGCGAGCACCCCCGCACCTTCACGTGCCGAGGTAGCTCAGTTGGTAGAGCACACGACTGAAAATCGTGGTGTCGCCAGTTCAATCCTGGCCCTCGGCACCATCGCCTGACCATCGAGGGCGGCCCACGCGGCCGCCTTCTTCGTTCCACTGCGGCTGCGCGCACGCCGCTCCACATCGCGCACCAGCCGCTGGTGTGAACCCGTGTCCGCATGTGCAGCGTTCCCTCTGTATGCATCGTCGGTTGATACTCTCGCTAAGTCGCCGGCGCGCGGCAATCCTCGCCCTCTGCCTCATCGCGCTGAGCGCAGTCGGTTGCTCGAGCGTAGTGGAACTCGTGTTCGAGAACGGCACCGATGTCCCGGTGCAGCTCTCGTTTCCCCGAGGCGCGTGGGTCGTGCCGCGCGGAGAGGCCTCCCTGCCAGGTGTCGATCATGCGTCCGTCCTCCTTGCTCCAGGGGAGCAGGTGACCGTCGCGGACTCGGTCTACCCTCCGCTGTCCGAACCGCAGGCCGTCGGCGACTACGTCCTTACGGACTCGTCAGGAACGGTCCTGAGCCGGGCGCACCCGACTGTCGTGCCACTCCGCGACGAGGGTTGCACGGTCATCATCACCTCCGCCCTCTTCGATCACGGTCAGCCGGAGTGTCAGCATCTCAGCGCGGCGAGCCGAGCGAGGTTGGCAGCATTCAACCGCTCGCGCGCCTGGAACACCGCCGTGCTGCCGGTGGCGCTGGGGTTCTGCCTTGTGACCGCGCCAGCGGTGGCCAGCCGTATTCGGCGTTCGGCTCCCGCTGCGTCGCGACGATTCCTCACCCACTTGGCCCTCGCGTCTGATTCGAGCCTGGTTGCGGGGTTCGCGATCATCGTCGGTGCCTTCTGCTTGCTACTAATCGTTGGTTCGGAAGACATGACGTTCTGTCGCGCTGGACTGCTGTACTTCGCGGCGCTCGCCGCCAACTTCTTCGCTCCCGCTGCCCTCGTCCCGGCTCTTCGGCCTCACATCTCCGACGGCCTCGTCGTCGCTTCAGCGGCGGGAGCCGGGTTCGCCGCGCTTGCGGCCGCCGGCAAGGCGATCGAGTCAACCAGCCTGGTCGATGGGCTGCTGATCTCGAGCATCATGACCCCGATTCTGTCGCTGCCGTTCCTGCTCACGTTCGCGGCCGGCGCCACCGCTCGCCGCTGAACCTGTCGAGGCAGCACATCGCTCGACGCCCCTCCGCAGGCCGCGGGTCCCGCCCATCCGGTTGCGGACACCGATCCCCCTGCCTAGACTCGCGGCGATAGCCGTGCGGCCAAATGGCCGCGCGTCCGGCGCATCCCTCGCGACGAAACCTCGAGAGCGGGCAACCGATGGCCGTAGTGCTGGTGGCCGGGACCCACCCGGAAGCGGGCGCGACCACGGTCGCCGCCGCGCTGGCGCACCGTCTCGCCTATGCCGGGCACACCGTCCGTCTTGAGCGGCTCGCTGGCGACGACCGTGCCGCCGCGGACGCGCTCGCCTTCGCCACCTTCGAGGTCGCCGATGCGAGCGGCGAGCCCGTCGAGGCAGGCGCCATCCGAGATGCCTCGGGGGCGGTCACGCTCGTCGAGGCGCCGGCCGGCGCGGGCGCCGCCGCGCTCGCGAACCAGCTCGGCGCCCGGCTCGTCCTCGTGGCCCGCGAGGGCGACACCTCCGCGGCGGCGGAGGCCGCGGACGGCATGTTGTTCCTCACGCACGCCCTCCGTGAGGCCCCCCGCCAGTTCGTCGAGGACCGCACGCTCGCGGCCCCCACGGTGGGGCGGCTCATTGATGCGTCGCGCAGCCAGGTGCTGACGTGGGGCGACGACGCCCGCGACGCCACGTGCGACCACATCGTGGTCGGTGCAATCTCGCACGATCCGGACGTGGCCTACTTCCGCCGCTTCCCGCGAGCCTGCATCGTTACCCGCGCCGAGCGCGTCGACATCGCCCTCGCGGCGATGAGCACCGCCCCGCCCCTGCTCATCCTGACCGGCGGCGGCGAACCCAGCCCGTACATCATCGACCGCGTGGCCGCCGCGAGCGAGACGACGCTGGCGCTCGCGCCCGAAGGGACGGTCGAGACCGTCCGTGACATCGAGGGGCAGTTCGGACGGGACCCGTTCGCGGGCGAGGCGAAGTTCGAGCGCGCCGGCGCGCTGGCCGCGGACGCCATCGACGACGCCACCCTTCAGGCGCTCCTCGGCCGCTGATCCCGCGGCGCGCGGGCTCGTGCACGGACCGCGGGGCAGCGTGTGGCGCGTCGATGAGCCGGGTATGCTCTTCGTATGGACCTGACCACCGGCTTCAAGATCGCCACCATCCGGGGCATTGAGATCCGCGTCCACTGGTCGTGGATTTTCATATTCACGCTGATCACGTGGTCACTCGCCGAGGGCTACTTCGGGACCGAGTTTCCGGACTGGTCAGATCAGCAACGCTGGGGATGGGCCGCCGGCACGTCCGTGCTGTTCTTCGGTTCCGTGCTCTTCCATGAACTCTCGCACGCCTTCGTCGCCCAGGGGTTCGGGATGGCCGTGCCCTCGATCACGTTGTTCATCTTCGGAGGCGTCTCCAACATCGGTGGGGAGATGCGCACGGCCGGGCAGGAGTTCCGCATCGCCATCGCGGGGCCACTGGCCTCCTGGGTGCTGGCGGTCGTCTTCGGGGCGCTCGCGTTCGTCTTCTCGGACAGCAACGCGGGCGAGGTGCTCTTCTACCTGGCCTTCATTAACTTCGTCCTCGGCGCGTTCAACCTGCTCCCGGGCTTCCCGCTCGACGGCGGGCGCGTCTTCCGCTCGATCGTCTGGGCCCGCACCAAGGACCTGGTGAGGGCGACACGTATCGCGTCCGCGGTGGGCGGTGGGATCGCCTGGGTGATGATCATCCTCGGCATCCTCACGGTGGTCTTCCTCGGCTCGCTGGCCGGCCTCTGGTACGTGCTGATCGGCCTCTTCCTGAAGCAGGCGTCCGAGTCGTCCTACCAGCAGATGGTCGTCGAGCGGGCGCTCGAGAAGCTGCGTGCGGCCGACGTAATGCGCGCACCACCCGAGCCCGTGGGCGAGGACTGGACCGTCCAGCGCATCGTCGACGAGCGCGTGCTGGGGCAGGCCGAACGCGCGCTCTTCGTCCACCGGGACGGTCAGGTCGTGGGTCTGATCACCACCACGGACCTCACCCGCGTCCCCAGGGACGAGTGGGGCGCCATGCCCGCCGGTCGTGCCATGGTCCCGTCCGCCGATGTCGTGACGGTGCAGCCGGACACCAGCGTGCTGGAGTCCATGCGGCTGATGCAGGAGCACGACATCCACCAGGTGCCGGTCATCGAGGACGGCCGCCTTGTCGGGCTGCTCACGCGCGGCGACATCATCCGCCAGCTTGAGCTGCGAGCGATGATGGACGGCGTCCGCCGGAGCGACCGCCGCGGGCCACCCGCCGAGGCGCGACGTTAGCCCTCGGGAGCCTGTCTAGGCCTTCGCCAGTGGTGCGAAGGAGAGCAGCAGCCGCTTCACGCCCTGCCCTTCGAAGGCGACCGTCACCTGCTGGTCTCCCGGGACCACCTCGCACGCGATCACCACGCCGGGACCGAACTTCGAGTGCTTCACCCGCTCGCCCGGCTGGAAGACCGGCGTCTCCGACTGCGACTCCTGCGCCTGCCGCGCCGCCGCGGCCGCCCGTAGCCCTCGAGGGCTCAGTGAGACGCCCGGGGCGCCTGCCGGCACCGCCTCGCGGTCGCCCCAGCCATCCTCCCGAGGCGCCGCGCGTCGCGCGCCGGTGGGCTCCACCACCTCCTCCTGCGGAATGTCCGACAGGAACCTGGATGCCGGGTTCGCGCGCAGGTCGCCGTACAGGAAGCGGCGACGGGCGCGCGTCAGGTAGAGGCGCTCTCGTGCGCGGGTCATGCCCACGTAGCAAAGCCGGCGCTCCTCCTCCATCTCGGAGCGGTCGCCTGCCTGCTGCGCCTCGACGGCGCGCTTGTGCGGGAGCAGGGTCTCCTCCATGCCCGGCATGAACACCACCGGGTACTCCAGGCCCTTCGCGGAATGCAGCGTGATCAGCGTCACGGCCGCCGGCGCGTCCGCGCTCGGGTCGTCGACATCGGAGACCAGCGCGACCTCCTCCAGGAACGACGACAGCGACGTCCCATCGTCGCCGCCGCCCACCACGTCGACGTACTGCGCGGCCACCGAGCGCAGCTCCTGCACGTTCTCCCAGCGCACCTCGGCGTGCTCGCCGTCCGTCTTCTGGAGATGCTGGTGGTAGCCCGTCACCTCGATGATGCGGTCGAGCAGCTCGGCGACGCTCACCCGCTCGCGGTCGGCGGCCACCCCGTCGATCTGCTCGATGAACACCACCAGCGAGGAGCGCAGGTCGCCGCGCAGCTGGGGGAGGCTCGGGTCGTCGCCGCGTGCGAGCCGCGTCGCGGCGGCCAGCGGTGAGATGTCCTGCTCGGACGACACGCGCATCACCTCGCCGATCGTCTTCGCGCCGATGCCGCGCACCGGCACGTTGGCGATACGCTCGAAGGCGATCGAATCGAACTCGTTGTGTACCAGCCGCAGGTAGGCGATCAGGTCCCGCACTTCGCGGCGGTCGTAGAAGCGCGTGCCGCCCACGATGCGGTACGGGATCGCCTGCTGGATGAACGCCTCCTCGACCGAGCGGGACTGCGCGTTCGTGCGGTACATCACCGCGAATTCCGCGGGCTGGCGGTCCTCGGTACGGCTCAGGCGTCGGATCTCGCTGGCGATGAAGAGGCCCTCCTCCTCGCCGTACGGCGCCTCGTATTCCACGATCGGCGCGCCGTCCGCGTTGTCGGTCCAGAGGCCCTTCTCCGGCCGCCCCTCGGCCTTCGAGATGATGGCGTGCGCCGCCCGCAGGATGTGGCCCGTCGAGCGGTAGTTCTGCTCCAGCAGCACCACCTCCGTGCCGGGGAAGTCCGCCTGCAGCTTCTGGATGTTCCGCACGTCCGCCGCGCGCCACGAGTAGATCGACTGGTCCGGGTCGCCCACCACCGTCAGGTTGCGATGCACCGAGGCCAGCAGGCGCGCCAGTTCGTACTGCACCAGGTTCGTGTCCTGGAACTCGTCGATCAGCGTGTGCTCGTACTTCTCCGCGTAGCGGCGCAGCACGTCCTCGTGCTCCTCGAACAGCCTCAGCACATGCCCGAGCAGGTCGTCGAAGTCGACGGCGCCGTTGCGCCGCAGCGACGCTTCGTAGTCCTCGTAGACCCGCGCCACGATCTCCTCGAAGTACGAGCCCACGCCGCGCGCGTAGGCCGGCGCGTCACGGCGTTCATTCTTCGCCGAGGAGATCGCCGAGAGGACCGCCCGAGGCGCGAACCGCTTCGGGTCGATGTGCTGGTTGGCCTGGATGACCTTCACCAGCGCCATCTGGTCGTCGGTGTCGTAGATCGCGAAGTCGGTGGGCAGGTCGATGGCCCAGCCGTCGCGCCGGAGGATGCGCGCGCAAATCGAGTGGAAGGTGCCCATCGTGAGTTCGAGGGCGCGTTCCCCCAGCAGGCCCTCCACGCGCTCGCGCATCTCGCGCGCGGCCTTGTTGGTGAAGGTGACCGCCAGGATGCGCCAGCCGGGGACGCCCACCTCCTCCACGAGGTAGGCGATGCGGTGCGCGATCACGCGCGTCTTTCCCGATCCGGGTCCCGCCAGGATCATCAGCGGCCCGCCGCGCACCTGCACGGCGTGACGCTGGGCCTCGTTCAGGCTGGCAAGCAACGGGTGATCGGAGGCCATCGGGCGCAGTGTAGCCCGAGGCCCGGCTACGGGCGTGCGGCGCCCGATGGCCTCGCGCCGCGATCACCGGGAATGCCGCTGGATTCCACGCGTTTGGAATGTAACCTTCCCGTAAGCCGTCCCCACGACCATCACGCTGGCCCGTGTTAGCCTTTGTCAGGCATGGGGAAACCGGAGGCAATCTTGTGGATCTCTTGATTGGCTGGCCCGGTGGCAGCTGGGAGTCGACCGCGCGGCTCGTCGCCGTCGTCGTCGGTGGCTACCTCTTCGTCCTGTGGCTCGCCTCGATCCTCTGGGTCTACCGCGACATCCGCTCACGCACGCGGGACCCGATCTCTCACCTCACCGGTGTTGCCATCGCCACCGTCTTCCCGCTCATCGGCCTGCCGGTGTACCTCGTGGTACGCCCGAGCGAGACGCTGCAAGAGGCGTACGACCGCCAGCTGGAGCAGGAAGCCATCCTCTCCGAGCTGCATTCGATTAGCGCGTGCCCCAACTGCCGCCGCCCTGTGCAGGACGAGTTCCAGGTCTGCGCCTACTGCGCCACGCAGCTGAAGCAGCCCTGCAAGAACTGCGGCCACCTCCTGCAGTTCTCCTGGCGTCACTGCCCCTTCTGCGCCACCGCGCGCGAACTGCCGAGGCGCGAGCCGGTCTACGAGATCGACGAGCACGAGGAGGAGTCGGTCGAAGAGCGCCGGCGTCCCGCCGCCGTCAGGGCCGCCGCCCGTCAGCCGGCGCAGGCACAGGCAGCGCAGCCGGCCCCCACCGCGGCTCGGCGCCCGGCTCAGCGTGAGGACGAGCCTGCGGACCTGGACGAGGACGCCGCCCCGCGTCCGCGCGTCACGCCGCGACCCGCCATCGCCCGTACCGCCCTCGACGAGTAGGGCGCGCCCCGCGGGGCCAACGATGTACGACGAAACGGGCCGCCCCCAGGGCGGCCCGTTCTTCTGCCTGTCGCGGCGTCGATGCGCTAGTCGAGCGCCTCGTGGAGCAGCGCGAGCAGCTCCTTCACCTCGGCCTGGCGCCAGCCCTCGGCCAGCTCCCAGGTCTTCGCCGTGTACTGCGCGCGGGCCTCGGTCCACTCCGGCGTGTCGCGCTCCTTGCCGGCCATGATCTCGCGCAGCGGCCCCATCTCCGCGTTCGCCTGGTCAGCCCGCTCGATCCAGTGGCCCAGGTATCGGTGGTCGCGGTCGTAGAGCACGATGGTCGGGATCGACTCGAACTCCCCGTCCTTCAGGAACTCGGCCATGATGTCTTTGTTCTGGTCCCGCAGGAACGCCCGCAGCTCCATGCCGCTCTGCTCGGCCAGCTTCGCGACCACCGGCAGGCCGCGCCAGACATCGGGGCACCAGTCCTCACCGAGCACCAGCGCCTTGACGCCGTTCGCCTCGACGAGGCCCTTCAACTCAGCTACGTCCTCCGCGGCTGGCTGGAACTCGTCATAGTGGCGCTGGAAGTTCTCCTTGTTCTTCTCGATGGCGTCCATCCACTGCCCGAAGCTGGTCATCCCCTGACTGAATCGCTCGGGGGTCACCACGGAGTCCGGACGCGCTGCGGCGTCCTTCCGAGTAACGGTTGAGGTGGCGTTGGTCATCGTTGCTCCTATCGCTGCATCCGCTTGCTGCGAAGCGTCGCATCCGCGTTGGTTCGTGTGGGTGCCACGGCCGTTGAGGCCGCATCGGGGACGGCAGCCCCTCTCATCGGCCGGAGTGTAGCACGAGGCACAGGATTTCCTACTGCGCCCCCGCATCGAGGCGTCGCACCGCCTCAGGATGTCCGGCGTGCCCGCTCGTGCTCCGCGAACTCCGCCGCGAACTGGTTCGCGAGGCGGCGCAGCGTCTCCTCGGCGTCGACTCCTGCGCCGTTGGCAATCGCCACGGCGGCCCACAGCAGCTCGCCCAGGTTCTCCTCGTTCGACTCCCCGTCGAACCACGCCGCGGCCTCGCGGGGGTCCATCCACGTCACCAACTCCGGCGCCGTGCGCTCCGCGCGTCGCAGCATCGCCTGCACGCGTTGCAGCGAGGGCGCCGCGCGCGGCACCGAGTCGAGCGCGCCCGGTTCCTCGGCCCCCGTCTCGCCTCGGGCTGTGCGTTCGTCCGCCTTTATCTCCTCCCAGCGCCCCAGCAGCTGCTCCGTGCCCTCCGCCTGCTCGTCGCCGAAGACATGAGGGTGCCGCCGCACGAACTTCGCCGAGGCGTACGCTGCGACCTCCTCGACCGAGAACCGCCCCTCGACCTGCGCGATCGCTGTCTGCATAAACAGGTGCGCGAACACGTCGCCCAGCTCCTCGCGGAGCCCCTCGTGGTCACCACGGTCGATGGCGTCCACCAGCTCGTAGCACTCCTCGAGGAAGAACGGGCGCAAGGTCTCCGCTGTCTGCTCGCGGTCCCACGGGCAGCCGTCCGGGCCGAACAGCCGCTCCATCACCCCCCGCAGCCCGTCGAGCGAGCGGAGGTCCTCCTCGGGCGGTAGTGCGGGTAGCAGCCACGCCTCGGCGTGGCCGGGCAGCGCATCGAGCGCGACGTCGCGCACCTGGCCGCTGGCGAGCACGCGGACGGCCGTCCCCGCCGGGTACCGCTCATCGAGGTGCCCCCGCGCAACCTCGAACTGTGGCGCGAGCACCAGCAGCGGGCGCTGCGCGTCGAAACGAGGCTGCGCGTTGCCGAGCATCCCGGCAGACGCAGCGGGGTCGAAGCACTGCACGGCATGTGGAGCGAGGCTGAACGCCTCGATCACACGGTCTAGCGAGGCGGGTCGACGGGTCGAGGGGTCAGACGGCATGAGGCGAGTATAATCGGGCGATGCTGGCTGCCCGCTGGATCGCCTCCGCCCTCTTCGTCGCCGCGATCCCGATCTTCCTGCTGCTGAGCAACGTGCGCATCGCGGCGCTGGAGCCGCGCGTCTTCGAGTACTCCTTCGCGCAGTACGACGCGGCCGGCGTCACGGGCATCGAGCGCATCCAGCTGGACCGCGCCGCACGAGAGATCGTGGGCTACTTCCAGGGTTCGGACAGCGACGCGCTGCTCGACATCCGGGTGAGCGTCGAGGGCCAACAACAGCCGCTGTTCAACCAGCGCGAAGTGCTGCACATGCGCGACGTGAAGCAGCTCTTCGACCTCACGTTCCGCGTCCATGAGATCGCCTTCGTCTACATCGCCGGCTACATCGCCGCGGTCGTCCTCTGGAGCCGCGAACGCTCGATGCGTCGCCTGGCGCGGCAGGCGGTGCTCGCCGGTGTGGTCACGGCGGGTGCGCTGGGCATCGCGGGGATCGCGATGCTCGTGGGCTTCGACTCGCTGTTCACGCAGTTCCACCTGCTGTCGTTCTCCAACGACTTCTGGCGCCTGGACCCGGCGACGGACCACCTGATCCAGATGTTCCCGCAGGGCTTCTGGTTCGACGTGTCGATCGGCGTCGGTGTGCTCACGGTCATGGAGGGCGGCCTGCTCGCCCTTGCCGGCGTCGGCTACCTCGCCTGGCTCGACCGCGACCGCCCGCGCTGGCGTAGCGGCCGCCCCTCCATGGAGACGCGCCCCGCCACCGAAAGCCCACCCGCCGAGGGGTAAGCGGAGCCCCTACTTGTCCGGTCCACGGCATTCGACCATGGGTCATGGGCACACACAGGTCCGACCGACAGAAGGGTGCCTGGGCGCAGACCCTGCAGAACGTCCGCGTGTACTGGCGAGGGAACCTGGCTCTGGCGACGGCCTTCGTCGCCTTGGCCGGTGCGGTAGTGACCCGAGTCATACCGGAGGACTTGGGACTACTGCTCCTCCGCGTGTTCGCGCTGGTCGCCCTGGTGGTGCACCGGCGGCGCGCAGGTGGTGCCCGCCAGCAGGGATACCGCGTCATCGCCGGGCGTGAGGTCATACTTCCCAGCCTGTTGATCCTCGTTGCGATCGTTGTCGTGGTCTCGTTCGCGTTCGATTTCGTGGGGTACTACGAGGAGTAGCTGACGCGTCCACGACGACAAAACACCCCGGCGCGAGCCGGGGTGTTCTCGTTGCATATTGCGACCAGGGCTAGAAGTCGAAGTCGTCGTCCATGTCGAAGTCATCGTCCATCCCGAAGTCCTCGGGGTCTCCGTCGCCGCCCATGATGTCCGGGGCCGCCCCGCTGGCGACGGCGAAGCGCTGGACCTGCACGCGCGCGGTCGCCCTCGAACCGCAGTTCGAGCAGGTGGCGGCCTTATCGCGCTGCGCCAGCCGGCGCATCAACTCGAAGCGGGTGTCGCACTTCTTGCAGCGGTATTCGTAGATCGGCACAGGCTGTCTCTCCCTCGAACCCTCGCCCCCGGCTCCCCTCTCCCGATTCGCCGCGAGAGGGGAGGGAAGTTGCCTAGTCCAGATAGTCCTTGAGCTTCTTGGAGCGCGTCGGGTGGCGCAACTTGCGCAGCGCCTTCGCCTCGATCTGGCGGATGCGCTCGCGCGTCACGTTGAACTCGCGGCCCACCTCCTCCAGCGTCCGCGACCGGCCATCCTCCAGGCCGAAGCGCAGCTCGAGCACCTTGCGCTCGCGCGGCGTCAGCGAGGACAGCACGTCCATCACCTGCTCCTTGAGCAGCTGGTGCGAAGCGGCGTCCGAGGGCGCCAGCGCCGCCGGGTCCTCCAGGAAGTCGCCCAGGTGGGAGTCCTCCTCCTCACCGATCGGCGTCTCCAGCGAGACCGGCTCCTGCGACACCTTCATGATCTCGCGCACCCGGTCCGCTGGCAGTTCCAGCTCGCGCCCGATCTCCTCGGAGGTCGGCTCGCGGCCGAACTCCTGCACCAGGCGGCGCTGGATGCGTACCAGCTTGTTGATCGTCTCCACCATGTGGACGGGGATGCGGATCGTGCGTGCCTGGTCCGCGATGGCCCGCGTGATCGCCTGGCGGATCCACCACGTGGCGTACGTGGAGAACTTGAAGCCCTTGCGGTAGTCGAACTTCTCGACGGCGCGAATCAGGCCGATGTTGCCCTCCTGGATCAGGTCCAGCAGGGACATGCCGCGGCCGATGTACTTCTTCGCCACCGACACCACCAGGCGCAGGTTCGCCTCGGTCAGCTGCCGCTCGGAGCGGCGGCCGTCGTAGATCAGCTTCTCGAAGAAGTACTGGAACGCACCGCCGTGCCCCTCCTGGAGCTTCTCCGCCACGTCCTTGGGCGGCGGGAAGAGCCGGGACTCGGACTCCACGAACTCGGCCGCCCAGTGCACGTGCTCGGACTTCATGACGTGGGTGAGCGTCGAAAGGCGGATCAGCGCCTCCCGGGCCTTCGCCTCATCCCACTTCATGTCCTTCATCAGCTGCTCGTGCGTGCCCTCGTCCAGCTCGCCGTCGATGGTCGAGCGGAATAGCGGGTCGGAGATGCGGTCGGACACCGACTGTCGAGGCAGCTTGAGGTGCTTGCTGACCGACTGGTAGACGGCACGCTCCTGGTGGAACTGCCGCAGCAACTCCACGAAGACCTGCGCCCACGTCGGGTCCTCGCCCTCTTCCTCGCGGTAGTCCTCCACGATCTGCTCGACGAGCAGCCACTCCTCGATGGCCCGCGAGAGCCGCTTCTCGTCGTCCGCGGTGAGCAGCGGAACCTTGCCGATCTCCCGCAGGTACATGCGGACCGGGTCGTCGATGCCCGCGGCCTCGTCCACGATGCGGCGCGCGGCGTCCACCACGGTGTTCGCCTCGCGGCCGGCCACCGCGTCCACGCGCACGGAGATGCCGTTCTCCGAGAGCTGCGAGATCACGCTCGACAGCCGCTCGCGGTTCGCCTCCGCGTCCGGGATGGCCTCCAGCACGTCTTCCGCGGTCACGCTGCCGGAGCGGCGTCCCTTGGAAAGGAGCGCCTCCATGCCCGCTTCACCGATGCCCGTCTCGTCGAAGGTCTGGGTCATCGTGTCTCCTCTCGTACGTCGTCGCCGCCCGCCGAAGCGGGTCGACGCCCGATCGCTACCTGGTATTGCAGCGTCAGTTCGCGCTGACGCCGGATGGTTTCTCCAAATTCGCCCGGCAGCTCGTCCCCCTCCGGCTCCGCGACTTCGGTCGCGACCGCTCCGTCGGCCTCCACGCCGGCCTCCGCACGGCCGGCCCCGAGGCGTGCGGAGCGAAGCGCCTCCGCCTGTTCGCGCGCGACCGCCGACAATCGACGCTGCGCCCGCTGCAGTCGTAGTCGCTGGGCCATGTCTCGCACCATGTCGCCCAGATGCCGGGGGTCGTAGTCCGGGATCGTCGCTGTCCGTAGCTCCCGGTACCGCTCCTGTAGCAGATCATCGAGTTCTTCGACCGAGTCATCGAGGTCTGCTCGCTGACGCCACGCTTCGTATATGGCGCGATGTGTCGAGTCCTCGAACGTCTCGGGAGCGATTTCTATGCCCGCGCCGCGGCATTCCGAGCGCTGGAGCAGGAGCTGGAGGAGCTGCGTCTCGCCGTCCGGTGGCTGATTCGGACGCCTCCGCGCACGCGCTGTCTCCGCCGTGGCCGGCACCGGCCGCGGGCCTGCCTTGCCGGTACGCGCCAGCACCGGCGCCAGTGATTGGATCACCGTACGCTCGTCCACCTGCGCGAGGCGCGCAAGCTTCTGGACATAATGAGATTGTACCACAGGGTCACGCATCGCCTCGACCGTTGGCGCGAGCGCCTGGAGCGCGCGTGAACGCGCCCGCGCGTCCGCCGGGTCCGTCTTAGCGGACACCGCCTCGAAGAGGTGGTCCGCCACCGGCAGGGCGCCAGCCACGAGCGCGCGGAACTGCTCGGGGTCACGTCGAACGAGGCTGTCAGGGTCGTCGCCTTCCGGCAGCGCCACCACGCGGATGTCCGCCTGGAGCACGTCCTGGTAGGACACCAGCCCTCGCCAGTCCACCGTGGCGACCGTCATGCGGTCTGCTGCCCCGGACGCCACCTCGACGCCCCTCAGCGTCGCCTCGGAGCCCGCGTTGTCGGCATCCAGCGCCAGCACAACGTTCTGCGTGAAGCGCTTGAGCAGCGCCATCTGCTTCTCCGTGATCGAGGTGCCGTTGGACGCCACGACGTTGGCGACGCCGAACTGGTGTGCCGCGATCACGTCCATGTAGCCCTCGACGATGATTCCCTGGTCCGCGCGGCGGATGTGCTCGGTGGCGCGGTCCAGGCCGTAGAGGTTCCCGCTCTTGTCGAACAGCGGCGTCTGCGGCGTGTTCAGGTACTTCGGCTCGTCCTCCGCGCGCAGCGCGCGCGCTCCGAAGCCGATCAGGCGCCGCCGCTGGTCGCGCGTGGGGAGGATCAGGCGGTGCCGGAAGCGGTCATATGCCCCCCGGTCACCCTCGATGGCCAGCCCGGCTTCGATCAGGTCCTGCTCCGTGAAGCCGCGCGCCGTCAGGTGGTCCACCAGCCCGCGCCAGCCCTCCGGCGCGTAGCCCAGCTGCCACGTGCTCGCCGTCTCTGCGTCCACACCGCGCCGCTCCAGGTACGCGCGGGCGTCCGCTCCCTCGCCCCCGGCCAGCGCCGCCTGGAAGTAGACGGCCGCCCCCTCGTTCGCCTGCAACAGCCGCTCGTGCTGCTCGCGCTCCTCCACCTCCCGCTGGGTAGGCGCGCGCAACTCGATGCCCGCACGTTCGGCGCAGCGCCGCAGCGCCTCCTTGAAATCGAGGCCTTCGACGCGCCGGACGAACTCCAGCACGTCCCCGCCCGTGGAGCAGGAACCGAAGCAGTGCCACGTCCCCCGCTCGGGATCTACAACGAAGGACGGCGTGCGCTCGTTGTGGAACGGGCAACGCGCCTTCCACGTCCGTCCGGCCTTTTTGAGGTCGGGGACGTAGCCCCCGACCGTCTCGACAATGTCGAGGCGTGCCTTGATGTCGTCGATCGTGCTCATGGTCTACTTACTCAGACACCGGGGAGGGTGAAACGTTACGGTCTCTTACGAATTCGGACGAGATTCGGTGGCCGGGGAGCACCGAATCCGGCAAATCTCACGTCGTCGTTGGGTCTCCCCCCCATTGGATCCCGCGGGTCTGGCCCGCCCGGCCGCCCCTCGATGCGCTCCGCCATCGCTTCCTCGCGCTGCGCCACAGCCTCTACAGCCGCGTCGACGGCCTCGAGGAGCGCGCGGTCCGGCGGTGGCTGCGTCGTGGCCGCGGCTTCGAGCAGCCGCAGCGTCTCATATCGCGCCCCCGCCAGGTCGTGCATGACCTGTGGCGGTAGAGCCTTCGTCGGTGCCGGCCCACGCGGCCCCTCGGCGGTCGGGACGCCCGCGTCGCGAGCAGCACCCTCCATCGAGGCCCGTTCGGCGGGCGCCAGGCTGGCCAGCGCCTGCACCACAGTCTGCTCGCCCAGCGCCTGAGCGAAGTCGCGCTCGGTCACGTCACGCAACGCCTCCAGCAGCCGCGCCCGCGACGCCGTGAGGCGCATCCGCCACGCCTCCAGGCGCTCGGCGACCGCCGCATCAGGCCGCGTCATCGCGGGTAGCGGTCGTTCGCGAGCACCGCGTCGTTGATGGAGTCGGTGGCGAGCCGCACCTCGATGCGGGTCAGGTCGACATCCATGACGGTGTCGAACGGCACATCCACCGTCTCGTCAGGTTCGAGCATCACGACCACGGTTTCCGTTCCGAGCAGGGCAATACCTGGCGGGGACTCCCGCACCCGCACCGTCACCGGGCCGCGGATCGGGATCGGGCTGTTGTTGCGCAGCGTCACCACTAGCCACCGCGCGGTCCCGTCCAGCCGAGCATCGACGATCTCCAGGTCATTCGGTAGGTCCGGCGTGACGACATCCTCCAGCGTGTTGTTCTCGCTCTGCTCCTCGTCGATCGGCGGGTCGGTCAGCACGGTCGCCTGCACGGTCGCGCGGCGTTGCACGTACTCCTCTGCCAGCACCATCTCCACGGCGTCGCCGGGGCGCAGCGGCTCGCCCGGCTTGACGTCGATGGGCCGCGGGTCGCCGTCATTGATGCTCAGGAACAGGTCGGCCGTGGCATCCGCGATCCCGACGTTGCGCACGACGATGGTCAGCTGGTTGTCGCGCGACTCGATCGACTCGACGATGAGGTCCGGCAGGTCCGGTGTGAACGTCGGCGCGGGTGACGCGGTCTCCGACGGCGTGACCGCCGGCTCGGGCGTCGAGGTCGCCCCGGCCAGCCCCTCGACGACGGCCAGCGCGGCGACGTCCTCCGCGCCGTCGACGGCATCGACAGGCACCCAGCCGGTCACGTCGCCGCGCTCGGGTGGGCCGACGAGGAGCCACGATGAGTCCGCCGAGCGGCCCACGACGTGCAGTTCGTCCCCGGCGGCCATGCGTGTGACGATGGCCGAGTCCCTCGCCGCTGCCGACCGCAGCTCGATGTCGCGCGTGAGCCTCGGCCCGCCGCCCGCCGCGGCGGTGGCCGTCGGCGCCGGCGTCGTGTCGTCCGCGTCACCGTCCTCGTTGCCGAACAGCACGACGACCACGATGGCCGTCAGCGTGCCGATGACCACGACGAGCATGGCGGCGGCAACCCAGAGCATCGGGCGCGCGGCGCGCCGGTCATCGGACGGCGGAGGAGGCGGTGGGGGCAGCGGGCGGCCCGGACCGCCGGGGTCGCGCACGTTAGCCGCCGCTCGGGACGAGCACCACGCGGTACGTGTTGTTGAACTCGTTCGACTCCTCGACCTCGTCGCGACGGTCGAGCTCGATCACGTAGCTGCCGGTCTCCTCGATGGCCACGCGCGTGTCCACCGTGGCGCTGCGGCCCGGTTCCAGCAGCGTGCGCTGGATGTCGAGCACGCCCACGATGTCCCCTTCGGCGCGCAGCACGTGCAGCCCCACGGTCCCGTCGAACTGCCCCTGCCCCACGTTCTCGATGCGGACCGTCAGGCTGCCGCCTGGCTGTACGAAGGCGTCCGTGATCGCCAGGTCGGGCAGTTCCGAGTCCGGCTGCTGCTCCTCGGCGCCGGGGTCCTCCTCGCTGCCCGCCGGCGCCGCCACCGAGAGGATACCGGCGTCCGCGACGTCCCCCCAGGCGCGGACGGTGTTCCGAGCGGGCACCCATCCACGCAGGTTCGAGTCTGGTGGGTACGTCACCTGGATCCACGCGGCGTCCTCCGTGCGGCCGTTCACCTCGACCGTGCGGTCGCCGGGGATGATCGCCAGCACGTCGCCCTGCCCGCCGATGCCCGCGCGCACGTTCGTGGTCAGCACTACGCGCACGCCGATGCCCGGCGGGGGCGCGCCCGCCGTCGCCGACGGCGTGGCCGCCGTGGCGTCGCCGCTTGCCTCGGTGCCGTCGAAGAGCGCGATCATCGAGAGGATGCCAGCGGCCAGCAGCACGATGGCGAAGCCGGCCACGGTGGGCGGCCGGAAGTGCCGTCTCGTCAGGTGTTTCGTCAGGACTGCCCCGGGGCTTCTACCCCGCCCGCGGCCGCGCTCCGTGAGCATTCTAACAGCGCTCCCCACCGTCATGGACATCCCCCTGCGTCGCGATCAGTCGGGCAAGCGCAACGCCCTCGCCCGCCTGGCCGCGAAGCCATCCGTCATGCCCGAGACGTAGTCGGCTGCCCGCCGCCAGGGCGGGTCGTCGGGGAGCGACCACCCGGGGATGTCGTCGGGATGAGCCTCGTAGTACTGGAACAGCACCTCCACCACGCGCTGACCGCGCGCGGCGGCTTCCAGCGTGGACGGGTGGTGGTACACCCGGTCGAACATGAACTCCCGCAACGCGTCCGTCGCCTCCAGCACCGGCTCGCTCAGCGCGATCCGCGGCTGCGCCCCCTCGAACGTGGCGTGCGAGGTGACCACGCAGTCCGTCACCAGCGCACCGATGCGTTCGGTGTGCGTGCGTCCGAGCCGTCCGAGCGCCATCGAGGGGAGCGCGTCGACTTCGATCAGGCCGGCGCGGATCGCGTCCTGGATGTCGTGGTTCAGGTAGGCGATCGAGTCCGCCAGCTTCACGATCCGGCCCTCCAGCGTGCTGGCCGTCCCCCATGCCTCAGCCGCCACGGAGGCGCGTTCCTTCGAGTGCTTCAGGATCGCCTCTCGCGTCTCCGGCATCAGGTTGAGTCCCGCGCCGTCGTTCTCCAGCCGCTCCACGATGCGCAGCGACTGCTCGTTGTGCCGGAACCCGTCCGGCAGCAGCTCGCCCAGCCGCTCCTCCCCCGCGTGGCCGAACGGCGTGTGGCCCAGGTCATGGCCGACTCCGGCGGCCTCCGCCAGGTCCTCGTTCAGGTTGAGGGCACGGGCGATCGTCCGCGCCACTTGCTGCACCTCGATGGTGTGGGTCATGCGCGTCACCACGTGGTCCGAGTCGGGCGCGATGAACACCTGCGTCTTGTGCTTCAGCCGCCGGAACGCCCGCGTGTGCACGATGCGGTCACGGTCGACCTGGTACGCCAGCCGCAGCGGGTCTGGCGCCTCGGGCCGCTCGCGCCCGGCGGACGTGTTCTCACGCGCCGCGAGCGGGGAGAGCGCGGCCTCGCGCGCCTCGAGCGTCGCGCGTAGCGCGGTCAGGGCAGAGGCTCCCGGTCCGTTCGGTCCGTGCATCGGTGGTGTCCGTGGGTCCGCCCATGCTTGCATCAGGGTCCAGTGTGGCGCATTCTCGTCAACCTGTCTATGCCGATGATCACTTCGCTGGAACAGCGGCGCCCCGTATAATCGCACCACGGCGAGCATGAAGGCGTGCCGGCCGAATGCGGCGGTGCGGCGCGACGATACTCCCCACGTACCGCTGTCCCGCGCGAGCCGGCTCTTGCCGGCCCGCCGTTCGTGCATTTCCCGCAGGAAAGGTGCCCCGATGACGACTGTATCGAGGAAGCCGGAACCCCCCGTGCTCTCGGATCAGCTCGTCTACCGCTTTGGTGATGGCCGCGCCGACGGCGACGGCGCCCTGCGCGACCTGCTCGGCGGCAAGGGCGCCGGCCTGGCCGAGATGAGCGGCCTCGGCATCCCGGTGCCCCCCGGGATCACCATTACCACCGAGGTCTGCAACGCCTTCTACCAGCTCGGCCGTCGCTACCCCGACCAGCTGGACGAGCAGGTCCGCGCCGGCATCGCCCACATCGAGGCCATCGTGGGCGCCCGGTTCGGCGACCCTGAGAACCCGCTGCTCGTCTCCGTTCGCTCCGGCGCGCGGGTCTCCATGCCCGGCATGATGGACACCATCCTCAACCTCGGTCTCAACGACACCACCGTCGAGGGCCTGGCGCGCCGCTCGGACAACCGTCGCTTCGCCTTCGACTCGTACCGCCGTTTCGTGCAGATGTACGGCGACGTGGTGCTCGGCGTCGCGCGCGCCACCGAACTGGACCACGACCCCTTCGAGGCCCTGCTCACCGCCAAGAAGGAGCAGTACGGCGCGGCCGCGGACACCGACCTCGACGCGGACGCACTCGAGGAGCTGGTGGGCGAGTACAAGGCGCTGATCCGCGAACGCATCGGCGTGGAGTTCCCGGAGGACCCGTGGGACCAGCTGTGGGGCGCCATCGCCGCCGTCTTCGACTCCTGGGAAACGCCTCGGGCCGTCGTCTACCGCGAAATGCACGGCTACCCGGGCGACTGGGGCACCGCCGTCAACGTGCAGGCCATGGTCTTCGGCAACCAGGGCGACGACTGCGCGACTGGCGTGCTCTTCACGCGGCACCCCTCGCTGGGTGACCGGCACATCTTCGGCGAGTTCCTGGTGAACGCGCAGGGCGAGGACGTGGTCGCCGGGACGCGCACGCCCCAGCCGATCCTCGAGGTGGACCGCAACGACAGCCCGCTCCCCTCACTCGAGCGCGCCATGCCCGAGTCGTACCGCGAGCTGGCCGACGCGTGCGACCGTCTGGAAGCGCACTACAAGGACATGCAGGACATCGAGTTCACCATCCAGCAGGGAAAGCTCTGGATCCTGCAGACCCGCTCCGGCAAGCGCTCCGGCCGCGCCATGGTGAAGATCGCCGTGGACATGGTGGACGAGGGCCTCATCGAGCAGGATGAGGCGCTCAGGCGTGTCGACCCGGATCAACTCGACGAGCTGCTGCACCCGATCTTCCAGCCGACCGCCGAACGCGAGGTGATCGCCACAGGCCTCGCCGCCTCGCCCGGCGCTGCCGTCGGGCGCGTCGTCTTCACGCCCGCGGACGCCGTCGACTGGGCGAAGCGCGGCGTCGACGTCATCCTTGTCCGCGACGAGACGAGCCCGGAAGACATCGAGGGGATGAAGGAGTCGCGCGCCATCCTCACGGCGCGCGGCGGCATGACCTCGCACGCCGCCGTGGTGGCGCGCGGCATGGGCAAGTGCTGCGTCACCGGTTGCTCAGACCTCGCCATCGACTACCGCAACCGGCGCTTCACGGTCGCGCCCGACGGCCGCGAGGTCGTGGTCAACGAGGGTGACACGATTTCCGTCGACGGCTCCTCGGGCGAGGTGATGCTGGGCGCGCTGCCGCTTGCCGACGCGGTCTTCCCGCCGGAGTACGACCGGCTGATGGCGTGGGTGGACGAGCGCCGCACCCTGAAGGTGCGCGCGAACGCCGACACCCCGGAGGACGCCGAGCGGGCACGCGCGTTCGGCGCGGAGGGCATCGGACTGACCCGCACGGAGCACATGTTCTTCGGCCCAGACCGCATCCTGGCCGTGCGCCAGATGATCCTCGCGACCACCGAGGATGAGCGCCGTGCCGCGCTGGAAAAGATCCTCCCCATGCAGCGGGAGGACTTCACGGGCATCCTCCGCGCGATGGCCGGCCTTCCGGTCACCATCCGCCTGCTCGACCCCCCGCTGCACGAGTTCCTACCCCACACCATCGAGGAGATCGCGGACCTCGCGCGCACCCTCGAGATGCGGGTCGCCGATGTCGAGCGCCGCGTCGAGGGCCTGCGTGAGTTCAACCCGATGCTCGGGCACCGCGGAGTACGCCTGGCAGTCACCTACCCCGAGATCTACGAGGTACAGGTGCGCGCCATCATCGAGGCGTCGTGCGACCTTCAGGCGGAGGGCATCGAGACGTCCCCGGAGATCATGATCCCCCTCGTGGGAGTGGAGGCGGAGCTGGAGCGCCTGCGCGAGCAGACGCTGACCATCGCCGAGCGCGTGCTCGAAGAGCGGGGCGCGAAGTGTAGCTACAGCGTGGGCACGATGATCGAGCTGCCTCGCGCCTGCATGGTCGCCGACAGGATCGCGCAGCACGCCGACTTCTTCTCATTCGGCACCAACGACCTCACACAGACCACGTTTGGCCTCTCACGCGACGACGCCGGGCGCTTCATGCCCGCCTACCTGCGCCAGGGCGTGCTCTCACGCGACCCGTTCGTCGAACTGGACCGCGAGGGAGTGGGCGCCCTCATCCGCCTCGGCATCGAGCGCGGGCGGGCGACCAAGCCGGACCTGAAGGTCGGGATCTGCGGCGAGCACGGCGGCAACCCGCCCTCAGTCGCCTTCTGCCACGCCGAGGGCTTCGACTACGTCTCCTGCTCGCCCTACCGCGTCCCGATCGCCCGCCTGGCGGCCGCGCAGGCGGCGCTGGGCGAGTCCGAGATCAGCCGGGCGGAGTAGAGAACCTCCTGCTTCCGACTCCCCTCTCCACGTGATGTGGAGAGGGGGCCGGGGGGTGAGGCCGGGGGCCCTACTCCACTGTCACCGTCTTTGCCAGGTTGCGTGGCTGGTCCACGTCCGCGCCGCGCACCAGCGCGATGTAGTACGACAGCAATTGCATCGGGACCACCGCCACCAGCGGGACGAGCGCCGCGTCCACTGCCGGCAGCTCGATGAGGTCGTTCGCCAGGTCATCCAGCGCGTGTTCGTCCTTCGAGACGACCGCGATCACCGCGCCGTGCCGGGCGCGCACCTGCTGGATGTTCGAGCGCATCTTGTCGAACACCTCGTCGCGAGGCGCCAGCGCCACCGTCGGCATCGATTCGTCGATCAGGGCAATCGGGCCATGCTTCATCTCGCCGGCGGCATAGCCCTCCGCGTGGATGTAGCTGACTTCCTTCAACTTCAGCGCGCCTTCGAGGGCCATCGGGTAGCCGAGGCCGCGGCCGAGGAAGAGGAAGTCCTCGCACTGCGCGTAGCGGCCCGCGATCCGCTGGAGGTGCGGCGCCATCTCGAGCGCCTCACCGATGGCGACCGGCAGGTGCAGCGCTGCCGTCACCTGGCGCGCCTCGACCTCCGGGTCCAGCGTGCCGCGCATCCGTCCGAGATGCAGCGCGATGCCGTGCAGCAGCAACATGGAAGCGGACATCGTCTTGGTGCTCGCCACCGCGACCTCGGGGCCGCTGCGCATGAAAACGGTGCCGTCCGCCACGCGCGTCGTCTGCGCGCCGGGCGTGTTGCAGATGGTCACCTGCGGGCACCCGGCCCGCTTCGCCTCGTCCATCGCCGCCAGGGTGTCCACTGTCTCGCCCGCCTGTGAGATCGAGATCACCAGCGTGTGCTCGTCCAGCACGGGGTAGCGGTATCGGAACTCGGCCGAGTTGTCGACCTCCGCGGGGATGCGCGCGAAGCGCTCGATGTAGTGGCGGCCGACCATCGCCGCGTGCATCGAGGTGCCCATGCCGACGATCACCACCCGCGTCAGCGCGCGCACCTGCTCCACCGTGAACGGCAGGCCGTCCATCTCCACGCGGGCCGGGTGCAGCAGGTACCGGCCGCGCATCGCGTCCAGCACCGTCACCGGCTGCTCGTGGACCTCCTTCAGCATGAAGTGCTTGTAGCCGCCCTTGGCCGTCGCCACCGCGTCGAATGGCTGCTCCTCAACGGCCTTTTCGAGGGGTTGCCCCTCGGCATCGAGGTAGGCGACGGCGTCCCGGCGGACGTCCACGAACTCGCCGGGCTCCAGGAACGACACCCGCCGCGTGTGCGGCAGCAGGGCGCCGAGGTCGGACGCGACCAGGTGCTCGCCGTCGCCGTGGCCGATCACGATCCCGCCCGCATTTCCCACGCGCGCCGCCACGATGCGCCCGGGCTCGTCCACACTGACGGCCACCAGGGAGTAGGCGCCCTGCGCGCCGGCCACCACCAGGCGCAGCGCCTCCAGCAGGTCGATGCCGCGCGCCACGTGCTCCGCCAGCAGGTGCGCGACCACCTCGGTGTCCGTCTCGGAGCTGAACAGCCCGCCCCGCTCGGCGACCTCCTTCCGCAGCACGTCGTAGTTCTCGATGATGCCGTTGTGGACGATGGCGACGCGGCCCAGCGGGTCCAGTTGCGGGTGCGCGTTCGCGTCGTTGGGCTCGCCGTGCGTGGCCCAGCGCGTGTGGCCGATACCGCACACGGCCGGAGGCAGCGTCCCCTCGACGCGCTGCACCAGCGCGTCCAGTTTGCCCGTCGCCCGCGCGATGTACAGCTCGCCGCGCTCATCGAAGAGCGCGACGCCGGCGGAATCGTAGCCCCGGTACTCGAGGCGTCTCAGGCCCTCGATGACGATGGGGCCGGCTGGGCGGTGGCCTGTGTATCCGACGATGCCGCACATTCATACGTCCTGTTCGCTACTGCCCCGCTCGCGATCCCTTGCTTGCCGCGCTACCACGATGGTACCCGCGCTGTCTGCTCCGTAGGCGCCTCGGTGCTGCTCAGGGAGCAGCTCGGCCACGTGGCGCATGATGTTGTCCGTCGCCGCCTCCGCGGACTTGGCGTCCGAACCGGCGGCGCCAACCTCGATCGGGTCGCCGAACTCCACCCGGAGGTGCGGGCGGTCCCTCCGGATCCAGCGGAAGAAGACACCGGGCAGTCGGATCGTGTCGGTGCCCGTGATGCCCACGGGCACCACCGGCGCCTGCGCGAGCATCGCCACCATGGCAGCGCCCGGCAGCGCCGGCCGCATCCCCCGGCCGTGCGAGCGCGTCCCCTCCGGGAACATCAGCACGACCTCGCCGCTGCGCAGGTAGTTCCGCGCGACGCGCATCGCGCCCAGGTCGCCCGAGAACCGTCGCACCGGAAACGCCCCGTAGAGCCAGAACCACCAGCCCACCAGCGGCGTCTCGAACAACTCGCGCTTCGCCATCGGGTGCAGCCGGCGGCGCATCGAGGCGGCCACCAGCGGCGGGTCCAGCAGGTGCATGTGGTTGGCGATCAGGACGACGGCGCCCTCGTCCGGGATGCGGTCGGCGCCCACGACCTCCCAGCGGCCGAAGGTGAACACCACCGCACGCGTGAGCCGGGTAACCAGGTAGTAGTTCCAGCGGGCAATGCGGCTGCGGAAGGCGGGCAGCATCGGGGCGGCCTCCTACGCCGTCGCGTTCGCCGCTTCGTACACCTCGACGCACCGCTGCACGACGCCATCGATGCCCAGCGCGTCGGTGTCGATGACCACGGCGTCGGGGGCGGCCTGCTCGCGGCGAAGGGCGCGGTGTCCGGTGTTGTCCATCTCGTCGCGGCGTCGCGTCTCCGTCAGGACGCTCTCGAACGTGCTGTCTCGTCCCGCATCCAGCTCTTCGCCCAGGCGCCGCCGCGCGCGCGTCTCCGTGGAGGCGTCCAGGAACACCTTCGTCCGCGCCTCCACCAGCACACGCGTGCCGATGTCACGGCCGGCCATCACCACCGGCTCCCGTGAGGCGATGGCGCGCTGCCGCCGCACCAGTTCGTCGCGCACGTCGGGGATGCGCGAGACCAGCGAGACGTGGTGCTCCACCTCCGCGCTGCGCAGTTCGTCGGTGACGTCTGCGTCCCCCAGGAACAGCCGAGGCGTCGTCGGGTCGCGCCAGCGCATGTCGAGGTCGAGTGCGCGCACCAGGTCGGTCACCGCCGGAGCGTCCTCGGCGTCCACGTCCGAGCGCAGGACGGCCAGCGTGCAGGCGCGGTACATCAGTCCGGTATCGAAGAAGCCGAGGCCGAGCCGGTCGGCCAGGACGCGGCCAACGACGCTCTTTCCGGATGCGATGGGGCCGTCGATCGCGACAGAGCGGGCGATGGACTCATTCGAGGAGATAGGTGGCCTCCGGGCAGAGTGCGCGGTCGCACGATCATAGACACGGCGCGATCTGGGCGTCCACCGCGGCTGTCGGGGGACGCGTCAGGCCGTCAGCCCAGGCCAACGGCCTGACGCAGCGCGGCGAGCTCTCGGTCGTCGACGGCCCGCGAGCCGCCACGTGGCAGCCCTTCCAACCGCACCGGGCCGACCTCTGTGCGCACCAGCCGCAGCACCCGATGTCCTACCGCGTCGAACATCCGCCGCACCTGCCGGTTGCGGCCTTCGTGGATCCCCACACGTACCACCGACCGGACGCGGCCGCCCGGCCCGGGCTCCGTGCCCAGCACGGTCACCCGAGCGGGCGCCGTCGGGCCGTCCTCCAGCGGCACGCCACGCCGCAGCGTCTGCAACGTCGCGGCCAGGGGCGTGCCCTCGATGGTGGCCTCGTACACCTTCTCGATGCCGTACCGCGGATGCGTCAGCCGGTGCGCCAACTCGCCGTCCGTCGTGAGCAGTAGCAGCCCCTCGCTCTCTTGGTCGAGCCTCCCCACGTACCGCAGGTGCGACGGTGCGCCGGTCAGCAGATCGAACACCGTGGGCCGGCCCTGTTCGTCCACCCGGGTCACGACATAACCGCGAGGCTTGTGCAGCACCAGCGTCGTCTCGCCGGCCTCGAGGGCGATCGGCGTGCCGTCCACCTCGATGCGTGTGGTCGCCGGGTCGGCGCGCGTCCCGAGCGTCGCTACACGGCCATCGACGGTGACGCGGCCGGCCTCGATCAGCGCCTCCGCGCCGCGCCGGCTGCCGAAGCCCGCGCGTGCGAGGAGCTTCTGCAGGCGCTCGCCGGAGGGAGGAGCGGGGGAGGGCGTGCTCAGCGGGGCCTTCTCGACCGTTCGATCATGAAGTACTCGGTGACCACCACGCGCCCCGCCAGCCGCGAGATCACCTCCACCGGCGCCGCGGATACCGCAGGCACATCGGGTGCCCGCTCCAGGCGCACCGCCGGTGTGGCCGGCGACAGCGGGCGGCGCAGCATCGAGCGCAGCGCCCGCTCCGCGGCCAGCGTGGCCGCAGCCGTCGTGACCACCGCGACGAGCGCCGGCAGCGCGCGCGAGGCCAGCGCGATGAGCGCCCTCGATGGCCGCCGGGCCGGGAGCCGGGACGGGACGCGCTGCAACGCGCGCGACGGGTCGATGGGGGGTGCGGCAGAGGTCATGGGGAGGACTCCGGGTTGGGCGCACGATGGCCGGGGTGACCGCGCGGACGCACAGGGTAGCCGCTGGCGGCGAGCCCGGCCAGTCGCTCGCGTCGGCCCGCCGGGCGCTCCTTGATGACGGGTGTACGGTGAGAGTCACTACACGTCCAACGAGGGGGATCGACGCATGGTCCACGTAACAGCCATCGACGAGACACGCATGGAAGGACTGAGGACGACCTTCCTCGGCGCCCTCCTGCTCCCCGCGGACGACGCCTACGAGGTCGTGCGGCACGTACACAACGGCCTCGTGGATCGCCGGCCGGCGCTGATTGCGCGCTGTACCAACACCGCGGACGTCGTCGACGCCGTGAACTTCGCCCGCGAGGAGGCGCTCGAGATCTCTGTGCGCGGTGGTGGCCACAACGTCGCAGGTCGCGCGGTGTGCGACGGCGGGCTGATGATCGACCTGTCGCCGATGAAAGCGGTGCTGGTCGACCCCTCGGCGCGCGTCGCCCGTGCCCAGCCCGGTGTGCTGTGGCGCGAGTTCAACCGCGAGACGCAGTTGCACGGGCTGGCCGTCACCGGTGGGGTCATCGCCTCGACGGGTATCTCCGGCCTCACGCTGGGCGGCGGGCTCGGCTGGCTCATGGGCAAGTACGGCATGGCCGTCGACAACCTGCGCGCCGCCGAGGTCGTGACCGCGGACGGCCGCGTGTTGAGGGCCAGTGCCGACGAGCACCCCGACCTCTTCTGGGCGCTCCGCGGTGGCGGTGGCAACTTCGGCGTCGTGACCTCGTTCGAGTACGACCTGCACGAGGTCGGCCCCATCGTCACCGGTGGGCTCGTCGCCTTCCCGTTCGAGCAGTCCGGTCAGATGTACCGGGCATACCGCGAATTCTGTCGTGACCTGCCGGACGAGTTGACGGTGTGGGCTGGGATGGTCCACGCACCGGACGGCTCGGGCGTGAAGCTCGCTGCCACCCTCGCCTGCCACGTGGGCGACCCGGAGGCGGCCGAGCAGGCGTTGCGGCCCATCCGCGACTTCGGGACGCCGATCATGGAGGAACTCGGGCCGATCCCATACTCGACGATGAACTCGATGCTCGATGACGGCTTCCCGCGCGGGGCGCTGAACTACTGGAAGGCCAGCTTCCTGGAGGAACTGAGCGACGACGCCATCGACACCCTCGTCCGCCAGTTCGGGGCCTGCCCGTCGCCGATGAGTTCGATGATGGTCGAGCACTTCCATGGCGCCGTGACCCGAGTGCCCGTGGAGGCGACGGCGTACCCGCATCGGTCTCCCGGGTTCAACCTGGTCATCGCCGGCCAGTGGATGGACCCTGCCGAGTCGGACCGCAACATCGAGTGGGTCCGCGAGACCTACGCCGCGCTGGAGCCGCACCGGGCCCCCGCTCGCTACGTGAACTACCTGAGCGACGACGAGGGCGACCAGGTTGCGCATGCCTACGGCCCGGCCTACGAGCGGCTCCGGCAGGTCAAGGCGCAGTACGACCCGGACAACATGTTCCACCACAACCACAACATCCCGCCGGCCACGTCGTAACGGACACTGAGGGGCCCCCTGACCGGACCCCGCGAGCCGTCCATCTCGTGCGAGAGTCCTTCACTGGGGCGCGGGCACCAGCGCCCTACGCTGGTGCCCGGTAGCTGAGAGCGCTACCAGTGCCACAACCGATGAGATCGGTGCGGTGGTCCAGTCGAACCCGAACGACGACCAACCAGCAAGAAGACGACCAACCAGCAAGAAGGGAACCAAAGTCATGAAGCTGACGACCATCACGAACGTCTCCGTCGATGGCGTGATGCAGGGACTCGGCGGGGCGGATGAGGACCGCAGGGGCGGATTTGAGCGCGGCGGATGGGCCCTGCCGCTGTTCGACAACGAGGCCGCGACGTTTCTCAACCAGGTCTACCAGCGCGCCGACGCGTTCCTGTTCGGCCGGGGACCTACGAGATCTTCGCTGCCTCCTGGGGAACCGGATCCTGGGGGGCAGACCAGGGCAACAACCCGATCTCAGCGGCGTTGAACACGCGGCCCAAGTACGTCGCATCGACCACGCTCACCGACCCCCGATGGGCGGACACGACCGTCCTCTCCGGTGACCTCGCGGCGGCCATCGGCGAGCTGAAAGCCAGGCCGGCGGGTGAGCTGCAGGTGCACGGCAGCGGCAACCTGGTCCGCTGGCTGTTCGACAACCAGCTTGGTCGACGAGATCATCCTGCTCAGCTATCCCGTGGTCGTCGGCCAGGGCAAGCGGCTATTCCCCGACACCGGCCCGGACACAGCGCTCGAGCTGGTCGACTCGCGGTCCACTCCCATCGGGGTGACGATCCAGGTCTACCGGCCCACCGGGCGCCCGCAGTACGCAACGTAGACGACCGACCCGCGCAGGTGACGTAGCTGCCGCACCAGACGGCCGACGGGTGTTTGACCTGCCAGCCGGCGGCACGCGCGTCGTGATACGCAGCGCGAAATCGTCAGGCGCGCGCTTCCGAGCGCATCCGCGCGGTCACCTCGTCGGTCAGGTCCAGCGGCGCCGCCGTAGCACCCGAGGCGTCGAGCACGCGCCCGCCCGAGGCGCGCAGCCGCCCGCGTGCGAAGGCATCGAGGACGGCCGCGAGAAACGGCGCCTCAGCGGCGAGCTGGCGCTCCCGGATCGCGGCGAACAGCGGTGTCGCCTCGATGTCCGCGTCGTCCAGGGCGTCGATGCGCGGCTCTACGTCAGCCCACAACGCATCGAACGCGCCCCCCCGCACCGCGTAGCGGCAGAAGGCGGCGACGGGGCCCTCGTCGACCTCCGGGATCGCGAGGTGGGCCATCACGCCGCTCTCCTCCCCGCGCGACCGGATCAGCGCGCGGATCACCTCGCGCCAGGTGCCCTTGGGGCCGCCCGGGAGCGCCGGGTGCAGGTTCAGCAGCGGGAAGCGACGCACGAAGTCGGGCGTGAAGATCAGCATGTAGCCCGCCAGCGCCCCGATGTCGAAGTGGTGCCCCTCGATCAGCCGCGCGACCTCCGCGTCGTAGCCCTCACGCCAGGCCGGCAGCGGCTCGCCGGGCCTGGAGCGCGGCCCTCCCGACGTGCGCCGGTAGCCTACCGAGGAGAGCGTCACCAGCGGAATCCCGCGCGAGCGCACGAGGTCGAAGCACGCGTCGGTGGCAGCGTCCTCGCCCGGCTCTCGGTTCGAGAAGACGAAGGCGAAACGGGCGTCCAGGTTGCCGTCGTCGATGGCGTGCAGCACGGCCTCGAACATGCCGCGTGAGCCGGGGCCGCGAGCGGTGGTGAACCAGCCGATGGCCAGCGTCATGTGTGCCTACCGGGGCTCGTCGCCGGGTTCGAGCACGCGCTGCCGCAGCGTCTCGATGCGCTGCTCCACGTTGGTCAGCAGGTCCTGGCAGCGCTGCGCCAGCCGCATCCCCTCCTCGTAGAGGTCCACGGACTGCTCCAGCGACAGTCCGCCCTCCTCCAGCCGCCCGGAGATCTCTTCGAGGCGTGCGAACAGCGCCTCGAAGCTCTCGCTCTCGGGCTTCGCCTCGTAAGGGTCGGGTTCGGGTCCGCGGGTGCCGCGCATGGGTCGAGCCGTCATCCTCGCGACTCTACACGCGCGGCGTGGCTACCGTCGCGCCACCGCACCTCGATCGCCTCGCCCGGCACCAACGCCGAGGCCCGCGCGACGGCACTGCCGTCCGACCGCGTCACCAGCACATAGCCCCGGTCGAGTGTGGCGAGCGGCGAGAGCGCGCGCAGGCGGTTGCTGAGGGCGGCGCAGTCCTGTCGCGCCTGGGACGTGGCCGCCGTAGCCGCCCGCCGCATCACCTCCACGTGCGTCGCCAGGTGGTGGCGCTTCCCGCCGACGTCCGGCAGTCCTCGTTCGACGCGTGCCAGCCGGCGGTCCACCTGCTCGCGCGAGTCGGCGACGGCCCGCGTCAGCCGCACGTGCTGCCGCATCTCCATCTGGCGGATCGCTCCCAGCACCTCCAGCCGGTCGGGCGCCACGATCTCGGCGGCCGCCGACGGCGTCGGCGCGCGCACGTCCGCCACGAGGTCGGCGAGCGACAGGTCGGTCTCGTGGCCGACGGCGGAGACCACCGGCACGGGGCAGCCGAAGATCGCGCGGATCACGGGCTCCTCGTTGAATGCCCACAGGTCCTCGGCCGAGCCCCCGCCGCGCCCGACGATCACCACGTCCGGCCATACCTCCGGCGCGTCGTGCGGCGCGATGCTGCGCACGGCCTCCGCGATGGCGACCGGCGCCTCGTCGCCTTGCACGGGCGTCGGCTGGAACACCAGCTCCGCCAGCGGCCAGCGGCGTTCCAGCACCGTCTGGATGTCGTGGTACGCGGCGCCTCGGGCCGAGGTGACGACGCCGATGCGTCGAGGGAAGCGCGGCAACGGGCGCTTGCGGTCCGGCAAGAACAGCCCCTCCGCCTCGAAGCGCGCCTTGCGGCGCTCGAACTCCGCCTGCAGGGCGCCCACGCCGGCCGCCTGCACGAAGTCCACGACGAACTGCACCTCGCCTCGCGCTTCGTAGACGGAGACGGCGCCGTGCACGATCAGCGACGCCCCGGCCTCCAGCCGGTCACGCTGGCCCAGGTTCTGCTTGCGGAAGAAGACGCAGCGGATCTGGCCGCCGCTGTCCTTCAACGTGAAGTAGATGTGCCCGGACGATGCGACGGTGAGGTTCGAGACCTCCCCGCCGATCCACAGGTCCGCCAGCTGCCGGTCGTGTTCGACCAGCTCGCGCAGATAGCGCGTCACCTGCCAGACGGCGCGGACCTCGGGAGGCATCGCTAGCCGGTGGCCACGCGCTCGATGTAGGAGCCCGTGGAGGTGGAGACCTTGATGCGGTCGCCGGGGTTGATGAACAGAGGCACGCTGACCACCAGGCCGGTCTCCATGGTGGCGGGCTTCGTCGCGCCGGTGGCGGTGTCGCCCTTCACGCCCGGGTCCGACTCGTTGATCGTAAGTTCCACGGCCGGCGGCAGCTCCACGCCCAGCGCCTCGTCGCCGTAGAGGATGACCTGCAGCGTATCGCCCTCCTTGATGAAGGACAGCGCAGCCCCCATCACCGTCTGGGGCACCTCCACCTGGTCGAAGGTCTCCGTGTTCATGAAGGTGTGCATGGCGCCGTCGCCGTACAGGTACTGCATCCCTCGACGCTCCACGCGCGCCGCAGCCAGCTTCTCGCCGGCGTTGAAGGACCGCTCGATGATGTGCCCGCCCCGCAGGTCCTTCATCTTCACGCGGTAGACCGCGGACTTCTTCGTTTTGATGTGGTGCACGTCCATCACCTGGTAGAGCGTGCCGTCCACCTCAAGGGACGTGCCCTTCTTCAGGTCCGAGACACCGATCACACTGACACTCCCGCCTCAAGGTCAAGCTTCGGCGCCGTAGAAACCGGCCGCAGCCGGCCACCCTCCATGACGCACTGGTCTTCGATGCGGACGCCGCCCCAGCCCGGAATGTAGATCCCCGGCTCCACGGTCACGACGTGCCCGTCCGCGAGCAGGTGCTCGCCGCTGGGCGCCAGCCGCGGGTCCTCGTGAATGTCGAGGCCCACACCGTGGCCCAGTCCATGCCCAAAATACTCGCCGTACCCCGCGTCCGCGATCACCTTCGCCGCGATCGCATGGCCCTCGCGGCCCGGCATCCCCGCCTCAATGCGCTCCTCGGCCATCGTCTGCGCCGTGAGCACGATGTCGTAGATGCGCTTGAACTGGTCGTCGGGCTCGCCCAGGAACACGGTGCGCGTCAGGTCGGAGCAGTAGCCGTCCACCATCACACCCATGTCGATGACGACGCCCGTCCCCGCCTCCAGCGGCGCGTCGCTCGCGCGCCAGTGCGGCAGCGAGCCGTGCGCGCCGCCCGCGACGATGGTGGAGAACGACAGGTCCTCCGCGCCGTGATGCATCGCGTACTGCAGGATCTCCCACGCCACCTGCTTCTCGGTCATCCCGGGCCCGATCACCGAGGCGGCGTGCCGGAACGCGTCGTCCCCCAGCAGCACGGCGCGCTCCAGCGCGTCCAACTCGTCCGGCTCCTTGACCATGCGCAGGTCCTCGATGGCGCGCGGGGCCGGCACCAGGTCAGGCCGTGAATGCGGCTGGAGGTCGGAGATGTCGGTCGTCCATTGCTGGTACGCGGCATACGACAGGTGCGCCGGTTCAAAGCCGACGCGTAGCCCGCCCGTCCCCTCCAGCAGTTGAGGCGCCGGACCGGTCGTCGCGCCGGCGACCTTCACCAACGCGAACTCGGGCGCCTGCTGCCCCACCTGCTCCCAGTATCGGGAGTCCGTCGCGAAGCGCGCCTCGGTGCGTGTCACCAGCGCGACCCCGGCGCTGCCCGTAAAGCCGGACACCCAGCGCCGGTTGGACAGCGTCGTCACCAGCAGCGCGTCGATACCCAGTTCGTCGAAGCGGGCGCGCAGGCGGTCGAGCCGGGCCTCGCTCATGTCTCGTCGTCCTCCCGCAGCCGTGCGTGCAGCAGGTCCAGCGCCACCAGGTAGCCGTGGTAGCCGAAGCCCACGATCTGCCCCCAGGACACCGGCGAGATGTACGAGTGCCGCCGGAACTCCTCGCGCGCATGCACGTTCGACAGGTGCACCTCGACCGCCGGCAGGCGCACGCCCGCGATCGCGTCGGCGAGCGCCACCGAGGTGTGCGTCAGGCCGCCCGGGTTAATGATCAGGCCGTCGTAGTCGCGGTGGTCGTGGACCGCATCGATCAGCTGGCCCTCGTGATTGGACTGGAAGAACGAGACGTCGACGCTCAGCTGCTCGGCCCGCGTACGGATGAAGTACTCGATGTCCTCCAGAGTCTCGTAGCCGTAGACCTCCGGCTCGCGGTGACCAAGGAGGTTCAGGTTTGGTCCGTTGACCACGAAGATGCGCATCCCGGCACTCCAGTCCTGACCCCGCCGCGGCAGCCGAGAGGGGCTCGCCATCCCTCCCGAGCACAGTCTACCGTTCGCCGCGCTCCCGCCGCTCCGCCTCGATGGTGCGGGCTCGCTGGAGCGCGGACGTGACCAGTGCTTCGTGTCGCCGCTGGGCCACGGCGGTGTAGATCTGCGTCGTATCCGCCGAGCTGTGGCCCAGCAGGTGCTGCACGATCCGCAGGTCCGCGTCGCCCTCCAGCATATGCGTGGCGAAGGTGTGGCGCAGTAAATGGGGGTGTACGCGCCGCAGGATGCCCGCCTGCGTCCCGGAGCGCCGCACGACCGTCTGGATCGACCGAGCGGAGAGCCGGCCGCCGCTGCGGTTCAAGAACAGCGCATCCGCTGTGCGTCCCGCCGGGAGCAGCGCCGGCCGTCCGCGCTCGATGTACTCCCGGAGCGCATCGTGTGCGGGCTCACCGAAGAGCCCGATGCGGGTCTTGTCACCTTTGCCACGCACCCTCACCTGCCGGTTCACCAGGTCCAGGTGCCCCACGTCCAGCCCCGCGACTTCGCTCACGCGCAGCCCCGCCGCGTACAGCAGTTCCAGGAGCGCGCGGTCGCGCAGTCCAGCGGGCGTCTGCGCGTCGGCGCCTTCCACCAGCCGCTCCACCTCGGTCGTGGAGAGGAACTGCGGCAGGCGGCGCGTCGACTTGGGGTATCGCAGGCGCAGCATCGAGTCGCCCGGCTTCGCTCGCAGCGTCACGCCTTCGCGGTCCAGCCAGCCATAGAAACCGCGGATGGTCGTGGCGCGGCGCTTCACCGACCCCTCGGCCGTCCCCCGGTCACGCAGCCAGCCAAGGTAGGCGCGGCCATCCGAGCGCCCCGCCTCCTCCAGGGCCGCGCCACGCGTCGCCAGGAAGCGCAGGAAGTCCTCGATGTCGGTGCGGTAGTTGCGCAGAGTCTTGTCGGCGCGCCGCCGCACGTCACCCAGGTAGGCGAGGTAGCGCTCAAGCGCCTCGCGTGAGGCGTCGGGCAGCTCGGCGTACGGCTCCGTAGGTGCGGCAGGGCCAGGCACGGCGATCCGCCTTCCCCCCGCCCGCCGAGACTAGAGGTTAGCAGAGCCGCGGGCGGTCTGGTTCCCCGGCGAGCAGCGGCACAGCAGGATCCGCTTGACGAAACGTTGTGAGCAGGTGTAGAAACTAATCGCTGTCTAGACAGGGAAAAATTTCTATGCCCGCCAGGCCACCCTTTCGGCCGTCCGTCTACTCCGTCACCGAGCCGAAGGACCTCCAGGCGCTCAGCCACCCGACGCGCGTCGCCATCCTCGAGGCCCTGCGCGACCCCGCGTCCGCCGCCACCGTCGCCCGCGCCATCGGGCAGCCGAGGCAGCTCGTGAACTACCACCTGAAGGAGCTGAAGCGCGCGGGGCTCGTCGAGCCGGCGGGCGAGCGGCGCAAAGGCAACTTTGTCGAACAGCTCTACCGTGCCGTCGCCCAGTCCTTCGTCGTGTCGCCGCGCGTCGCCTGGTCCGACGCCCGCAGAGTCGAGGCGCTGCGCCGGCAGCACACGCTGGCCACGCTCGTCGAGCAGGGCGAGCGCCTCCAGCGCGACGCCGCTGTACTCCTGGACCGCGCCGCTTTCGACGGCGAGGAGGTGGCCAGCGCGGCCGTCACCGCCGATGTCCGCTTCGCATCGGAGGACGACCGCGCGGCCTTCATGGACGCGTACCTGCGGTCGCTCCGTGATCTCCTCGAGCGACACGGCTCGAGGGACGGTGAGCCATACCGCGTGATGCTGGCCGTGTATCCCGAAGGGGGTGAGTGATGCAGTGGGAGCGCACGTTCGAGTTCTCGGTGCCGGTGTCGAATGCGTGGGAGGCCTTCAACGACCACTCGGAACCCACCGGCTGGAACAACGTATTCGTCGGCGACCCCTACCGGGGCGGCGGCACGGTCGCCGTCGAGCTACTGGAGTCGGAGCCGGAGCAGCTCCTCCGGTGGGCGGAGACCGAGGGCGAAGACCGCGTCGAGATGGCCGTGACCTTCGAGGAAACGGCGACCGGCTCGCGCATCACGATCACCCGTTCCGGCTTCGGCGAGGGCGACGACTGGGTCGTGCGACACAGCGGCCGGCTGCTTGGCTGGGAGCACGTCATGCGTGACTTCGCCGCGTACGTCGAGCACGGCGTCCGTCTGGCGCGCCTGATCCGGCCTCGCTCGGCGTACGGCATGGCGGGTATCGACCGCTCAGGCGGGTTCCAGGTGCTCTCGGTGGTCGACGGCGGATTCGCCGCCGAGGCCGGCCTCATACCAGGCGACGTCGTCGTGAGCCTCGCCGGCGTCGCCGTTTACGGCCGGCACGATTTGTGGCAGCTGCAGTCTCTATTCGAACCTGGCGACGGTGTAGCCCATCGAGTACATCCGCGCCAACGAGGTCCGCACAGGCCGCGCCCCGATGTCGCCGCTCTCGAAGTGGGGGACGACCCGCGTGGCCTCCGGCGCATGATGGGTGCCGGCATCGGCTCGCGAGATACGAGAGGAGAGCCCTGATGGCCGAGGTCGAACTGATCTCCACAGTCCCGGTACTGAACGTGGCCGACGTCCCCGCCAGCCTCGCGTTCTATCGCGACCAGCTCGGGTTCACCACGGAGTTCGAGATGCCCGGCTACGCGGGCGCCCGCCGGGGTGAGATGGTCTTGCACCTCGATGGTGGGACGCACGAGTTCTCGGCGAAGCCCACATGCTGTCGTTTCCACATCCGAGGCGTGGACGAGCTGTATGCCGAAGTAGAGCCCCGCGGGGTCGTGAAGCCCGACGAGCCGCTGGCGACGATGCCGCACGGCCTGCGTCAGTTCAGCGTCCTCGACCCGGACGGCAACCGGATTACCTTCGCGGAACCGGTGGGGTGGGCGGCTACCCGAACAGCGGCCCCCCGGCATCGATGACGTCACCGTCGACGCCGATCACCGTGGGCCGCTCTTCGCAGTAGACCTCGCTCTCGCACTTGTTGAAGGAGAACGCCGCGCCCTTTGGGTGCTCCTTCTCGAAGTGGATGTGCCAGGTGCCGGTGACGTGGTTGTCGCGGCCCTTCGCCACCTCAGCCTGCAGCACCTCGATCAGCGCCTCGAGTTCCTTCGTCCCCATGGAGCCTTCTCTCGTCCTACCACCCGCGAGCAGTCGATACTCGGAGTGTAGCGGCTCGCGATGTGAGCCCCTGCCTGTACTCGTGCGCCCGCCTACAATCGCGGCCACCGCACGCCGACGTGCCGCACCACGGACGAGGGACAGGGGGCGCCACCGTTGGACCAGAAGGCCACGACCGGCAACTACTTCGAGGACCTCACCGTCGGTCGCCAGATGGTGCACGCCACGCCGCGCACCATCACCGAGGGTGACCAGTCGCTCTACATCGCACTCACGGCCAGTCGTTACCCGCTCTTCTGCGACGCGGAGTTCGCGCGCTCCCTCGGCTTCCGCCGCGAGCTGGTGAACGACCTGCTCGTGTTCCACATCGTGTTCGGCAACAGCGTGCCGGACATCTCGCTGAACGCCATCGCCAACCTCGGCTACGCCGACATGCGCTTTGGGGTGCCCGTGTACCCGGGCGACACGCTCACCTCGGTCACCACGGTGCTCGGTCAGCGCGAGTCGAGCGGTGGCGACACCGGTGTCACGTGGGTGCGCACGACGGGCCTCAACCAGCGCGGCGAGGAGGTCCTGACCTTCATCCGCTGGGTGCTGATGAACAAGCGCGACCCGTCCACAGCGACCGGCGCCAACGAGGTCCCCGAGACGCCCCCCGTTGTCCTCCCCGATGCCCTGCATGTCCCCGCCGACCTCGACCTCTCGCGCTTCGACGCGAAGGCGACCGGCGGCCGCTGGTGGTGGGAAGACTACGAGCCGGGCGAGCGCATCCACCACGTGGAAGGCGTCGCCATCGAAGAAGCGGAGCACCAGATGGCCGCCCGCCTCTACCAGAACACGGCGCGCGCGCACTTCAACGCCTACGCCCTGCAGGGCACGCGCTTCGGCCGCCGCGTCGTCTACGGTGGCCACATCATCTCGATGGCGCGAGAATTGTCCTTCAACGGTCTGGAGAAGGTGGTGCGCATCCTCGCCTTCAACGCGGGGACACACTCGAACCCCACGTTCGCGGGCGACACCGTCTTCGCGTGGACGGATGTCCTGGAGCGCATCGACCTCGGTCGTCAGGACGCCGGCGCGCTCCGGTTACGGCTGGTCGCTGTGAAGAATAGCGACCCGGCCACCGAGGAGCAGCCGTTCAAGGAGGCGGACGCCTCCGGCCGCGAGCGCTACCACCCGAACGTCGTGCTCGACCTCGACTACACCGTGCTCGTCCCGAAGGCACCGAGGCGGTAGCGAGCTACGAGGCGACCTGGTAGATCGCCGGGCGGTACCGCGGCGGCGGGATCGGCTTGCCGTCCACCCCGGCGGCTTCCAGCCAGGCTTCCTTGGCGATCAGTACCTCGCGGAGGGCCTCTTCCGGTGTGTCACCGAACGCCGAGCAGTACCTGAGGTCCGGAATATCGGCGATCCAGCCTTCGTCCTCTTCCGAGTAGAAGACGTTGATGTGGTAGTCCTTCATCGGGCTGCGACTCGAATCACTTGATGGTGAGCGATAGCGTGGCCGCGGAATCGCCCAGCCGCGTTCTCGGGTGGCTTCAAGCCACAATTCCTTCGCAACCTGGACCTCGCGGACGGCCTCCTCGGCCGTTCCACCCGACGCCGAGCAAAGGTCAGGGACGCTGGCGATGTAGGCGGCATCCTCGTCCGAGTAGAACACGTCGATGGATAGTCCCGCATGCTCCCCTCCCAGTGTCGCCTCAGCGCCTCGGCAAGCATCGCGCGAATCGCCTGCCCCCGCTAGCCTTGCCTCACGACCACCCGAGCGCCCGAGGAGCCTCCGATGACCACCACCGAGCTCAACGCCATCGCCACCGCCCGGCGGCTGGTGGACGCCTCGCAGGGCGTCGTGGACGCTGCGCTGGCGCACGGCGCACGCGTCACCGAGGGCGGCCGGCTGATCGATGAGCACCAGGTGCACACGGAGCGCCTCGCCTACCTCGCGACACAGGTACGCGCCGCCTCGGAGCTGGTCGCGTACGCCGAGCGGCTCGCCACGAGCGGCCGGGCCGATGCGCTACAGGAGTCGATGGCGCTCGGCTACGCCGCCGAGGTGACACACGCGCTCCGATCGCAGGTCGAGGCGGCGTGGGATGACTTTGGCCTCGACGAAACGCAGGTCGCGCCGCTCCACACGCCCGAGGTGCGCGAGGGCGTCCGCGCGGCGCTCGACGAGGGGCGCATCCGCGCCATCGGCCGCACGGTCATCGAGGCCCTGGGCGCGAACAACTGCGAGCTGGAGGACGAGGTCGCGCGGCTCACCCGCGACATGGCGCGCGAGTTTGCTGAGCGCGAGGTCGCGCCCATTGCTCAGGACATCCACCGCCACGACCTGCTGGTGCCGGACTCGCTCCTCGAGAAGTTCTCGGCGCAGGGCTTCTTCGGCTCCTCGATCCCCGAGGAGTACGGCGGCACCGGCATGGGCGACCTGCCCATGGTGATCATCACCGAGGAGCTGTCCGCCGCCTCCCTGGCCGCCGCCGGCTCCCTGGCCACCCGCCCGGAGATCCTGACGAAGGCCCTGCTCGCCGGTGGCACCGAGGAACAGCGCAACGAGTGGCTCCCGAAGATCGCGGCGGGCGACGTGCTCGTCGCGATCGCCGTCACCGAGCCGGACACCGGCTCGGACGTCGCCTCGCTGCAGACGCGCGCTGAACCGGCTGAGCACAACGGCCAGCGCGGCTGGCGCATCAATGGCGCGAAGGCCTGGAGCACTTTCTCAGGCCGCTCCACGGTGCTGGCGCTCCTCGCGCGCACCGACCCCGACGCCGGCGCCGGCAGCCGAGGGCTCTCCCTCTTCATGATCGAGAAGCCACCCTTCGAGGGGCACTCGTGGCGCTTCGAGCAGCCCGAGGGCGGGGTGATGGAGGGTACCGCGAATCCCACACCGGGCTACCGCGGGATGCACTCCTTCACCATCGCCATTGACAACGTGTGGGTTCCGCACACTCACCTCGTAGGCGGCGATGACGGCATCAACCGCGGCTTCTACCTGCAGATGGGCGGCTTTGCCGCCGGGCGGCTCCAGACCGGGGGCCGCGCATGCGGCGTCGCGCAGGCCGCGCTCGAGAAGGCCTGCCGCTACGTCCAGCAGCGCTCGCAGTTCGGTATGTCGCTGGCCGACTACCAGCTCACCCAGTACAAGGTCGGCCGTATGGCCACCCTGGTCGCCGCCGGCCGCCAGCTCACCTACCACGCTGCGCGCACCTTCGACAGCCGCGCCGTCGAGGCCTCGATGGCCAAGCTGCTCACCTGTGACGTCGCCGGGGAGGTCTCCCGCGAGGCGCAGCTCCTCCACGGCGGCTGGGGCTACTCCGAGGAGGACCCGGTCTCCCGCTACGTCGTCGACGCCCTCGTCCTCCCCATCTTCGAGGGCGTGAAGCCCATCCTCGAGCTGAAGGTCATCGGGCGGCAGCTGCTGGCGGGCGCGACGGGGTAGTCTCGACCGGTGCGCTTGAGTAACCGACTCGTTACGCGTGCCCTCCCCGGGAACGAGGGAGGCTACAGATGGGTATTGCGGTCGGTCCGCTGCACATGAGGCGGAGCATCTTCATCCAGGCGCCGCCGTCTCGCGTCTGGCACGAGTTCGAGTCGTACGAGCGGATCACGGCGTGGTTCGGCCACGGCCACGAGATTCACCGCTTCGAGCCGAGACTCGGCGGCGAGGTCGACTTCAGCGTCGACATTGGCGGAGAGCGGAAGCATTTCGGCGGTGCTGTGATCCTCGTGGAGCCGGAGCGCGAGATCACCTTCGAGGACTACTGGTTGCCTCTGACCGAGGGCGCGCGGCCGAGCTTCTGGACGCTACGACTCACCCCGCTGTACGGCGGCACTCTGGTCGAAATCCTGCAGCACGGCCTCGAGCGCTTTGGTGCCGACGCCGCCGATGTGCTCGAAGGACTCGAGGGCTCGTGGGACCTCAAGCACCTGAAAAGGCTACGGGCCATCGTCGAGGGTCGGGGTTGACCAGCCGGGACGCCTACACCGCGATCGCCGACCCGACGCGACGCGGCGCGAGATCCTCGACCTGCTGCGCGAGCGCGAGGTCGCTGCGGCCGGCGAGATCGCCGCGCACTTCCGCCGCGTCTCGCGTCCGGCCATTTCGCGCCATCTCCGTGTGCTCCGGGAGTGCGGTGTCGTCACCACGCACCGGCGAGGGAAGACCCAGAACTACGCCCTCAACCCGGAACCGCTCCTCGAGGTGCGCGAAGGCTGGCTCAGGACCTTCGCGAAGATGCATACGGACAGCCTCAGCCGCCTGCGTCGCATCGCGGAGTCCGCGGACCCACCCGCCGACGGCGCGGTGTAGCCTCCGAGGCGCCCGCGATACGATCGACTCATGGCCCAGCAACCCACCTTCGCCGAGGGACACGAGCACACCGAGGACTGCGCGCGGCTCTATGCGGAGTGGAAGCGCTACCACGTCGTGGTCATGGACAGCCGCGGCCAGTTCCCTCGCGACCAGCGACTTCTGGCGCACCGGGAGCGCGAGATGCTGGAGCGCCAGTTGCGCGCGATCGGTTGCTCGGGGGAGGCGTTGCGGCGCATCGAGCGCGACGCGGAGATCGCCGAGCACGGCCGCTCGCTGATCTAGTCGTGGCGTGTTACTCACCACCCTCGTATCGCGGTCGACGGCCGTCGACGTCTGTGAATCCGTATTCGACGGCGACCTCGCCCGCATACAGAGTGCGACCAGCGTGGCGAATCACCTGGGGATCGGCGGCGAGCGACGCGATCGCTCGACCGATGAAGTAGGTCGACTGCGTGAGGCGAAAGAAGTCGTCCTGGCTCATCCCGGAGTCGTCCAGGCGGAATCCCATACCCATGTTCACCGAGCGTATCCAGCCGAGATAGACCAGCAAGGCGGCGATCCCGTGCGGCGCCAGCTCATGTGCCAGGTACTCGGCCATCCGGCGTGTTGCGGCGACCGCCGAGTCCACAACGATGTTCTGAGCGAAATGCTTAGCGTCGCCGGGACGCTCGTGAGTGAAGACGATCAGTCCACGACCAGCTTCGATCATGGGCGGCAGGGCGTGACGGGTCGTGACGAAGTGCGACCGGACGCCCACACCGAACATCGCGTCCCAACGTGCTAGTGGCTGCTCCCAGGTCGGCGACAGGTCGGTCTGCTTGGGTCCCCATTGCCAGACGTTGTTGACGAGCAGGTCGAGCCGGCTGTGTTCCATCGCGATCCGACGAAACAGCTCCGAAACGCTGTCCTCGCTGGTGTGGTCCAGGGCGACGGCGACTCCCGTCCCCCCTGCAGCCGTGACAAGTTCCGCCGTCTCTTCGACGCTCCACGAGTGCTGTCCGGATGCGCGCCGACGCTTGCTGCGTCCAGTCACATAGACCGTAGCGCCGCACTTGCCGAGGACCTCCGCGATACCACGGCCGGCGCCGTAGCTCGCTCCGGTGACGCACGCGATCGCTTCATGAAGGCCTGGAGGAGCCCAAGTTCCTCGCAGTAGATCCGGATCCTGCATGCCCACCTCCCTGGGCCCTGCACGCCAGAAGTCTACCTGGCAGTATCTATCCGTGATACGGAAGTCCGGCACGCTGACAACCGCTACACTCCGCGCCAATGACCGCTACCACCGTCCCCGATGTCCACGGCGACTGCGATCCGCGCTTCGAGGCCGTGCGACGCGCCTTCGCGGAGAACTTCGCCGAGCGCGGCGACGTGGGGGCGGCCGTGGCCGTCACCCTCGATGGTGAGCCTGTCGTTGACCTCTGGGGTGG
>WHSU01000070.1 GCA_009379925.1 Dehalococcoidia bacterium | reverse complement strand
CTGCACGTCACCCCACGCAACCCCTCCGCGCGCTGGACCTCACGGCTGGCGCAGCGGGTGGCCGCCGACCTGGCGGCGTGCGGCTGGGCGCTTCAGGCGGTGATGACCGACAACGGCTCCGAGTTCCGCTCCCGCGACTTCCGCCAGGCGGTCGCCGGGCTGGGCGCCGAGCACCGCTTCATCCACGCCGGCCGGCCGCAGACCAACGGCTGCGTCGAGCGCGTGCAGGGCACGATCCTCGAAGAGTGCTGGAAGCCGGCCTTCGCCCGGCATCTGATCCCGAAGACCACCGGCCTGCAGCGTGACCTCGCGCAGTACCTGCGGTACTACAACACCGACCGAGCCCACACCGGACGCTGGACCCGTGGGCGCACGCCCGAGGCTGTGCCCGGAAAGGCGAAGATGTGGTGACCCGCGAAGGAGGGATCCGTCGCCAGACCTCGGGGATAGGACAGGCTAGTCGCGGACGGCGTGGTCGAGACGATCTCCCCAGAAACCGTGCGCCGGGTGCTCGCCTCGCACCAGTTGAAGCCGTGGCGCGTCCACCACTGGCTGTCCCCCAGGGCGCCGCGCAACGCCGCCTTTGCCAGCGCCGCGCGCGAGCTGTGTGAGCTCTATTCGCGCCCCCTCGGCCCGGACGAGGTGGTGCTCTCCGTCGACGAGAAGACGAGCCTGCAGCCGCGACCGCGCACCGCGCCGACCCGTCCCGCCCGCCGTGGCCAGCCCGCGCAGCTCGAACACGAGTACGCGCGCGGCGGGGCGCTCCACCTCTTCGCCGCCTTCGACACGCGCACCGGCCAGGTCATCGGCTGGAACGCCGCGCGCAAGCGCGCCGCCGAGTTCATCGCCTTCCTCGACCTGCTCGAGGCCAGCGTGCCGCCGACGATCCACCGCGTGCACGTCGTGCTCGACAACCTGAGCGTGCACAAGAGCGCCGCGGTACGCGCGTGGCTCACCCACCATCGGCGGTTCCGGTTCGTCTTCCTGCCCGTACACTGCTCCTGGATGAATCAGGTCGAGCAGTGGCTCAGCATCCTCGCGCGCAAGGTGCTGCGCGCCCCCAACTTCGTGGACACGCTCGCGCTCGATCGCCAGCTCCACGGCTATTTCGCGCACTGGAACGCGCGCGCCCATCCCTTCAACTGGACGACCGGCTCGATCGCTAAAGTGCTCGCGAAGTGCGACGAGTCGGCTGCCGCGAACGCCGCGGCGTGACTTCAAGTACCTACCTCTGTGGAGCGGTACTTAGTCGGCGTTCCGGAGCGAGGTCGCTACGTTCCGCGCCCCCTCGCCGTTCTTGCAGCTGGACATTCGGCGATGCCTCCAGGCAGACCCGCTCCCAGGGCCGCCCTCCGCAGCCCGGGGCCATAGATAGAGATGGTTCGTACTGCCGGACCCGCCGTTCCTCCTACCCGCGGAGGGCGCGATGCAGGAGGTCTCGTACCCTAGCCGACGTCTCGGTCGAGGCGTCGGGCAGGCGCACCTCACCAAGGACCTGCTCCAGTCCGGCGTGGAGCCCAAGTAGCCGCGCCCGGCATGCTTGGAGCCCTTCTGCCAACAGGCTGTCGGAGAACTCGACCTCAACGAACTGGGCGCGGATGAGCGGTACGGCCTCTTCCAGGGCCAGGAGGACTGGCCAGGCCCGGATGCACGCGTGCGAGGCCCGGCACCGAGCAGTAGCCGACGTAGGTGCCCGGCGTGCCGAACAGGCATGCCGTCCAGCCCACCGACGACCGTCTCGCTGCGGTCCGCCGTTAGGTGGAAGCCGATCTCGTCTACGGTGAGGTCGTGCAGCATGTCGGCTGGTCAGCGCTACGTTGACGGCCGGCTGCCGGGGTTCAGCTCGATGCGATCCACGTTCAACGCGAAGTTGTCGGCGGTGATGGCGAGCTCCGGTGCGCCCGCGATGGGCGGCGCATCGCCTTCGTGGTCGCTCCCTGATGATGTCGCGGCTGACGAGCTCGTGTCCCCGCCTGCGTGGAGCCCTGGTCCGCCCCAGGGTCCGTGACTACCCGGGCCGCCGATGCCGAGGCGACGCGGACAGGGATCGCGAGGACAACGACGAGGGCGATGGCTCCGGAGACCTGCAATCAGCGTGGCGTGCCGGGCGTCGATTCCCGCTCGTGCCCAACGCCGGTGTCGTCGGCCCGGCCGGCGATAGACGTTCTCTCTGTCGCGCCTGGTTGCCGGGTGAGGTGGGTCGCCGCGACGAACCCGACGCCCCAGGCGATGGCCGCCAGAGCCCAGGCCAAGCCGAGGCTCGAGGTGGCGTCCGGATAGACCATCGAGGTGAGCCCGAGGAGGACTGGGAGGAGGCCGGCGACCCACGCCGTGAGCCTCCAGCCGTCCGGCCGCAGGCTCGCCAGGAGGCCCACCCCGATGATGGTGAAGCCGAAAGCCGCCATGAAACCGTAGTGGCCCGGGGCGGCATGGATGTCGGCGACGGTCCCCTGCAGCCGGATGTTGGCGGACGCGAACGCGAGCAGCGGCACCGCTGCGATGATCACCAAAGCGAGCATCACCCAGTTGACCCGCGAGACGCTGAACGAGCGGAAGAAGTCACGCCAGGTCGGGTGAAGCACAGCGGCGATGAGCGCTGCCATTCCGACCGTGATCCAAGGAGGCTGTAACGTGCTCGCGTTGCTCGAGAGGACGAAAGTCAGGACCGCCGTGAGCAGCAACCCGAGCGCGGGGATGACTGCCATCGCCTGACCAGCGACGTTCTGCGCGGGCCGCCGCAGTTGGGCGAGCATCCCGACGACGGCCGGGATGAAGATGAAGCTGAACGTGAGGTCGTGCGTGCGGTGGATTTCCGTCGTGAAGTGCGCCATCCGGGCAAACGCGCCAGGTAGGAGAAAGTCGAGCCGCAAGGCCATGAGGATGACCATCAGACCGTTCAACGCGGCCAGCGCAAGGGTGAGCAATACGGCGAACACGAACACGGGCGAAGCGCGAAGCGTCTGCATCATCTCGCGGAGCGGCCGCATCAGCAGCGCCTGCATCAGTTCGAACCTCCTGAGCGCTGAGCGGTTACGACGAGCTCGACTCCGTCCTCGACGCCGGCGCTGGCGTTGCCTGCGCCACCACCCGGCGGTGTCCCCTCGATGGCGCTCGACGGCGCTGTCTGGCCACCAGTGCCACCGGACGGTCCGTGGCGGCCGGGACCGTGCTCGCCGCCGCCGAACAGCAAGACGCCAACGACCAGCAGGACCAGGACGAGGGCGATGACCCCGAACACCTTGACCCAGCGCGGTGTGCTCGGCCTCGCGCTTGTGTCGTCGTCGGCGTCGGCGGGCGGCTCAGCCATGCATCTCCCCTGTCGCGGATCGTTTCCACATAGCGTCGGTCCCGCCGGTCCAAGCGGCATGGTCCTTCGAGGGCAGAGGAGCGCCTAAAAGGGCTATTTGGCAAGCTACGCGAACAGCACCCGCGCCTCGCTCACGAAGAAGAAGCCGATCAGCACTGCGAGCGCGATCGCCACCGGCAGGTACTGCCAGCGGCGGGGGTGGCGGTGCCGCCACAGCCGGCGAAGCGTGGCGACGATGGCGCTCGCCGCGATCACGTCCAGCGCCAGGAGGAGGACGAGTGCAGATGCCGTGACGACGCCCAGCGTCGCGCCCGTGGCGACCCCGAGGAGCGGGAGCACGAACGGCAGCACGACGTAGCGTACGGTGCAGCGCACTCCGGAGATCAGGAGCGGCGTCTCGAATGGCCAGCCACTGGTCGTGGTGACAGCTGGCCGCGGCGCCGGTGCTCGCGGCTCGACGCGGAGCACTCGAGCAACAATCCGGTCCATCCTCCGCACAGCACTCGACGAAGATGGCGCGCGGGCAGCCTGCTGAGTCACTCCGCCCAGACGGGGTGCTCGAACGGCGCTCTCTTCGAGGTTTCTCGATACGGCGACCGTATCTGCCCTGGCATCGCTCACGGCCGAACTCCTTGATCTCGACGTCTCCTCTTGGCCCATCACCGACTCGCGCCGGCCACTTTGACTGTGGCCCGCGAGTACCTCCGCCGCCACAGCCAGATCCCCACGGCCTGGCCGACGACGACCGCGATGACGATCAGGGTGCCGAGGAGCGTGAACGGGGATGTCATCCGCAGCAGTGCGCCGTAGAAGAACGCATGCAAGATGACCAACGCGAACAACGTGTAGTTCAGGCGCTGGAGATCCTTCCAGGTCTTGCCTTTGAGTTGCCGCAGGGCGCTGTCGGTCGACAGTGCGAGCAACACCACCACGAGCACCGTGGCGGCAAGTCCGGTCCAGTTCCCGAGGCCAAAGCTATTGAGCTGCGGGATGCCATCGCGGACGCGGACGAAGTAGCTGAGGATGCCGGAGAGCTCTCCGGTGCCGTGCACCTGGAATCCGAAGATCACGTGGATGACGCTGAAGATGGCCGTCCATGTCCCCACGTCACGGCGCAGATAGTGCGAGACGGGATTGCGCCTGCGGAGCAGGAGGTTGACCGGCCCGATCAGGAGCGTGAGGCCGAGAAGCCCGGTGCCGATGTAGCCGGTGGTGACGGTCAACTGCCGCATGTTGAGGCCGAGGATCGCGTGTCCGCCCATCCCGCCCATCTGACCGTCATCCATCTGTCCGGCTGGCCCGTCCACGGCGCGTGGCGTGCGTGAAGCTCGGCCGCCGAGGCTCCCTCTTGAGGGAACGTCCCGCTGCGGATGTCCCCCGGGGGATATGCGCTGACGTCGAAGGCCGGGAGCGTCATGAACAGGAGAAGGACCGCGGCACTCGCAAGCGCGAGTGGCAAATGGTAGCGAAGAAGCCGATGAGGCCAGTTGCCGCTGCTGCGCGGCTGATTCGACGATCGCATGGCTGACCTGACCCCCTGAAACGGATCCACCGCGAGAGTGAGAATCGTGGTGGACGGGAAGGGGATCTGGGATGGCAGCGAAGCGGAAGCGGTACGGAGCCGAGGAGATCATCGGGAAGCTGCGTGAGGCCGAGGTCGGACTGG
>WHSU01000001.1 GCA_009379925.1 Dehalococcoidia bacterium | reverse complement strand
CGAAGGACCTGAAGCAGAAGCCGGTCTACCTCAGCGGTATGGGGCAGGCGTACACCACGCGCACCTACGAGAACGACGACTGGTGGTACCTCATCCACCAGAAGCGCGCCCTGGCGGACGCCTTCGCGATGGCCGAGGTCAGCACCGACGACATCGATGTGGCGGAGCTGTACGACAACTTCAGCATCTCCGTCCTGTTCTGGCTGGAGCACGCTGGTTTCGTGAAGGTCGGCGAGGCCGGCCCCTTCGTCGAGGAGGGAAACCTGCGCCCGGGCGGCGCGCTACCGACGAACACCGCCGGCGGCAACCTGTCCGAGTCCTACATGGAGGGCTGGCTGCACATGTACGAGGGCGTGCGGCAGATGCGCGGCACCTCCTCGTCACAGGTGGAGGGCGCGAAGGTCTGCCTGACGACGGGCCGCGGGCTCAACCTCAACACCTCGAACGCGCTCATCCTGAGGAACGACGACTGATGGCCGATACCGCGACGACCGAGTACACCAAGCCACTGCCGAACCGCGAGGACCCGCAGTACGCGCCGTTCTGGGAAGCCGCGAAGGGGCACCGGCTGGTGATGCAGCGCTGCACGCAGTGCGCCCACATCCGCTGGCCGGCCAACCCCGTCTGCACCGAGTGTCTCGCGCCGGGCTTCGAGTGGGCCGAGCTATCCGGCCGTGGCGAACTGTTCACCTGGGTGAACTTCTTCCAGGGCTACCACCCGGAGTGGGCGAAGGAGACGCCCTACAACGTCGCCCTCGTGAAGCTCGAGGAGGGCCCGGTCATGCTCACGAACGTCACCGACGCCGCCGACGAGGACCTGAGGGCGGGCATGCCTATGGAGGTCTGGTTCGACGACGTCACCGACGAGGTCGCCATTCCCAAGTTCCGGCCGAGGAGCTAGGCCGCCCGATGCCCTCGGACGGATGCGCCGCGCCCTGGTACCAGGTGCACGAAGGTCATGGCCCGCACGTGCTGCTGGTGCACGGGTGGCTCTCGGCGCGCTCGCACTGGCTGCCGAACCTGCGGGCGCTCCGCGAGTACGCGACCCCGGTGGTGGTGGAGCTGTACGGGCACGGCCGGTCTCCGGCGCCCGCCGACCCGGCCTGCTACCACCCCGACGCCTACGTCGAGCAGTTCGAGCGCATCCGGCAGGAGGTCGGTGCGGAGCGCTGGATGCTCGTCGGGCAGTCGTTGGGTGCGGCGCTCACGCTGCGCTACGCGCTCGAGCACCCGGAGCGCGTGATCGCGCAGGCGTTTACGAACTCCGCCTCCGCCTTCGCGCCACCGGAATGGGTGGAGCGCATCCGCGGCTCGATGACCTCGCTTGCGGAGCGCATCGAGCGAGAAGGCCCGGCGGACCCGAGCGAGAACCGGATGAGCCCCCACCGCAACCGCCGCGTGTCTGCTGAGGTGCGCGCGGCGCTCCACGAGGACGTGCTCAATCACTCGGCCATCGGCGTCGCCCGCACCTCGATGTGGACGCTGCCTTACACGTCGCTCTACGAGCGCATCGACGAGAACCGCGTGCCCGCGCTGCTGGTCGTCGGCGAGCGTGAGGACGGGTTTGCCGAGCAGGCGCGGTTCATTGAGGGACGGCTTCCGTGCGTCGAGGTGGCGCGCCTCGACGGCGGCCACGGCGTGAACCTGGACGTTCCCGACGCGTTTGACGCCGCGCTACGCGCATTCTTCACGAGATTCATCCAGACATGACCATCGCGCCGGCTGGCCGGCGCGTCGCACGGAAGCGAGCACTAGATGCAAGTGAGCCGCGGCCTTGCCGGCGACCTCGCGGCGGTCGGTCAGCAGGCCCGCGCCGCCGAGGCGCTTGGCTTCGACCTGCTGACGGCCGAGGAGACGGCCCACGAGCCGTTCTCCCGGATGACGCTGGCGGCCGAGCACACCTCGCGTGCCCGCATCGGCTCGTCCGTCGTGATCGCGTTCGCGCGTTCGCCGTACGTGATGGCGCATCAGGCGTGGGCGCTGCAAAAGTTCTCGGGTGGGCGCTTCAGCCTCGGCCTCGGGACGCAGGTGAAGGGCCACATCGAGCGCCGCTTCTCCATGGAGTGGGGCGGCCAGCCCGGCCCGCGCCTGCGCGACTACGTGCTGTGCATGCGGGCGATCTGGGACACCTGGCAGAACGGGACGAAGCCCGCCTACGAGGGTCCGTTCTACCGCTTTACCCTCATGAATCCGACGTCGAGTGCCGGCCCAATCGAACATCCCGAGGTGAACGTGGTGCTCGCGGCGGTGAACCCGTACAACGCACGGCTCGCCGGAGAGGTCGCGCAGGGCATCGTGCTGCACTCCTTCACGACCCCGCGCTATACCCACGAGGTACTGCTTCCTGCCTTCGAGGAGGGCGCGCGGCGTGCTGGCAAGTCGCCGGCCGCCCTCGAGGTGCGCGGGGGCGGCTTCGTCGTGACCGGGCGAGACGAACAGGAGGTCGCGGTGGCGCGCGAGCAGGCGCGCCGGCGTGTCTCCTACTACGGCTCCACGCGCTCCTATTCTGCCGTCATGAAGTTGCACGGCTGGGACGACGAGGCGGCGCTGCTGCACCGCCTGTCGGTCGAGGGCCGCTGGGACGAGATGACCGAGGTGGTGACGGACGAGATGCTGGAGCAGTTCGCGGTCGTCGCGACCTGGGACGAAATCCCCGGCGCCCTCGCGGAGCGCTACGGCGGCGTCGCCACGTCCGTGGCGATCGGCCTCGAGCCGCGCGACGGGGGCGAGGAGGAGCAGGTCGCCGCCCTCATCGAGGAGATACGCGGGATCCCCGTCTACGCCGGCCTCGGCGACCCTGAGTGGGTGGGGTAGGCGAGGCAAAGGCCGGCATGACCTCGCGCGCGATGAGATCGAGCTGGTCGAGTGACCGGTCCTGGATCAGCAGCCCGACTTCCTGGATGCCCGCGTCCTCCAGCCTCCGCAGCTTCGCCACCGCATCGTCCGGTGTGCCGATCACGCGCAGGTCCTCGCGCTCGCGCAGCCGCGGCGCCACTTCCGACCACGCCTCTTCGCGGCCGGTCGCGAGCCAGGTGACCGCGTTGACGTAAGCGCGGCCCACCGTCGAGGGGTCGCGGCCGGTCTCGCCACATGCCCGCTCGATGAAGCCCCACCCGGTGCGCACCTCCTCGACGGAGGTGTGCAGGCCGGACGCCTGCCAGCCGGCAGCGTGCTGCGCGACGCGTCGTGCGGCGCGAGGTGAGCCGGTCCAAGAGCCGATCCAGACCGGCGGATGGGGCTGCTGCACCGGCTTGTGGTCGAGGGCAATGTCCTCGAAGTGCCAGAAGCGCCCTCTATGCGTCGCCGCGGGCGCGGTCCAGAGGGCGCGTAGCGCCCCGATGCCCTCGTCCAGCCGGGCGCCGCGCTCGGAGAACGGGATGCCGAACGCCTCGAACTCAGGCGCGTGCGAACCGGCCGCGAGCCCGGCGATCAGCCGGCCGCCGCACAGCGCGTCGAGGGTGGCCAGCTCGCGCGCGGCGGCGATCGGGTGGCGCAGCGGCAGCACGTACGCGGCGAAGCCGAGCCGGATGCGCTGGGTGGCGGCCGCGATGGCCGCAAAGGCGGAGCCCGAGTGCATCGTGGGCCCGGTGTGGACAAAGTGGTCGGTGAAGTAGATGGCGTGGAACCCGAGGTGCTCCGCGCGGGCCGCGTACGCCGCGAGCTCTCGTGCGGTGAGCGGCCCGCTGCGCCCTCCGGCCACGCAGATGCTGATACGAAGTGCCACAGGGCGCCTCTCTCCGTACGGGATAACGTTTTCCGAGCGTGACGATAGCACCTCGGCGCGGCCAGGGGCGGGTCGTGGGAGACGCGCCGGATATGGCCGGTCGCAAGGGAGGACATCATCCGACCCGCTTGAGGGGCCAGAAGCCGGTGCCCTTGCTAGAGTGAGCACCGGTGCTGGAGATGGCGCCGTCAGACCAGAGCGGACAAGCGGGTACATGGTCGCCGACGAATGGAAGCCCGGACGCGTTGTGACACTCAAGGATGTCGCGAGGCACGCTGATGTATCCATCAGCACGGCCTCGCGCGCCCTGACCGGTCAGCGCAATGTCCAGACCGAGCTTGCCGCGCGCGTGTGGGCGGCGGCCGAGGAGCTGGACTACCGCCCGAATGTGGCGGCGCGTGGTCTCCGCCTGGCGCGCACGATGACGATCGGCGCCGTCTTCAACCGCCTCGAGAGCCCCGTAGCCCTCGAGGTGTTCGACGGCCTGGGCGAGGCCGCCCACGAGCACGGGTACAGCGTGCTGGTCGCCAACGCCGGCGGCAGCGCCGGCGAGTATCAGGTGGTCCTCCAGCGGTTGTTTGACCAGCGGGTGGACGCGCTCGTCCTCTACCGTCCGAGCGGCGTCGAGGCCCAGCTACAACCGTTCCACGACCTGGGGGTCCCTGTGGTCGCGGTCTTCGCGCGCGGGCCGGGCAGCGGAGATCTGCCACTGGTCACCAACGGGCCGGGTGCAGCGATCGCACAGGCCGTCGCCCGGCTGGCGGAACTCGGGCATCGGTCGCTCGCCTACCTCGCGACGCCGGTGGAGATGCGGGACAATCGGACGACGCACCTCCGCGAGGAGAGCGCGAAGTACGGCATCGAGTTTGCCATGCACCCGTTGCTAGACGACCGTGACCACGCGAGCATCGGTCCGGTTGTGCATGACGTGATGTCTGCGCGCCACCGGCCGACCGGCCTCTTCATCCGCTACCGGCACGTGCCGGGTCTCTTGCAGGCTCTCAATGCCGGCGGCCTGGAGATCCCGAGGGACGTCTCGCTTGTCTCGTTCGGCGACGCAGAGTGGCTGCAGTCGACGCGGCCCCCCATCGCCACCATTAATGTCGATGGGCAGGAGCTGGGGCGGGCTGCCGGGCGTGCCGTGGTGGAGTGGATCAAGGGGACGGCTCCTCCCGCGGTGATCCAGCCAAGCAGCGCCTACTGGGTCGACCGCGCCTCCGTGGGCCCGGCGCCTGCCTGACCGTCATTCGACGGGGTCGAGGGGCTCCGGTACAGGCGGCCGGAACCAGAAGAACGGCTCACCCTCGGAAACGCGGAGCATGTCGCCCGGCAGTGCGGGTTCGCAGCCCATCGCGAATCCAGTGATCGACCCGTCCGGCGCGACCCACACCTGGCGCCCTTCGCCGCCCTCGAAGGCAAACACGACGACGTAGTCCGGGTCGGCGTTTCCCGACGCGGGGGCGCGCACGATGGCGTACAGGCGGAGCGCCGTCTCGGAACCACCTCGCTGGCCCGCGACCTCGCTGCGCAGGAACTGGTCGAGGTGCTCTTCCAGCATGGAGGCGGGGAGGACGCCACAGGTGTCCGACGGCTCGCCGCTGCCCTCGGCTTCTCCGCCCCCGGCCAGCGCCAGCAGCGCCGCGCGGTCGTGCTGCTCGATGGCGACGACCACCTCGTCAACGATCGGGAGGCCGCTCGCGGTGCCCGGCGCGTGGACGGGGCCCACGAACTCCCAGCGCAGCTCAGGGGCGGCGACGTCCGGCAGCGTGCCCGCCTCGACGGGTAATTCGATCCACTCCGCGGCGTAGGCCGTCCATCCGATGCCCGGCAGGCCGAGCCAGGTGGTCCCAGCGGCCGAGTACCCGGCCACCGGGACCTCGTCCCCGGGCTGCAGGCGACCGATGACCGGGTGCGTGGTGCCCGGGCCGGTGCGTACGTTCAGGTCTTCGGTCGTGATGGTGCCCGTCACGGTCTCAAGCGACGACACAGGGGCGCCCGCCTCGGTAGGCGTCGGGGTGGGGGTCTCGTCCGCGTCCGCCGAGGTGCCCGCGGCGGTGGGAGACGCCGGTCCGGCCGTCGCCGGTGGGTCTTCGCCGTCACCCCCACAGCCGGTGGCGGCGAGCGCGAGCATCAGCACCGCCGCCGCCAGCACGCGATGCACGAAGACGGGCCGGAGCACGCGCAATCCTTCCCTGGCGCGGGTGCAGCCCACTTAGCATAGCCGCCCTCCGCACGCTGACGCGCCTGAGCGTGACACAGCCCCCTCGATGCCCGCATTCGGGTAGATTCCTCCATGACGACGCGCGAGGAGGACCGCATGACGTGGCAGCCCGAGGTCGACGAGATCCACCGGCGGCGTGAGGTCGCGCGGCAGATGGGTGGTCCGGAGGCGGTTGAGCGGCAGCACGATCGCGGCGGGCTGACCGTCCGTGAGCGCATCGACGCGCTGGTGGATGCGGGGTCGTTCCGCGAGATCGGCCCGTTGAGCGCCAGCGTCGACTACGACGAACAGGGCAGCCCCGGGCGCATCACTCCCTCCAACGCCGTCATGGGGACGGGCCGCATCGATGGCCGCGAGGTGCTGGTCGGCGGCGAGGACGCCACCATCCGCGGTGGCGCCTCGGATGGCGGCGGCAGCGCCAAGGGCTACTACATGGAGCACCTGGCGAAGCAGTTGAAGGTGCCGCTGGTGCGCGTCCACGAGGGCGCCGGGGGCAGCGTGAAGACGAACGCAAGCCGCCACTCCGGCCGCTCGCTCGGGGGCACCCCCGTCTCGCCCCACGCCGACCTGCTGGGCACGGTACCGGTGGTCTCTGGGGCCATGGGCGCCTGTGCCGGCATCGTCGCCGCGCGCATCGCGGCGACGCACTTCTCAGTGATGGTGAAGGACGCGGCGTTCCTCTTCGCGGGCGGCCCTCCGGTCGTCGAGCGCGCTATCGGGCGGTTGCCCTCCAAGGAGGAACTGGGCGGCTGGCGTGTCCACGCCTTCAGCGGGCTGGTCGACAACGTCGCTGAGGACGAGGCCGACTGCCTGCGGCAGCTGCGCACATTCCTCGGCTATCTCCCCACCAACGTCTGGGAGCTGCCCCCACGCATCGAGTCCACGGACGACCCGGAGCGCCGCGACGAGGCGTTGCTGTCCGTCATCCCGCGTGACCGGCGGCGCACGTTCAACCCGAAGAAGCTGATCGGCTGCGTGGTGGACCAGGGGTCGTTCTTCGAGGTCACGCCGTACTTCGGACGAGCGCTGATGACGGGGCTCGCGCGCATCGATGGCTACGCGGTGGGCGTGATGTGCAACAACCCGAACTTCAACGGCGGGGCCATGGACGCCGACACGGCCGACAAGACGGCGCGCTTCGTCGACCTCTGCGACACGTTCCACCTGCCCATCGTCAGTTTCGAGGACGAGCCGGGCTTCATGGTGGGGGTGGAGGCGGAACGCAGCGGCACGTTGCGCAAGGGCGCTCGTGCGCTGGCCGCGGTGAACCAGGCGAGCGTACCGTGGGTGAACTTTCTGGTGCGGCGCGCCTACGGGGTCGCGGCCGGAGCGCACCACAACGGCAACGGCCCGCTCTACGCGTGGCCCTCGGGCGAGTGGGGCTCGATCCCCATCGAGGGCGGTGTCTGGGCGGCGTACCGACGGGAGATCGAGGCCGCGCCGGACCCCGAGCAGCGGCGTCTCGAGTTGGAGGCACTGCACGAGAAGGACCGCTCGCCGTTTATGCGCGCGGAGGCCTTCGGGCTGACGGACCTGGTGGACCCTCGAGAGACGCGCCCGCTGACCGTGGAGTTCGTGCGGCGCGCCCAGATCGCGCTGCGCACCTCGGTCGGCCCTAAGCAACGGTTGATGCGCCCATAGGGCGAGACAACGATGGAGAGATAGCCCGAGGGGGGACGATGGACGTGCTGGCGGAGTGGCCGGGTCTCGTGAAGGAGATCCACATCGGGGTGGGGGACGAGGTGACCGAGGGCGACGAGCTGCTCACCCTGGAGTCGATGAAGATGCTGACGCCGGTGCCATCGCCCGCCAACGGGCGCGTCACCGCGATCCACGTGGCGCTCGAGGACTACGTGGACGCCGAGGCGACGCTATTGACGCTCGAGTAGCGAGCGCATCGGGTGGCAGGGGCTCAGAGGGTCGGGAGCGCGCGCGCACCGTCCGCCGGCTCGACCTCGAAGGCGTTGAGCACGCTGCCGACGAAGGCGTAGTAGCCGACGAGTCCGGTCAGGTCGACGATGCCCTGGTCGCCCAGTCGCTGGTGGAGCGCCTCGAAGGTCGGCGCGCTGACGCGGTTCGTCTGCAGCAGCTCCCGCACGTACCGGACGATCTCGCCTTCCTCGGTCGTGAGTCCCGCCGCATCGCCTCGGTGCGCGATGCAGTCGATGGCCTCGTCGCGCACGCCTGCCTCACGGCCCAGGCGCACGTGACCGGCCCACATCACGTTCGCGTCGAACTCACGGGCTGCCGTCATGATTGCCAGCTCCCGCTGCGCGGGCGTGAGCGCCGAGTTCCAGCGCAGGTACTCGCTCAGGGCGGCGCCGCGCTCCGCCAGTTCGGGGCTGTGCAGCAGGATGCCGTACGGCCCGGAGACCGTGCCGCCACGGCTTCCAGCCACGCGGTCATAGGACTCCCGCAGTCCGTCCGGCAGCTGGTCGCGGTCGAGCATGTTGGGCAGCCTGGTCATCAGAACCCCGCCTGCTTGTCGATGGCCCCCTCCAGAGGTTCGCCGGCCAGGAAGCGCGGCAGGTTGCGGCAGAAGCGGTCGAGATTGCGCTGGAGCCGGAGCTGGCTGGCGCCGGCGGTGTGCGGCGTCATCACCACGTTGCGCGTCGTCCACAGCGCGTGGTCCGCCGGCAGCGGCTCCTCGGGCGCCACGTCGAGGCCGGCGCCGCCCAGGTGACCGGACTCGACGGCGCGGACAAGCGCGTCCGCGTCGAAGACCTCGCCCCGTGTCACGTTGATGAAGATCGCGCCCGGCTTCATCTGTGAGAAGGCGCGTTCGTCGAAGAGGTGGTGGGTGTCCGGGGTCAGCGGGAGCCCGGACGCGACGACATCCGAGGTGGCCAGCAACTCATCGAGGCGTGCCACCGGCCAGACCTCCGGCACTTCCGGGGTGGCGCCCACGTCGTGGGGGTCGACGGCCAGGCAGTGCATACCGAAGGCGGCCGCGCGGCGCGCGATCGCCTTCCCGGTGCCACCGAAGCCCACGATGCCCATCGTGAGCCCTTCCAGCTCGAACTCCTGCCGGCGGTACTCCACGCGGTGTTCCCAGCAGTCGGGGCCATCCAGCACCGCCGCCACGATGCGGCGGGAGATCGCCAGGAGCAGCCCGAACGCCGTCTCGGCCAGGTGGCTGCCGACCAGCCCCTTGTCGCCGGAGAGCACGACCGAGCTGTCTCGCATCTCCTCGAAGAGGTACGCGTCGGCGCCGGCGGTCGTCGCATGCACCCAGCGCAGGCGTCGCGCGGCGGCGAAGAGGGGCGGGTCGACCCGCCCGAGGAGCACGTCGGCGTCGGGGATGGCCTCCAGCGCTTCGCCATAGCTGTCGGCGACGGTGATGGTGGCGTCGGTGCCGGCGGCCGCGCGCACCTGCTCCAGGACGCCCTCGCTGACCTCGGGCATCTGTAGGCCAGGGATGATCAGGATATGCATGGCGCGCAGCATAGCGCGCTCTGCCGCATCTGCGGTGGTCTGCGTCCGCGATCCGGGGTCAGTTGCGGATCCTGACGACCGTGCTCGCCTGGGCGGTCCGTCCCGAGCCGTCCGTGGCGACCGCGCGGACCGTGTACGTCCCGTCGTCCACCGAGGTCGTGTCCCAGCTTCCGAGGATGCCCGCACCCACCGCGCTGTTCCTGCGTGACACGGTGGTCCAGTCGTCCGGCGACTGCCCGCGACCGACCTGGATCACGACCGACTCGATGTCCGTCGACACGGCGCTGCCGACGATCGCGATGGCGCCCCTGACGGTCGCGCCACTGCTGGGAGAGGCGAGTGCGACGTACGGCGCCTCCTCGGCGACGTCCCGTGTCTCCTCGTCGTCGTCGCGGTCGTCCTCGTCTCGGTCTCGGTCCCGGTCGCGGTTCCGGTCGTCATCGTCGCGGTCGCTCTCCCCGCCGGACCCAGTGAAGTGGCCGCGCACCCACTGGGTGTACCCGCCCCACCGCGCCACCTCGTTGCTGGGGAGCACCAGGCGCACGCTGTTCCCGCTCCGCTGCCACCAGGTGTCGTACATCTCCGGACGCGGGTCCTCTTCGGTAGGCAGGACGCTCTCGGCGAACAGGCCCTTGTAGCGGTTCACGCGCGGGCAGGCCGCGGACGGCAACCGGCCGGACGGCCAGCACACCTCGCGCTCCACCACGCCCTCGGGCCGCTCGAACTCCTGGGGTGGGATCTGCATGTGCTCGTTGGCCGCGAGCATGAACTGCCGCCAGGCGTACAGGGAGAGCGTGGCCGAACTGATGTTGTGGATGCGCGAGTTGTCCGAGTTGCCGGACCACACGCCCACCACCAGGTTCGGCGTGTATCCCATGGTCCAGGTCTCGCCGATGTCCCGCGAGTCGTCGTCGAAGGGCTCGCTGGTCCCCGTCTTCGCGGCGGACGGATAGCCGTCGGGCAGAGCGAGCGCGTTACAGACACCGTAGGTGATGCACTGGTTCCGCCCGTCCGAGAGGATCGAGGTGACCAGGTAGGGGAACGCCGGCTCGATGACCTGCTGCTCCTCGGGCACGGAGTTGTCCAGCAGGACTTGCCCGTCGGCGTCCACGACCCGCAGCAGCGCGATCGGTTCCATCTTGCGCTCGCCTGGCTCGCTGGGAGCGGCGACGGCGGTCTGGCCGCGCATGACTCCGTTGTTCGCCAGCACGCTGTAGGCGATGGTCTGGTCGTACAGCGTGATGTCGACGCCGCCCACGGTCAGCGCGGGGCCGTACCCCAGCGGGTTGTCGAGCGACGTGTACCCCACCTGCTTCAGCAGCGCGATCGTCCGGTCTACGCCGGCGAACTGGATCGCCTTCACGGCGGTAATGTTCAGCGAGTTGCCCAGCGCCGAGGCTGCCGTGATCGGTCCCAGGTACGTGCTGATGGGGTCGCGTGGCGAAAAGTCCTCGCCCGTCGCGGGGTCCACGATCGTGTACGGCGCATCGATGATGCCGGTGCCGGTGCCCCAACCCTGCGTAAACGCCGTCATGAACGTGAACGGCTTCAATGTGGACCCCGGCGAGTTCAGTCCCATGATGTTGTCGTTCTTGCCCTCGATGTCCTGTCGGAAGTAGTCGCGGCTGCCGACGTAAGTGATGATCTGGCCGTTCCGTGCATCGATGGCGAGCAGCGCGCTGTTGTGCAGGTTGGCCGGCTGGCCGTACTGGACGATGTTGCTCTCCAGGATCTCCTGCGCCTGCTCCTGCAGGTCCATGTCGATCGTGGTCGTTACCTCGAGCCCCTGGTTGAACAAGGCGCGCTCGCCGAACCGCGCCCGGATCTCGTTCGCGACCCGGTTGAGGACGAAGTGCGGGGCCTGGATCGCGAAGCGATTCGTCTTGAAGCTGAGTTCGACCGCCGCTGCCTCGGTGGCCTCGTGGCGGCTGATCACGCCGTGGCGGACCATCAGGTCGAGCACTTCGAGTTGCCGAAGCTTCGGACCGCTGGAGGGGGACAGTGCGGTGGTTGCGCCGGAGACGCCGTCGGCGTACTGCGGCGGGGCGTAGCGGCTGGGGGACTGCGGGATCCCGGCCAGGAGGGCCGCCTCCGCCAGCGTCAGCTCGTTGGCGTCTTTCCCGAAGTAGCCCTGCGCCGCGGCCTGGATGCCCATGTAGATGCCGCCGTAGGAGATCGAGTTCAGGTACCACTCGAGGATCTGCTCCTTCGAGTACTTCTCGGTCAGCTCCAGCGCGATGACCGTCTCTTTCACCTTCCGGTCGATCGAACGGTTGGTCCGTTCCTCCGCCGGGATGTAGACGTTCTTCGCGAGTTGCTGGGTGATCGAGGAGCCGCCGGACCCCTCGAGCAGCTCGCCCTCAATTGGTGTGAGGTTTTCCATCCCCGCGCGCACCAAACCGCGCATGTTCAGTCCGTTGTTTTCGTAGAACGACGCGTCCTCCGTCGAGATCGTGGCGCGGATCATCCAGTCCGAGATCTCCGACAGGGGCACGGGGCGCCGGAGGCCGCCCAGTTCGTCCACGAACTCGTAGAGCAGCTCCCCGTCGCGGTCGTAGACGCGCGCACCGCCGCGCGACCAGGTGGCGAGTAGTTCCTCCGGCGGCACGACACCTTGTGCGACCTCGTTGTAGCGGTCGATAGCGAACAGCGCAGCGCCGCCGGTCACGGCGGCGCCCACGGCGCTTGCGAGCAGGATGCCGCTCCAGATGACCGCCGCGAAGCCCAGCCTCGCGCGCCGCTGGCGCTCGCGAGGGCTGTTCAGGCTCGACCTCCGGCGCGCACGACGCCGAAGCGCCATCCGGCTTGCGGACATGCTCATCGCAGCGCTTTCAGTCCCGCGGGAGCCGTGTCGCCAGCGCGGAGGCGGATCGAGCGCAGCCTCACGGCCACGCTCTGCCTCTAGGCTAGCCGCTGGCCCGTGACGGGTTCGCAGCCAGCGGCGGCTCTACGCTTGCGGATCCGTGACACTCTGCGTATGGGGCACTTGCACTTGTAGTGGGCCCTTGGACCACGCTCGCATGAGGAGCCTCGAGCACTCACTACGGCGGGGATGACCCCGCTAGGATGTGGCCGGGACCGGCACGGAGACGCACAGCACGAAGGGTGGAGGTAGCGCATGGGCGGTCGACCGCTGGAGGGTGTGCGCGTGGTCGAGGTGGCGAACTTCCTCGCCGCCCCCGCCTGCGCTGCCCTGATGTCGGACCTCGGCGCTGACGTGGTGAAGGTGGAGCCGCCGGACGGCGACGTCTATCGAGGCCACCGCACGGTCGTCGAAGGCGACCCGATCAGCTATGCCTTCGCCGTCGACAACCGCGGTAAGCGCTCGATCACTCTCGACCTCGACCGCCCCGACGCTCGCGACGTGCTGTTCCGCCTCTGCCGACAGGCGGACGTGATGGTCACGAACCTGACGCCCAACAGGCTCAAGCGCTACGGACTCACCTACGAGGAGGTGTCACGCGAGGCGCCCGGCATCGTGTTCGCCCTGCTCACGGGCTACGGGCCGGAGGGCGCGGACGCCGACCGGCCCGGCTTCGACAGCACCGCATTCTTCGCACGCTCGGGGATCGTCTCCCTGCTCGGCGACGTCAGCGGGCCTCCGGTGCAGTCGCGCGCGGGTCAGGGTGACCATATGGCCGCGCTCAACCTGCTCGCCGGCGTGCTCGCCGCGTTGCGACTGCGCGAGCGCACCGGCGAGGCGCAGTACGTCGATGTGTCGTTGCTCCGCACGGGGGTCTGGTCGATCGCCGCCGACATCCAGCAGGCGCTCAACCGCGAGCAGTTCAACTTCGAGCGGCAGGACCGCTCGACCCACTGGTTGGTCACCCGCAGCACATACGAGACGGCCGATGGGCGGTGGCTTCAACTCACGATGCCGCTCCCCGACCGGTACTGGTCACGCCTGGCGAAGGCCATCGACCGGCCGGACCTGGCCGATGACCCGCGCTACACCTCGACCGCCGCGATGCGGGCGCACGGCCCCGCCTTGCTGCCCGAGGTGGAAGCGATCTTTCGCTCGCACGATCTGGAGCACTGGCGTGAGCGGCTGGACGCTGCCGGCTGCATCTGGGGGCTGATCGCCACGCCCTTCGATGCCGCGCATGACCCGCAACTGCGCGACCAGGGTGCCTACGAGCGCGTGACGCACCCGGACGGCGCGTCGTACGAGGTGATCGCCGCGCCGTTCCGCATCCACGGCGCCGACGTGCGTGCGCGCTCGGCAGCGCCGATGGCGGGCGAGCATACGCACGAGGTGCTCGTGGAGTACGGCTTCAGCGAGCACGAAATCGCGGACCTGGCGGCCCGCGAGGTGTTCGGCTAGCGCCGCTACGCCACCGCGTGGTCGCCGCGCAGCGCCTCCACCTCTTCGGGCGTGAGCCCGAGGTCGGCGCAGAGCACCTCGGTCGTGTGTTCGCCCAGGGACGGCGCGGGCGACAGCGGCACCTCGGACTCTGACAGGCGCAGCGGCGAGCCTAAGAGGGTGACGTCGCCTTCGACGGGGTGTTCGACGTGCTGGATGAAGCCTCGCTCCCGCAGGTGAGGGTCGCGGAACAGGTCGGCGGTGTCGTAGACCGCGCTGGCCGCGACCCCGGCCTCCGCGAGTGCGTGCATCGCTTCGAACTTCGGGCGTCCGAGCATCCACGGTACGATCTCGTCGTACAGCTCGCTCTCGTGCTCGCGGCGCTGGCGGCCCGTCCGGAAGCGCTCGTCCGAGAGCAGGTCGGGGCGCTCGATGACGGCGCACAGCATGTCCCACATCCGGGAGGTGGCGACCATCAGGTAGACGTAGTCGTTCGGTCCGCCGCCCTGGCAGGGGTAGATCCCGCTGGGCGGCCCCGCGCCGTTCCCTCGCCGTCCCATGGGCACCTCGCCGCCCCACGGCGCCGATGGCTGGGTCAGCGGGGTGGTCTTCATGAAGGAGGCGGTCGCCTCCTGCATGGACACCTCCACCAGCTGGCCCACGCCGGTGCGCTGCTGCTGGTGGTACGCCGCCACGATGGCGAGCGCGACCTGCGTGCCCGTGCCGGTGTCCGCCATCGTCGGCCCCGGCCGCACCGGAGGGCCGTCGTTGAAGCCGGTGATCGAGAAGGCCCCGGCGGCGGCCTGGGCGAGCGGGTCGAAGATCTTGTAACCGGCGTAGGGCCCGCTCAGGCCAAAGCCCTTCACGCGCGCGTAGATGATGCGCGGGTTCACCGCCCGTAGATCCGGCTCATCGATGCCCAGCTTCTCGACGACGCCGGGGCCGTAGTTCTCGATGAATACGTCGTACCGAGGGGCCATGCGTAGCAGCAGGTCGCGGCCGGCGGGTGTCGAGAGGTCGAGCACCACGCTGCGTTTGTTGCTGTTGTAGTTCAGGAAGTACTGCGAGTCCGCCACCATGCGGCCGTAGACCTGCCGGCCCGGGTCACCGCTGGGCGGCTCCACCTTCACCACGTCGGCGCCCAGCCACGCCAGGAACTGCGTGCACGAGGTGCCTGCCTCGTACTGCGTCATGTCGAGGACGCGCATCCCCTCGAGCGCCGTCATGGCTGCCTCCTCCTCCGCGTTCTCTACGGCTCCGGCCCGTTCGCCCCCTGCCGGGTATCCCGGCGCCGACATAGAGCCCGTCGAGGGGTCGCCCGAAGGGCGACAGGCCTTCCGCCAGCGCTACGTCCTCCCGGTGTGCCAGTCGAACTGCTGCGGCTTGCGGCGGGCGCGCGGGTCGATGGCGATGTGTACCAGCGCCGGCCCTTCGCCCTCGTTGGCCTCGGTCAGCGCCGGCAGCAGCTCCTCCGGGCGCTCGACGAAGTAGCCGCGCCCGCCGGGGAATGCGGTCATCACCTGCTCGTAGCGCGAGCCGGGGAGATAGACGCTGGGCGGCGGCGCCACGCCGGGCCGCAGCTGCGAGATGCCCCCGCCGATGCCATTGTTGTTGATGACGACGATGGTGACCGGCAGGTTGTAGCGACACATGGTCTCCACCTCCATGCCGCTGAAGCCGAATGCCGCGTCGCCCTCGACGGCCACGATGCGCTTGCCGGGGTTCGTCACCGCCGCCGCGACCGCGAAGCCGAGCCCCACGCCCATCGTGCCGTAGGTGCCGGCGTCGAGGCGGGAGCGTGGCTCGTAGTTCAGGAGGATGGTGCGACCGATGTCCATCGTGTTCGCGCCCTCCGAGACCACGATCGCGTCACGCGGGGTAGCGGCGTGGACATCCTTGAGTACGCGCTGGTAGTTCAGGGGCACCGAGTCGTCCGCCATCATCTGCTCGGTGATCGCGATGTTCTCCTGGGCGCCCTGCTCCAGGCCGCTGCGCCACGTGGTCTCCGGTGGGTACTGCCACGGGTCCACGTCCAGCACCGTGTTGACCTGCCGCATCACGGTCTGGCCGTCGCCCACCAGGCCCACCTCGGCCGGCACGTTCGTGCCGATCTCCTCCGGCGCGATGTCGAGCTGGACGACGCGGACGTCCGGGCGGAAGCGCGGCGGCTTGCCGAAGTGCAGGATCCAGTTGAGGCGTGCGCCCAGCAGGAACACCAGGTCCGCGTTCTGCAACGCGTACGTCCGCGCCGCCGCCACCGACAGGGGGTGGTCGTCCGGCACGACGCCTTTGCCCATGGGCGTCGCGAGGAACGGCAGCTGGGTCTTCTCGATGAACTCGCGCACCTCGTGCTCGGCGCGCGACCAGGCCATGCCTTTGCCGACGATGACCAGCGGGTTCTCTGCCGACTTCAGCGCCTCGATCGCCCGGCGCACGTCAGCCTCTGGCGCGGGCGGCCGAGGCGGGTCGGACACGCGGGGCGCCATGTGCACGCGCTCCATCGACACCTCGTCCGCCAGGACGTCGTCCGGGAGATCGAGGTACGCGGGCCCGGGGCGGCCGTGCAGCGAGGTGCGGACGGCCTGCTCCACGTAGTAGGGGATGCGCTCCGCCTCCTCCACGGCGTGGGCGTACTTCGCGAAGGGCGTCACGGCCAGGACCTGCCGCTCCTCCTGGAAGGCGCCCATGCCGTTCTGGAACATCGCGGAGGCGCCGCCGATGAGGATCATCGGCCAGCGGTTGGACTGCGCGTTCGCCATGCCGGCCAGCGCGTGCACCACGCCGGGGCCGGAGACCACCGCGCAGCCCTGCGGGCGGCCGGTCAGGTAACTCGCGGCCTGTGCGGCGTACGAGGCCGCCTGCTCGTTGCGCATGCCGATGTACTGGATACCCTCGCGCTGCGCGTCGGTGGCGAAGGCGGTGATGGGGAAGCCCACCACGCCAAACAGGTGGTCGACACCCTGCTGTTTCAGGCTTCGCGCCAGCAGCCGCGAGCCGCTGATCGTCTCCGTCGCCTGTTCGGTGGATGTGGTCTGGACTTCCGTGGTCATCGTGCCCCCTCGCATCGACGCCTGGCCGGCCGCCGGTCGAGCGCCGGTCCACGTGGGATCGCGCGCATCATAGCGGAAGCGATCCAGCGCCGCGCCTGCCTCGTCTGGCCGCGCTCGCGGACCTCGAGGTCAGTCGATGCGGCGGATGCGCGGGATGAGTGCGAACGCGATGGCCGTGGTGACCATCAGGCAGACGGCGAGGCCCGCGAAGGCGACGCGGATGCCTACGGACTCCGCGATGATGCCGATGAAGAAGACACCCAGTTGCATCATGCTGAACTGCGTCATGAAGACGGACATCACGCGGCCTCGGTAGGCGTTCTCCACGTAAGCGTGGAGCAGCCCCTGGCTGAGCGCCTGGCGCAGCGTGGAGCCGATGCCGACCAGCACCATGAAGCCGGCAGCGACCCAGTAGTTCGTGGTCTGCGCGAAGGCGAAGAGCCCGACGCCGAGCAGGATCGTCCCGAACAGCAGCATCAGGCCGCGCCGTCGGTCCGGGAGCGACGCGAGGACGAGGGCGCCCGCGAGCGACCCTACCGCGCTGACGCTGATCAGCAGACCGACATCGGAGCCTTCGCCCCCGAAGATGTCGGCGACATAACCCGGCAACAGGAAGAGGTACGGCATCCCGAAGACCGAGGAGATGAAGCTGACCGCCAGGATGGCCAGCATCAGGCGGTCGCCCCTGATGTAGGAGATCCCATCCCGGACATCACGCACGGCGCTCTGGGCGGTCTCCACGACGCTCTCGCCGGTGGCGCCCGGCGCGGTTGCCGGCTGCCAGGTCACTCGCGCAAGCGCGACCAGCGCGAGCCCGTAGAGTCCCGCCATGGTGAGAAAGGCCCACTCGAAGCCGGCCAGCGTGATGATGAATCCGCCCGCGGCCGGTGCGAACAACCGCATGGTGTTCATCCCGGCCATGTTCAGGGACACGGCGTTCATCATCCGTTGCATTCCGACGATGTCCGGGATCATGGACTGCCGCGCCGGCATGGTGAGCGCCATGACAATGCCCTGCGCGAAGGCCGACACGAGCAGCCACTCGATGTTCATCAGGTCGACGAAGATGAGGGCAGCCAGCGAGGCGGCGTTGACCAGGCTCAACGCCTGCGCCACCTGTAGCACAGTCCGCTTCGGCAGCCGGTCGGCGATCACTCCACCGAAGACGGAGAGCAGCAGCATCGGCACCGCCCCGGCGAGGCCGACGAGGCCCAGCGCGGCATAGGAACCGGTAAGCACGAAGGCCAGGTAGCCGCGCACCACCATCTGCATGTTCATGGAGGCCATCTGGCCGAGCATCGCCAGGTAGAACCAGCGGAACTCGCGGTCCTTGAACGAGTCGAAGGTGCGGGGGACGAAGCGCGAAAGACCGACGCGCGAGGTGGGGGGAGGCGCAGCGCGGTCGCTCGATACGTCCTCGACGATGGCGACGCCGTTTTGCCGCGAGGCGTCGGCTACACGATCGGGCGCCGGCTCGCGCGTGGCGTGGCGGTCTGTGCGGCTGGTCCGGGGGAGTCGCGCCACCGGCCTGGCCTCCGTCTGATCAAAAACATTGCCCGAATCGGCAGTTCACGTTCACGGCAAGGTGGCAGCGTACCACGGTAGGTGTAGACGAGGCTGACGCCCCAGCGCCGTCCGCGGAGCGCCTACCTCACCGTGACCGTCCCGGTCATGAACGGGTGCACGGTGCAGAGATACGGATACGACCCCGGTTGGGCGAAGCGGTGGCCGAAGCTGTCGCCCCGGGCCAGTAGCGTCGAGGCGAAACTGCCGTCTGCGGCCGCGACATCGTGCCCGACGATGTCCTGGTTGGCCCACGTCACCGTCGCGCCAGCTCGCACCTCGATCGAGGCTTCGAAGGCGAAGCTGTTGATGGTGCTCTGCCGGTCGCCCGCGGGCGGGAGTGGTGGCGGCGGTGGGGTGGCCGTGGCGGGCGAAGGCGTCGCGGTCGCCGGTGGTGGTCTCGGCGCGGTCGCCGCGGGCACGGTCGGCGCAGGCGTCGGCGCGGAGGTCGGCGGCGCAGCGGTCGGCAGGACGGAGGCCGTGGGCTCGGGCGTGGCGCTCTCGGTGGGATCAGGCGTCGATGTTGGCGTTGCGGACGCCGATGGCGCCGGGGTCGGCGACGACGGCGCCCGAGATGGCGTCGCGGTCGGAGCGGTCGTGACGGTGGCCGTGGTGGTCGTCGTCGGTGTAGTAGCGGGCGCCTCGTCGCCACCGGAGCATGCAGCGGCAACTATCAGCGCGAGGAGCCCGAGGACAGTGAGTGGCGCGCGGATGATGACGGTGGCCGGAGTCAGGGGAGCCCCAAAACACGGGGCTCCCCTGCTCGGTGTCTCTTCTAGCGCGCGGTGCGCCGCCGCGCGGCGACGGCGGCGATGCCCGTGAGCAGCACCAGCGCCCCCACAGCCAGCATCCCGACCATGTTGCCCCCTCCGGAGCCGTCCAGGCCGGCGTTGCCGGTCGGAGCGGGACCCGGGGCTGGGGTTGCCGGGGCGGTGGGGGTCGCCTGCGCCTCCGCATCGTCATCGTCCGCGGAGACGTTGACGACACCGACCATCGCCTGGTCGGCGTGCAGCAGACAGATGTACTGGTACGTGCCGGGCGCCGTGAAGGTGACCTCGTACGACTGACCCGCGGGCCAGTCGAGGCCGATCACGCCGGAGTGCACGAACCCCGATCCACCGAAGGCGTCGTTCGGCCCCGAAGCAGCGAGGAAGGTCTCCTCCGCCAGCGGGTCCATCATGTCCTCAGGGAAGGGGGGCGGGCCGGCGGGGAAAGTGACCGTGTGCGGCGTCGGCACGGTGGATTCCCACACCACAGTGTCGCCCACGCCAACATCGATGCTCGCCGGGAAGAATTGCTGCACGTCCGACGGCCCGAACAGGCCGCCGACGACCGCGGTGCTCCACGTCGAGGTACCGTCCGCGTTCGCCTGCTCGGAGATCGGCTGCGCGGCCAGCGCGCCCGCTGTCGTCTTCAGACCGTCGAGCGCCTGCGCGAAGATCGCCTCCGCCTCCGCGTCGAGTTCGGCCTGCGACGGGACATCCTCGTCGGCCGCGACCACCGTGATGGTGCCCGCCATGCCGGGGTGGATGATGCAGACAAAGGGGAATTCGCCCTCGTCCGGGAAGGTCACCTGGAACGGGTCCTCGAACAGGAAGCCCGAGTTGAGGAACGACGTGCCGTCGTACTCCACGACCTCACCTGGGTTCGTCGGTACCGGCGCCGTCGGGTCACTGGGCGCCAGGGGCTCGGTGTCGCCGTAGAACGTGACCGTGTGCGGCTCGAACCACGGGTTCTCGAAGGTCACCGTGGCGCCGGCGTTCACGGTGACTTCGCCGGGCCCGAACAGGTTCACCGCGTAGCCGGGCTCGCCCGTGCCGACGCTCACGGTGCGTCCCGTCTCCTGCGCGGTGGCGTATGGAGCCAATAACTGGACCGAGAGCAAGGCGGCGACAGCCAGGACCGGGAGCGACCGGAGGGTCCGCCCAGTGATCAACATCACGGTGACCTTTCGCAAAGATGACAAAAATTGGCTTCGCGGTTATACGCGAGTCTCTGGACGCGTACAAGGGCATCCGAAAGGGTGCGCCAGTTCTGGGCCGGGCCGTTGCCTCGCTCGCCGCGCAAGTACCGGATCTCCCGTACTCAGCCTGACGGCGTCACAGGCATCCCACTCCCGTCAACACGCACGTCTCGATCGTCCACAGCGACGGGTACAGCGGACCGCCGGGTCACTCCAGGGGCGCTGCCCGGGAGGCGGCGCTCACGGAGACCGGTTCCCCAGTCCGCTCGCGCGTCGGTCCACGGAAGATCCGGCGCGCACGTTCCACGCCCAGGGTGATGCCTGTCACTTCGCAGACGGTCTCAGCAAGTGGGATGGCGTACGCCCCCAGCCAGGGCGCGGCGGCGGCGCCGGTGGCGATTCGGACGGCGGCGCGCGTGCCACTGGTCACCAGCACGTCCCGGCTCCGCTGGGCGCCGAGCAGCGCCGCGATCGGCACGACCGAGATCGTCCCGAGCCCCAGCCCCACGATGCGGAAGGCCGCCAGTCCGTCCACCTCGTAGGCCCTTGGCACCAGGTAGGCCATGGGATTGAGGGCGTGCTGCCACCCGACGACGACCAGGTACCCGATGGCGGCCATCCCGGCGAGGCCAGCCCAGGCGCCCCCGGATTGGACCGCACGCCGGCCGGAGCGCTGGAACCCGGCTTCCATCATTCGTGGACGCAGCACGGTCCCGAGGCCGTGCCCGAACACCGCAATCGGCATCGCGATCACGCGGGCCGCCTCGGCATGCCCCACCGCCTCGGCGGACGCGAGGCGCGCCACCAGTGCGAGCACGACGAAGCCGCCGACCGGGGTGGAGAGCGCGGAGGGCAATAGGACCCGCCCGCGAGCCATTAAGGCGCTCCAGTGCGGCAGGGGGCGTGGCCTGGTCGGGGTCCGCGACGCGACCAGCAGTCCGGACGCGATTGAGGCCACGTTCCCCATGGCAAGGGCGCCGAGCGGCACCCAGACCGTCTCCACGCCTGTCCCGTGCAGCAGCAGCAACGATGCCAGGGTGACGACGAAGCGCATGGTGGACGTCGCGGCGCCCGCCCACGAGCGCTCGGCCATGTGCAGGACGGCCTGGACCTCCAACTGGAGCGGCGTGGTGACGGCCGCGGCCGATGCCGTCGCGAGGAGCGCGACGAGCGTGGCCTCGTCGATGGAAGATCGAGTGAGGAACGCGGGCGCCGCCAACAGGGGGATGGTGAGGACGGCCACCGCTCCCGCTGCCGGCATCGCATGTGCCATCAATTGCAGGCGGTCCGTGCGTGGCCACTGGATGGCGGTCATCGTCGCCGGTGTGGCCACGAGCGCCCGCGGGATCGTAGCCAGCAGTCCGGTCGCCATGAAGAACAGCGCATATGCGCCCAGGTCCGGTGTCGCGAGCATGCGCGCGGCGTAGGCCGACGCGGCGAAGCCCGCGAGGGACGCCATGCCCGTATCGATGACACCGGGCCCGAGCAAACGCCCGGCGTGGACCACGCGACGCGCGACGAACGCCGGCCGGCCGGTCGCCTCGGGCGCGGCGGCCGGAGGACCAGTGCCGCCGGGGGATTCCTCGGCCGGCCCCTCCCGTGGTGGAGCGGTGAGCCCGCCGGGCGGCAGCGCCGGGGCGTTTTGGTCGGGCCGGGCAGAACGGACGCTGGCCGGCGCCGCGCGTTCCAGGAGGTGCTTCTCCGTGACGAGGCCGGTGACGCCTCGGTATCGGTCGCCCACGAGCGCCATGGGCGCCCGGCGCCGGCGCATTTCGCGCAAGGCATCGGCGACCTGCATGTCCGGGGAGAGGATCAACGCCGGCCTGGCGACGTGCAGCACCGAGCGGTCGCCCTCGCGCATGATGTCGATGACATCGATGACGCCCACGGGCCGGTCGAGGTCCCCCATGACGAGCGGTGCGCGTCGATGCCCGGCGCGTACGAGCTGGCGGACCGCCTCTTCGGCGGTCGCGTGCGCATCCACGGTGAAAACCACCACCCGAGGGACCGCCACGTCGGCCAGGCGCTGTGCGTGCGGGTCGCTCGGGGCCGCGCCCCCACGCTCCGGGTATCCGTCGGTGTGCTCACCCGAGCGGGTAGCGCGGCCATCCCGCCGGTTCGTGCCGGCACGCCGGAGTCCGGGAGCGCCGGGAGTCGGGAGGCCGTCGGTCCCCCGCGCTGGCCGTCCGAAGCGGGACCTCAACGCCTGCCAGAGCCCGCTCAGAGCAGCATCCGAGTCATCGGCGGTCGGTCCCTGAGAACAGCGCGGGGCAGCGGCCATCCGAGTATGACACGCCTCGGGACGTACGTCCGTGCCCGCGCGCGGACACCAGGCCGTACGCGCGGCCAGCGCACGCCGGGGGTAGCATGACGCGCGAGGCTGGAACGCCTCGACGCACAAGGCGTCTCCAGAGGGGCATGCCGATGCATGACGCGCGCAGCAGGCCGGCCGTCCCGCTGTGGTCGCTGGTGGCATTGCTCGTCGCCGGCGCTGGTTCAACGGTCCTGTACGCCCTCGCGACCTCGCGCATGCTGCTCTGGGACTTCTTCCCCTCGGCGGGCATCAGTCTCGACTGGATCAAGATGCTGGGGCCATCTCGGCGCGAGCCGGCGGTGGCGTACCTGCAGCTGGTCACCGGGACCTCCGTGCTCTACGTGGTGGCGTTGGGCGTCGCCGCCAGGTGGCGCGCTCGGGTGCCGCGCCTGGTCTGGTTCGGCTTCCCCATTGTCTTCGTCGTGGCGCTGTTGTTCATGTACCCCCCGACGGCGGTAGACCTGTTCCACTACCACGCGGACGCGCGGACGCTGTGGATCGCCCGGGAGAACCCGCTGCTCATCCCTCCGGCGGAGACGGGGTACCAGATCGGGATCAGCTGGGCGGACCAGCCATCGCCGTACGGGCCGGCGTGGTCGCTGCTGACCATGGTGCTGGCGCCGCTGATGATCTTCGGCGACCACGGCGTGGCGACCCTGGTCGGCTTCAAGCTGCTCGCCGCCGTCAGCTATCTCGGGTGCGCCTGGCTGGTCTACCGTATCGTCGCGTCGACGCGCCCCGAGATGGCGCTGTTCGCGTTCGTCCTCTTCGCGTGGAACCCGTTCGTGCTGCTGCGCGCCGTCGGCAACGGCCACAACGACCTCACGATGCTCTTCTTCGCACTGCTGGCGCTCCTGCTGGCGCGGCGGGGCGAGTGGACCCTGGTGTTCGCCGTCCTCGCCCTGTCCGTGTTGATCAAGTACACCACGGCGCTCCTCGGGCCGCCCCTGCTGCTGTACGCCTGGTACCAGTTGGAGGGGAGTCCGAGGGAGCGCGTGCGCGCGCTCGCGCCGGGCATCCTCTACGCGGGCGTCCTCACGGTCATCATCTACGCGCCGTTCTGGGCCGGCATGGACACCTTCGACACGGTCCGCCGTCAGGCCGAGTTGATGATCACCTCGACGCCGGACGTGATGCAGACACTCCTCGTCGACGTGATGGACGAGAAGTCCGCCGCCAGGCTGGCGCGCAATGGCGCCATCGCGGCCTTCCTGCTGCTCGCGGTGCCCATCGTGTGGCAGGCGCGGCGCGGCTACGACTTCTTGCTCGCCTCGGGCTTCAACCTGCTCTTCTTCTATCTGGTGATCGCGTCCGCGTGGTTTCGGCCCTGGTACATGCTGTGGCCGGCGGCGCTGATCGCGCTGCGGCCGACGCGCTGGGGCATCGCCCTGTTCCTGGCGATTACGCTCAGCAACCTGTTCCCAGACATCATTGAGCAGTACCGCTTCGACTGGGGCGCGACCACAGTCCTCGAGGTGCGGGCCTGGCCGGTTGCCGCGCAATTCGTGCTGCCGCTGGCGGTCTGGCTCGCCGGGGCCCTCCACACGCGCAGCCTGCACCTCGGAGCGTCGAGCGTGCCCGAACCACCGCGCGCTTCGCCCGACATCGAGGGTGAGGCGAGCTACGTGGCCACGTAGCGGCGCCGCGGTTACGTGCGCTCCCGGGCCGGGGGGCGGAACACGAAGCGCCAGTACCCGAGGAAGTTCCAGCCCATCGACGCCGCCAGCGCGCCGACTTTCGCCGCGTTCAGCGCTAGCGTCCCCTCTGGATCGGCGATGACAAGGATGATCGCCAGCGAGCCGTTGTAAATCACCAGTCCGATCACCGAGATCAGCACGTAGCGCCGGAAACCGCCCGGGACGGTGGCCACGCGAAACGTATAGCGGGCGTTCAGGACGAAGCTGGAGGCGACCGAGACCGCAAAGCCGGCGGTGTTCGCCAGCAGCACCACGACGAATCCCTCCACGCCCGCCAGCCACAGCACGAGGTTGAAGGTCGCGAAGTCGAGCGCGGTCTTCATCAGCCCGACCAGCGAGAAGCGGACCAGCATCGAGACGAGGTGTCGCATCGAGGCGCCCCGCCCGCCCCGCCATGCCGCCCGGCCACCATGCCGGCGGAGTGCCTCCGCGGGCTCATCCATGGAGGGCGGACCGTGCGACCAGTTCGGGCGATCGGGGCTCCTCTGCGTGCTCCGCGCGTGGCGGCGCGCCCCCCGCCTCACCCGCCCGAGTGGCCGCGACCGGCCGTCGCGCGACCAGGACGATGCTGAGGCCGAAGGGGATCGGGACGAACCGAAGCGGCATGGGACCGAGGCCGATGATCCGCTCGAGCGCGCCGTTGACGGCGCCCGGCAGCCGGATGAACCTCGCCGCCGGCTCTCCGCGACGCGGGCGCAATCGCTCCGCCAGCCGCACCGCCATCGCCGCCGGGAGGATCGAGGACATCGCGTAAGCGCCCAGGACCACCTCGAAGCCCGCTTCACGCGCCACGCGCAGCAGTCCACCGCGCGTGTAGCGCCGCAGGTGTCCCACTGCGTCGTCATGCGCGCTCCACAGGAACTGGTAGGCCGGGACGGTCACGATCAGGACACCGCCGGGGCGCAGCGTCTCGTACATCTCGCGCAATGCGCCGACGTCATCGGCTACGTGCTCGATCAAGTCCAGCGAGACGACCGCATCACAGGCGCCGGGTCGGACGCCGAGGTGCGCCGCGTCCATCGAGGCGACCGCGAGGCCGCGCTCGTGCGCGTGCCGGACCGACTCCGGCGAGGCATCCACCGCGAGCACGTGGTTGTCGCCGGTGTACGCCTCGGTGGTCCCGCCCGGGCCACACCCGACGTCGAGGATGCGCGAGCCGGGCGCCACGTACCGCGCCAGGACGCGCTTCACGATGCGCTGGCGGCCGCGGTGCCACCAGTAGCTCTCCTCGGTGTGGGCGAGCTGCCGGACCTCGTCGGCCCTCATGCGCGGACCCCCCAGCCGAGGCAGGCGCCATGCACAGCGCGGGGCCACGAGGTGGACCCTCGCCCGGACGGGACGGCGGGACAGCGGAAGTAGCGGACGGCGAGCCTCCGTTACGCGGGGGTGCGAGTCGCGCACAAGGGTAGCGTGCGGGGCACCAGTTGTGGCCGGCGGAGGTTGGCGCGCGGATCCTCGCCGCATAGCATCCGCCGATGCCCGATCGTGATGTGGCCGGGGCGGTGGTCATTCGATCGCGCGCCGGCCGTGCGCCCAGCGTCGAGATGGTCGACGCGTCGCCGAGCCCGGTCTGGACTGACAACTGCTAGCCGCCGAGCAATTCCGCCAGCGTGACGAAGCCGTAGCCCTGCGCGCGCAGTCCCTGGATAATCGCGGGCAACGCTGCCGCGTCCTGGGAGGCGCTTCCCACGTGGAAGATATAGACGGCGCCGGGCTCGGCCCGCTCCAGGCAACGGGCCACGATGTCGGCGGCGGGCAGCGCATTCCAGCCGCGTGAGTCGACGGTCCACATCACGTTGTACGCGTAGCCCCGCGCCCCCACATCCACGTTCACCGAGGCGTCGTAGTCGCCGTAGGGCGGGCGGAAGTACGGCTTCGTCGTCCGGCCGGTCAGCTGCTGCAAGACCGCCTCCGTGCGGTCGAGTTCTTGCCAGCGCTCTTCGCGCGACATCGGCCCAGCGCCCGTGGAGAGGCCGGTGAAGGAGTCGTGGCTGTACGAGTGGTTGACGAACCCGTGGCCCTCGGCCGCCATGCGGCGCACGAGCTCCGGGTTCTCCTCCGCCCAGCGCCCCGTCATGCCGAAGCCGGCACGGATGCCCTCCGCGGCCAGCGTGTCGAGGATCTCCGAGGCGAACCCGACGTCCGACCCCGCATCGAAGGTCAGCGTGACCACGCGGCGGCCCGTGGGACCGCGGTCGATCACGGTGGCGGCCGCCGGCTCGATGGTGGGCTGGGCGGTCGGCTCGGCAGTCGGCGCTGAGGTCGGCGCTGCCGTCGGCGCGGTCGTGGGCACCGAGGTCGGGGGTGCGGTCGGCGTGGCTGTTGGTGTGGCGGGCGTGGCGGTGCTCGTCGGCAGCGGCGTCGAGGGCTCGTCCGTCGGGGCCGCTGTCGCGGAGGCGTCGGCGGTCGCCGTGGGTGTCGGCGTGGAGGACGCAGCGTCATCTCGACAGGCCGCGGCGCCCAGCGCGAGCGCGAGCAGGGGTGCGAGAACCAGCCACCGCATCACAGGGATGGGCAAGCGCATCGCGGTCTCCGCGACTGGACGGACTGCAGGACTGGGAGCACCTCAAGTGTAGGGCAGCGACGGTGTGATGGCGACGGGTACGCGCCGAAACGGGCGGCCTGCGCACGCCCTCTACACTGGTTGCGACGGGCACATCCACCGCACCCGCGCGGTGAGGACTGGCGATGGCCGACGGACGCTCGTCACCCCGTGAACAGGCCGTGGCGTCCGTCCGCCGCCGCGAGTCCGTGGAGGCCTACCGGCGCTCGCACCCGGAGGCCGAGCGCTGGGCGGCGGGCTACGGGGTGATCGCGCACTCGGAAGAGACACAGGCGCGGGTCTTCGCCCTCGCGGAGGGGCTGGGTCACGTCGGGGTCACCGGCGACGGCGTCCCCATCTTCGACCTGTTGCATGCGGCGGACCGCGTGGCCAGCGCCGGCATGTGGCTGGTGGTGCACCAGACCTACGCGCGCCACGTCTATACCGACGGCCGCGAACTCGCGGCCTCCGACTTCCGCGCGAAGCCCGAGGGGCACACGGGCGGGTCGCTCAACATGGTCCCCGCCTACGTCGGCTACTTCGCCGCGAACGCGCTGTCCGGACTGACGCGTTCCTGGATCATGGGCCAGGGGCACTGTGTCTCCGCGATCGACTCGGTCAACCTGCTGCTGGACAACATGCTCCCGGAGCATGCCGCCCGATACGACGTGAGCGACGAGGGCCTGACGCGCTACGTGCAGGACTTCTACTCGTACCGGCTGGGCCCGGACAGCCTCCCGGCGTCGCCGCTGGGCAGCCACATGAACCAGCACACCGCCGGCGCCATGTCGGAGGGCGGCTATCTGGGCTTCACGGAACTGGAATACGTGCATATGCCGCTGCCCGGCCAGCGTCTGGTGGTCTTCCTGAGCGACGGAGCGTTCGAGGAGCAGCGCGGCAGCGACTGGGCGCCTCGATGGTGGCGCGGCGAGGACAGCGGCCTGGTGGCGCCGATCATGATCAACAACGGCCGCCGCATCGACCAGCGGACGACGCTGTCACAGCAGGGGGGCGCGGACTGGCTGTCGCGTCACCAGAAACTGAACGGCTTCGCCCCATTCGTCATCGATGGCAAGGACCCGGCCGCGTTCGTCTGGGCGATCCTGGAGATCGAGGGGCGCCTCAAGGCCGCCTCGCGAGCCATCGAGGCGGGTGAGCTGCACTACCCGGCGCCCCTGCCATACGCCATCGCGGTCGCGCCGAAGGGCGCCGGCTTCGCGAACGCCGGCACGAACCTGGCCCACAACCTTCCCCTGATGGCGAACCCTCACCTCGATGCGATGGCGGCGGAGACCTTCAACCGGCACGCGAGGCGCCTGTGGGTGGCGCCCGCCGAGCTGAGGGACGCGGTCGCGTGCTTCCAGCGGCACGAGCACTCTCAGCGGCCGGCGGAGCGCGACCATCCGCTGGTCCGCATCGAGCCACCCGAGCCCGAATTGCCGCCGGTCGACGAGGAGCGAGTACCCGCCGACCGGGGCGACATCGAGGGGTGGCGGCGTTCGTCGCCGATGGAGGCGCTCGATAGGGCATTCGCCAGGGTGCTGCGGGCGAACCCGGCGCTGCGGCCGCGCGTGGGGAACCCGGACGAGATGCGCTCGAACCGGCTGCTGCTGACGCTCGACCTGCTGAAGTTCCGCGTGACCGAACCGGAGCCCGGCATGCCGGAGGCGGTGGGAGGCGGTGTCGTGACGGCGCTCAACGAGGAGGCCGTGGCCGCTGCCGCCCTGGGCAACAAGGGCGGCATCAACTTGATCGCCACCTACGAAGCCTTCGGCGCCAAGATGCACGGCATCGTGCGACAGGAGTTGACGTTCACCGCCTCGGCGCTCGCGGTGGGCCGCCCGATGCGCTGGCCCTCGGTGCCCCTCGTGCTTACGTCGCACACGTGGGAGAACTCGAAGAACGAGACCTCACACCAGGACCCCTCGATGGCTGAGCTGATGTTGAACGAGGCCAGCCACGTCTCGCGGGTGATCTTCCCACCGGACGCGAACACCACCGCGGCCGTCATGGACGCGCTGTTCCGCACGCGCGGCCAGATCTGGACGCTCGTCGTCCCGAAGGGGAGCGTCGCCAGCCTCGTTACCGGCGCCGAGGCGCGGCAGATGGTCGAGGAGGGCGGCCTGCGCCTCGAATGGGCCGGCCACCGGCCAGACGAGGCGGACCTGGTCCTCACCGCGATGGGCGCCTATCAGCTGGAGGAGGTGCTCCACGCCTCCCGGCGTCTGGCGGAACGCGGCGTCGACCACGCGGTGAACTACCTGCTGGAGCCGGGCCGTTTCCGTGCCCCTCGTGACCCGTTCGAGGCGGCACATGTTGCGGGCGAGCAGGTGCGCGCGCGGCTATTCCCCGGCCGGCAGCAGCTGCGTCTCTTCGTGGGTCACACACGCCCGGAGCCGCTGCAGGGGGTGCTCCGGCCGCTGGACACCGGGCCGGCCTCCACGCGTGTGCGCGGCTTCATCAACCAGGGCGGCACGCTGGACGTGCGCGGGCTGCTGTTCCGCAACCGCTGCAACTGGGCGCACCTCGTGCGCGACGCGGCCGAGCTCGTCGGGCGCTCGCCGGACGACCTCCTCGAGGAGGGCGAGCTAGCGGCGATCGAGGGCCGTGGCTCGCCGCACGGCTCGGTGCTCCCCGAGTCGCACGAGGCATAGTGGATGCGCCTCCTGGCCCTGAACTGCGGTTCGTCCTCGCTCAAGTCGGCGCTGTTTGAGGTAGCGGGCGCGGACGACCTCACCCGCCTCGCGACCGCCACCGTGCGTGGCCTGCCCGATGACGCCACGCTCGACGCCAGCGTGGGCGATGTCGAGGAACGCCGGAGCCTCGGTGCTTGTGGTGCCTCGCAGGCGGCGGAGGCGGTGCTCGGCTGGTATCGCGACCGCGACCTGCTCTCCGCCGTCGAGGGGGTCGCGCATCGCGTGGTCCACGGCGGACGCTACTTCGAGGCCGCCGTGCGGCTCGACGATGCCGCCCGCGATGCGATCGAAGCGGCCACGCGCCTGGCGCCTCTGCACAACCGCCCCGCCCTGGACGTGCTCCGCGTCGCGATGGAGGCCGTGCCGGACCGCCCGCACGTTGCCGCCTTCGACACCGCCTTCCACAGCACCATGCCGGCGCACGCGAAGTCGTACGCGCTGCCTCGGGACCTGGCGGAGCGACACTCGCTCTACCGCTTCGGCTTCCACGGCCTGGCACACCGGGACATGGCCGAACGCTCGGCGGCGCTGCTCGGCCGGCCGCTCGCGGAGACGCGGCTCGTGACGCTGCAGCTGGGCAGCGGTTGCTCGGCCGCGGCCATCGAGGGCGGGCGCTCGGTCGACACCTCGATGGGCATGACACCCCTGGAGGGCATGGTCATGGCGACGCGCTCCGGGGACGTCGATCCGGCGCTGCCGCTGCTGCTGGTCGAAGGAGAGGGCTGGCCACCGTCCGAGGTGGAGGCGCTGCTCAACGAGCGATCGGGCCTGCTCGGGGCCTCCGGGTTGTCCGGGGACGTGCGCGAGCTGCTGCAGGCGGAGGCGCGGGGGCACGAGGGCGCGACGCTGGCGCTCGCCATGTACTGCTATCGCGCCCGCAAACAGGTGGGCGCCTACCTGGCGGCGCTCGGGGGTGCGGACGCCATCGTGTTCGGCGGCGCTGTCGGCGAGCACCAGCCGGAGGTGCGCCGTCGGGTGTGCGCGGGTCTGGAGTGGGCGGGCGTGCGCCTGGACGACGAGGCGAATGGACGCGCGTCGGGCACCGCAGTCATTAGTCTCCGCGACGCTCCCGTCGCGGTCCACGTCGTGGTGGTGGACGAGGAGCGCATGCTCGCCAGGGAGGCGTTCGAGGCGCTCACACCGTCGGGTGGACCGTAGCCTTGCCGGGCGCGGCAGCGGGGAGCAGCGGACGGCGGCGCGACAACAGGGGGCGGCGGTGATCGTGATCGTGATGGGCGTGTCCGGCGTCGGAAAGACCACCATCGCGGTGGGGCTCGCGGAGCAGCTCGGCTGGCCGTTCATCGAGGGCGATGACCTGCATCCAGCGGCGAACGTTCAGAAGATGGCCGCCGGGATTCCGCTCACGGACGACGACCGGGCGCCGTGGCTGGACGCACTCGCCGACCGCATCGAGGTGTGGCGCGCCGCAGGAAGCGACGGCGTCATCGCATGCTCGGCGCTGCGCCGCGTCTACCGTGACCGGCTGGCCGGCAGCCATCGGGACGTGCGCTTCCTCCATCTGTCCGCGTCGCGAGAGGTGGTGCTGGAGCGCATGGCGGGGCGGCGCGGCCACTTCATGCCGCCCGCGCTCCTCGACAGCCAGTACGCCGCGCTGGAGCCGCCGGACGAGTCCGAGCGGGGGCGGGCGCTCACCCTCGACGCGGGGGCGACGCCGGAGGAGCTGGTGGCGCGGGCCGTTGAGTGGCTCGACCCATGACCGTGCACTCGCGCACATCGGATCGCGGCCCTGCGGCGTAACCTGATAGGGAGGGTTCTGCGCTGGTGCGGGCGGGCGGACGATGGGACGGCGTATGAAGATCGGCATCGTCGGACTCGGGCGCATGGGCGCCGGCATCCGCGACCGCCTGCAGCGCAACGGCCACGAAGTCCTCGGCTACGACGCGGATCCCGAGGTCTCGGATGTGGCGGGGCTGCCGGACCTGGTGGCCGCGCTCGAGGCGCCTCGGGTGGTGTGGGTGATGGTGCCGGCGGGTGACGCGACCGAGGAGACGCTGCGCTCGCTCGCCGGCTCGCTGCAGCGCGGCGACGTCGTGATCGAGGGTGGCAACTCCTACTACCGCGACTCGATCCGGCGCGGCAAGGAGCTGGCCGAGCGCGGCATCGAGTTCGTCGACGCGGGCGTGTCCGGCGGAATCTGGGGGCTCCGCGAGGGCTTCTGCGTCATGGCGGGGGGCGCCCCGCAGGTCATCGAGCGCGTCGCCCCGCTCTTCCGGTCGCTCGCGCCACCCGACGGCTACGCGCACGTCGGGCCCACCGGTTCGGGGCACTACGTGAAGATGGTGCACAACGGCATCGAGTACGGCCTGATGCAGGCCTACGCCGAGGGGTTCTCGCTCCTCGATGCCTACGACGAGGACCTGGACCTACACCAGATCTCGAAGCTGTGGCAGCACGGCAGTGTGGTGCGCTCGTGGCTCCTGGAGCTGACCGAGCGCGCACTGGCGAAGGACCCCGCCCTGAGCGGACTGCAGCCGTACGTAGAGGACTCCGGCGAAGGCCGCTGGACGGTCCTCGAGGCGGTGGAGCGGGGTATCCCGGCGGATGCGATCGCGGCGTCGCTCTTTGCGCGGTTCGCGTCGCGGGACGGCGCGTCGTTCGGGTTGCGGCTGGAGGCGGCGCTGCGCCAGGAGTTTGGCGGGCACCGGGTTGAGCCGACATGACCTCGAACCCCCTCGAGCTGCTGGCGCCCCAGGATCTGGTGCTCATCGGTGCGACGGGCGACCTGGGCGTGGGGCGGCTGTTGCCCGCCGTCTACAACCTCTTCCTGGACTCGCGTCTGCCCCCGCAGGGCAGTGTCATCGGTTTCGCGCGTGAGCCCTATAGCCGAGAAGAGTTCCAGCACCTCGCGGCGGAGGCGGTCCGTCAGAACTCGCGCCGGGCCTTCGATGCCACGGTCTGGGCGCGCTTCTGCGAACGGCTGGACTATGTGCCGGCCGACGCCGGTGGTCTGGAGGAAGTGCGCCGGCGCTGCACGCAACCGCAGCGCCTGGTCTACCTCGCGATCCCGCCACCCGCCTTCGAGGGTGTCGCCGAAGGCCTGGCCGAGGCCGGCCTGACGGAGGGGACGCGGCTGATCGTGGAGAAGCCGTTCGGCTTCGACACGCGCTCGGCCCGCGCGCTCAACCAGGTGCTCCGCCGGTATTTCGACGAGCGGCAGATCTTCCGCATCGACCACTACCTGGGCAAGGAGACGGTCCAGAACATCCTGGTCTTCCGCTTCGCGAACGCCATCTTCGAGCGCATCTGGCACCGAGAAGCCATCGATGAGATGCAGATCACGGTCGCGGAGTCGGCGGGCATCGGGCAGCGCGGCCGCTTCTATGAGCAGATGGGCGCGCTACGCGACATTGCGCAGAACCACCTGATCCAGGTGCTCACCCTGCTCACGATGGAGCCCCCGGCCTTCTACGACCCAGACGCGATTCACGACGAGAAGATCAAGGTGCTGCACGCCACCGAGCCGGTCCGGCCGGAAAACGTCGTGCGTGGCCAGTACACCAGTGGCGTCGTGGAAGGCGAGGTGGTGCCGGGCTACCTCGAGGAGCCGGGCGTGCACCCGGAGTCGGAGACGGAGACGTACATCGCGCTCAAGGCGTCGATCAACAACTGGCGCTGGTCCGGCGTGCCGTTCTACCTGCGCTCGGGCAAGCGCTTGCCCCGACGCGTCACCGAGGTCCATGTGCAGTTCCGCCGCGCTCCGGTCGCGTTCTTCAAGGGGATGGACTTCCACAACGTCAACCCGAACCACCTGACCATCCGCATCCAGCCGGAGGAAGGGATCACGATCTCCTTCCTGGCGAAGGAGCCCGGCCCGACGCTGCAACTCCGACCGGCCCGCATGCACTACCCGTACCCCGAGTCGTTCATGACCGCCCCACCCGAAGCCTACGAGCGGCTGCTCCACGACGCGATGGCGGGCGACCGCACGCTGTTCATCCGCGAGGACATCATGGAGCGGGCGTGGGAGGTCATTCAGCCGGTGCTGGATCACCCGCCACCCGTGCATCTCTATCAGGCGGGCACCTGGGGTCCGCCGGCCGCGGACGAGCTGATCTCGCCGTACTTCTGGCACCTCCACTGAGGTCGCCTGCCGCGCCGTCGATCAGCCGCCCGAGTCGCGCGACAGCCACGCCTCCATGATGGCGCGGGCCACGGGGCCGGCCTGCTGAGAGCCGGAGCCGGCGCGCTCTTTCACGACCGCCACCGCGATCTGGGGGTCGTCCACGGGCGCGAAGGCGATGAAAAGCGCGTGCGACGTGTCGTCCGGCGCGACCTCGGCGGACCCGGTCTTCCCGGCGACCCGGACGCCCGGGATCGCCGCCGTGGAGGCCCACCCCGCCTCGACACCGCGCTCCATCATGGCCGCCACCGCCCGCGCCGTGGACGGCAGCATCGCGCGGCGCCAGGTGCTCGGACGGTCGTCGAGGAAGAGGCGCGGTTCGGGCACCTCACCACCGTTGGCGACGGCTGCCGTCACCAGCGCCAGGTGCAGCGGCGTCACCTGTAGTTCGCCCTGCCCGAAGGCGCTGGCCGCAAGGCCCGCGTCGCGTCCGAGGAAGCCCGGCGTGCTGCTCAGCCGTCCGGCGGCCGTCGGCAGCTCGAAGGGCACGGCCTCGGTCAGGCCGAACGCGCCGGACATCTCGGTGAACCGCCCTTCGCCGAGTTCGACGCCGAGCTGCGCGAAGAAGGTGTTGCACGAGTACGCGTAGGCGTCCGTGACGTCCTCGGTCCGCTGTCCCGGCGGTTCGTTGCGGCTCACGATCGACACGCCCTCGATGAAGATCTGCTCGGGGCACTCGGCCGGGCTGTCGGGGCCCACGAGGCCGTACTCCACGCCGGCCGCGAGCGTGACCGTCTTGAAGGTGGATCCCGGCGTGTAGAGCCCTTGCGTCGCGCGGTTGAGGAGGGGGCTCCGCGGGTCGTTGCGGAGCGCCGTCCACTCCTCCTCGCTGAAGTCCGGGGCGAACGTTGGGTTCGAGACGAGCGCCAGCACGTCGCCGCTTCGGGGGTCGAGCGCCACCGCGGCGCCGGTGGCCCCGCCCATCGCCTCCTCCGCGACCCGCTGGAGGTCGGCGTCGATCGTGAGGCGCACGTCCGCACCTTCGCGATCGAGGTGAAGCAGGTCGCGCGCCGTATCGAGCGGGGTGCGCTGCGTGCGGCCCATCAGGTCGTCGGCGGCCGCAGCCTCCGCGCCCGCGGCGCCCAGGCGAGGCGAGTTGAAGCCGAGCACGTGGACGGCGCCGGGGTCGTGGTACTGGCGCTGCACCGTGCCGTCGGACGCCCGGACCGTCTCCGCCAGCACCTCGCCGTTGCGGTCCAGGATGCGGCCGCGGGTCACCCGAGCCGCCTCGCGGTTCAGGCGCTCGCCCATGACCGCCGGGTCGGAGGACAGGTCCGCCGCGCGCACCACCTGCCAGTAGCCCAGCGCGCCGGCCAGCACGAGGAAGCCCAGAAGCAGCGCGAGTCCGACTCGCCGGTTGCGGGCATCGATGGCGGGCAGCGGTGGGCGTCGAAGGGGGCGCGCGGGCTCGGTGGCGCCGGGCGCGCGAGCGCGCAGGAGCAATGCGAGCATGACCCAGCCCATGAGCATCGAGCTGCCGCCGTAGCTGAAGAACGGGCTCGTGATCCCGGTCAGCGGCACGAGTCGCAGCACGCCGCCGAGCACCACCAGTACCTGCACGGCCAGGCTGACCGCGAGTCCGGCGCTCAGCAGCTGCGCGAAGCGGTCGCCGGCCTCGCGCGACCGGGCGAGCGCGCGCAGCGTCAGCAGCGTGTAGAGCGCGATGACCGCGAGCGTCCCGAGGAGCCCCCACTCCTCGCCGATCACGGCGAGCGGGTAGTCCGTGTGCGCGGCGGGGATCAGGCCGGGATATCCCCAGCCCGGCCCGGCGCCGGTGACGCCGCCGAAGGCGAGGCCGCCGATGGCCTGCAAGGACTGGTAGCCCGCGCCCTGCGCGTCAGCCCACGGGTCGAGCCAGGCCTCCACCCGCCCCTGGATGCGGTCGGACGTCCCATAGGCGAGGAGGGCGGCGCCGGCGAAGATCAGGATGGCGGTGAGCACCGCCGCGCGCCGCCCCGTAGCCAGGTAGAGCATCGCCAGGAACGTAGCGACATAAATCACGGACGGGCCGAAGTCGCGTTGGGCGACCACGACCATCACGGCGAGCCCCACCATGCCCAGCAGCGGCAGCCAGTAGGCGGGTGGTGGCACGCTCAGGGGACCCAGGCGGCGCCAGGTGACGAACAGCAGCTCCGTCCGCTCGCTGAGGTACGCCGCTAGGAACACGATGAGCAGCACCCGCAGCAGTTCGGCGGGCTGCATCGTGAGCGGGCCGATGCGCAGCCAGAGCCGCGTGCCCTGGCCCGTCACGTCGTCGCCGAAGAACAGCGTGGACAGCGCCAGCAGCACGGCCGCGGTGAGCCACGTGTAGCGGTAGCGCCGCAGCCACTCGATGAGCGGCGGGAACCCGACGAGCGCGATGAACGCGGCCCACCCGAGGGTGATCCATAGCAGTTGCCGCTCCAGCAGGTCCGGCTGCACCCGCGCGATCACCGTGAGCCCCAGCGCGCAGAGCACCCACGCCGGCGCGAGCAGCAACGGGTCCCAGCGCAGGCCGATCACCCGCAGGAAGATCGGCGTCACCACGGGCAGCGCCGCGACGACGATCGCCGTCCCTCTCTGCTCGGGCGTCGGCGTCACGTCCGTCGCGAGCAGCACCGTGAGTGGGGCGGCGATCAGCAGCAGAGGCGGCAGCACCAGCATCATCGCCGAATAGCGGCGGGGGTGCCGCGTGCCGAGGGCGAGCGTCACGCGCGCACCTCGCGGCGGAGGCGCGCGACCACCGGCCCGAAGCGCACCTCGCGCGCCCCGTTCAGCGGTTCGGGGCCGCCCACGCGCCGCTCATCCACGAAGGTGCCATTCGTCGCGCCGAGGTCCTCGATCCACCATCCGCCGTCGCGTCGCACGAGTCGCGCGTGGTGCGAGGAGACGCGCGCGTCCGGTAGCACGATGGTGCTCGTGGGGTCACGGCCGATCAGTGTGACGGAGTCCAGCGGGTAGACGCGCCCGACCAGCGCGTCCTCACCCTCGCAACGCACGACCTCCAGCCAGAAGCGGGGTCCCGCGTCCCCGGCGGCGCCGGCCGAGGGGCGGTTACGCAGTTCCGCGCGGAGCGCTCGAAAGGCGTTGAGCAGGAAGAGGTATAGCGCCGCGGCGATGGCGATCCGCAGTCCGAGTAGGATGAGCGGCCAGGTGTCGTCCAGGCCGAGTTCAGGCATGGAGTTGCCGGAAGATCACCTCGGTCGTCCCGAAGTGCAGACGGTCGCCATCGTCCAGGGCGGCGCGGCGCACGAGGCGGCCGTTGAGCTGTGTCCCGTTCGCGCTGTCCAGGTCCACCACCACGAATTGCCCGTCCTCCAGTTGTACCGTCGCGTGGCGGCGGGAGACGGCCCGGTCCGCCAGCGTCACATCGTTCTCCTCCGCGCGGCCGATGCTGGTGTCCTCCGCGCCGATCGCGATGCGGCGCGGGGTGGCGCCGTCCTCCACGACCTCCAGTACGGCCAGCACGTCGCCGGAGGTGCCCGCCAGCTCCGGCATCCCGACTGTGGGCTCTGTGAGCGGCCCGTGGCCGCGCGGCTCCTCCTCGAACGTCGCATCGAGGGAGACGCGGCCGCCCGGCAGCGCGGCGTCCGGCTCCAGCCAGACGCGGACCGGCGGGTGAAGCGCCAGGCGCCGTGTGGCCGCCGCGTCCTCCAGGTACTCCTCCAGGTCGCGCTCGATCGCCTCGCGCACGGGCTCCAGGCGATCCGCCGTGCGGGCGTCCAGTCGTACGACGAAGCGATTCGGCGCCAGACGCTCGCGGGCGCCGTCGATCGCGCGCTCCTGCATCAGCGCTTCGAGTCCGTGGGCGAGTTGCACGGGATGCACACCGCTGGGAAACCACCGTTCGGCAGTCCCCTCCACAAGGCCCTCGAGGGCGCGTTCGAGACGGTCCAGCGGCCCGCTCACCAGAGGTGACCCCCTGCTAACCACCCGGCGGGAAGGCGGTCGGCGCGTATGATCGATGCGCTGGAAAGTGTCGCACACCTGTTGCTCAGGGTGACCGGGCGCGAAGGTGGTAGCTGATACGCCGCAACATGGGGGGTGAGCGATGGCCGGTGACGCGACCGTGCCCGGGTGCCTTCGGAGGGGCCTCCGATGACCGTGGGGCGCTCGCTCGTGGGCGGCCGCTACGCACTCGACGGCGTCAGCGCCGAGGGCGGGATTGCGGAGCGCGCCCCCGCGACCGACGAGAAGCTCGGCCGCGACGTCGTCGCGTGGCTCGTGGAGGGCCGCGAGGGAGCTCCGGGCCGCGAGACGCTGCTCGACCTCGCCCGCACGCTGGCGGACCTATCGCATCCGGCGCTGCTCCAGGTGCTGGACGTGGTGCCAGAGCGCGACCGGCTGGCCGTGATCCTGGAAGCACCGGTGTCGTCCGCCGGCCCGTTGCGGCCCGGCCTCCCCGCGCTGGTCGTCGCCGCGGCCGGCCTCGAGGTGGCGCGCGCGCTGGATGCCGCTGTGGATGCGGGCCTGACGCCGGCGCGACTCTCCTCCGACCACGTGCATCCGGACGAGGCCGGCCGTGTGCGCCTGGACCCGATCGGCGTCTTCGCACCGGGCGCCGGCCGTGAGCGCCCGCTGGCGCCGTCGGCGTTGCTCGCGGACTGGATGGCGACGCTGCTCGATGGCGACGCGGCTGCTGGGGGCTTCGATCCCGGCGCCACGCGCCTGCGTGGTCTAATCGCGCCGTGGCGCGCCGGTGGGGACGGCAGGCCCACGCTGCCGGAGGCCATCGAGGCGCTGCGGGAGGTCCTGGCCGCGCCGCCGGGGCCTCCAGCGGCCCCCGCGGCGCTCGAGGAAGCCGGTCCGGAGGATGAGTGGGACGATGAGCCTACCCTTCGCCTCGTGCCGCTGTCGGGCGCCGGCGGCAGCGAGCCCACCGGCCGGCAGCCCGCGACCGGCGCGGGACGGGGCCGAGGTCGGGGCAGCCGGGCCAGCGGGCCTCGCACCACCGACCCGCGGCCCGAGCGCGGCTCTCGCGTCCCCTGGCGTATCGTGGTCCCAACGGCAGCGGGGTTGCTCGTCGCCGTACTTGCCGTCATAGGTGTGCTGACCGCCGGCGGGCCGCCGTGGTCACCCGAGGACGAGCAGCAGGGTGTCCCCGTCGAAACCCCGGTCGCCGGTCAGGTGACGGTCGGCCTCCAGGCGCAAGAGGACTCGGCGGTCAGGGTCACGGTCGATGGCGTCGTGGAGTTCGATGGTGTGCTCAGCGCCGGTGAGCGACAGTCATACGGAGGCTCAGAGCGAATCCAGGTCCGGACGGACAAGGGACGGACGATGCTGATCTCCGTGAACGGGCAGGAACTCGGGCCCTTCTCCCCAGCCGTGGGGCACGCCGACTGGAATCTCATCGACTGGGGCTTCTGGCCGGGGTGGGCGCCATGACCCGGCAACGGCACGCCCGATGAGTGTCGAGCCCGGCGCCGCCCGTGCCATGAGCGGGTCCGGCATACGCACCGGCGATGTCCTCGGTGGACGCATCACGCTGGGCGAGATGCTGGCCAGCGGCGCCATGGGGGCGATCTTCCGAGGCGAGGACGGACTACTTCGGCGCCCGGTCGCCGTGAAGGTGCTGCACCCCCATCTCGCGGCGACGGGGGAGGCGACGCGCTTCCAGCGGGAGGGCCTGGTGCTCGCGCGCCTCTCGCACCCGAACCTGGCCACCGTCTACGACGTGGATGTCGAGGGGGGGCTGCCCTACCTCGTCATGGAGTTCGTCGAGGGGAAGAGCCTGGCGGACCTCATTGGCCCTCACGGCGTACCGAGGGTTGCCGGTGGGGTGTCGTGGGCGACCCAGGTGTGCCTCGGCCTTGCGCACGCGCACGATCATGGAGTCGTCCACCGCGACATCAAACCGCAGAACATCCTGGTCACACCCTCCGGCCACGTAAAGATCGTCGACTTCGGTATCGCGCGAGGGCCGGGCGCTGCCGAGATGACCCAGGCCGGCTGGGTGCTCGGTACCGCGCAGTACCTGGCGCCCGAGGTGGCCAGCGGCGCTCCAGCGACGGTCCAGTCCGATCTCTACTCCCTGGGCGTCGTGCTCTACCGGCTGTTCACCGGGCACCTGCCCTTTGAGGGCGACGACCCGTTGGTCGTGGCGATGCGCCACCGCTCCGATCCGGTCCCGCCACCAACCGATGTACGCGGGGACGTCCCGCCCGCGCTCGAAGCGGTGTTGTTGCGCCTGCTGGAGAAGTCCCCGGACGCCCGCTACGCGAGCGCCACCGCCGTGGCCGAGGCGCTGGCGGGCGTCCGCGCGTAGTGCCGTGATCGCGGAACACCTCGAGTTCCACGAAGTCGACGAGGCCCGCTGGCCGGACCTCGTGAGTGTGTTCGAGGGCAGGGGCGGGCCACGCAACTGCTGGTGTCTCCTCTGGCGCGAGCCGGGCGGCGTGCGCGCGAAGCTCGACCTCGAGGGCCGGCGGGCGGCGATGGAGGAGCGGGTGCGCGCCGGCACGCCCATCGGGCTGCTTGCCTCCCTCGATGGGCAGCCCGTCGGGTGGTGTTCCATCGCTCCACGCAATACCTATCGGGAGCGCGCCCTGGGCGGTGGGGAGTACGCGGCCGGGACGGATGTGCGGTCGGTCGTCTGCTTCTTCGTGCGGTCCTCGGCGCGGCGGCGAGGCATCCAGACGGGCCTGCTCCGCGCCGCCGTCGACCACGCGAGGTCGAAGGGCGCCGATGTCGTCGAGGCATACCCTGTCGATCCTGGCTCACCCAGCTATCGCTTCATGGGGTTCCGTCCGACCTTCCTCGCGGCCGGCTTCGAGGAGGTCGGCCGTGTGGGGAGCCGGCGGCACGTCATGCGGCTGCGCGTGGCGTCCGCCTGACGACCGCCGGCTCCGCTCAGGCGCCTACGGGTGCAGGCGGTAGAGGCGGAAGAACAGGTGCTCGATCGGCAACACCTCGACCCGCTCGAAGCCGGCCTCGCGCGCGTAGCGGTCGACCGTCGCCGGGCGAATCACGGTGCCGGTGGCCGCCGAGGGCTGCTCCGCCATACTCATGGGGAGGCAGGCCAGCATGCTCACGGCGTACAGGAACCGCTCCACCGGGTCCTGCGTGGCGGGTTCGAACTCCTCGGCCGTCCGTTCGTCCATGATCACGACCGCGCCACCCTCGCCGATGAGCCGGCGGGCGGTGCGCAGCGCGTCGACGGGCCGCGACATGTCGTGCAACGCCTCGAGGATGGTGACGAGGTCGTAGCGGCCTACCAGCGTCGCATCCGTCGCATCCTGGAGATGCACGGTCACCCGGTCCGCCAGCCCCTGTTCGCGGATGTTCCGCTCGGCCAGCGCCACCGAGGCAGGGTCGAGGTCGAAGGCATCGACCCGCACTCGCTCGTAGGCCCGCGCGATGCCGATGCTGGACCACGCACCTCCGGCCGCGATGTCCGCGACCCGCGGTTCCGCGCTCGAACTGAGCCGCTCGTGCACGTCGACGATGCTCGGGAGCCACTCCGTGACCAGCGGCCCGAGGAAGAGCGGGCGGTTGAGGTCCGCCTGGCCGGTCACCATGTCCGGGCCGTACTGCGCCATCGGGACGCCCTCGCCCGTGCGGTAGGCCTCGATCAGGGCGGGGATCTGGAGGCTGGCGCCCACCACCAGCCGGGCCACCGGCCCCAGGAAATTCAGACTGTCACCGTCCAGCAGGACCTCGGCGTGGGCGGCCGGGAACGCATAGCGGCGCTGGCCGGGGTCGGCGTTCGGTTCGGGCACCTCCAGAGTGCCCGCGGTCGCCTGCTGCTCCAGCCACTCGCGCGCGTAGCGCTCGTGGATGCCGGCCCGTTGCGCCAGCTCCGTCGAGGTGGCCGGACCGCCGTCCGCGAGCGCGCGGTACAGGCCCAGTCGCTCGCCGACGTACAACATCAGGACCTCCGCGGCCGCCACCGTCGACTCGAACACGCGTCCGGCGAACGCCTCTGCCTCGGAAGCCACTCCCGCCTCGGCCTGCGGGACATCAGGCCTGGCCTCAGTCGTGGTCATCTCACTGCTCCTCTCGCTGTCCTCGACTCGATGTGGCCATGCTCGCGGGGCGCGGCCGGCCGGTCGTCCGTGCGCGCACGGAACCCGGCCGAACGCACGCACGGAGAAGCAGCGAGGGGCTACGGAGTGGGGGTGGGTGGCCGGGACTCGGGAGCGCCGATACCGTGCTCGAGCGCCCAGCGGATGGCCTGGTGCCGTGTGGCGACGTCCGTCTTGCGAAAGATGTGCGCGACGTGCGTCTCGACCGTGCGCCGTTCGATGACGAGGCGTGCGGCAATCTCCGCGTTCGAGAGGCCCGATGCGATCAGCGTGAGCACCTCATGCTCGCGCGCGGTGAGGCCCGCGGGACGCGACGACTCGCGCTGACGGCGGGGCAAGCCCTCTTGCGCCGCGGCGCGTTCGAGAAACTGCTGACGTGCCGCTCCGCCCTCCGGTAGCGACGCGGCGAGCAGGTCCAGCCGCTGCGCGGCCGCCGCCCACTCCTCGGTCGCCCGGTCGTCGCCCGCCGTATCCAGCAGGCGGGCGAGCGCGCACGTCGCGCGCCACTCCTCGGCACGCCAGCCGTACTGTCGCGCCGTCTCGCGCCCCTCCCGGAGGTGCGTCTGTGCGCCCTCGATGTCTCCGCGGGCGGCGAGCGTCTCACCGAGCAACCGCCAGACGTGCGGCATGACCCCATCCGGGCCGCCGGCGCTCGTCTCGATCAGTCGCTGGGCGGCATGATGCGCGGCTTGCGTGTCCCCCAGCCGCAACGCAGCCTGGCCCCGGACGAGCATGAGGAGTCTGCCGTCCTGGGTGTCCAGCAGCGGGGCACGGCCAGCATCGAGCAGCGCAGACGCGCCCACGGCGTCGCCGCTCACGATCAGGCCACGCGCCAGCTGCGCGCGGGAGACACCCTCCCAGAACCGGGAGTGCAGCGACTCCGCGAGTGCGAGGGCGCGTGAGACGTGCTCCCGCGCCTCCTCCCAGCGGTGGAGGTCCGCCTCGATCTCCCCCAGGGTTGCGAGGCACCCGAGCGTCCACTGCTGGTGGCCCACGGCTTCTGCGATGTCGAGGGCGGCTGTGGCGAGATCGAGGGCGCGGCCGTATTCGCCTCGCGCCTGGTAGGCAGCGGCGAGCGCGGTCAGTGCGTAGGCCTCGCCGGCCGGCCACTCGAGCGCGCGCGCGATGCGCAGCGCCTGCTCCCCCTCCGGGACCCCCCAGCCGACATCGGGAGGCAGCCAGGTGGCAGCCATCTCCGCAGCCCCGGCGTATCCGCTGACGGTGGCGAGCAGGGAAGCGAGCATCCGCTCGTCTCCAAGCGACTCCGCCGCCGCGAGTGCGCGCGCGAACGGTCCGATGGCGCCGCCGTACTGCGCTCTCATCACCAGGGCCATCCCCAGCAGGTCGAGCGTTTCGGCGATGGCGCGTCGGTCCTCCGTGGCCTCCGCGAGTGCGAGCGCCTCCTCGTGCTGCTCGCACGCGACGGCCGGGTCGCCGGCGTTCGCTTGCCAGTTGCCCACGTGATTCAGCGCCCGCGCGATCAGCAGCGGGTCCGCGACCGTCCGCGCGAGCGCGAGTGCCTCGAGGTAGTAGTGCTCGGCTGACTCGTAGTCTCGGGAGGCCCACAGCATGCCGAGCGCGAGCAGCGCCGCGAACTCCTCGGCGGGCGCTCTCGCGGACCGTGCCAGCGACAGTGCCAGCTCGTAGTCCTCGCGCGAGCCGGCGAAGTCGCCCACGGTCTCCCGAGCGGCCGCGCGGCGCGATCGCATCGACACGGACGGTGTCCGGCCGAGCTGCTCGGCGGCGTGGATAGCTTGCGTGAGCATGGCCGTGGCCGCCCGGGGCGCGGACATCTCGATGGCGGCCTCGGCGGCGCGCTCCGACCACTCCAGCGCCCGTGCCCACTCGCGCGCCCGGTAGTAGTGATGCGCCAGCGTGCCTGCCGAGGCGCCTGCATCGTCGCCACCCTGCCCCTCGAACGACCGTGCCACTGCCAGATGCATCTCCTGCCGTTCGCGCGCGAGCAGGTCCGAGTAGATCGCCTCGCGAGTCAGGGCGTGCCGGAACTGGAGGTCTCCGTCCGTCGCATCGACGACCAACTGCGCCCCCACCGCCTGCCGGATCGAGGGCAGCAGGTCGGCGACGGGCCGGCCCTCGACAGCGGCGACGGCATCGAGGTCGAACCGCCGCCCCATCACCGCGGCGAGCGTGAGCACGTGCCGGGTGGCCTCATCGACCGATTCGAGCTGGCGCTGGACCGCGTGTTGCACGGCCCGCGGCGGGCGTAGCTGGTCGAGCACCCGCGCGTCCCACGTGTCCGACGCCGGGTCGAGCTGCCCGGCCTCGATCACCGCGTGGAGGGTCTCCTCGATGAAGAATGGGTTGCCCTCGGTCAAGCCGTGCAGGGCCTCCGTCATTTCGCGTCGCGGCAGGCGCCGCATGCCGAGGAGGCGCTGAACGAGGGCGCCGGTCTGTGCCGGCGAGAGCGGCCCCACCCGTAGCTCGACCGCCCGCCGGTCGCGGTCGAGCGCGTCGAGGAATGCTCGCAGCGCGGCGTCGGTCTGCTCGGGGCGGAACGTCAGTGCGAGCAGCAAGGGGAGCTGGTGGGCGCGCCGGGCCAGCCGCGCGAAGACCTCCAGGCTCGCCTCATCGCTCCAGTGCGCGTCCTCCAGGACGAGGCAATGCGGACGCCTCGATGCCGCCGCTTCCAGGGCCCGACTGAGCGCGAGTGTCCGCACGGGACGTGCGCTGTCCTCCGGCGCATCGAGGTCGGACAGGCCGGCCACGTCGGCCAGCGCGGCGAGGGGGACGGCCTGGTCCTCCGGGTAGCCATGGCCGAAGAGGACGGTCAGCCCTCGCTGTTCCGCCGTCGCCCGTAGCTCGCCCGCGAGCCGCGATTTCCCGACGCCGGCCTCCCCGGAGAGCAGCAGCACGGCGCCGGCGCCCGCGGCGGCGCCGTCCACGAGCTGCCGCAGCGCCCCTCGTTCTTCGTCGCGCCCGACTAGATCCGGGCTCACCCGTGGGACCCGCAACTCGCTCATGGCGGGAAGCATACGCAAGCCGTCCTGTCTCCGAACGACGTGGGCTTGGCGATCTCCTCGCAGGTCGCTAGAGTCCCGGCACGATGACGGGCCGCCCCGGCATCGAGGTTCGCAGGGCGTCCGTTTCGTGGTCGCTCACCTGGCGCTTTGCGACGACGGATGTTGTTGCGTGCCTGGCGATCCGCAGGGCAGTCAAATGCGTATCATGATTGCGATGTGGCTGGGCGGATCCGGGAGGCGGTATGACCTAGCCGAGACAGACGGTCCGATATCAACACCGCGCACAGGATCGGATGTCCATATGAAGGCTCTCGGGATCATTGCCCTGACCCTGCTCGCCTCGCTGGCCGTGGCCTGCGGAGGCGACGGAGACGCCGCCGAAGGCGGGGGCGGTGGCGGCGCCACGAACACGTCGTCGTCCGGCAGTGGCCGCCCCGAGGGACCGAGCGTCGAGATCGTCGAGTTGCCTGAGACCGTCGCGGCCGGCGATGACGTCACGCTCACGGTCGGGACGCCCGAGGGCACCGCGTGTGTGCTGCGCGTGCTGACGCCGTTCCGCACCGACCTCAACGCGGAAGGCCTCGGAAGCGGGACCGCGGATGCCTCCGGACAGATCGCCTGGACATGGACGATGCCCGAGACCGTCCCCAACGGTAGCTTCACCGTGGACGTCACCTGCGGCAGCACGAAGGTGACGCAGTTCTTCAAGGTTGCCGCGTAACGCCTAGCCATCTGGGCCCGGTGCTCCGGGGCCCAGGTTTCCGAGCGTCCTCGAACGCCCGATGCTTGTGCGTGCATGGTCAGCCTATGATCGGTGTCTCACCTCCGGCGACGGCCGGCGGGCCGGGAGTCCCGATGCGCTACGGTGATCCGACGGTTGACCCTTCCCATACCAGCGGGCGCGCTGCGCCCCACTACACCTCTTTGGCTGAGGCGCGCGCGCTGGCCTGCAACGGCTGCGGTGACTGCTGCGACTCGAGGCGTACCGACGGGTTCTGGACGTGGGGCGCCCTGCCCGCCGACCAGTTCCGCAGCCTGGGGTTGGACGGTCCGTTGATCATCCCGCTCGGGCGCGCCGACGGCGGGTGGGTGGACCGTCCGTGCACGCCCGAGGACGGGGCGGAACTCAGCCCCACGCGCTTTCGATGTACGGCCTTCGACCCGCAGCCGGACGGCAGCGGCCGCTGCCTACGCCATGATCAGGCACGCCCAGACCGGTGCGGCGAGTTCCCGGTCGGCTCCCCGGCTCTGGACCGCGACCTGCAGGCGCTCGGCGAGGTGCGGTTGCAGACCGGCGCGTTCCCCCGATGCACGTGGTTCGGTATGGTCGTCGTCCACGAGGACGACCCGAGGCTCGTGCGGGCGGTAGCTGGCTAGGCTGCCTCCGCGTCCGTGTCGCGCTCCGCCTCAACGTCCCGCTCGACCTGGAGCAGCGCCATCTCCTCGACGACCGCCAGCAGGGCGGCCGAGGTCGAGGCGGTGACCCAGAGCCAGCAGCCAGCCTCGTCACGCGAGAGCACCGAGACGGCATCGACCTCCGGACGGCGGCGGATGTCCGCGGCCAGCATCTCGGCGGTGTCGGCGTCCGGGGCGGGTTCCACGCGGATCATCGCGGACGTCACGCGAAGCAGCGGGCGTGCGAGGGTGACCTGGCGCGGAGGGGCGGGCCGTGCGTCGAGCATCGGTGCGTCGGGCGCTGGTGCGAGGGGCGGCGCAACGGATGCCGGTTCCGGGGACGGCTCCGGGTCCGCGGTGGACGGCAGCATCGCGAACGTGGGCGCCGACGAGGGTGGCTCCACCGCGGACTCGACCTTGGGCGCTTCGGTGGGCTCCTCGACCGGCGCGCCCTGCGCCACAGGTGACGGGCGCGGTGGGCGTGGGGGCGGTGTGGCGGCGACCGCCGCCAGCGCCTTCCAGATGGCGACCGGCGGGCCGGGCTCGCCGTAGGCGTAGCTCTGCACGAAGTCCGGCCGCACGTCATCGAACAGGCGCTGCTCGTCCGGGTCTTCCGCCATGCGCTTGGGGTGCTGGGCCCGCTTCGCGGTGACCGGCAGGCCGCGCGTCCGCGCCGCCTCTACGGCCGCGACCAGCGAGTCGCGGATCGCGTCCGCCCGGGCGGCGATGCGCATGTCGACCTTGACCGCGTCGATGGGCAGGCGTTGCACGTGCTCCACCGAGGCGTCGTCCGACCCCACACCGTCCAGCCCGACCCGGACACCGAGGGCGCGCAGCGCTTCCAGCGCACCGGTAACGCGCTCCTCCTCACCTAGGATCCCTTCCTCGTCGACCTCAAGTTCCAGCAGGACGGGGTCCAGGCCCGTTTCGTCCAGGATGCGCTGGATGGTGGCCTGCAGGGCGCCGTCGATCAGCTCGCTGCGGGTGACGTTCACCGTCAGCCAGACGCCGGGCGCATCCGGCTGCAGGTCGCGGACGAACCCACATGCGGCGCGCAGGACGAACTCGCCCAGCGGACGGGCCACGTCCGGGTCTCGTAGCAGCGCCATGAACGCGCCGGGATGGCGGAGCCCGCGCTCCGGCTGCTCCCAGCGCACCAGTGCCTCCAGGCCCGCGATCTGGCCGTCCTCAGTCGCCACCACCGGCTGGTAGTGCACCACCAGTTCGCCCTCGCGGATTGCGCGACGGAGCTGCTCGGCGGTGACCGCGCCGCCCCCATCGGAGGGCGGCGCAGCGCTCGAGGCCGCCGCGGCCTCTCGGGCACGCTGCGCCCACTGCACCCATTGCCCGATGCGGCCGGGTCCCGGCATCGGAGTCCTCCTACTTCTTAAGCATCGGGACGTAGCGTCGTTTGCTCAGTGCGATGCGCGCTTCGACGGTGGCAACCCAAGCGGGTAGGCTGACCGCCTGTCGCCGTCCGTCCGTGGTGAACGGGGAGAGATGCTGCTCCGGTTCCTGCCCGGGATGCCTCAAAGCCGGCCGTTCTACGGCTGGGCGATCGTCGCCGTGGGCGCCCTCGTCTCCTTCAGTTCCGGCCCGGGCCAGTCTTTCGTCTTCTCGGTCTTCATCGACGAGATCATCGAGGACACGGCGCTCGGCCGGACCGCGATCTCATTGCTCTACGCGGTGGGCACGGGCGTGAGCGCGTTCATGGTGTTCACCGTGAGCCGGCTGGCGGACCGTTACGGCGCACGGCTCACGTTGATCGGCGCGGCAGTCGGCCTCGGGCTGGCGTGCTTCGCGATGTCCTGGGCGCAGGGCGCCCTAATGGTCTTCCTCGCCTTCTCTGCCCTGCGCGCGCTTGGGCAGGGCTCGCTCACCATCAACTCCACGCTGCTCGCGGCGCAGTGGTTCGTCCGCCGCCGAGGGCGCGCCGTGGCGATCATGGGCCTCGGCTTCCCCGCCTCGGTAGCCCTGCTGCCGCCGCTCAGCCGCCTCATGATCGACAACGTTGGCTGGCGCGAGGCGTACGCCGCGCTCGGCGTCATGGTGCTCGTGCTGGTGCTGCCGGGCGCGGTCTTCGTCGTCCGCAACCGACCCGAGGACATGGGCCTCTACCCCGACGGCGCGGACGAACCGCCCGAGGAGGAACGGAACCTCGATCTCGAGCCGGGGCTGCGCGACCGGCGGCCCGTCCTGACCTCGCCGCGCTTCTGGCTCCTGGCGCTACCTCTTTCTACCCCCTCGCTCGTGGTCACAGCGCTGGTGTTTCACCAGACGGCGATCCTTGGCGAGCAGGGCCTCTCGCCGACCGTGGCTGCCTCGATCTTCGTCCCGTACGCCGTGGCCTCCGCCGGTGTCTCCGTGGTTGCGGGCTTTGCCGTCGACCGTGTTGGGCCGAAGTTGATGTTTGCCGCGAGCATGCTGGTGCTCCTCGGGGCCATGACGTTGCTGCTGTTCATGGAGTCCGTGCTCGTCGCAGTAGCCTACGCGGTGCTCGTTGGCTCGGCCGGTGGCATCTCGCGCATCGTGCAGGGCGTAACGTGGGCACACTTCTACGGTCGGTTCGGCCTCGGGCGCATCCAGGGCACCGCGGTGATGGTAAGCATCAGCGCGTCCGCGCTCGGCCCGCTGCCGCTCGCCTGGTTGCAGGCACAGTTCGACGGCTTCCGCCCCGGAGTCGCCGTGATGATGGCGCTTCCTGTTGTGGCCATTGTCGCGGTCCTCGTCGCCCGCCCCCCGGTCGACCGGGAGCCGGCCCGCCAGGCCGCCGAGGTGGAAGCCCGGCCTGCCTGAGGGCCGCGCGCTACCGTGAGAGCCTGCGATAGACTATCGCGCTGTGAAGGGACTGCTGGAGCGCGAAGAAGCGGACGCCGCGCTACGAAGCGCGCTCGATGACGCGCGAGCGGGCGCCGGCCGCGTCGTGCTCATCAGCGGCGAGGCCGGCATCGGCAAGAGTTCGCTGGTGCACGCGTTCCTGGACGGCCTGGAGGGTGCGCGCGTCCTCCGCGGCGCGTGCGACGACCTGGCGACCCCGCTCCCGCTCGGCCCGATCCGTGACCTCGCCACCCAGGGCGGTGAGGCCCTTCGCGAGGTCTTCGCTGCGCCGCCGGAGCGTGAGCGGGTGCTCCAGGCGATGCTCGACGAACTGCAGCGCCCGCCGCATCCGGCGGTCGTGGTCATCGAGGACGCCCACTGGGCCGACGACGCGACCATCGACGTGCTCACGTTCCTGAGCCGCCGCATCGATGCGCACCCCGCGCTCCTGCTGCTCACGCTGCGCGACGGCGAACTGGACGAGACGCATCGCCTGCGCGCGCTGCTCGGCGGCCTCGCGTCGTCGTTCTGCGTCCGTGTCCCCCTCCAACCGCTGTCCTCGCGCTCGGTGCGCGCGCTGGCCCGAGAGGTGGGCACGTCCGCGGAGGACGTGTTCGAGGCGACGGGCGGCAATCCCTTCTACGTGACGGAACTGCTGGCGGCGCGCGGTGAGGGTGTACCGGCCACCATTCGGGAGGCCGTGCTCGCGCGCGCCGCGCAGTTGCCGCGTGAGACGCGCGAGTTGCTGGACCTGCTGTCCGTGATCCCGGCGCGCGCCGAGACGTGGCTGTTGGACCTCTGCCAGCCCGGCTGGGACGAGGCGAGCGAGACCGCCGAGCGGCGCGGCACGGTCCGTCTGGAGGACGGTGCGTTGGGCTTCCGACACGAACTCGCTCGCCGAGCGGTGGAGGGCGCCCTGCCGGCCTCGCGCCGCCGTGCCCTGAACGCCCGCGTGCTGGAGGCGCTGCGCGAACGCGAGGCGTTGCCCGCGCGCATCGTGCACCACGCGGAGCAGGCGGGCGACATCGACGCCCTCGTAGCCTTCGCGCCGCTGGCCGCACGCAACGCCGCCGCCGTGAGCGCGCACCGCGAGGCGGCCGCGCACTACCGGCGCGCGCTCGTGCATGCGGCCCGTTTCGAACCCCCCGAGCGGGCCACGCTGCAAGAGGAGCTGACGCTCGAGTGCTTCGCGACCGACCGTCGCGAGGAGGGGCTGGCTTCGGCGCAGGCCGCCGTGGACCTGCGCCGGGCCATCGGCGAGGCTGAGCCGCTCGGGCGGGCGCTCCGGCTCGGCTCGCGCGCCTCTTGGTGGTCGACGCGGGGACAGCAGGCGCAGGACCTGGGCGAGGAGGCCATCGCGGTGCTCGAGGCCGCCGGTCCCAGCGCGGAGCTGGCCCGCGCCTACGGGAACCTGGCCCAGCTCGCGATGGCCGCCCAGGCGGCCGCGGACCTGGAGAACTGGGGCGGCAAGGCCGTCGCGATGGCAAGCGAGTTCGGCGATGAGGCCACGCTGGCGCATGCGTACATCAGCATGGGTACTGACCGCTACATGCGCGGTGTGGCGGACAGCTCGATGGTGGAGGAGGGGATCGACCTGGCGCGCCGCACGGGCCTGGACAATGACGCCAGCCGCGCCTACGCCAACCTGGCATACGTCTCGTTCGCTCTGCGCCGCTACGACGAGGCGGAACGCTGGCTCGACCAGGGCCAGGCCTACGCGCAGGAGCACGAGGTGCTCAGCTTCCTCGGCTACATGCGTGGCACGCGCGCGTGGGTCGCGCTGGACCGCGGGCGCTGGGACCAGGCGCTGGAGGAGGCAGCGCCGCTGCTCGTGTCCGTGCCCACGCCTCTCAGCTCGTACCCCGCGCTGTACGTCGCCACCCGCATCAGCGCACGTCGGGGCGACCCACTGGCCGCCGAGTACACATCGCGCCTCTGGGCGCTGGCGGAGCCAACCGGCGAGATGCAGCGCATTTGCCCCGCCGCGTCCGCCAACGCGGAGCTGGCATGGCTGGAGGGTCGCCTGGAGCAGGCCGTCCCGAAGCTCGAATGGGCGTTCGCGCTGGCGCGTGCTTCCCAGATCCCGCGCGTCATCGGAGATGTCGGGATCTGGCTGCACCGGGCCGGCGCGCTCCCGCATCCGCCGGAGGAGGCCGAAGAGCCGTACCTGCTCCAGATGCGCGGCCAGTGGCGCGAGGCGGCCGACGCCTGGACACGCGTCGGTTGCGTCTATGAGCGCGCGGACGCGCTGTCCGAGGGCGAAGAACCCGAGGCGCTGCTGGAGGCATTGCGCATCTTCGATGAACTGGGCGCGGCGCCGCGGTCGGCGCGCACCCGAGCGCGGTTGCGGCAGCTCGGCGTGACCAGCATCCCTCGCGGGCCGGCCGCCAGCACGCGCGCGAACCCGGCGCAACTGACCGGACGCCAGCTGGACGTCCTCCGCCTGATGGGGGACGGCCTGACCAACACAGAGATCGCGGACCGCCTCGTGCTCTCCACACGCACCGTGGACCACCACGTCTCCGCGATCCTTGCGAAGCTGGAGTCGTCCACGCGCCGCGAGGCGGCGGAGCGGGCGGCCGAGCTGGGCATGCTGGGCGACGCGTCGCCCGCCTGAGCCGCCCTCGACCTACTCGAGCGTGACCTCGACGGGTACGCCGCGCGTCAGCGTCTCGAACACGACCGAGCGCTGTTGCATCAGCGCGATCAGCTGTCGCACGGTCTCGTCGGGTGCGTCCGCCTTCACCTGGAATCTGATGTGGATGCTCTCGAATCCGGCGCGCACGTCCGGTGACAGGCCCAGGGCGCCGCGCAGGTCGAGTTCGCCCTCGACCGACGACTGCACGTCGGCCAGCTCGATGCCGCGTGCGGCGGCCAGGTAGACGAGGGTAGTGGTGAGCGACGCGGCGAGGGCGTGGAGCAGGTACTCCCCCGGGTCCGGTCCCTCGTTCGCGCCCGCCATGACCGGCGGCTGCCCGGCGTCCAGGATGAACGGCTCCCGCCGCGAGCCGTCTTCCTTGCCCAGGCAGTAGAAGTCCTTGAGCACCGTGCGGTTGTGTTGCCCGCCCACCCAGCGATTGCGCGCTCGGAAGCGGAGGCGGCCCAGGTCCGGCCGCTGAAGGAGCACGCCCATGGTCCCGAAGAGTAGCCCCACATCGATGCCGTTGTGGATGATGGTGTCCCTGGACACCTCGCCCGCCTTCTCGTCCGTCCCGGTCGCCTGCGTCACGTCGATCCCCTCGCTGTGCGGGCGGCCGCGCGTGGCCGTCTCGCATAGTGAAGCTATCGAGGGGGGACAGGGCCTACGTCGGCGACGGATGCCTAACTGAAGAGAGGGAGGTGCCTATCTCGTCCGGTCAGGATTCGGGCGGGGGCCAGGCCTCGCCGCTGGATCGCGGACGCCGAGCCTGCGAGCATCAAGGCATGACGAACGCCCTTGCCCGCTGCGAGTTCTGCACCGCCCGCCCTCGCGAGGAGGTGGCCATCCTGCGCTGGGTGGACGACGACCGCGAGCGGCTGACCCTGTGGCTGTGCGGACGCCACCTGGAACGCATCCGCAAGGCCGGCGACCTCGGGTGGCCGCACCGAGGCAAGCTCCACAAAATCGGTTGGTGGTAAAGCCGGCTGGACGGCGCCGGGCCGCGGCGCCGTCCAGCCGAGGGCAGCGGGAGGGGACTCCGCTGCCTGGCTGCGGGCGGGGCTGCTAAGGCACGTACATCGCGAAGGTCGTGCGATGTAGCTCGGCGTACTCCCGCCGTGCCTCGGCGATCGAGGGGCCGCCGCGGCGCGGGCGCCGGTTGAGGGCGTAGTAGTACTCCAGCAGGGCCGGGGGTCGTTGCTGCGCATGATCTCCTCCAGCTCGGTGTCCCGATGATGCTGACGCCGGGGCCTCGATGCCGGTGGGTGTGGGGCCGGCTGTCCAGCCGCGTCGCCCTCGCCACCGCCGAGGCCTCGGTCGGTCTGATACCAGCATCGGTGGCCCGTGTTACCGGGCTGTTCAAGCCGGGTTACGCGTGGATGAACTCTGCGTCGCGGCACGTGGCGACACGTGGCGCCTCCAGGGCCGCGAGCGCCCGCGAGAGGCGCTTTCCATATGGGGGGCGGGTGTTATCGTAAATACATGGACGTGGCCGGGCCGCGTCCCCTCAGTCGCAGCCCTGAAGGTCGTCTGCCTGCACGCCCAGCTGGGGAGCCTGAGGACAGTGGATACCCGACCATTGCGTCGGGTGGTTGGTGTGCCGGCGGGGCGCCGGCTGGAAGTGTTGGAAGTGACCCAGAAGATCTACGTCGGAAACCTCCCCTTCTCCTCCTCTGAGGAGGAAGTGGAAAACCTGTTCGCACAGTACGGTGAAGTGGTGTCGTGCTCGCTCCCCATCGACCGGGAGACCGGACGTCCTCGGGGCTTCGGCTTCGTGGAGATGTCCAACGAGGACGCCGCCAAGGCGATCGAGGCCCTCGACGGCCGTGACTTCGGCGGACGCGCGCTGCGCGTCAACGAGGCGCGACCCCGCGAGGCCGGCGGTTCCCGCGGTGGTGGTGGCGGCTACGGCGGCGGCGGGGGCGGCGGCTACGGTGGGGGTGGTGGCGGCGGTGGCCGCGGCCCACGCCGGGACTACGACCGCTACTAGACACTGATTGAGCGCCCGGCCTTGGCCGGGCGCAGCGGACCCCCGTCGAGGGACCGTGGCCTCCTGGCAGGACCGACAGGAGGAGGCCTTTCCCGGACGGGGGTCTCGCGATCTCCCGAAACGACCTCCGAGGAACATCACGTCCGCACAGCGGCGCCGCCCGAGTGGCGCCAGCATCGATGCGGCGATGACGCAGACAGGCGGCCGATGAAGACGCGCGACGACATTCGCAACGTGGCGATCATCGCCCACGTGGATCACGGGAAGACCACGCTGGTCGACGCCATGCTGCGCCAGTCCGGCTCCTTCGACGCCCACCAGGAACTCACCGACCGGGTGATGGACTCCATGGACCTGGAGCGCGAGCGCGGCATCACGATCCTGGCGAAGAACACCGCTGTGCGGTTGGGTGACGTGAAGGTCAACATCGTCGACACGCCGGGCCACGCCGACTTCGGTGGCGAGGTGGAGCGCGGGCTGACGATGGTGGACGCGGCGCTGCTGCTCGTCGACGCCAGCGAGGGCCCGCTGCCCCAGACCCGCTTCGTGCTGCGCAAGGCGCTCGAGCGGCGGCTGCCGGTCATCCTGGTGGTCAACAAGGTGGACCGCGCGGACGCCCGCATCGCGGAAGTGGTGGACGAGGTCTACGAGCTGTTCCTGGACCTGGATGCCGACGAGGAGCAGATCGAATTCCCCATCGTTTACTGCAACGCGAAGGCGGGGCAGGCGTCGTTGGACCCGGCGGTGCCCGGCACCGACCTGCAGCCGCTGTTCGACCTCCTGCTCGGCAACGTCGCGCCTCCGGAGCACGACCCGGACCACCCGCTGCAAGCGCTGGTCACGAACCTGGACGCTTCGCTCTACCTCGGTCGGCTCGCGCTGTGCCGCGTCCACCACGGCACGGTGCGTCGAGGCCAGACGATCGCCCGCTGCCGCACGGACGGCACGGTCGAGCGCGCCCGCGTCGGCGAGTTGTATGTGACGGAGGCGCTGGACCGCGTGGCAGTGGAGGAGGCCGGTCCGGGCGAGATCATCGCGATCGCGGGCTTCCCGGACGTGAACATCGGCGAGACGCTGGCCGATGCGGACGACCCGCGCCCGCTGCCTGTGATCCGCGTGGACGAACCGAGCCTGTCGATGACGATCGGCGTGAACACCTCCCCTCTGGCCGGCGTCGAGGGCACGAAGGTGACCGGGCGGCTGCTGAAGAACCGCCTGGACCAGGAGTTGCTGGGCAACGTCTCGATCCGCGTCTTCCCCTCGGACCGGGCCGACACGTGGATCGTGCAGGGCCGGGGCGAGCTGCAACTGGCCATCCTCATAGAGACCATGCGCCGCGAGGGCTTCGAGTTGACGGTCGGGAAGCCGGAGGTGGTGACGCGCGTCATCGACGGCAAGGTCCAGGAGCCGGTCGAGCGGGTCTCGGTGGACGTCCCGGAGGACTACCTGGGCGTGGTCACGCAGCTGCTCGCGCTTCGCAAGGGGCGGCTGGAGCAGATGGTGAACCACGGCACCGGCTGGGTGCGGATGGAGCACCTGGTGCCGGCCCGCGGGCTCATCGGCTTCCACACGGAGTTTCTGACGGAGACGCGGGGCACCGGGCTCCTCCACCACGTCTTCGAGCGCTACGAGCCCTGGCACGGCGAACTGCGGACCCGGCCCACGGGCGCGCTGGTCGCCGACCGGCGCGGCCCCACCACGGCCTACGCGCTGCTCAGCCTCCAGGAGCGCGGCCAGCTCTTCATCGGCGCCGGCGTGGAGGTCTACGAGGGCATGATCATTGGCGAGAACGCGCGCTCCGAGGACATGGACGTCAATCCCACCAAGGGCAAGAAGCTGACGAACATGCGCGCCGCGTCCGCCGACGACACCGAGAAGCTGGTGCCACCCCGGGCGCTGTCGCTGGAACAGGCGCTCGAGTTCATCCGCGTCGACGAGTGCCTGGAGGTGACGCCGAAGGGCGTGCGCCTGCGCAAGGCGTCGCTGGGCGCGCTCGAACGCAACCGCCGGCGCCCGGAGCGCGCCCCGGTCTGATTGGGCCACCGGCGCGGCGCTCCCGCACGCTCCGCGAGAGCGATCCCGAGAAAAATCAGGGAGAAACCAGCACAGCGCCGGTTGGCGGTTAGGGATGCCTGCCTTATGGTGTGTGTTGCTCCCTGTGGAAACGTGTCAGCGGCGGGGTTAGTTCACAGGGCGGCCAGAGGCTTGCCTCATTGTGCCGACCTGGAGGAGACACCCCAGTGGAACCGCTGCGCCGTCTCGCCTCCCGGCGGGACTTCCTCACCACGCTCGGCGGCGTCAGCGCCGCCCTGGTTATCCCCACGGCGGCCACCAAAGCGGGCATCGAGATTGCCCGGGCGGTGCCCGGTGGTGGCCCACCGTCTCCCGCCTCCCTGGCTAACCCCGCGCCGCGCTCGATCCACCACCTCGCCTGGGTGTGGCAGTTCCAGCACGACGGCACGCCCGAGGAGATCCGGGACCGCCTCGCCTCGCTCGGCCTGGGCGTCGCGCTCAAGACCCACGACGGCACGAACTGGATGGCGAAGTACGACGACACGCCGGAGGCGATCACCGGCCCGGACAAGGTGCAGGAGTACGCGGCCTTCTTCGAGTCCGGCGGTGTCCCCTTCCACGCCTGGTCCGTGGTGAAGGGCCTCCACCCAGTGCTCGAGGCGGAGATGGCGTCCGATGTGATCACGGCGGGCGCCCGCACGCTCTTCCTGGACCTGGAGGCGCACGCAGGATTCTGGCGGGGCACGCCCGAGTCCGCCGTCACCTTCGGCAAGGAGTTGCGCGCGCGGCAGGCGAACGCCGTCGTCGGCACCTCGGTGGACTCGCGTCCGTGGGAGATTGACCGCGTCCCCATGCGGGAGTTCGCGGCCTTCACGGACCTGGTCGCGCCCCAGGCCTACTGGAGCATCTTCAACACCACGGGCAACATGCGCCTCTTCCGCCAGAGCGGGTACGACCCCGTGTCCGTCGAGGGGATCACGTCCAGCTTCGTGCTGGACGCCACCGTCGACCGCCTGCGCGAGTTCGGTCTGCCGGTCCACCCCATCGGTGACGGCACAGCACACGACCAGGCGGTGTGGTCCGGGTTCATCGAGGACGCCTTCGCGCATGACCTGGCGGCAGTCTCCGTGTGGCGCTACGGCGTGGCCGGTGACGGCGTCTGGTCCGCCGTGCAGGCCCTGCCGCCTCCGCAGCCCGAGACGACGTACGCCGTGCAGTCCGGCGACACGCTCGGCACGCTGGCGGTCCAGTGGGGCACGACCGTGGATGCGATCGTGAAGGAGAACGGTCTCCAGGACCCGAACTTCGTCTACATCGGTCAGCAGCTCTTCATCCCCGGCCGCGGTCCCGCGCGGGCGGGTGGCGGTGGCGCACCCGCAGCGCCAGCCGGCGCCGCCTCGCCGCCGTCCGAGGCCGGTGGTGGCTCGGGGGCGTCGCACACCGTGCGGCCGGGCGACAGCCTGTGGGCGCTGGCGAGCGAGTGGGGCACGACCGTGGAGGCGATCGCCGAGACGAACGGGATCGCGGACCCATCGATGATCCGCATCGGCGACACCCTCAAGCGTCCCTGATGGGGCGCTACCGAGGAGCGTCTCGCGAGGAGTCGGGCGGGCGCCCGATGATGAGGCGCGCCGAGCGGGCCTTCGTGAGGTAGTTCCACGCCCACTGCGTAAAGACCAGCAGGCGGTTCTCGAACTCGGTCAGCCAGAAGAGGTGGATGCCGAGCCACGCGAACCAGCCGATGAGGCCGCTGAGGCGAACCGGGCCGATCTCAGCGACGGCCGAGCCGCGGCCGATCGTCGCCATCTTGCCTCGGTCACGGTAGTGGAATGGCTCGCCGCCAAGCGTCAGTCCGCGGCGGATGCGCGCGGCGGCGTACTGGCCCTGCTGGATTGCCACCGGCGCCACGCCGGGAAGGGGCTCACCGTCGTCGCCGGTCACTCGCGCCAGGTCCCCGACCACCAGCACCTCCGGGTGCCCGGGGACGCTGAGGTCCGGCTGCACGATGACGCGGCCCGCGCGGTCCACCTCGGCGCCCGCACCCTCGGCGACCAGGCGGCCGAGGGGTGAAGCCTGCACACCGGCCGCCCAGAGCACGGTGTGCGCGGCGATCGTGCGTTCCTCCGCACCCTGCCGCACGGTGACGCGTCCCGGCTCGATGCCGGTGACCAGCGTCTCCGTCTGCACCTCGACCCCCAGCCGCTCGAGGTCACGCTGTGCCTTCCTCGCCAGCTTCGGGTGGTACGAGGGGAGCACCTGCCCCACGCCCTCCAGCAGGTAGATGCGCGCGTCGCCGGGGTCGATCGTGCGGAAGTTGTCCCTCAAGGCGTCGCGGGCGATCTCGCCCAGTGCGCCCGCCAGCTCCACTCCGGTGGGGCCGGCGCCGACCACGACGAACGTCAGCCACTCGCGCTGTTGGTCCGGGTCGGTTGCCTCCTCGGCGCGTTCGAAGGCGCCCAGGATGCGGCGGCGCATGTCCGTGGCGTCGGCGATCGTCTTCAGGCCCGGCGCGAACTGCTCCCACTCCGCGTCGTGCCCGAAGTAGTGATGCCGCGCACCGGACGCGATGACCAGGATGTCGTACGGCGCCTCGAAGCTTGTGCCGCGCACAGTGCGGCCATCCACGTCGATCTCCGTGACCGCGCCCAGGATCACGCGCGCGTTGCGTTGCTTGCGCAGAATGCCGCGCAGCGGGGAGGCGATGTTCGCCGGCGAGAGGGCGCCCGTGGCCACCTGGTAGAGCAGCGGCTGGAAGAGGTGATGGTTCGTGCGATCGATGAGCGTCACGTCCACTGCCGCGTCGTGGAGTGCTCGCACAGCCGCCAGGCCGCCGAAGCCCCCTCCGATCACGACGACGCGCGGCCGGCCGCCGGCGGTCCCGGCTCCGAGGTTCGCTGGTGGCGCCGAGGTGGCAGCGATGTCGGTCACGCTCCCGATCGTACGTCACGTGGACGGACGGGGGCCGCATCGTGTTCGTACCGTGTGGACGTAAATAATTTGACATCGAACTATTGGTCTGCCACCATGCGCGTGGACCCGGGAGCGGCGTCATGACCAACGGTATCGGTACACCAGCCCTTCCCGGCTCACTTGATTCACCTCTGGACCAACATTCACCTATGGACCAGCATCCGACTTCGCCAGACCCGACAACGACGCCCCGGCGTCGCTCGCGAGCCAGAGCCGCGGCTCTGTCCGGTGTCCCGCCGTTGCCCGCCGCCCCGCCGCCGTCAGGCGACGGCGCACGGCGCGCCCCTCGAGGCCAGGCCCGGGGCCAGCGACGGGACGCCCGTGCTCCCGCGGATGGGCCGCCGTCGACGGCCGCGCATGACGCGGCGCTGGACGTGCGCGTGCTGAAGTCGCTCCGCCAGATCATTCAGGCCATCGACGTGCACTCGCGGCGGCTGTCCGCGCTGTACCACGTCACGGCGCCCCAGTTGGTGTGCCTGCTCACCGTCGTCGAGCGCGGCCCGATCACCTCGACGGCACTGGCGCACGAGGTGCACCTGAGCGCGAGCACGATCGTCGGCATCCTCGACCGACTGGAGGCCGGCGGGTACATCCGCCGCGAGCGGGGCACCAGCGACCGCCGTCGCGTCTACCTCACGGCGACGGATGCCGGGCGACGCTTCGCGCGGGAAGCGCCTTCACCGCTACAGACGCAGCTCGCCGAACGCCTGGCCGGGCTGCCGCATGACGAACAACGCTCGATTGCCGAGGTCCTCGAACGAGTGGCCGCCCTGATGGGAGCCGACCGCCTGGAGGGTGCGCCGCTGCTCGACACGACGCCCTCGGGCGGTCCTCCATAGCACTGGCGTCATACTCTGAAAGCGGGACCTCCAACGGCTCCCGCGACCCTTCCGAACTCCACATCTCCCCCGCAGCCGCAACATCACAGACCAGGGAAAGGGATGACCTTGAACCCAGTCACCGCAGATCGCGCCGCCCATCACCACCACCTCAACGCCGGGCGCCCATCAGGACAGCCCGCACTGCGACCTCCTGATCCCTCGGATGGCATGGACATGTGGCGCCTGGCGACCGAGGCGGACAGCCTGGAAGCGAACTCCGCGTACAGCTACTTGATGCTGTCGGAGTTCTTCCCGGAGACCTGCATCGTGGCGGAGGACGACGGCGCCGTCGTCGGGTTCGTCACCGGCTTCCGGCCGCCGGAGGAGCCAGAGGCGCTCTTCGTCTGGCAGATCACCGTGGCGCCGTCCCAGCGCGGCCGGGGCCTCGCCCGGACGATGCTCGAGGCCCTCGTTGAACGCCTCGCGCCACGGGGTGTGCGCTACCTGCAGGCGACCGTCACACCCTCCAACATCCCGTCTCAGCGCACATTCCGCTCGCTCGCCCGCCGCCTGGGCGCCGCCTGCGAGGAGACCACGCTCTTCGCCGAGCATCTGTTCGGCGAAGAGGACCACGAAGAAGAAGTGCTGTTCCGCATCGGTCCGTTCCGAGCGGAGCAATTGCGCCCGCAGCTAGCCGGCGCCGCAGCGGCAGGGGAGTAGGACCATGCAGACGTTCGAGCGACTGGAGTCAGAGGTACGGAGCTACGTCCGCTCCTGGCCCGCGGTGTTCACGCGGGCGCAGGGCCACAGCATCTGGGACGAGGACGGCAAGGAGTACATCGACTTCTTCGCCGGAGCCGGCGCGCTCAACTATGGACATAACAATCCACGGCTGAAGCAGTCGCTGCTCAAGTACCTGGAGTCGGACGGGATCGTCCACAGCCTTGACATGGCGACGGATGCCAAGCGTCGCCTGCTGGAGCGGCTCGACGAGGTGATCCTCAAGCCGCGCGGGCTCGACTACAAGGTGCAGTTCCCCGGCCCGACCGGGACGGATGCCGTGGAAGCCGCGCTCAAGCTCGCACGCAAGGTGACCGGGCGCGAGTCGGTCATCTCGTTCACCAACGCCTTCCACGGCATGACCCTCGGCTCGCTCGCCGTCACCGGCAACGAGATGAAGCGACACGGCGCCGGCGTCCCGCTGAAGACGATCGCCATGCCGTACGAGAACTTCCTGGGCGACGATGTCGACACCATCGACTACCTGCGCACGTACATCCGAGCGGGTGGGAGCGGCGTTGACCTGCCGGCGGCGATCATCGTGGAGACCACGCAGGGCGAGGGCGGCATGAACACCGCCAGCGTCGAATGGCTCCAGCGACTGGCCGAGTTGTGCCGGCGCAATGAGGTGCTGCTGATCGTTGACGACATCCAGATGGGCTGCGGCCGCACCGGCCCGTTCTTCAGCTTCGAGGCAGCGGGCATCAAGCCAGACATCGTGACGCTCTCCAAGTCGATCAGTGGCTACGGTCTGCCACTGTCGCTGACGCTATTCCGCCGCGACCTGGACGTGTGGGAGCCCGGCGAGCACAACGGCACCTTCCGCGGCCACAACCCCGCTTTTGTCACCGCCGTCGAGTCGCTCTCCTACTGGGAGGACGACGCGCTGAGCGGGGACGTGCTGCGTCGTGGCGAGGTGATCAAGCAGCACCTGGAGTGGATGGCGGAGCGCTTCCCGGAGGCGAAGGCGAAGCAGCGCGGCCGCGGTATGGCGCAAGGCCTGCATTGCGGCGTGAACGGGTTGGCCGAGGACATCGCCCGGGGCGCCTTCGAGCGCGGCGTGATCTGTGAGACCTCGGGCGCCCGCAGCGAGGTGCTGAAGCTGCTGCCGCCGCTCACCATCGACGACTCCGCGCTCGAGCGCGGGCTGATGGTGCTGGAGGAAAGCCTGGTGGCCGCGCTCGAGCGGCGCGGCATCGCCGCCGCGCGCACGCCGGCGGCGGTCTAGGAGCACACCGTGGCCGCGCGCTCCGTCCATCCTGAGCCCGTCGACGGACGCGCGGCCACAACAGAGTGACGACGACACCGGGGGGCAACGAATGATTGTCAGATCGATCGAGGACATCCTCGACACCGACCGCGAGGTTGACACGCCGAACTGGACCAGCCGGCGGCTGCTGCTGGCGAAGGACGGCTGTGACTTCTCGATGCATGACACGATGATCAGGGCCGGGACCGAGACGTTCATGTGGTACAAGCACCACGTCGAAGCCGTCTACTGCGTGTCCGGCGAGGGCACGGTCGAAACAGTCGAAGACGGCACGGTCCATGAAGTCGTGGACGGCACCCTGTACACCCTCGATGGGCACGAGAAGCACATTCTCCGCGCGAGGACGGACATGCGGATGATCTGCGTCTTCACGCCGCCGCTGACCGGCCGCGAGACGCACGACGAAGAGGGCGTGTACCCCCTGATCACGGACGACCCCGAGGCCTTCGAGGCCGAGACGGGCATATCCGTGAAGGCGACCGCGGCCAGCGCCGACTAGCGTCGCGCGGCGCTCGGCCGGCGGGCCGGCGGGAGGACTGATGGACTGGGCAGATACGCCCGAGCAGGCGGCGTTCCGCGCGGAGGTGCGGCGCTTCATCCGCGAGCGCTTTCCGGCGGCCTACCGGCCGGACCCGGACGCCGCGGAGAGCGTGGAGCCGGAGGACATCCCTGGCTACAACTGGCCCGCCGACCGAGTCTCGTACGATCCGGTACGCCGTCGCGCCGCCATCGAGTGGGCGGAGGCGCTGGCCGAGCGCGGCTGGGTGGCGCCGCACTGGCCCAGGGAATACGGCGGCGCCGGACTGACCGTGCTGGAGCAGTACATCTTCAACGAGGAGATGGCGCAGGCCCGCGTCCCAATGGTCGGCGGCATCGGCGTCGCGCTCGTGGGTCCGACGCTGATCGTGTACGGCACCGAGGAGCAGAAGCGGCAGCACTTGCCTCGGATCCTCTCCGGCGAGGTGGCGTGGGCGCAGGCCTTCTCGGAGCCGGCGGCCGGCTCGGACCTGGCGGCGCTGCAGGCCCGCGCCGTCCGCGAGGGCGACGAGTACGTGGTCACCGGGCAGAAGATCTGGACGTCGGGGGCGCAGTACGCGGATTGGATGTGCGTGCTGGTGCGCACGGACCCCGAGGCGCAGAAGCACCGAGGCATCTCGTTCCTGCTGATGGATGTCCACACGCCCGGGATCACGGTGCGGCCGCTCACCGACATGACGTGGAGCGAGCCCTTCAACGAGACGTTCCTGGACGATGTCCGCGTGCCCGTCGAGGATCGGCTCGGCGAGGAAGACCGCGGCTGGTACGTCGCGATGACCATGCTCGACTTCGAGCGCTCTGGCATCGGCGGCGCGGTGGGCTACCGCAAGTCTCTGGAGGACCTGATCGAGTTCATCCGTGGCGCCGAGGCTCGCGACCAGTTGCGAGCGGATTGGCCCGGCGCCGTGCGCCTCGAGGTGGCCGACCGGCACATCGAGGTGGACGTGCTGCACCAGTTCGCGGCGCGCACGGTGGACGTGCAGGCGCGGGACGAGGTCCCGAACTACGAGGCGTCCGTGAACAAGTTGTTCGGCTCGGAGACGCATCAGCGGCTGGCGCGGACGGGGACGAAGGCCTTCGGGCTCTACGGCAACCTCTGGCAGCGGGAGGGCGCGCCGCTGGACGCCGCGTTCACGCGCGACTACGTGACCTCCGTGCCACATACGGTGTTCTCGGGCAGCAGCGAGATCCAGCGGCGCGTGATCGCCACGCGCGGCCTGGGGCTGCCGCGCGCCGACTGACGGCCCCACCAGGACACACCACACCGCGCCGCGAGCACGGACGCAGGGAAGGATGATCGTGTACGAAACCATCGAGGTGACCATCGAGGACTCCGGGGTCGCGACGGTCCTGCTGAACAAGCCGAAGTCGCTCAACGCCATCGACCTGACGATGATGATGGAGCTGCGTCGGGCCTTCGAGTCGCTGGACGTGGACCCGCAGGCGCACGTCGTGATCGTCCGAGGTTCCGGTCGCGCATTCTGCGCGGGCGCCGACATCAAGTGGTCGGAGACACTGACGAAGCGGGACCGGCTGGAGAGCAACCGGCTGGGCCAGAAGACGTTCGCGCGCATGGAGCAGATGGAGACGCCCGTGGTCGCGGCCGTCCATGGGTACGCGCTCGGTGGCGGCCTCGAACTGGCGCTGGCCGCGGACTTCATCGTCGCCGCGGACAACGCGCAGCTCGGGCTGCCCGAGATCACGCTCTCCGCGCAGCCGCCCTACCGCCCCAAGATCACGGAGGACGGCGACCCGGACCAGCCCGAGTTCGGCGGCCAGGCGCCCGGCTGGGGCGGCACGAAGCGCCTCCCCGAGCGCGTTGGCAAGGCCATCGCGAAGGAGCTGATGCTGACCGGGGTCCGCGTCGACGCGGAACGCGCCTTGCGCGTCGGCCTCGTCAACGAGGTATACCCGGTGGACCAGTTCGACGAGCAGGTCGCGGAGCTGGCCGCGCGGATGGCGGCCATGAACCCGTACAACACCCGCCTGATCAAGGAACTGGTCAACCACGGCTACGACATGCTGGAGGGCCACCCGAGCTGAGCCGCCCCTGAGGCGTGCGCTGCCCCTCTCGACCCGGCGTTAAGGAGAAGCCGTGCTGAACATCACCGGTATCGACCGCATCGGAATGGCGGTCCCCGAGCTGGATCCGCAGCTCGATGTGCTCGAGGGCCTCTTCGGCTTCCAGCGCGAGCAGGCGTGGGAGGACAGTGCGGACGGCACGCGTCGCGCGCTGCTCCGCATCCCGGGCGATAGCGGCATCCGCTGGGAGGTCGCCGCACCGCTCAGCGACGCCTCGGCACTCGACGCGTTCATCGAGGGGCCGCGTGGCCCCGGCCTGCAGAGCATCACCATCCAGGTCGCCGACCTCGATGCGGCGGCCGAGCACGTCCGGGCGGCCGGCGCGGAGCCGGCATCCGAGGGCGACTCCGTGGTAGTTGGCCCGGAGGTGGGTGGCCGCGGCTTCACCTTCCGCTTCGTCGAGGCGTCGGGTGCGGCGAGTGCGGCCGCCTCCGGCCCTACCGGTGCGCCCTCGCTCGGCATCACCCGCGTCGACCACATTTGCCACGCCTACTCGAGCCGGGACGAACTCGCCGCGTGGTTCGGGCGGCTGCTCGGGATGCGCGAAATCTGGCGCACGCCGGACGGGGAGCACGAGGACTTCGCCGACCTCGTCCTGGAGTGGCCCGGCGCACCGATGCTGTGGGAAGTGATCCAGCCCGAGGGCGACGAGTCATTCATCGAACGCTTCATCGAGAAGCGCGGCCCCTCGGTGCACCACATCGCCTTCGAGGTCGCCGACTTCGACCGCGCGACGGCAGCCTGCGAGCACCACGGCGTCCCGACGTTCGACGAGCACGACGACGAGACAGACGGCATCCGCTGGCGCGATGCGTTCATCCACCCCAGGCACACGGGCGGCGTGCTGACACAGTTCTACTGGGAGGCACAGGCTGCCACGTGGATCCGCTCGGACAAGGTGCGGCCAGCGAGCTTCCAGGCGGCGCGGTAGGTCGCAGGCCCGCCCAGCAGCTGCGCCCCTACGAAGAAGCGAGATCGAGGACGCGCTAGATCGCTCCGGCGTCCCGCAACTCGATGATCTGCGGCCAGTCGTAGCCCAGCTCCAGCAGCACCTCCTCGGTGTGCTGGCCCAGTTCGGGCGGCGGCCCCTTCACCTCGACTGGCGTCTCGCTGAGGGCGATCGGGGTGTTTACCACACGCGTGGGGCCGAGGGTGGGGTGGTCCATCTCGGTGATGTAGTCGTTGGCCAGCACCTGTGGGTCCTGCGCGACGCCCTCGTAGGTCTGGACCGGGCCGCACGCAAGATCGATCGTCGCGAGCAGCGCCATCCAGTGTGCGATCGACTGCTGCCGGAAGACGGCGTCGAGGCGGTCCAGCAGTACCCCTCGATGCTCCTCGCGGTGCTCGGCGCAGTCGAAGCGCGGGTCCTCGATGAGGTCGGGCTGCTCGATGAGCGCGCAGAACTCAGGCCAGCGGTCCTCCCGGACGCCGGCCATCGCGAAGTAGCCGTCGGCGGCGGGGAAGGTGTTCCACAGCAGCCCGCCGTGGGGGTGACCGCGCCCGGCGCGCCTCGGGAGGTCGCCGGTCATCAGGTAGTGCTGGATCTCGAAGCTCTGGAGCGCCACCTGGGTGCCGAGCAGCGAGACGTCGATGGCCTGGCCGGCGCCGGTCCGCTCGCGTGCGACGAGCGCGGAAAGGATAGAGACCGTGAGCATGATCGCGCCCATCTGGTCTGCCATGAACGTGCCCACCGGCGTCGGGGGTTCGCCCTCGCCGCCGGTCACGCTCATGATGCCGCCCATCGCCTGCGCCACGATGTCGAACATCGGCCGTTCGCGCTCCGGACCCCGAGGGCCGGTGCCGGAGGCCTGCGCGTAGATGATGCGCGGGTTCCGCGCCTTCACGTCGTCGTAGCCGAGGCCCCAGCGCTCCATCACGCCGAGGCGGAAGTTGGTCACCATGACGTCCATCCGCTCGGACAGTTCGAGCACCAGGTCGCGCCCGCGCGGGTTGCGCAGGTCGATCGTCATCCCTCGCTTGCCCCGGTTGTGCGCGAAAAAGTCGGGCGCCAGTCCCTGCGGGTCGTAGCCGCCGAGGGCGTGCCGGCCGGCGTCGCCGTACTGCGGGCGCTCGACCTTGATCACGTCGGCCCCCAGGTCGGAGAGCATCACGGTCGCGTAGGGCCCCTGCTGCCACTGGCTCAGGTCGAGGATGCGGATCCCCTCGAGCGCGCCGCCCATCGAGTCCTCCCCCACATGCGGAGTGTTACGGGTACGGCGCCGGACGAGGTCGTCGAATGCGGCGACCGGCGCGGCAGCGAGTGCGGGCAACGCGGGAGGCGCTACCGCGATTTGCGGGCTGCCCGAGGTCCGAGCCGTTCCGTGCTGGTGCCTCCCGACCGTACACGATGCCCTCCGGCCTCGCCAGCCACGCAGTTCGGCTGAGCGCCCTGCAGACGGATGCGCGAGTGCGATACCCTCCTTGTATCGGCCGATCCCCGTCGCGTCTCAGCGGCGGCGTCCCGTAGCACCTTCGCCGTGACTCCGGGACGCTCGGTCGGCCCGGGTTGCGTGGCGGCGATGTGCCGCCTGAACGATGAGGAGGGAATCGAGTGACGATGGGGCACAACGGCGAGGGGACGGGCGTGATCGACTACCGCCCGAATCGCCTCTTTGCCGTCCTCGACGGGCGGCAGCACGTGGACGCGGCAATCAACGAACTGGCCGAGGCGGGCATTGCCGAATCTGACATCGACACGTTCAGCGGACCCGACGACGCACAGCGTCTGGACCTACGCCGGCGTGAGTCACGACGGCTGGAGGGGCTCCGCCGGATCTTCGTAGCGGACGAAAGCCGGGTCGCGCCGCTGTACCAGCGCGCGGCCGAGGATGGCCGTTACGTCGTCCGTATCTGCGACCGCCGGAAGGAGAGCCGTCACCGGGCCGCGGCGATCCTGGCGCGGCACGCGGCCTCGACGATCGTGGACTTCGGCCGCTTCGGTTACGAGCCGATTGACCCGGCCGCAACCCAGTCACCACCCGGGGTCGGCCCCCCGCTCTAGGCGCCCCAACGGGCAGACGGGCGTAACGACGGACAGCGGTGACGCACCCGTCCGCGCGTGCTAGCGTCGGGGCGACTCTCACGCATACGTCAGACTGACGACGCAGACGCGATACAGGTGCATGGCGTTCTTCAATCCCTTTCGCCCGTCCTACCTCGAGAACCCCTACCCCGCGCTGCACCGGCTGCGGGCAGAGGACCCCGTGTTCCGCAGCCGCGAGCTCGATGCCTGGCTGCTGACGCGTTACGAGGACTGCCTGGAGGTCCTGCGCGACGACGACCGGTTCGTCTCGGATGGGGCGAGGGCGGGAGGCGGCTTCGGCGAGCACGTACGAGGGCTGCGCGCGCGCTCGCCGCTGGGCGAGGACCCGCTGTTCGGCCAGACTGACCCGCCGGTCCACACCCGCCTGCGAGCGATCATCAACCGCGCGTTCACGCCTCGGGTGGTGGAGGCGGAACGGCCGGCGATCGAGCGGGAGGCGGAGGCGTTGCTGTCGGGAGCTGAGCCGGGGCAGCCGTTCGAGTTCATGGCGGCCGTCGCGGAACGGCTGCCCGTGCATGTCATCGGCGACCTGCTTGGCCTGAACGACGACAATCGTGACGAGGTGCGGCGCTGGGCGATGACCATCATGTTCGCCGCGTCCGATGAGAAGGCGTCGGCGGCGGCGCGACGCGATGCGGTGGAGGCGAAGGAGCACCTGCAGGCATTCCTGGTGCGCTTCGCCGAGGAGTACGCCGGCGAGGCCGACCGGCGGTTGATCCGCATCCTCCTGGAGGCGGGGGAGCAGGGCGACCGCCTGAGCCCCGAGGAGTTGCTCTCGTTCACGGTCTTCCTCTACACGGCCGGCAACGGACCGACCGCGCTGCTGCTCGCCAACGGGCTCAACGCGCTCGTCCAGCACCCAGAGCAAGCCGCGCTCCTACGCAACGAGCCCTCGCTGATGGGGGACGCCATCGATGAGATGTTGCGCTGGGACAGCCCCACGCAGGCGCTCGTCCGCGTGGTGGCGCAGGACACGACCATTGGTGGGCGCGTCATGAAGGCGGGCGACACCATCTTCGCGATGGTGGGCGCAGCCAACCGCGACCCGGCCGTCTTCCCCGACCCCGACCGCTTCGATATCACGCGCAGCGGGGGCGAGACGCGGCACCTGAGCTTCGGCTACGGCCCGCACTTCTGCCTCGGCGCCCCGCTGGCGCGCATCGAGGCTGCCGCCGTCTTCCGCCCGATGCTCGAGCGCTTTCCCTCGATGTACCTGGCGACGACGAAGCTGGAGCGCGCGGACACGCTGCTGATGCGCGGGCCGCGGCGGCTGCCACTTGTGCTGGGCTAGGAAGCCGATGCTCGACTACAAGGGCTACCGGGGTACAGCCGAGTTCGATGTCGAAGTCGGGCTGCTGCATGGTGAGGTCCTGGGTACCCGCGATGTGATCACCTTTCAGGCGAAGGCAGGCCGCGCCCTGGTACAGGCGTTCCGCGACTCGGTCGACGACTACCTCGCGTTCTGCGCGGATCTCGGCGAGCAGCCTCAGCGCGGGAGTGTGTCAGAGCTGGACTAGCGCTGGGCTAGGCCGTCGAGCGCTCCGGGCTCATCAGCGTCACGCCGCCGTCGACCGGCAGGACTACGCCGGTGATGTAGCGCGCCTCGTCCGAGGCGAGGAACAGCGCGGCGTGCGCCACGTCCATCGCCGTGCCCTCGATGCGGAGCGGCGAGGCGAGGCGGCGCGCCTCGCGCTGCTCGGGGGTCATGCGGTCGCCGCCCACCATGGGCGTGAAGACGGGGCCCGGGCAGATGCAGTTCACGCGAATGCCGTCGCGCGCGTGGTCCACCGCCATCGCCTGCGTCAGCGCGATCACAGCACCCTTCGATGTCGAGTAGGCGGTGAGCCCTCGAGGGCGAAGCGCCGAGATCGAGGAGATGTTCACGATTGCGCCGCCGCCGGCTGTGCGGACCATCTCCGGAATCGCGTGCTTGCTCGTCAGCATCATGCTGGTGACGTTCACGCGCTGGACGCGCTCCCACGTTTCCTCGGTCTCTTCCACCACGCTGCCACGGCTACCAATGCCGACGTTGTTGTGCAGGACGTCGAGGCGTCCCCAGCGCTCGACCGCGGCGGTCACCATCCGGGCGCAGTCGCCCGAGTCGGTCACGTCGGCGATGAAGGTCGCGGCCTCGCCACGCTCGCCCTCGATCATGGTCAGCGTGCCGCGCACCGCCTCCTCGTCACGGTCGACCAGGAGCACGCGCGCACCCTCGCGGGCGAAGGTCAGCGCGGTGGCGCGGCCGTTGCCCAACCCGTCGCCTCGGGCGCCGGCGCCCGTCACGATGGCGACCTTGCCCTCCAGGCGTCCGGTCATCCGGCAACGCCGGCCGGAGGCAGCGGGAATTCCTCCAGGTAGTGCTCGTACTCGGGCTCCAGGTCGACCTGCAGTGTGAAGAGCACGCGCACCACGAGGTTGTAGAAGGCGATCACCATGATCACGTCCACCATGTGCTCGTCTCCGAGCTCGTCGTGGACCGCCTCGAACGCCTCCGCCGAGCCCTCCATGTGGGTGGTCATCTCGCGCGCCAGGCGCAGCACCGCGCGGTCGAGGTCGGCCAGGTCGGTGGTCTCGCCGGCGGTCTCGCGCGCGATGGCGCGGACGTCCTCGTTACTCACACCGAAGTCGTGGCCGATCTTGATGTGGTGGGTGTACTCATACGCGTTGCGGGTGAGGTAGCCCACCTGGAGGATCGCCATTTCACGCAGCCTGGGGTCCAGGGTGCTGCCGTTGCGGATCCACCCGCCCAGGCGGGAGAAGTTGCGGAACGCGTCCGGACTGTTCACCAGCGCCCGGAACAGGTTGGCGGGCCGCTCCAGCAGGCGCTGGTGCTCCTCCGGCAGGTCTTCTTTGTTCAGGTACGGCAGACGGGCCAATGGACAACTCCTCTCGGACCCGGCGACTATAGCGCCTCGCCGAAGACGGCACGCGAGGGGGCAGGGATGACGACCGAGCAGACGACGGACCCCGCGCACGGACGGGTGGCGGCCCGGCTATCGATGCCGCTCGGCGAGGCGATGTTCACGCAGCGCGCGATCCGGCGGGTCCGGCCTGACCCCATCCCCGCCGACGACCTGCGCGACATGCTCGTGGCAGCGACGCGTGCGCCCAGCGGCGGCAACGCACAGCCGTGGCGCTTCATCGTGTTGCTGGACGAGGGCGTGCGACGCCCGTTCGCGGAACTCTACCGCGAGGCGTGGTGGGCGAAGCGGCACGACGCCGGCATCCACGGCCCGGAGGACTTTCCGGAGGCCGGCCGCTACTCGATGCAGTCCGCGATGCGGCTCGCTGACGAGATCGGCGACGCCCCCGCGATCGTCCTGATCTGCGCCACCGCCCGAGGCGAGGGCGCGATGACCTCCGTGATCCCGGCCGCGCAGAACCTCTTGCTTGCCGGGCGGGCGCTCGGCGTCGGTGGCACCATCACCACGCTGCACCCGAGCGTCGAGGAGCGGGTACACGCGCTCCTTGGGATTCCCGACTCGGCACAGGTGGTGTACTGCGTGCCGCTGGGATACCCACGCGGGCGGTTCGGCCCCGCGCAGCGCAAGCCGCTGGTCCAGGTCGCCGCGCTGGACCGATGGGACGGGCCAGCCCTTGGCTGACCGTTCCGGGCCGCGCGCGCCGGCCCGATGCCCGCAGGCGTGGCGCCGTGCTCGCGTTTCCACACGCCACCAACGGTCATAATCCGCCGTTAACAGTGAGGCGTACGATCGGATCGTGAACCGTGGAGCGCACGCTGCAGCGTCAATACTCGGACCCGCGTCTGCCGTCCGTACACGGCAGCGATTCGCGGACGGCGTGCCCGTTCGCCCGCTGGTCCACGAGGCGCGTGTGACCGAGCCCGTCTCTTCGCGGCGCATCGGCGTGATCGACCTCGGGTCGAACTCCGGGCGTGCGGTGATCGTGGAGCCGCACGCGGCCGGGCACCTGGAGATCGTGGACGAGGTGCGGGCGCGCCTCCAACTCACGCGCGAGATCGATGAGGACGGGCGCCTGAGCGAGCGCGGCCGCGCACGGACGCTGGATGCCGTCGCCGACTTTGTCGCGGTCGCGCGCGGTGCGGGGGCACGTCGCGTCGTCGCCGTAGGCACAGCCGCGCTGCGCGCCGCCACCAACGCCGCCGAGCTACTCGACGAGATCGACCGCCGGTTTGGCGTCTCCGTGGAGGTGATCGCGGGCGATACCGAGGCGCGGCTGGCGTTCATCGGCGCGGCCTACGGGCTGCCGGTGGAGGATGGCGTGCTGGTGGACATCGGTGGCGGCAGCCTGGAGATGGTGCGGTTCCGCAACCGACGGATGGAGCAGGCGTGGTCGTTCCCGCTGGGCGCGCTGAACGTGACCGACCGGTTCCTACCCCGAGACCCTCCGAAGGCAGAGCACCTGGCCGCGCTGGAAGCACACGTGGTCGACGCACTGAAGAATTCGGGGGTGCCCAGGCTCAAGCGTGGCGAGCACCTGGTGGGTACCGGCGGCACCATCCGCAACCTGGCGAAGGTGGACATCCGTCAACGCCAGTACCCGCTGACGCGGCTCCACGGCTACGTCGCGACCGCCGCTCGGCTCCGCAGGGTGAGCGCGAAGCTCGCCTCGATGACGCAGGAGCAGCGTGCATCCGTCCCGGGCCTCAATCCCGCCCGAGCCGACTCGATCGTTGCGGGCGCCTACGTGCTCCGCGCCGTGAGCGAGCACCTTCGAGCGCCTGAGCTGAGCATCTCCGGCCAGGGCCTGCGCGAGGGGGTGGTCAGAGGCGTGCTGGAGGGCGGCCTGCCCTCGCCGGAGAGCGTGCGGCGCACCTCCGTCCGCGCGTTCACCGAGCGGCTCAGCGGCTGGGACGACGAGCGCGCCGGGCGTCGGGCCGCGCTGGCGCTCGACCTCGCGGACCACCTGGCGCCCGATGGCGATGGCGAGGTGCGCGAGGCCATCGAGCACGCCGCGACGCTGCTCGATGTGGGCGCTTCCATCGACTTCTACAACCGGCATCGCGAGTCGGCGGCGCTGGTGCTGCGCACGGACCTCGCCGGGTTCTCGCATCGTCACCTGGTCCAGATGGCCGCCGTCATCCACCTTGCGGAGCGGCCGTCGTTCGATGTGCGGTCGTTCCGACCGTTGCTGCGCGCCGGCGACCAGGAAGCGCTCGCCCGCGCCGGCGTGGTGCTGATGCTGGCAGACGAGATCCAGCGCCGCACGCCGCCCGGGACGCCGCCTGGCGTCCGTGTCTCCGTGGACGGCGGGGCGCTGCACCTCGGGCTGCCCGCTACTGTCGAGTGGCGGCCCGGCGAGGCCGTCGAGCGCGTGCGCAAGACCTTTGGGCTCGCCCTGTCCGTGGAAGGTGGACACCCATGATCGAGGCACCCGCCGCCCGCGCCTGGCCGAAGAGTGAAGCCGAGTCGCTGCCGGGCAAACTGATCATCGTCGAAGGCATCGACGGGTCTGGGAAGAGCACGCAGCTGGACCTGCTGCACAAATGGCTGGTCAGCCAGGGATACCTGGTGGTCTTCACGGAGTGGAACTCGTCGCCCATCGTGCGCTCGACCACGAAGCGGGGAAAGAACCGACGGCTGTTGACCCCCATGTCGTTCAGTCTGATCCATGCGGCGGACTTCGCCAGCCGAGTGCACACGCAGATCCTCCCCGCGCTGAAGGCGGGCGCCGTGGTGCTGGCGGACCGCTACGTGTACACGGCCTTCGCGCGAGACGCCGCACGAGGCGTCAGCCGGTCGTGGCTGCGCGACCTGTACTCGTTCGCGGTGACGCCGGACATCGCGTTCCACTTCGACGTCCCCCTGGACGAGGCGATCCGCCGCATCACGCTGAGCCGCGCGGAGATCAAGTACTACGAGGCCGGCATGGACATGATGCTCAGCGAAGACATCATGGAGTCGTTCCAGATCTTCCAGGGCCGCATCCTGGATGAGTACCACCGCCTCACAGACGAGTTCGGCCTCGTCCCCATCGACGCGACCCAGACGCTGGTGAAACAGCAGCAGCAGATGCGCGAGATCGTGCAGCCGCACCTCGCGGACATCGAGCGCGTGGAGGGCGGCGACCTGGCCGAGGTGCTGCGGCACTCCGGGCTGCGCGGCCGCTACCTGCAACAGCCGGTGTGGGCGGAGGCGTCCGAGTGACGCGCATCCAGTTCTACGGCGACCGCCCACCCGGCATCGAGGGCGACGACCTGCCGGGCCGCCTGATCGTGCTGGAAGGCACGGACGGTGTGGGCCGCTCGACGCAGGTGGGCCTGCTGAAAGAGTGGCTGGAGGATCGCGGATACGCCGTCGTGGACACGGGCCTGCGGCGCTCGGAACTGGCGGGTCCAGGCATCGAGCGCGCGAAGCGTGGGAACACGCTGGACCCGATCACCCTCAACTTGCTGTATGCCACCGACTTCTGGGACCGCCTGGAGCGGCGCATCGTGCCGGCGCTGCGCGCCGGCATGGTCGCGCTCGTGGACCGCTACGTCTTCTCGCTGATGACCCGCGCCGTGGTCCGGGGCGTCCCAGCAGACTGGATCGAGGCGGTCTACGGCTTCGCGCTGGTGCCCGACCAGGTGATCTACCTGGACATCGATGTGGACTCGCTGCTGCCTCGGGTGCTGGCCAGCCGCGGGCTGGACTACTGGGAGTCGGGCCAGGACTTCCTGCGCGGTCCCGGCCTCTACGACACCTTCGTCGAGTACCAGACCGTCCTGCTCCAGGAGTTCCGCCGCCTCGCGGCCAAGCACGACTTCAGCGTGGTGGACGCCCGAGGCAGCATCGACGATGTCTTCGAGCAGTTGCGAGACCATGTGGCAGGCGTGGTGGAGGGCATGGCGCTGGACCGCCCGGCGCCCGAGCCGGACGACGCGCTCACGCCCCTGCGTCACGGCGCGTAGCCGGCCTACTTGCGGAGGGCCATCTCGCGGAGCGCGCGAGGTGGGAGGAACCACAACAGGCGTGCCGCCTCCGGGACGAATCCGCCCGGCAGTTCCAGACATGCAACCGCGCCGCGTTTCCACTCGGACGCCAGGCCCCCGTCGTTGCCGGTCAGCAGGTACGAGGTGAGTGCGTGCATGTCCGGCTCGTGCCCCACGAGGGCAATCGAGTCCGCAGCCCGGAATGGCTCAAGCGCTTCCGTGATGCGCGTGACCGGGCCGGACGTTCCCAGCGGCTCAAACAGCGTCGGCGACACCCACCCGGCCTCCTCGTGCAGGATCTGCGCCGTCTCCCGCGCCCTCGTGTAGGGACTCGTGAGCAGGAAGTCCACGCCGACACCCAGGCGTCCGAGGCCGCGCGCGGCCCGGCGGAAGCGTTTGATGCCTCGGTCGGTCAGGGGGCGCAGGCGGTCGTCCGGCCACACGCTCGGGTCAGGGTCGTGTGCGATGGCGTGGCGGACGAGGTAGAGCCTCACCGCCGGGCGCGTTTCTTGCCCCGGGCCGCCCGCCGTTCGAGCGCCCGCCAGCGAAGCCGCACGCGCCGGTACACCTCGGGGAACGCCTCCCGCTCGGCGGCCATGCCGGCGGCGTAGCGCTCGGCGAGCGCGCCCATGGCGAAGAGCGTGGCGGCGGGTAGCTGGCCGCCGGCGTCGCCGGCCAGCGCGCGCAGCTGCTCGATGGCGACCGCGGCGTCCTGGTGCGCGCCTAGCCGGTCCTGTACGCCGGTCGTTGCGGCGCGCATCCGCCCCGCCCGCTTGCCGTACAGCGGCGCAACGAACTCGACCGCGTAGCGCAGTCGCTTCCCGACGACGCGCGTGGCGTGGTAGTCCTCGTCCGGCGAGTCCGCATCAAGCTGGCGCGCCAGGCGGTTGAAGCGGCGCCACTGCCGCGCCAGCAGCGCCGGCGCCTCCGTCAGCGCGGGCGCGTCGCCCTCCGTCGCGCTCGCCGCGAGGTACTCGAGGGCACCGAGCAGCGCCTCGTAGCGTGGGTCGTCCAGGGCGGCGAGCATGCGCTCACGCGCGCCGTCCCGCCGGATCCGCAGCAGCGCCGCGAGCGGCTCCAGGTCTGGCTCAGCCTCCGCGAAAGCTTCGATGCGCTCGATCTGGACGTCGAGGTCGCGCACCTCGCCCAGGGCGCCGGCGAGCCAGCGCAGCTGCTCTCGCAGCGGCGGCGCCTCGGGGGGTAGCCACGCGCGGAAGAGGCGCAGGGCCGACCGGAGGCGCCGGGTGGCGACTCGCATGTCGTGGAGCGCCTCCGGGTCGTCGCCGAGCCGCGTGCCGGGCTCGTGCGCGAGTACGGCGGCGCGCTGTTCATCGATCACGCGTCGCGCGAGCGCACCGATGCCGATGCGGCGGCGGTCCGCATTGCTGAGAGGCGGCAGCACCGCCACGGACGGCCGCTCGAGCCCGGCCGCCCGCGCTCCGGCCTCGAACTTCGAGCGTTGGGAGTCGCCCAGTTCGCAGGCGAGGCGCATCTCCTCGACCAGCGGGGCGAGCGTCGCGGCCGCGGCCTCGTCGACTGCCTCCACCTCGACGCGTCGGATGTCCTCGACGCCGCTTTCGGCGGCGACATCCGCGAGCACCGATGTCTCGTCGAGCGCGACCTCGCCCACGTAGCGGCCGTCGCAGTCCTCCAGGCGGAAGCGGCGGCGGAAGGTCTTGATCGCGAAGAGCACGACGAGCGGTTGTCGCCCGGCCAGGGCGCGCGCACGACGTCCGACAGCCCCCGGTGCGGCCAGCAGGGCCTCGCAACTGGCCTGGAGCAGCCGCTCGTTCCACTCCGTGCGGCGGCGGATGCCCTCCCGCGAGGACGCCATTCCCTTGAGGGTGGCTTCCGCATCGTCGGCGGTCTCGCGCAGCCGCATCGTGTATCCCGCGCGCCAGGCTCGGCGGTCCGCGGTGTCGATGTAGCGGTCCCGCATCAGCGCCTCGCCGGCCGGGGTGACCGTCAGGCTGTGTGAGAGCGCCGTGTCGCGCAGCCACCGGGCGACGCCCTCCAGGTCGGTGGCGTCGAGTTGCCACTCGATCTCCTGGGGTGCGCCTCGCATGGAGGCCGGCGCGGGTGCCGGTGGTGCGGCTGCATGGTGTCTGGACATGGGAGAACCAGTCTACGACGGCAAGTTTGGCGCGCGGTCAGGGAAAGTCCGGATACCGAGGCCGGGGGCGCCCCTCGGTGCTCGGCTCAGAGTAGCCCCAGCTCGCGCGCGCGGGCCACGGCGCGGCCGCGGCCGTTCGTGTCGAGCTTTACGTAGGCGCGGCGCGCCAGCGTCTGGACGGTGCGCCACTTCACCTGGAGCCGTTCGCCGGCCTCGCGATAGGTGAGCCCGTCCGCCAGCGCCGTCAGCGCCTCCAGTTCCCGAGGCGTGAGGCGAGGCACCGCCGGCTCACGGTTGCGTGTCGCGGCGATGGCGCGCGTGGCCGCGTAGGCGTGCGCAGCCGGGTCGATCTGAAGCGCGACCAGCGCGTCCCATCCACGGTGGCGCATGGCCGTCCACTCCGCCTGCCGCGACCGAGGCTCGCCATGCGCCAGGAGCTCGGCGTGCTGGACCAGCGCGAGTCCCGCCTCCGCGGCGTAGCCGGCGTCCTTCGCCCACTCGTGCGCCCGCTTGAAGGCCGACTTCGCCGCCTGCCGATGCCCGGCCCGCATCGCCAGCAGCGCCTGGATGCGCGCGCGCGAGACCGGCCACTCGAGGAGCGTCGCCACCAGCGGCTGTGCCTCCCTGGCGACCCAGTCCAGCCACTGCGCGGCGTGGGACTGCGTGCCGGCCAGCGCCACCGCCTCCGCGCCCGCCAGTGCCGCCGGTAGCATCCCCAGGTGGACCGCACCCGGGCGCTCCAGCGTCACACGCTGTGTGCCATCCGAGGCGTGCGCTTCCAGGCAGGCCCGGAATGCGCCCACATCTCCAACTTCCAGCGCGCCAGTCTGCCCGGCCAGCGCCTCGATGTGTTGCAGCGAGGTGCCGGCTGCTTCCCAGTCGCGCCGAAGCAAGTGGCCGCGGAACTCCAGCAGAGCGCGCCGCCAGGTGGCGAGCCAGTTCGGCCGGTCCACGTCCTGCTCGACCAGCGCGGCGGCGGGCGCCTCGACAGCCGCGTCCGCCACCTCGAACGACGCCGCGTCGATCTGGCGCCACGGATGCCGTGCCAGTTCGGACTGGATGCGCAGCTGGCGGATCCACGGCACCGCGCGGCGCCGCTGACCCGTGGCATAGAGGTAGGGGATGTACCAGCTGAGGAGGAACAGGCTCTCCGGCGCATAGCCGTCCCGGCCGGTCTGGGCGATGAGCGTCTCGATCACCTCGTCGTCGGCGTCCGTCGCCAGGCGGCAGGCGAGCACCTGCTGGTAGACGCGAAACTTCATCGCGGCGTAGGGGTCGCTGCCCTCGGCAGCCGCCTCCGCCGCCTCGGCCATCGATCCGCACGCGGACGCCTTGTGACCCCAGCTGATCTGGAGACCGGCGCGCATCGCGGCGAGGATCGACCGCACGTCGGGGTCCTGGTCGCACAGGGCGAGGGCGTGGTCGATCTCCTGGACCGCTTCTGCTGTCCGCCCGGCGCCATCGAGGTGGCCCACAGCGAAGTTCACGAGCGTTGCGAGGCCCGGTAGATCGCCACGCCGGTAGGCGGCACGGAGGCCTGTCTCGAACGGCTCGCGCCAGCGGTCGGGACCCAGCTCCTGGAGTTGCCGCAGCTGCTGGCTGACATCGAGGACATAGGCGCGGATATCGGATATTTCTTCCGCGTCGGTGGCAGCCATGCGCGGTTCCTTTCGCTCCCTGCCTCCGCTATTGAGTCTCAGGCGCGATAGGCATCGTGACGTACGTGAATTTGTACGTCAAGTGACGCCTGACGCGGTGATCCTGACATGGCATCGTCGAGGTCACTGCTCCTGGGGAGAAAGGCGCTCGAATGAGCAATGTGGACTGCTTCGAGGTCGTGTGGTCGCTGACCACGTTGTTCGCGCAGGAGGACACCAAGCGTGCCCTGCATCGGCTGCGCGATGAGCAGGCCCCGCCGGACGCGTTCGTGGAGCTGCTCACCGCCCACGCCGCGCCCGAGATCGGCGACCTGATGCGCATCGAGTTCGCCGAACTGCCCACCACCACCGTCGCCACCATCATCGAGGCGTGGGCGATGGCGGACGCCGCGGGCAAGGCGTTCGAGGTGCTGTCGGTAAAGCCGGAGCGCCCGCTGGAGTTCGCGCGCCACAAGCGTGTCCGCTTCACCGTGGACGCCGAAGAAGACCGCGTGCGCGTGTTTGTGAGCCACGTGCCCACCAGACACGCGAGCTGGTACTCGCCGGTCACGGCCTAGGCCGTCCGGCGCCGCCGGGGCACCGAGTTCGGGTCCCCGTGCGGCAGGCGGCGCATGGTCCGGGGCCCCGGCCCTCCCCGGACGTGCGCCGCCTTCACTCGGGTTGCGGGCGTCTCGTCGTGTGTATGTCGCGGCGTCCCCGCGCCGACCTCTCCAATCCCGGGGACGCCGTCGCGAACCCGGCGACAGGTAGGTTCCGGTCCCAATCGCCTACCCGGCGCCGACGGCTTCCCGGACCGTATCTCGCCCGGCCCCTTCGGGGGCGCGGGCGGGATACGCGGTTCGCACCTCCACCGTGCAGCCGATAATCGTGATGGCCACTCCGATCGAGGTTTCCGTACGCTGTTCATCTGCGGTTGACCGACCCCGCTGGCGAGTGCCTGGGCAGGGAGCGGATGAACGAAGTCGACCTGGTGGTGGTCGCGGGCGTCGCCCTGTACGCGCTCGCCGTCTCGGGTCGCGGCGTGTTGCCGCTGCTGTCGGACCTGCTGGTCCTGACGGTCTCGTTCCTCGTCGCCCTGCGCTTCTACGCCCCAGTCGCCTCGTGGCTCGTCGACCACACCGCCCTCGCCCCTTCGTTCTCGAACGCGCTGGGTTTCCTCGGTGTGCTGCTCTTTGCGGAGGTGCTCCTCGACATCGCAGCGGCACGGCTGCACATGCGGCTGCCCGAGCGCTGGCGTGGGAGCCCCTACGACCGCTGGCTGGCGGTCATCCCGGCGGCCGTGCACGGCGGATTGCTGGCGATGCTCGTCCTGCTGCTGCTGGTCGGCCTGCCGGTCTCGCCGGCGGTGAAGGACGCCATCGAGGAGTCGCCGACGGGTCACACGCTGGTCGAGCAGGCGGCGCGCATCGAGCGGGCGCTGGCGCCGGTCTTCGGCGCGGCGATCCAGGACACGCTGACGTTCCTCACCGTGCAGAACGAGAGCGGGGAGCGCGTCTCGATCCCCGCCCGCACGGAGGGGCTGCAGGTCGACCGGGAGGCCGAGGAGCGGATGCTGGCGCTGGTGAACGAGGAACGGACGAGCCGGGGGCTGGCGCCGCTGGTGCTTGACCCGACGATCGTGCCGGTCGCCCGCGCGCATTCCCGCGACATGTGGGAGCGGGGCTACTTCGCCCACCTCAACCCGGACGGGGACGACCCCTTCGACCGCATGCGCGCAGGCGGCGTGAGCTTCCTGGCCGCGGGAGAGAACCTCGCCCTGGCGCCGACGACCGAGCGCGCCCACGAGGGGTTGATGAACTCGCCCGGCCACCGGCGGAACATCCTGGACCCGGACTTCGGGCGGGTTGGCATCGGGGTCATCGACGCCGGTCTGCGCGGCAAGATGTTCACGCAGAACTTCGCGGACTAGTGCGCGCGCCGAGGCCCGCCGAGCGGAATCGTGCTACGCGCGCTCCCAGCGCACCGCGTCGCCCTCGACGCGGCGCACGCGGCCCTCGTCGACCAGCAGTTGCAGGTGGGCGAGCGTTTCGCCGAGAGCGCTGCGCTTCTTGAAGATGCTGAAGGTGTCGTAGGGCTTGTTCCACGTCACGCGCGAGGAGACATCGGCGGCGGTCGGCTGGCCGTCACCGACGCCGGCCAGCACCTCTGTCATGCGGTGCTCATGGTGCTCGGCCAGCTCGCCGCAGCGCTTCGGCAGGTCCTCGATCAGGTCCTCGTGCGCCGGGAGCCCGCGTGTCTGGCCGAGGTCCGCGACCTTCTGCAGGGAGGCGAGAAACTCCGCCAGCGGGCTGCGTCCGCTGACCTCGTCCTCCGGCGCCACGGAGACATTCGGCGTGATGCGGCTGAGGATGTGGTCGCCGGTGAGCACGAAGCCGTGTGCGGGCAAGTATCCCGAAAGGTGGCCGGGCGTGTGCCCCGGCGTCCAGACCGCGTGCAGTTCCCATCCGTCGAAGGCGATCACCTCGCCGTCACTCACGATGCGGTCCGGCGCCACGCGCGGCATCGAGTGCGCGTGGCGCGCCGTCTCACCGGCGACGTCGTCCGAGGCGCGCTGGCCCGGCCCCGCGCTGTGCTCGCGCGCCTCGCGGTCGATCTCGTCGGCGTCCACTCCGTGCTGGCGCAGCCACTCGTTGGAGCGCGCCATCCACTCTTCGCCGCCGCGGTGCATGCTGCCGTACCACTCCGCCTCGCGGCCCATCAGCACCAGCTCGTAGTCCGGTGACCGCTGCTTGAGCCAGCTGGCCATTCCGATGTGGTCCGGGTGCGCGTGCGAGACGATCAGCCGCTGCACGTCCGAAGGCGCGTAGCCACGTTCACGCAGTTCGTCCGTGAGGGCCTCGGTGGCCTCCGGGGTGCCATAGCCGGAGTCGAACAACGTCACGCCGTCTGTGCCCTCGAAGAGGTATGGAGTGATCCAGGGCAGCGCCTTGCTGGTCATCGGCGTGCGCAGTCGATGTAAGCCGGGGACGATCTCCAAGGGGCGGTCCTTTCGAGGCGGCGCGAAGCGGCCGGGACTCCAGCATGAGGCATAAACGTTAAGAAGGGCCAGCGACCTCACCCTCCAGCGGTTCGCCGCGGAGCCAGCGCGGGAGGTTGCGCAGGAAGCGCGCGTCCGTGCGGCCGAGGTTGCCCGTGGATACCGAGGCGTTGTGGGGTGAGACGATGACGCGTGGCAGGTCCCACAGCGGCGAGTCGGGCGGCAACGGCTCCTCGTGGAAGACATCGAGGTAGGCGCCGCCCAGGTGGCCGTCCCGCAGCGCCTGGATGAGCGCCGGTTCGTCCACCACTTCGCCACGCGCGATGTTCACGATGCGCGCGCCCGGCGGCAGGGCCCGCAGCGCGGCGGCGTCCACCAGCCCGCGGGTCTCCTCGGTCAGCGGGCAGGCGATGGCCAGCCAGCCGGCGCGTCCCCACAGCGCCGGGAGCGCCGAGGGCGGGTGTAGTTCGTCCACGCAGTCCTCCGGGCGTCGCGGGCTACGCCGCACGCCGACCACGCGCAGCCCCAGCGCCTGCCCCAGCCGCGCGATGTGGTTGCCGATAGCGCCGAGACCCACGACGAGCAGGGTCTGCCCGCGTAGGTCGTCCGGGACGCGCTCGGACGGGTGCGGGGCCCACTCGTGTCGGCGCTGCGCCTCCGCCCAGTCTGGGAGGCCCCGCGAGAGAGCGAGCAGCCCGGCGATCGCGCTGTGGGCGATCGGCTCGGCGGTCTCGCCGGAGGAGGTGCTGAGCCGGACGCCTCGCTCGAAGAGCTGCGTGAAGATCGGGGCGTCCGTCCCGGCGTGCGCGACGTGCATCCAGCGCAGCCCCGGCGCCACCCGCGCGCTGCCGAAGAAGCGGCGCTGTAGGTCCCGGTCGTCCCGGACGTCACTAGCGAAGAACGCCAGTTCCACGCGTTGGAGGGTTGCCTCGTCCAGGCGACCCTCCGGCGGCACGGCGATACGCTCGAGCGCGACGCCGCACTCAGCCTCGATGCGCGCGAGCGCGTCCGCGTGCTCGTCGAAGAAGCGCTGCGATGTCAGGAGTCCCGGCACACTGCTCCGTCCGTCCAATGGCGACGATAGCAGGCCAGGCGGACGGCTGCGCGGCGCGTGCACCACGAGCGAGCGTGCGCGAGGTCGACAGAGCGGATAGCGCACGGAATCGGGACTCTGAGGCACCCCTCGATTGAGATGGAAATGCAAGCGAGTCCGGCGCGGATACGGGGGTCGCGCAACCGATCCGCGCCTAGCCTCGTGAGGGGGTAGTCGTCGCATCGGACGGCTGCCACGAGAGGAGGTGCGCCGTGGCGCTTGGCTCGAGCCTGTTTCTGATTGCGGTCGGCGCGATCCTGGCGTTCGCCGTGACGGCTACGGTCCAGGGTGTGGACGTGACGGCCGTGGGTGTGATCCTGATGATTGTGGGTGGTCTGGGCCTGCTGCTCTCACTGCTCTTCTGGGCGAGCTTCGCGCCCTATCGGCGCCGCCACACGCACGGGGATGTCACCTACCCGGACCGGGACCTATAGGATCCGCCCCCGTCGAGGCGATAGACGAGTCGGACGAGAGGAGTCCTGGCCGCGAATCAAGCGGTGGCGCTGCCTCCGGCGTGTTCCACCTCTGCGTCCTCTTCGGCGGGCGCCTCCAGCATGTAGCCCATCCCGGGGAACGTCTTGATCAGCGACTCCTCCGGGCGGTCCGGCTCCAGCTTCTGTCGCAGGCGGGACACCCAGACGCGTAGATACTGCACATCGTCGCGGTATTCGGGGCCCCATACCTTGCTCAGGATCTCGCCGGTGAGCATGACCTTGCCGGCGTGTTCGACCAGGCTCTGCAGGAGGTTCCACTCGGTCCGGGTGAGGCGGATGATCTCGCCGTCCCGGCTCACGACGCGCCGTTCCGCATCGATCTCCAGGTCGCGCACCTTTAGCACGGAGCTCGTCGCCCCGGCGGGCCGTCGAGCGCGGCGCAGCACGGCACGGACGCGGGCGGTCAGTTCCTCCGGGTTGAACGGCTTTGCCAGGTAATCGTCAGCACCCATCTCCAGGCCCCGGACCTTGTCGCGGTCCGTGTTCCGCGCCGTCAGCAGTACGATGGGCACCGCGGTCTTCTGCTGGACCCGGCGCATCACTTCCAGGCCCGAGATGCCGGGCAGGATCACGTCCAGCACCAGCAGGTCCGGGTGTTGTTCGTCGATCATCTGCAGCGCGTGCTCACCCGTCTCGGCCGTCAGGACGCGAAAGCCCTGCTCCGACAGTTCCAGACGGACCAGCTTCAGGATGCTTGGGTCGTCGTCGGCAACGAGGACCACGGACTGATTATTCAAGACGCACGCTCCAATAGAGGCGGTGGTCGGGATTCCTCCACGGCCGGCGCCATGATACATCGGATGCTTGCAACCGACGCCGGGCCGACATTGCGATACCATCTCGGTACGCGCTCCTGCCCCGAGTCCGGATCAGCCGCGGCAGGTGGGTTATGACCATGCTTCGCGCCCGATGGCGTGCCTCGCGCGCCTTCTGGCTGACCACCGGCTTCGGCTTCGTCGCGGCCGCGCTGGTCCTCGTCCCCCTGATTTCGCTGGGCGTCGGCCAGCGGGCGGATCGTGGCGCTACCGAGCTGGTGGAGACGCTGGACCCCGCCGCCCGAGCCGTCGACCGCGTCTACATCGACACGCTCGCCGCCGTCGCCGAGGGCACCCGCTACGCCCTCCAGGAGGGCGTGCCCTCGCTGGACGCCTACGAGCAGATCCGCTCCCGCTACGACCTCAACGTGGCGCGCCTGCAGGCCCGCACGCGGGACACCGAGTACCAGGACGAGGTGCGGGGCCTGATCGCCCTGTCGGACAGCGTGGTGTCGACCGTGGACAGCGGCGTCGAGGCGCGCTTCGAGGATCCGGACCGTGTGCAGTTCGAGCTGGTGTGGGCCGCGCGTCCGATCCTGGCGGAGTTCACCACCGCCGCCGGTGACCTCCAGCGGCAGCTGGAAGTCGATATCCAGGAGACCCGCGAGGGGTATACCAACCTCCAGCACTTCGGACTGGCGCTCTCCGTCTTCGTCTCGCTGCTGGGCGGCGCGGCGCTGATCGCGCTGCTCGGCATCGAGCGCTCGCGGCGCGCGCTGTTGCGGGCGAGCGAGCGGGAGCGGGGCCGGTTCCTGGGCATGGTGGAGGCCACCGGGTTCGGCGTATTGCAGCTGGGACGCGACTGGCACGTGCAGTACGTCAACCCGGCCGGGGCGCGCATGCTGGGCTATGCCGTGGAGGACCTGGAACACGCGCGCGCCGACCGCCTTTTCCACGATGCGCCCGGCGCCACGGCCGCCGGCGCGCTGGCGGGCATCGAGGCGCCGGGCGCCGGACTGGCCGCCGCCTTGCGCGGCGGCCGCCGCTACCACGGCCACGAGGCGTTCGTGAAGGCGGACGGCGACACCCTGATGGCGCAGGTCAGCTCCGCGCCCGTGCGTGGCGCGGAGGGCGTCTCCGGTGACGTGGTGGTGTTCGAGGACCTCACGCCACAACTCGAGCGCGAACAGCAGGCGCAGGAGTTCCTGGCGCTCGCCTCGCACGAGCTGCGCAGCCCGCTCACCTCGATCACCGGGTTCAGCCGCCGGCTGGCGCGGCGCGCCCGCAACGGCGCCGGTCTGGACGCGGAGGCGGCGGACGAGCTGGAGACGCTGTTGCTGGAGTCCGAGCGGATGCGGCGCATGGTGGAACTGTTCCTGGACATGTCCCGCCTGGACGCCAATGTGCTCACCGTCGAGCCCGAGCCCATCGAGGTGCGCCACCTGGTCGGGCGCGAGATCGCAATGCTCCGCGAGCGCTACCCCTCGGCCATCTTCGAGGAGGAGTACGAGGACGACGAGGCGATCGTGGAGACCGACGAGCAGCGCATGCGGCAGATCGTGTCCAACCTGATGGACAACGCCGCCAAGTACGGAGGCGTCCCCCCGCGCGTGCGCGTGAGCGTGACCCGCAGGGAGGGCGGCATCGCGATCACGGTGCACGACAATGGCGACGGTATTCCGCCGGAAGACCTGGACCGCGTCTTCGACCGCTTCTATCGAGGACGCGCCACCTCCAGCGGCCGCAAGGGGCTAGGGCTCGGCCTCTACATTTCGCGACGGCTGGCCGAGCACCTGGGGGCGCGGCTGGAGGCTTCCAGCAAGGCCGGAGAGGGCTCGGAGTTCCGCTTCTGGCTACCGGAGCATGCCCCCGGTGTGAGTCGCCGCGGTCAGCGGTCCGGCGCGCCCGCCAGCTCCTTGAGCTGGTCCACCAGGACCTGAGCGTCGAAGGGCTTGTCCACCGCCGCGTTGGCGCCCAGCAGGCGGCGTACGCGGTGCGCCCCGTGGGCCGAGAGGATGATCACCGGCGTCTGGATGCCGCGCTGGCGCATCGCCTGGTAGAACGTCGCCCCGTCCATCACCGGCATCTCGAGGTCAAGCACGATCGCATCCGGTGACGTGTCGTCGTCGATCCGTTCCAGCGCCTCCGCGCCGTTCGTGGCCGTCAAGACCTCGAAGCCTTCGTCGCGCAGGGTGGCGCGCACGAGGCGGAGGACAGCGGCATCATCGTCGACCACGAGGACTTTCACGTCACTCATTTCTGCGGCCATAGGGCCGATGACTCCTCACGTCGGCACGCCAGGGCAGGACTATGACCGTCGACCGGGCCGGTGACGACTCCACCTTGCCTGACGAGTTGCTCAGCGTCCATTACGGACGGACGGTACCCATAAACGACGTATACAATCCGGTGCTGGTGAGCATGGTCGAGTCGGAGCCGGGCGACATCGGGGAATACCCCACGGGCCCCCAAGCGGCTCACTCGCAGCCGGCTTCCCGGAGTGCGCGCTCGAGTTCCCGGATCTGGTGCTCCAGCTCGAAGCGGGCGTCCGGTGTGGTGTCTCCGGCGTCGGTCGTGCCGGGCACCGTGTGGAATGCCGGGTTTGCGGTGTCACGGCCGGCCGGCGCCAGTGGTGCGGTCGCGGTCTGTCGCGCGTCTCGCAACTCCTGGCAACGCCCCTGGTCCGCGCTGCGTGCTGTCACGTGTGTGTGGCCCCCTGTCGTGGAAGTCGTCCGGCCGCGTGCGAGCGTGAGGGGGACGGTGCCGGCGAGGAGCCGGGAATGGCCGGCCTCGCCTCCTCCACGCTCGCCCCGCGCGGGGGCCGGGGCGTGTGCTCACGATACGAGCGGCGGCCAGACCAGCACGGTGGCGATCGAGGGGTGCGCCTGCATCGATATGTCGTTGTAACACGGGTGACCAGCGGCCCAACCCTTTCGCGAGCCGCCTGTTAGCCATCGAGAGCCGGGTCGGTCGACGGTGGTTGCTAGCCGCCGAGCCTGAGGAAGTCGAGGAAGGTGAACGGCTGGGTACCGCCTGTCGGGGGCGTCTCCTCCGTCGGAGGAGTCTCTTCAGTCGGAGGAGTCTCTTCAGTCGGAGGAGTCTCCTCAGTCGGCGGTGCCTCATCGGTCGGAGGAGTCTCCTCAGTCGGCGGTGTCTCATCGGTCGGAGGGGTCTCTTCGGTCGGTGGTGTTTCCTCAGTCGGAGGAGTCTCCTCAGTCGGCGGTGTCTCTCCGGTGGTCGGCGGCGGCCTCGGCGGCGCGGGCACGGCCATGCGAACCGTGACGATCCTGTCACCACCGTTCGAGGTGACCACGATCGTCCCGGTGTATTCGCCCGGGTCGAGGCCGCTGCGGCTCACCGAAACGGCCATCGCGTCCGCCTCGCCGGTGCTGGAGCCGGACGACGCGTCGAGGGAGAGCCAGCCGATGTCCTCTGCGGCCGTCCAGGTGAGGGTGCCGCCACCGTCGTTGCTCACCATCACCGCGTGGCTGGTCCCCTGCGTGCCGAAGTCGAGCGAGGTGGTGCTCAGGGCGAGGGCCGGGACCGGCGCGGGTGCGACGTTGACGGTGATCGACGCCTCGTCGCAGCCGGCCGCGTTGCAGGCGCGCAGCGTGATGAGCTTCGCGCCCGGTGTCGCGTACTGGTTGGAGAGCAGTCTCCCGCCGCCCGCGGCCACGCCGTTGACCGTCCAGGTGTAGCTGTCCGCTGTGCCCTCGATGACCGGAGCGCACGTCACGCGCTGGCCGACGACGGCCTCCGTCGTGCCGCAGCCCAGGTCTGCGATCGCCGGCGGGAGGCCGGCCGCGCCCGTGGGTGTCCCGGGCGGCGGCTGCGTCGGCGACGGCCCGACGGTCGATGGCGTCTGCGTCGGCGCAGGCGTTGGCGCGGTGGTGGGTGCGGACGTCGGCGGCGGTGCGCCCGCCAGCGGTCCGCCCGGCGTCGGCGTGACACCGATGGCCCCGGGAGGCGTGGGCTCGGCCACCATCGGCGTCGGGGTGCCGACGATCAGGCCGGTCACCTGCTCGCGCGCGCAGTGTTCGCCGCTGCACACTTCGAGCAGGATGGAGTAGCGCCCGCCATCTTCGCCCTGCGTCACGAAGAGCGCGCCGTCGCCCTGCGGCGGCGACCCGCCGGGCGCCGACCACGAGTAGCGGTCGACGTTGCCCTCCACCTGCGGGGAGCAGCGGATTTCGGTGCTCCCCTCGGTCGTGACACAGCCGAGGGAGGCGATGAACGGCGCCTGCGGAAGGTTGCCCTCGGGGAGCGCGGCGCCTCCCGGCTGGCGGGCCGCCTGTTGCAGGCCGCCCCCGTCGTCGCCGCCGCCGTTCAGCAGCAGCGCCGCCACGGCCAGGCCGACCAGCAGCACCGCGACCAGCACGATCGCCTCGGGCCGGGGGCCGCTGCGGTGCTGGTAGCGCGGGCGCATGCTGGGGGCGCGTCGTCCGCCGCCGCCACCACCCGGTAGCGCCACCGACGGGATCGCCGGCATCGAGAAGGCGGGGAGCGAGAAGGCCGGCAGCGAGAGCGCGGGCAGGCGCAGGGCGGCGAGCCTTCGGCGGATGGCGGCCCACGGGATCCGTCCGGGCGGTTGGCCCAGGTCGGACCAGCCACCCATCCAGGCAGCGGTCAGCAGCAGCCCGCGCGCGGCCGCGTCGTGGCCGTCCGCGCCGACCATCTGGCGCACGGACGCATCCATCTCGTACCACTGGCCCAGCGCAAGGTGCTCCGCGGTCCGCTCGAAGCGGTCCGGGTCGACGTCGCTCAGCGCGTAGGGGGAACCGCCCAGGAAACGAGAGGCCTGTTGGAACAGCCGCTGCGCCTCGGGGTGGTCGGGTGCCAGGATGTGGACGCTGGTGGCGAGCGAACGCACGAGGCCCCAGTCGGTCCGCTGGCCCGCCTGTTCCGCCTCGTAGAGGAGGCGCCACACTTGTAGGGATCGTTCACGAGGCAACATCGCGCGGACGATGATACCGGCTTCTTACAATTGTGCCTCTCGCTCATACATTCTGGGCGGCCACTCATAACGTACGCCGTACGCCCTCGATCTCGCCTGTACTCGGTGGATCGGCCATCCTGCCCCGCATCGAAACGTAAGCGGCGCCGGGCGGGGGCGAGGCAGGTCAGGAAGCGGTCAGGGGGCGGCTATTCGGCGGAGGCGTCCGCACGGGACGCCGGCGCCGGGCGTCAGCAGCCGGGTTCGCCGCCGTTGCCGCAACACGAGGTGCCGTGGCGCAACTTGGACCACTGGTTGCGCACCAGCAGCCGCAGCTTGGTGTGTGCCGGCGCGTCGTACTCGCTCCAGTTCGACCACAGCGCCGCAAACGAGGGGCGACCGTCGCCGCTCGGGTCGCACATGCCGCCGCCTCTCGTTGCCGCGCGGGGCACGGCCCGCACTGTGCTCACGCTGGCGAGTGTAGCGCGCCGACCTCGGCGGCTCCCCTCGGAAACACGCCTGCCGGCGGCCACGCTACCCTGCGGCCATGAGCGCACGCACGCTGACGCCGGAGGGCCGCGCGGACATCGAGGCGCTGGCGCTGACGCACCTCGAGCGCGGCTGGCATCGGGCGGCGCAACTCGCCGTGTACCGGGACGGCGTGTTGCGGCTTGACCTGCGGCTGGGGGAGGGCGCGGCGGGCCGCCGGATGGGCGGGCGCGACCGCATGCTCTACTTCTCGGCCACGAAGCCGCTGGCGGCGGTAGCGATCCTGATGCTCGCCGATCGCGGTGCGCTCGACCTCGACGCGCCGGTCGCCACGGTGTGGGCGGAGTTCGCGCAGGGCGGCAAGGAGCGATGCACCGTCCGGCACGTGCTGACCCATCGTGGCGGGTTCCCGGTCTTCCCGCCGGAGTTCGACTGGGCGCACATCGACGACTGGGAGGCTGTGACCGAGGCGACAGCGGCGCTGCCGGTGCGGTGGGCGCCCGGCGCGGAGGTGGGCTACCACCCGGTGACCTACGGCTTCGCCCTCGGGGAGGTGATCCGCCGCATCGACGGCCGTATGCCCCGGGACTTCCTGCGCGATGAGGTGTTCGCGCCGCTGGGGATGGACGCCTCGCTGGGGGTACCCGACGCGCAAGTCGGTGACGTCGTGCTCCCGCGTGCGATGTCCGAGGTGACGTTCCAGGACCCGGAGGGCGTGGAGGGCCGCACGAGCGACATCGTCCGGCGCTTCACGCAGCCCTCGACGCTCCGCGCGCAGCTGCCCGCTGCCAACGGCATCGGCACCGCCGAGGCGCTGGCGCGCTTCTACGCGATGCTGGTGGGCGGCGGCGAACTGGGCGGGGTGCGTCTGCTGCGGCCGGAGAGCGTGGCGGAGGCGACCCGCGTCCACGCGGCCGCGGACGAGGACCGGACCAGCGGGTTGCCGTCCTCGTACGGCCTCGGGTTCCTCGTCGGTGGGTGGGCGCCGCCCTTCGACCAGCCGGGCGTCTTCGGCCACAGCGGTCAGCAATGCGCGGTCGCCTACGGCGACCCGGCGCGCGGTCTGGGCGTGGCCTACCTGACCGATGGGCTCCACGACCCCTACGTGGTGCAGACCCGCACCGAGGAGATGGCCGCCGCGGTCGTCGCGGCCTGCGCGTAGACCGGCTAGTCGTGACGCGCGCGGCTGCCCCGGCGGCGCCTCCGCTGGCGGCGGCGCTGTGCGTGCTCGGGGCGCTCGGTCGTCGACGGGGCGGGCTCCGCGGGGGTGGCCGCCGCGCGGCGCCCTCGGTTGCCCGGTCCGCGGGGCTCCATGCCCATGCGCTTGCCCACCCAGAGGGTGACGCGGTTCGTCAGGCGCATCGTGGTGAAGATGATCAGGAAGAAGATGAGTGCCGTCAGCCCGATTTCGACGGGGCCGCTCTCCTGGTACGTGTCGGTGAGCACCGCCGCAATCGCGAACCACGCGACCGTCAGCACCAGCGCCCACACCAGGGTGTAGCCAAGCGAGTGTGTCTGCACGGCGACATCCTACCGCATCGCCGTGTCACCCCAGAGGTCTCCCCGATCCCCTCCGCCACACGGGGAGTCGGGCGTGGGGGGCCCCGCGGCTCAGCCCGGCAGCACCTCGCCGAGCCACTGCGTGAGTCGCTCGATGACCCGGTCGCGGCGCTCCGCCTGCGCGCCCGCGTGGTCCTCGATGAGTTGCTCCTTGAAGGTCTGCGGGTCCGCGTCGTCCGGGACGTGGAACACCTCGATCGGGTCGGCGGCCAGCCGCTGGTCCACGCCGCGCACGAACGCCTCGTTGGCCGGTAGCCCGAGGTCGCGCGCGGCCAGTGGCCAGGTGGCGTCGACGGTCGTCCAGTCATCCTCCGGCTCCGCCTGCACGCGGAGGAAATTGTGGACATCCGGGACCGGCCCGTGGCGCTCGATCTCCCCGAGGATGTCGTCGGGCAGCCAGGGCGAGTTCTCGCGTGTGAACTCGTGGGTGCAGACGATGAGCATCGTCGCCATCCCCAGTCCCTCCAGCAGCGCACGCAGCAGGTAGTGCTTGCCGGAGCACGTCCCGCGCCACTCCTCGATGGTCGTCTCGGGCGTCCGCGAGGAGGCGCGCCGGTAGGGCATGTCGCGCACGAGGGCGTACGCCGCCTCGGGTGTCATCGGCTGGTCGTCCGGGAACAGCCCTCGGGCGACGGCGGCGGCGCGAAAGGCGGGCACAAGCGGCATGTGGCGATGGTAGCGAGGTGCGGCTCGCGACGTTAGGGCGTGGCCGGACACGGGGGGTTGTATCGCAACCACTCGGTTGCTACATTTGTCGCAACCAAACAGTTGCGGTAAGGGGAGATGCATGACCGTCAAGGACACAATCGAGCGTGAGGTGGTGTTCAAGGCCACGCGGTCCGAGCTCTGGGCGGCGCTGACAACGGCAGAAGGACTGGCCGGCTGGTGGTGTGACGGCGCGGAGATCGACCTGCGGCCGGGCGGCCGGCTGACCCTGGACTTCGGGCCGGAGCACGGGATCAACCACGCGACGGTCGTGGCGGTCGAGCCGGAGTCGCGGTTCGTGACCAACTGGCGCCCGTTCCAGGACGAGCCGGGCGCCGAGGAAATACCGGACCTCACCACGCAGATCGAGTTCCGCCTCGAGGACCACATGCACGGCACGCTGCTGCGAGTGCGGGAGAGTGGCTTTGCGGCGCTGCCCGCAGCGCTCGGCACGAAGACCATCGGCGAGAACGAGTACGGCTGGGACATGGTGCTGACGTGGCTGCGTCACTACCTGAACACCGGCGAGAAGGCGCGTTGGGCTTGAACGCCACGGAGGCGAGCACGGTCTTCCGCGCCCTCGGCGACCCGACTCGCCTCGAACTGCTGCAGCTACTGGGGGAGGGCGATGGCGCGACAGCCACCGCCCTCTCCCAGCGCCTGCCGATCACGCGACAGGGTGTGGCGAAGCACGTCGCCGTCCTGAGCGAAGCGGGCCTGGTCGCGGCGGCTGAGCATCGAGGCCGCGCGGTCATCTACCGCGTACGCCCGGAGGTCCTGGCCGAGGCGTCGCAGTGGCTCGAACGCGCTGGTGCTGCCTGGGACCGCCGCCTTGCGCGGCTACGCGAGCACCTCGAAGGGCCACCGGCGGAGAACTAGGCGGGACGCGATGGATCAGGCGGCGTAGCGGAGGATCGCAACTTCCGTGCCTCGCCCGAATGCGCCATTCGCCCGTTCGAGTACTTCCTCCGTGACCTCCTCGCTCAGGAAGTACTCCTCGCAGTTCGAACAGATCTGTGCGGGCACGTCCTTGATGATGACCGTCGCGTCCCCTTCTGAGAACGTCACGGTCACAGTGCCCGGATGAGTCTCGTCATCCCAGCAGAACCCGCACGTCATGAGTGTCTCCTCGGCGCTGACGCATCCGAAGAACGGCATGCCCGCTGAACTCGATCTCCGCGCATTCCACTTGCCGCCCGACCGTCATCCCCGCTCCGCGAGCGGGACGTAGTCGCGGTCGCGGGGGCCGCTGTAGAGGGTGAGCGGGCGGAGCAGGATGTTGTGCTCGAACTGCTCGAGCACCTGCACGGCCCAGCCGGGCGTGCGGCCGACGGCGAAGATGGGGACGAAGAGGTCCTCCGGGATGCCGTGGAGGTAGTAGACGACGCCCGCGTAGAAGTCCACGTTCACGTTCACGCCCAGGCGCGCATACGGCCGCATCGCCTCGACGACGGCCTCGAGGATGGCGTACCACCTGGGCTCGCCCATCTCCTGCGACAGGCGCTGCACGCCCTCGCGCATGTGGCGGGCGCGCGGGTCTTCTGTGCGGTAGACGCGGTGCCCGAAACCCATGACGGGCTCTCGGTTCGAGCGCAGGCGCTTCACATAGTCGGCGGCGCGCTCCGGCTCGCCGATCTCCTGCGCCATGCGCATCACGTTCTCGGCGGCGCCGCCGTGCGCCGGGCCGGAGAGCGCCGCGATGCCCGCGACCACGGCCGCGTGGAGGTTCGCATCGGTGCCCGCCACCACGCGAGCGGTGAACGCCGAGGCGTTCGTGCCGTGCTCGGCGTGGAGGATGAAGTCCATGTCCATCAGCCGGGAGGCGTCGTCGCTCGGCGGTTCCCCCTTGAGCATGTAGAGGAAGTTTGCCGCGTGCCCCAGGTCCTCCCGAGGCGCCACCGGGGCCTCGCCGCTGCGGATGCGGTGGTGCGCGGCCACGACCATCGGCACCTGCGAGGTGAGGCGGAGGCCCTTCCGCTGCGTCGCCTCCATCGAGTTGTCGCCGACGTCCGGGTCGAAGGCGGAGAGCGCCGAGACGGCCGTCCGCAGCACGTCCATCGGGTGCGCGTCCTGGACGAGGCGGATCACCTCGATCACCGGGTCAGGGAGGGTGCGCGCGGCCTTCAACTCGGCATCGAACGCCTTGAGTTGCTCGCGCGCCGGCAGGTCACCGTAGAGCAAGAGGTACGCCGTCTCCTCGAAGGTCGAGCGCGGGGCGAGGTCGTGGATCGAGTAGCCGCGGTACTGCAGCACGCCCTCGCGACCGTCGATGTAGCAGACGCGGCTGCGGTCGAAGTAGACACCGTTCAGCCCTCGATGGATCTCGACCTGCGGCTCGTCGCCGTTCCCGTCAGCCATGCCGCTCCGTTCGTCAGGTTCACTCCCCTCTCCCACCGCGTGGGAGAGGGGCCGGGGGTGAGGGCGCTAGTCCTCCTCGAGCGTCGAGGTGTCGCCCTCGGGCAGGCCGAGTTCGCGCGCCTTCAGCAGGCGGCGCATGATCTTGCCGGAGCGCGTCTTCGGCAGTGTGTCGATGATGGCGATCTCCCGGGGCGCCGTGCCGGGGCCGAGCTTGTCGCGGCAGTGCCGGATCAGATCGCGGCGCAGCTGCTCAGACGCCTCGTAGCCCTCGCTGAGGGTGACGAACGCCTTCACGATCTCCATCGCCGTCGGGTCCGGCTTGCCGATCACGCCCGCCTCGGCGACCGCCTCGTGCTCGATCAGGCACGACTCCACCTCGAACGGGCTCACGAGGTGGCCCGCAGTGTTGATCACGTCGTCGTCGCGGCCCACGAACCAGAAGTAGCCGTCCGCGTCACGCTTGGCCTTGTCGCCGGAGATGTACCAGCCGTGCTGGAAGCGCGAGTCGTAGCGCTCCTGGTCGTTCCAGTAGGTGCGGAACATGCTGGGGAAGTCGGGCCGTAGGGCCAGCGAGCCCTCCGTCATCGGCTCCGTCACCTCGCGGCCCTCGTCGTCGACGATCGCGGCCTCGATGCCGGGGAAGGGGCGGCCCATGGAGCCCGGGCGGATGGGCATCGAGGGGTAGTTCGCGACCATGATCGCGCCGGTCTCTGTCTGCCACCAGTTGTCGTGGATCGGCAGGTCGAAGGCGTCCTGGCCCCACACCACGCCCTCGGGGTTTAGCGGCTCACCGACCGACATGACGTAGCGCAGCGAGGAGAGGTCGTGCTCGCGCGCGGTGTTCGCGCCGGCCTTCATCAGCAGGCGGATCGCCGTCGGCGCCGTGTACCAGACGTTGACGCCATGCCGCGCGATCGTCTCGTACCAGCGGCGCGCGCCGAAGCCGCCTTCGTCGATCACCTGCGTCACGCCGTTGCTCCACGGCGCGAACATGCCGTACGAGGTGCCCGTGACCCATCCGGGGTCGGCCGTGCACCAGTAGATGTCGTCCTCGTGCAGGTCGAGCACGTACTTGCCCGTCGCGTAGTGTCCGATGACCGCGTTGTGGACGTGCGCGGCGCCCTTCGGCAGCCCCGTGGTGCCCGAGGTGAAGTGCATGACAGACCAGTCCTCGGGGCCTGTGCGCTCGATGTCGAACTGCTCGGAGGCGTCCTTCGTGAGCGCGCGGTAGTCGAGGTTGCCTTCGGCCACCTCCGCGCCCTCGCGGTGGCCGATCACGATGACGTGCTTCAGCGAGGGCAGCTCGCCGCGGATCTGTTCCACTTTGGGCAGCAGCTTCGGTGTCGTGATGATCACGGAGCCCTCGGCGCGGCGCACGCGTTCGAGCACCGGTTCCGGGCCGAAGGCGGAGAACAGCGGCGCGATGATGGCGCCGGTCTTGAGCGTGCCGAAGACCGCGAAGTACAGCTCCGGGATGCGGTCGGCAAAGAGGAAGACCCGGTCGGCCTTCTGCACGCCCAGCCCCTTGAGGGCGTTCGCGAAGCGGTTGGTGTGCGCCCGCATGTCGGCGAATGTGTACGTCTCGACATCCCCGCCGGCGCTCTGCCAGATCATCGCGCGCTTGTCGCCGCGGCCCGCCTCGACGTGCCGGTCGATGCACTCGTGCGCCAGGTTGTAGAGGCCGTCCGGCAGGTCCAGCTCGGACTTCGGGAGGTCCCAGGACCACTCCTCGCGCAGCTTCGCCCAATCCGCCAGGTACGGCGCCCTCTTCAGCGCATGCACGTCCTTCGTGATCTCCGCGTAGCCGGTCACCATGGCTGACACCCCCTCTGCTGCCGCGCGGCCCGAGTATAGCGCGCGAGGTGCGGGCGCTATCAGCAGGCTGATGGCGCGTGGGCGGCGTCCGGATCAGGTGGCCTGGGGGGAGGTCGGCGTCGGTACTGCCGTCGGCGCGGCGATGGGACCGGAGAGGCAACCGCGAGTTGGTGCCTCAGACCTATTCCACCTCGAGTTGACCGAGCACCCGGACGGCGTTGCCGCTACCGATGACCTCGTCGTCGTAGACGATCTCGGTCGGGGTGTCACTTTCAGCCATGCATCGGTTCGGCGCGTGCAGCATCAGGTCGTACCGGGCGTACCAGCCGGCTGTGCGTTCGCCGTCGCAGGTGAACGTGACCGCCGGACTCCCGCCCCAGAGCTCGTGTGCCGCGAGAGGATCGTCGATTGGTTCGGGCTCGCGGCCGCCTACGAGGGAGAGGATGCGCCACTCGGGTTCGGCGGCGGGCCACTCGCAATCCTCGACCTCCTCCGGGTCACTGGGGAACGGGCGTGTGGCGTACAGCAGTTGGGTGCTGTCGGGAGACCATTCGCGCGGGGCGAACGTGAGTGATTCGTCTTCGACTGTGGTGAGCACGCGATCGGTGTCGAGGTCGGTGACGGTCACTGAGTGACCGCTGATGAACATGCACCCCAGGCTGCCCGTGCCGTGTGCCGCGACGCGGCCATTGGGGGCGACGTACGTGAAGCCCGATGTGTCGTGAAGCCGGACCGTGCCGTCCAGCATGACCGTTGCCAGCCGCCCGCCACCCTCGTAGCTCGTCACGACGTAGACCACCAGTGCCGCGTTGTCGTCACGCCAGACGAGGGGCCTCAGTTCCGCCCGCAATCCTTCGAAGCCGGGGTCGTTCAGGGGGACGGTGAGCAGTTCGTCGCCCGTCGACACATCGAGGATCACAACGGAGTTGTCTACAAATGGTAGCGGTTCCGGGTCGGTGCGTTCAGTGACCGCTAGGAGATCGCCATCGTGGGAGACCGCGACTTCGCTCAGCCGGCCATAGCCGCCCGTCTCTCGGTCGACCGGCGTCTGACGGAGGTTGCGGAGATGGTCGCCGTTGAGGGCGAACACGCTCAGGGTGTGTTCGAAGTTCACAACGACCTCATGGTCGGCAAGCACGACCGATTCGGCGAAGGAGCCGACCTCTCCTACCTCGAACGACACAACCTCGCGCCCGGCGCCGAGGTCGTACGTCACTACGCTGAGGCGAGGCCAATTCCGGCCGCCGCCGGATGCCCTTCCGACTTCGGTCACGTAGACGAGCAGCGGACCGACCGACCCGCGCGGTAGCCCGTCTACGAGCTGTACCGCGGGCGTGGTTGTGACGGCGGGCGCCGTGCTGCTCGCCTCGACCGTCCCACCACGACCCCTCGCCGCGCCCCCATCCTCGCCGCCCGAGAGCAAGGCCACCGCCACCACGACCGCCACCGCGCCCATGGCGGCGCCGCCGCCGACCAGCGCGAGGAGCGGCAGTCCGAGGAGCGCGCGCAGGCGGTGGCGCCACGGAACGCGGCGGTCGTCCCGATACCAGTCCGCGATCTGCTCGCGGCGGCGTAGGCCGAGGCGGCCGAGGAGTTCCGAGACGTGGTACTTCGCGCCGTCGAGGGAGATGCCGAGGGCTTCGGCGATCTCGGCGTTGGACTTGCCTTCGGCCACCAGCCGGGCCACCTCGCGCTGTCGCGGGGTCACCTCGGGTGGTCCGGAAGGCAGGCGCTCGACCATGGCTCTACCTCGTTGTGATGCTCGGGAGGCATCGTCGCGAATCGTAGGCCGGCTGCGCACTACCCGTTCATCACGAGTGGAATGTACGATGCAGGCGAGGCAGGCGCTCGGCTTGTCGCTCTGGACTCGGCTCGGCCACACTGGGGCCGCAGCCCTGTACGCCCGCGACCTCGACTGGAGCCTCCTCTGACCGCATCGAATCGGGACGCGAAGCCGCTGGGCGTCATCCTCACGGGCGGGCTCGGCACGCGGCTGTACCCGCTGACCCACCAGCTGCCGAAGTCGCTCGTCCCCGTCCTCAACCGGCCGCTCATCGCGTACGGCCTGGAGATGCTGGCGGAGGCCGGCATGGACGAGGTCGTGGTGGTGGTGGGCGGCAATGACGACCGCACGGGGCCCGCGGCGGTCGAGGCGGCCCCGCCCGGTATGCGCGTGACGACCGCCGTGCAGCCCGAGCCGAAGGGGTCCGGCGACGCGGCGATCCGGCCCGGCGCGGCCCTCGATGGCCGCCGGGTGGTGGTGCTCGCGGTCGACTGCCTGCTACGCGGCGAACTGCGCCCGCACGTCGAGGCGTTCATGCGCGCGGAGGTCGCCGCCTGGCTGGTGCTGCACGAGACGGACCGCCCGCAGTCGATGGGCATCGCGCTGGTCGAGGACGACCGCGTCGTCGACCTCGAGGAGAAGCCGGAGCGTCCGAAGTCGAACCTGGCGCTGGTCGGCGTGTGGATGCTGGCGCCGGAGGCGGTCGAGCGTGTGCGCACGAACCCGGTGATCAACGCGAAGGGCGAGTCCGACCTCTCCGCGACGCTGGCGAAGATGCTCGGGGAGGGTTCCTCCATCGGCGGACGAAGCTTCGACGGGGCGTGGCTGGACGTCGGTGCGCTCGGCGCGCTGCTCGACACGCAGGCCATGCTGCTCGACGAGCACGGTGGCGAGACCGGCACGGAGACGGAAGACAGCGTCATCGAGCCGCCGGTCCTCGTGTCGCCCGCGGCCCGCGTCGAGGGCTCCACGCTCGGGCCAAACGTCGTCGTCGGGCCGGGGGCCGTGCTGCAGGGCGTGACCCTGCGGGACGCGCTCGTGGAGGGCGGTGCGCGCCTCGAGAGCTACGAGGGCCAGCGGGTGATCGTGACGCGCTCCGGCGAGATCGGGCAGGCGTAGCCTCATGACCTCCACCAGCACCGACTTCGATGCCGAGGTCGTGGTCATCGGCGCGGGTGTGGTCGGCCTTGCGGTCGCGGCGCGGCTGGCGCGTGACCGCTCGGTGCTCGTGCTGGAACGCCACGAGGGCATCGCGCGGGAAACCTCTTCACATAACAGCGGGGTCGTCCACGCCGGCATCTACTACGAGACCGGCTCGCTGAAGCACCGCCTCTGCCTCGAGGGCAACTCGGCGCTCAAGGCGTGGTGCGACGACCGAGGCGTCCCGCTGGCCCGCACGGGCAAGCTCATCGTCGCGCTCGCCGAGGAGGAGCGGGACGGCCTCGACGCGGTCTACCGGCAGGCGACGGCGAACGACGTGCCGGGCATCGAGCGCATCAGCCGCGCGGCGGCCCGCGAACTCGAGCCCGCCGTCCCGATCGTCGAGGCGATCCTGTCGCCCTCGACGGGGGTGGTGGACGCCTTCGCCTACGCGCGCTCGTTCGAGGCGGAGGCGCACGCCCAGGGGGCGCTGTTTGCCTACCGTCACGAGCTGCGCGGCGTGGAGCGGATGCCGGGCGGCTTCGTCCTGCACGCCGTTGACCTCGACGGGGCCGAGGCGACGCTGCGCTGCGCGGCGCTCGTGAACGCGGCCGGCCTTCGGGCACACGAGGTGGCGGCGCTGCTCGGCTACCCCCTCGACGGTGGGACCTGCGAGGCGGGCGCGGACACCGTCGAGGTGCCGATGCTGCGCCAGCGCATCAACGTCGGGCGCTACTACGACATCGTGAACACCTCGGTCGCCCGCTCCGTGACGCGTCCGATCTACCCGCTGCCGGACCACCGCGCGGGCGGGCTGGGGCTCCATCTGACCGTGGACACCGAGGGCGGCGCGCACCTGGGCCCCTCGATGGAGTGGGTGGAGGGCGAGTTCGCGCTCGACTACCGCAACGACGACACGTGGCGGGACGCCTTCCTGCAGGCGGGTCGGCGGTTCCTGCCGGCGCTGGCGTCCGACGACCTCGCGCCGGGCCAGGTGGGCTACCGCCCGAAGTTGCAGCGCCCGGATGAGGGGCTGGTCGACTTCCTGATCTGGCACGACCGCGGCTACGTCCACCTCGGGGGCATCGAGTCCCCCGGCCTCACCGCCTCGATCCCGCTCGCCCGCGAGGTAGCCGAGGGGCTGCGGTAGCCGGCGGTACCCTCCCCATTCGCCCTGGCCTGTCGAAGGGGTTGTGACGCCTCGGTGTGACCCGGCGTGGTTCGACGGGCTCACCACGAACGGAAAGGGCACTCACCACGAACGGAAGGGAGCTCACCCGATGGGGTCCGGAATGCGAGAGGCATGGTGCGGCTGAGGCCGCCCCGCCGTAGTCTGTTCGCGTGAACCTCCTCGAGGAGCCCGGACGCTTTTACTGGAAGTGGCTGGCCATCGCCGCTGTCCTGCTCGTGATCTACGCCATCGAGCGGTTCGTGCGCACGGGCGGGCTCTTCTAGCCTCCTGTCCCCTCCGTCCCTTTCACGCCTCTCCTTAGTGGGCGCATCCCGCGGTACTGCGGCCTGGCGAGGGCGATTCGTTCCGTACATGATTCGCGCAAACCTTCGTACACCTGTCGCGAATCTGTCCTAACGGCTCTTGTGCATTAGCCTGGGCTAATCAAATCATAGCCCTTGAACAAAGAACCGACGGAGGTGCCAGGCGGCAGTCCTCCGCCGGCACAGGGAGGGACTGACTCTTGATCGGACAGCTACCCGCGCGGTGGCATCGCGCCGGCCTCATCGCGTTCGCGCTTGTCGCTGCCGTCTTCGCGATCGCGTGCACCGATGACGCGGACGGTGGTGACAACGGCGCGGCAACACCCACCACAGACCCAACAGCAGCGGGTGACTCCACAGCAGCGGGTGACGCCACGGCCACGGCCACGGTAGACCCGACGGCCTCGGGCGGTACGCCCGTCGAAGGGGGCGCCGGCGTCGTGACCGTCTACTCCGGCCGCTCGCAGGACCTCATCGGTCCCATCCTCGACACCTTCCAGCAGGAAACCGCCATCGAGGTCGAAGTGCGCTACGGCGACACGGCCGAGATGGCCGCGTTGCTGCTGGAGGAGGGGGACCGCGGCCCGGCGGATGTCTACATCGCGCAGGACGCGGGCGCCCTCGGTGCTGTCGAGTCGGCGGGGCTGTTCGCGGACCTCGACCCGGCGCTGCTCGACCTCGTGCCGGAGGCGTACCGCTCGCCGGCCGGCCAGTGGGTCGGGCTCTCCGGTCGCGCGCGCGTGGTGGCCTACAACACGGAGGCACTCGAAGAGGCGGACCTGCCGGACTCGATCCTCGACTTCACCGATCCGCAGTGGGACGGCCGCCTGGGCTGGGCGCCCACCAACGGCTCGTTCCAGGCCTTCGTCACGGCGCTTCGCCTGACGGAGGGCGAGGACGGCGCCCGTGAGTGGCTCGAGGGCATCGTGGCGAACAACCCCACGGAATACCCGAACAACACCTCGATTGTGCAGGCGGCGGCGGACGGGGAGATCGACGCGGGCTTCGTGAACCACTACTACCTGCACCGCTTCCTGGCGGAGCAGGGCGAGGACTTCGGCGCCCGCAACCACTACACCGGGCCGGGCGACCCCGGGACGCTGATCAACGTCGCCGGCGCGGGCATCCTGAGCGCGGCGGACTCGCCGGACGAGGCCCAGCAGTTGCTCGAGTTCCTGCTGGGTGACGAGGCGCAGAGCTACTTCACGGAGCAGACGTTCGAGTACCCGGTCGTCGAGAGCGTCGAGGCGAACCTCGACCTGCAGTCGCTGAGCGAGCTGCAGCCCGTCGAACTCGACCTGGGCCAGCTCGATGACCTGCAGGGCACGCTCGACCTGCTACGGGAGACCGGGATCCTGCCATAAGGGACGGACACCACGGGGGACGGGCGCATGGACGTACAGGAGGCGATCCGCCAGCGGCGGTCGGCCGGCGCCTTCGCCCCGGGACCCCTGCCGCGGGCCGTCATCGAGCGCTTGCTCGAGGCGGCCCGCTGGGCGCCCAACCACCACCACACGGAGCCCTGGCGCTTCCACGTCCTGGCCGGTGACGCCCGCGAGGCGCTGGCCGACGCTGCCGTCGCCCGCATGGAGGTCGGCGAGGCCCGCTCCGTGCGCACGAAACTGGTGCGCTCGCCTGTGGTGGTCGTCGTCGCGCAGCATCGCGAGCCAGACCCGGCCGCCGAGCGGGACCTGGAGGACTACGCGGCGGTGGCCTGCGCGACGCAGAACCTGCTGCTCGCAGCCCACAGCGAGGGCCTGGCCGCGAAGTGGAGCACGGGATCGCTGGCGACGAGTCCGGGGGTGAAGGCGCACCTGGGGCTGAACGCGCATGACCGCATCGTCGCCTTCGTCTACCTCGGACGCCCCGCCGAGGGCGTCACGGCGCCTACGGCGGCCCGCGGCGACGCAATCGTGGACTGGCGCGGCTTCTAGGGGCGCCGCATCTGCTCGATACCCACGTCCGCCCGCTGATACTCTGCGCGCATGTACCCGAAGACCGAGGCACAGGCAGAACTGCTGGCGACCGCGCAGCGGCTGGCGGCCTCGTTCGCTGACACGGCGGCCCTGCACGACCGCGATGCCTCCTTCCCCTTCGAGCATTTCGAGGCAATGCGCGAAGCCGGCTACCTGGCCGCATCCGTACCGGCTGAGTTTGGCGGCCGCGGCCACGGACTGACTGACGTCGTGCTGGCGCAGCTGGCGCTGGCGAAGGGTGACGGCTCCACGGCGCTCTCCGTCGGCATGCACCTGATGGTGTGCGGCACAGAGGGCGACACGCGCGCGTGGCCGGAGACCATCCGCGAACGCATCTTCCGGGAGGTCGTGGCGGACGGTGCGCTGGTCAACAACATCGCCGCCGAGCCGGAGATGGGGTCGCCTCAGGGCGGTGGCCGCCCGGCGACGACGCTGACCCCGGACGCCCCGGGACGCTGGCGTCTCAGCGGCCGCAAGACCTTCTCCACCCTCTCGCCCCTCCTCACCTGGTTCATCACCTACGCCTCGTTCGAGGATGGCAGCGGGCAGGTCGGTCGGGCGGCGGTGCGCCGGTCCTTGCCCGGCATCCGCATCGAGGAGACCTGGGACGCCCTGGGGATGCGGGCGACGGGCTCCCACGATGTGGTCTTCGAGGATGTCCCGGTGACGGACGCGGACATCGTAAGCCGCCGCGCGCCGGGGCCGGGCGCCGGGATGCCGGGCAGCAACGCATGGTTCCCGTTCCTGATCGCCGCCTCCAGCCTGGGGGTCGCCGAGGCGGCCCGTGACTACGCCGTCGACTTCGCGCGCCACCGCCGCCCGACGGGTGCGCCCGCGCCGATCGCGAAGATCCCCCACGTCCGCGAGGAAGTCGGCCGCATGGACGCCTCGCTGCTCGCGGCGCGCACGCTGCTCCTGGCCACCGCCGAGGATTGGGAGGCGCACCCGGAGGTCCGAGCGCGCCTCGGCGCGCATGTCGCCGCCGCCAAGCGCCTGGGCGCGAACACCGCCATCGAGGTCGTCGAGATCGCCATGCGCCTCGTGGGTGGCGTCGCCCTCCAGCGTTCGCAACCCCTGGAACGCTACTTCCGCGACGTGCGCAGCGGCCTGGTGAACCCGCCGATCGAGGCGCGGGCGCTGGAGACGATCGCGGCGGCCGCGCTCGACCAGGAGGAGTAGGGCGTCGGCTCAACTCCGCTCGTGGCGAGCCGAACCATCACTCACCTCGGCCCTTCGGGTGACCCTTCGATGGGCGCAGGGCGAGCGGGTGCACGGTCGTGTCTGTGGACGTTGCCCTCTGCTAGACTGCGCGCCGCAGCATCACGCCCGCTCTGGAGGTACCGAGATGACCTGGGTCGACGTCCACGGGAACGACATCTACTACGTGGAGCGGGGACAGGGGCAGCCGCTGCTCTTCCTCCACGGCAACTCCTCCTGCTCGGAGGCGTGGTGGCAGCAGTTCGACGCGTTTTCGGACCGCTATCGCTGCATCGCCTACGACAGCGTGAACCACGGACACTCTTCGAACTCGCCCCGTGACGCCGAGGAGCCGGACCGCGCGGACGAGCTGGAGGGCTTCCTGGCGGCCCTGGGCATCGAGCGGCCGGTCATCGCGGGGAACTCGATGGGCGGCAACACGCTGATCCGATGGGCGACGCGCCACCCGGACCAGGCGCTGGCGCTCATTCCCTCGGGCAGCGGCGTGGCTGCGCCCGGCCAGGGCATGCCGCCGGGCCGCGACCCGCTGGACGCGGACACGCTCTTCCTACCGATCGGTGACTCGCTCACAGACGGGTTCAAGCAGGCACAGCCGCGGATGTACGAGCGGTACCTGCGCATCCGCTCCACCGCCACGCGCCTGGAGGCGATGCGGAACCCGCGCCGCCCCTCGCAGAAGACGGTCGACGAGCGCACGTCGATGGCGGACCGCGTGGGTGCGATCACGTCGCCGATGACCATCATCGTGGGTGGGCTGGACCGGGCGGTGGAGGCCGCAAAGCGCCTCAACGGCCTCGTCGAGGGCTCGCAGTACGTGGAGATCGAGGGCGCACCGCACAACGTCTACTACGAGGCGGCGGAACCCTACAACGCGGCGCTTTCGGCGTTCCTCGCGAGGCTGCCGGTCGCGGTGTAGCGGCGTCCGAGGCGCTCAAAGCCGTGAGGCGCGGCCCCGAGGCCGCGCCTCTTCGCGTTCAGCGGGGTTGGTGTCCCCGCCAATCGGCGCTGGTACCGTCGGGAGACGATGTCCGAGGAGCTGTGCATGCCAGCTGCCCGAATGCACGCTGACGAAGTGCCGACCGATGCGTCGTTGGTCGGGCGCCTGATCGCGGCGCAGTTCCCTCAGTGGGCCGGGCTGCCGATCCGGCAGTTCGATTCAGCCGGGACCACAAACTCCCTGTACCGCCTGGGCGATGACATGGCAGTGCGCCTGCCTCGCCGGCCGGGGACCGACGCGGAGATCGACAAGGAGCACCGCTGGCTGCCCCAGCTGGGCCCGCACCTGCCGCTCGCCATCCCGGTCCCGCTCGCCAGAGGCGTCCCCGGCGAGGGCTACCCGTGGCCCTGGTCCGTGTACCGGTGGCTCGAGGGCGAGACAGCGACCACCGAGGCGATCGGGGACTCGCCCGACACAGCGAGCGCCCTGGCCGAGTTCGTCGCGGCCCTGCATCGAATCGACACCGCCGGAGGGCCCGCTCCCGGAAAGCACAACTACTCGCGGGGCGTGCCGCTGGAGAGGAGGGACGTCGCCACCCGTGCGGCGATTGCCTCCCTCGAGGGCGTAGTGGACGTCGACAGGGTGACGGCCGTGTGGGAGGCGGCCCTCGAGGCACCCGAGTGGCACGGCGCGCCGGTCTGGATCCACGGCGATCTGTTGCCCTCGAACATGCTCGTCGAACAGGGACGCCTCAGCGCCATCATCGACTTCGGCAGCTCGGGCGTCGGCGACCCGGCGTGCGATGTGGCCGTCGCGTGGACGCTCCTGTCGCCGACGGTCCGCGGTGTGTTCCGCGAAGCACTGGCCGTCGATGACGCCACGTGGGCACGTGGCCGCGGCTGGGCGCTGTCGCCCGCCCTGATCGCGTTGCCGTACTACACGGAGACCAACCCCGCGATGGTCCGGACCGCCCGGCACACGATCACCGCGGTCCTCGAGGACTACGGCCGCGAGGCGTGACCGCCTCTCAAGGTTGTGCGGCTTTCCAGCAGCGCAGTAGCGCGATCTCCTCCGGAATGCGGAAGGCTCCCTCGCGCGCGATTGTCTCTGAGGCGATGCGGCGCACGTTTTCGATAAACGCCTCCCAGCGCACGCCGTCGCGCAGCGCCGGTTCCGCGACGGCCCGCTCGCCCTCGAAGTGCGCTACCAGCACCTCTGCGTCGGGGACGACGAGCTCCGGCGTGACGACGGTCTGCTCGATGTGCTCGAAGATGCCGTCGAGGTAGCGCGGGGCGATGTCTGCGTTGAACCGTGTATCGGCGTAGCGCCCGCGACTGAAGTCGCCTCCTGCTGCCGTAAACAGCTCGGCTAGCGCCACCTGGTCGCGTTCAGTGCCCACGATGATCGCGAGCACGCCCCGCGGCTTGAGCACGCGAGCGAACTCGCGGATGGCCGCCTCGATGTCCGGGACGTGGTAGAGCATGTGAGCCGAGACGATGAGGTCGAACGCGGCGTCGTCGAGGGGGAGGCGCTGCACGTCGCCGAGTGTGAGCGCGGCGGCGTCCAGCCTCGAAGCCTGGCGCAGGGCCGCGGGCGAGAAGTCGAGGCCCACGAGGCGCCCTCCTGCTGGTATGCGTGCGGCGAGGTGGGGGAGGTACGCCCCTGTGCCGCAACCGGCATCGAGCACCACGGCGCGCGGCGGGAAGTCCAGCAGCGCGGCCGCGTCGCCGGCGTCGAGGGGTGGCTCGCGAAAGCTATAGAGGCTCGGCGTGGCGCCCAGGGCATCCAGCCGCTGCGCGCCGTAGCGCTGCCAGACACCGGCCGGGGAGGCCCACCGGCGCTCGAGTTCCCCGCTCGGCTGCTCTCGACCCGGCATCGCGCCGCTACTCGACCTCTTTCAGCAGCCGTTCGATGTTCGCGAGCCGCTGCTTCACCTCGCCCAGCTCGGTGGCCGTCCGCTCCTGTTCGGCCACCGAGCGCTTCTCGGCCATGGTGGCCTGCCCGACGAGCTTCTTGTACTCAGTCTCGCGCGTCAGCGCCGCGCGCGCTCGGTAGGTGACGAACATCTGCCACATGAAGACGGTCAGGATGATCGTCCCGAGGATCAGCACGCCCATCCCGAACGCCATCCCCCACATCTGCTCGGCATCCACTAGTTGTCCCCCTTCGTGTCATCCTTCGTGTCATCGCCGCTACCGCCGGCCTGTCCGTCACTCAGCGTGCGCGCTGCCCGCGCGATGTCGTCCGGTGTGAGATGGAACGCGAACGGCTCCACCTCGTAGTACTTCATCGCTCTGCCTTCCTCCTCGGAGAGTTCGAGCGTGCCGCGCACGAGCCCGGCAGCCTCCAGCTTGCGGAGGTGCATATGCAGCAACGGGCGGCTGATCGCCAGCTCGCGGGCGAGCTGGCTGACGTAGTCACGGCCGCCCGCCAGCGCCGCCACGATGCGCAGGCGGTGGGGATTGGCCAGGGCCGAGAGCGCGGTGAGCATGGCGTCCCCCTCCGTCTGAGCATCTGCGGTCGATCCGGCCATGGCGTGTGCCTTCCATGTGTAAGAAAAGACTGACACATGACGGCACAAGCGTCAAGGGTTCCGCTTGACGCCCTCCCTTCGCGCATGCGCTACTACCTGTCGCCGCAACCGACACCTGATGACCGCCGTCTCGACGTGTTCGCCGCCGATGGCGATGGAGTGCCCTGTGACCATCGAGATCCGCGCCGCCCGGCCCGAGGAGATGCTGGACTATCGCCGCCTGACGGCGTACGTCTTCTCGTCCCCCGACGAGCCGTCGCCGGATGACGAGTTCGCCGGCACGTTGCGCCCGGAGTGGACGACGTGCGCGTTCGTCGATGGCCGTCTGGCCGCGACCATGGGTGCGTACCCCTTCCGCGTACGGCTGAACGGCCGGCGTGCCTCGGTTGCGGGGATCACGGCGGTCGGCACGTACCCCGAGTACCGGCGGCAGGGGCTACTGAGGCGCATCAAGCAGCAGGGCTTTGCGGAGCAGCGCGAGCGCGGCCAGTACGTGGCGATGCTCTGGGCGAGCATGGGCGCCATCTATCAGCGCTTCGGCTACGGTCTCGCCTCGACGCTGGCCGGATACGAGTTCGACCCCCGGCAGACCGCCTTCTTCCACGACGAGGTGCCGAAGGGCAGCGTGCGCATCACCCCGATGGACGAGGCGCGGCCGGTGATGCAGGACATCTACCGGACGTTCGCCGAGCCCCGGAACCTGTTGATCGAGCGGGTCGAGGTGGGGTGGGACGCGATGCTGCGGCCGCCGCCAAAGGGCGGGCGGTACCACGTCGGCGTCTACCGAGTAGACGCCGAGCCCCGCGGCTACATGGTCTATCGGACGAAGGAGGGCGAGGCGATGGGGGAGCCGAACCCGCAGGACACGATGTGGATCCGTGACCTGGCCTACCTCGACCTCGACGCCTACCGAGGTCTCTGGGCGCATGTCCGGGCGCACGACCTCATCGGGCGCGTCTTCTGGCACAACGCACCCACCGATGACCCGGCGCCGGACCTGCTGCTGGAGCCACGCGCGCTACGCCGACGCACGGGAGACGCGATGTGGATGCGCCTGACGGACGTGGAGCAGGCGCTACCGCTCCGGCCCTACTCGGGCGAGGGCGCCCTTACCCTCCGTATCCGCGACGACCTCTGCGATTGGAACGACGCCACGTACCGCCTCGAGACGAGCGGCGAGGAGGCCATCGTCACGCCCACCAGCGAGGCGCCCGACCTCTCGATGTCGGTGAACACGCTGGCGCCCCTCTTTTCGGGGCTGCGCACCGCCACGCACCTGGCCAACGCCGGACTCATCGAGGCGCGCGACGCCTCGGCGCTTGGGACCGCGGACCGGCTCTTCGCGACGCGGTACGCGCCCTGGTGTCCGGACGGGTTCTGACCCTCACCCCCAGCCCCCTCCCGCGCTGCGGGAGTGGGGAGCCGGACAGGACCTCCGCGCTACCGAGGTGTCCGCCCACCCTTCGACGGGCTCAGGGTGAGCGGAATGCTGAGCATGCTCGCGATTTGGTGACACCACGCCTCACAAGGCCGCCTGTGGCTTCACACCACGGCTGCGGCAGAACTCGATGATCGCCTCCAGGCCCGGTGCATATCCTTCGGTGGTGTCGACGCATAGTTCGGGCACCCCGAGCCCCGAAAGCCGGAACGTGTCCCACTGGTAGGTGCCGTCCTCCATGCGTCGGAGGATTTCGGCCAGGCGATCCGCCGGGATGTTCCCGTTAGCGCGCTCTCGCTCTTTGAACCGGCGATGTGCCACCTCCCGCGAGGTCTGGCACTCGATAGCAACCGCATCTGCGACATCGAGCAGGCGACTGAATCGTTCCTCACTGGGGACGCGACGGAAGGTCTGGTCCGCGATCAGGCTGACATTCGCGCGCAGCCAGTTCTCCGCAGTGTCGAAGAAGAGGTCGAAAGCACGTAGACGCACTGCCTCTGTCTCGGCCTCCTCGGTCCATACCAGGCCAGCCTTCAGCAGGTCGCGGGAGAGGCGGGGCAGAGCCAGCGCGCCCTCCTCTGTCAGCCGCTGCGCGAGCGCGGTCTTCCCAGAGCCCGGCGGTCCCGTGATCGCGACGAGGAGCGGTCGAGGCGCCATGGGTCGATGCGGCCGGCCGGGCCCGGGTCCTACCGCGGCACCCGCTTCGACACGAATGCGTCCAGTTCCGTGGCGAAGCCTCGAGGGTTGTCACCCTGCACCGAGTGCCCCGCGCGGGGGATCACCACCTGCTCGCAGTCGGACATGGCCGCGACCGTGTCGGCCGCGGCCTCCGGCGAGAGGATCTTGCTGATCTCGCCGCGCATGAGGAGCGTCGGGACCTCGATGCGCTTCACGTCCGCCCACATCGCCTCGGCGCGCTGCTGGCGGGCCGCCTTCATCTCATCCTCGGACATGCCCTCCATCGCCGGGCGGCGGCGATGGTCCTGCTTCCAGGTCCAGCCGTCGTCGACCTGTTTCAGGCTGTGGAGCAGGCTGTACTTCAGGTGCGCCGGCTTGCGCTGAGGGTTGAAGTTGACCGCACGCTCCAGGAAGTCCTCGAAGCGACGCATCGTCTCCGTCTCGCGACGGAACTGCTCCATCTCGATCAGCCCCTGCTGCATCGTGACCGGGGCGATGTCCACGATGACCAGCGCGTCGAGGCGTTCCGGGTACCGCGAGGCGTAGCGGATCGAGTTCATGCCACCCATCGACATGCCGCAGAGCACCAGGTGGTCGTAGCCCAGGTGGTCGATGAACGCCTTCGTGTCCTCCAGCATCAGGTCGCCGTTGTCGCGGCCGATCTGGCCGTCCGGCGTCCACCCCGTGTCGCCGTGCCCTCGCTGGTCCGGGGCCACGACGTGGTAGCGCTCGCGCAGCACCAGCGAGGCCATGTCCCACGTGTGCGCGGTCAGGCTGCCGCCGTGCAGCAGCACGAGGTGGGGCAGGTGCTCGTTGCCCCAGTCCAGGTAGTGGAAGCGGATGCCGTTGAGGTCGACGTACCGGTCTTCGGGCTGGACGATTGCCGGCGGCTCGAGGCCGATCGCCTCGGCGCACTCGCGCATCTCCTGGCGGTAGTCGGTCATCTGCTGGGTCACGTGCTACCTCCCGCTGCGCGCCCTTTGTCGTTCGCCGCGGGCAGCATAACGCGTGCGGGCGAGGCGTGTGGCGGCTGTCGCGGCCCTACGCCTCCGCGGGATCGATACGCAGCACCCGCTCCAGCCAGGCCGAGAGGTCCTGCAGGCTCTCCGCGGCAATCTGGTGCTGCATCGGGTACTCGTGGTACTCGAGGCGCACCCCCAGCGCCTCCAGCCGCGCCTTCGAGTCGCGCCCGCGGTCGATGCGCACCATGGGGTCCTCGGTGCCGTGCTGCACTAGGACCGGGAGAGCGGCCAGCGCCTCGCGGTCTTCCGAGGCAGCCTCGACCGCCTCGTCCGGCAGCCAGGTGGAGAGCGCCGCGATGCCGGCGAACCGCGAGGGCTCGGCAAGGCCGAGGCGGTAGGCGAGCGAGCCGCCCTGGCTGAAGCCGAGCACGGCGGTGCGCTCCCGGTCGGCGCGGTAGCGTTCCGTGGCGTCCTCGATGAAGCCGGAGAGCGATGCCGCCACCCGCTCAAACTCCTCGGGCGGGCGGTTGCCCTCTGCGTCTCGATGGAACCAGGTGTACGAGGGCATCCCCGGCTGCAGCACGAACTCCGCCTCCGGGCAGATCACCTGCACGCGGCCGCCGGCGAGGTAGGGAGCGAGCCCCATGAGGTCCATGGCGTGCGCGCCGTGTCCGTGGATGGCGAAGAGCGTCGGCACCGCCTCGGGACCCGCGCGCGGCCGCCAGAGGGCGTGCACCGGCTGCTGGGACTGCTCTGGGACCACGGAACCGCCTCTCGTCGCCCCGCGACTATACGAGGGACCGCCTCGGGCGCCAGTCGGGCGGGGACGGTGCTACAGCCGTCGCACCGCGCGCCAGAACAGCGTGATCAGGACGAAGCTGGCGAGGCACCCGAGCGTGAAAAGCCCGATCCCGTCCTGCACGCCCACCTGCGCGATGAGGAAGCCCATCGGCAGGGCGCCCAGCGGCATGAGGCCGAACGACATCTGCCAGACCGCCATGCCGCGGCCGCGCATGTCGGGGCGCACGACGAGCTGGAAGAGCGTGGTGTTGAGCGCCAGCGCGAAGCCGTGGACGACCCCGGCGCCAATCAGGATGCCCACCGAGAGCAGGAGCGCCTCGGAGCGGGTGAAGGCGAGCACCATCAGCATGTAGGCGAAGAAGCCGGCCAGCATCCAGGCGCCCCGGTGCCGCAGGTCGCCGAGGAAGGCGAGCAGCACGAGGCCGATTACGGAACCTACTCCGATCATCGCGACCAGCACCGAGTACTCGAAGGCGCCGCCGCCCAGCACCTCTTCGGCGACCACCGGCATGAATGAGATGTACGGGTACACGAGCATCGCCGGCAGCGCGTTCACGACGAGCAGTCCGAGCAGCCGCGAGTCGCTCCCTAGGTAGCGGAAGCCTTCCGCGACTTCGGCGAACGGGTTGCGGCGCGGCCCGGTGTCGGCCTCGCGGGCCGTGCGGCTGATGCGGCCCGTGACCGCGCTCGCAAAGCCGCCCATGGTGGCCACGAAGACGAAGGGCGCCGCCGTCGAGAACCCTGCCAGCGCCCCCGCGAAGGGCGGCCCCGCGATGCGAGAGACGTTCTGCGCGATCGAATTCATCGCGATGGCGTTCGGCAGCGTCTCATCGGTCGAGACATCGAAGACGAACGCCTGCCTCGCGGGCTGGTTGAGCGCCATCATGACGCTGGCGATGAGCGCGAAGACGTAGACGTGCCACACCTCGACGACCCCCGTGACCACCAGGACCGCGAGCACGACCGCCTGCACGGCGTTGGCTGCCGTAGCCACGATGAGGACGGTCCGCCTCGGATAGCGGTCCGCCATCAGGCCGCCGAAGGGCGTCAGGATGAGCGCGACGATGCCGCCGATGAAGGAGACCGCGCCTAGCTGCACCGCCGAGCCGGTGAGCACGAACACGAGCCAGTTCATGCCGATCATCTGGCCCCACTGGCCAAAGCCGATGGCGACCGTACTGATGGTGAGCAGCCGGAAGTCCCGCTCGCCAAGCGAGACGAAGGTGCGGGGTAGCGCGGAACCGGGTACGCCCGGCGCCGCCACGACCACCGGCTGTGCGGTCGCGGCCACCGAGGGCAGCGCCCCGTCCGAGGTGCTCGCGTCCCGGAGGCTGTCAGTCTCGGAAGTCTCGGGAGCGTTCACGGCGTCTCCTCTGACCAGCCATCTTCGGACGTGATTGCCAGGGCGGCCAGTGCTACGCCTCGATGGCCTCGGTCACTGGCGCGGTGGCGAGGTCCCCGACACCCTGGGTGCCCTCGTCGCGCGGGGCGGAGCGGGGCTGGGCCGGCCAGGCCATGACGCCGAGGGCGACGACGCGCCCGGCGGCGGAGACGAGCATGGCGGCGCGCAGGCCGTAGCCTGCCACGATCGCCGTGCCGATCACCGGGCCGAAGAAGGAGGCGGCCAGCACCATCGTCTGGTGGGTCGCCGCGTAGCGCGGAATGTTCTCCTGCGGCGCGAAGTCCAGCAGGAGGTTGAACGCCGCGAGGTTGAAGGCCGCCCACGCGGCCCCACCGAGGGCGTTCGGGAGCGCGGCCTGTTCCGGGCTCGTCGAGATCGCCCACAGCAGCGGCAGGGCCGGGAGCAGCACCATGCTCCAGCGCAGCAGCCGCGCCGAGCCGTAGCGCACGGCGACCCAGCCCGCGATGAACTGCCCGACGACGGCGGACACGGCGTCCACGGTGCCCAGGATGCCCACCTCGGTCGCGGAGGCGCCCAGGTCGCGCACCAGGTAGGCGGCGAAGAACGGCCCCGCGATCATCGGGTGGTGTGCAGCAGCAGCGTCCCGGCCAGGTACTGCACGAACGGCCGGTCGCGCAGCATCGCGCGGGTCGAGCCGGCGGCGCGGCCCTCGGCGGGCCGGGGCGGCTCCTCGATGCGCGCGTACCAGAAGGTACTGACGAAGCCGAGCGCGGCGGCGAGCAGAAACGCCCACTGGAACGCCTCCACGCTGCTCACGCCGCCCAGGGCGCGGATCAGGAAGCCCACGAGCGGCGCACCGATGGCGGCCACGACGGCGATGCCGAGCATGCGGCGTGAGACGTACAGACGCCGCAAGTCCACCGGCACGATGTCCGTCAGCAGCGACACCCACGCCGGGTGCCCCACGCTGCCGGCAAACCAGCGCAGGCCGCTGAGCACGATCAGCGGCAGCACCGCTCGATGGTCGGCGAGCATCACGGGTACGAGCGCCATCGCGAGCACGCACAGGCGCCCCAGCCCGCCGCCGGAGAGGAGCACGACGAGTTTCCTCGAGCGCGCGCGCTCGGCGATCCAGGCGCCCGGCGCCAGCGCGGCGATGCCTGCCAGTCCGTTGGCGATGGCGATGAGGCCGATCTCGGCGTTCGAGGCGCCGAGGGCGATCGCGTAGACGGAGAGGAATCGCACCACGATCACGTCGGAGGCGCTCGAAAAGAGTCCGTCGACAAAGAACGCGCGCAGGGAACGTGTGCCGAGGACGCGCGTCTCGAACGACGTCAGGGGGTGGTTCGTCGGTGCGTGGTTTCGGAAGCGCCACGCGATGTGACGCTGCCCGGAGCCGGATCGCCAGGAGACCCGCAAGAACGGTCCCGTTTCGCCCGCCAACGGTCGATGAGCCAGTATCGGGCCGAACAGGCTTGCGCAATAGAGATGTGATGACCGGCTGAGCGGACTGTCAGGGACATCGAATAACTTGGTGCCACCCCTACCGGGGGGGTATGGGTGTACACTGGATGGCGAACAAGCCTCCCCGAACGAAAGGGTCATCCCGTGCAGGCCAGCCTCTCAGCCCCCGACATCACCTGCGACCACTGCGTGGCCACCATCCAGCGTGTCGTCGACGGCATCGAGGGCGCCCGGTTCATCTCCGGCGACCCGGCGTCGAAGAGCTTCGTCGTGGAGGTGGCCTCGGGGGCCACGCTCGACCGTGTCAGCGAGGGGCTGGCCGCCGAGGGCTACCCGCTGGGCGACGCCGCTGAGTCGACGGACGCCGCCAGCGTGCCGGGCCAGCATGACGGGCGCACGCCGGACACCTGGACGCCCGCCTATCGGGTGACGGCGACGCCCCGGGGCGCCGACGTGAACTACGACTGTGACTGCGGCTGCGATGCCGGCTTCGCCCTCGACCGCTCCGTCGCGGAACAGCCACTCGAGGACTGCTGCTGCGGCAAGCAGATGCTCGTCGGGCGCGACGCTGATGCGCGGTTGCGCGGGGCCGTTGGTGACGGCCACCGAATCGACCTGCAGACGGTGACGATGCCCTGGGGGCAGCCGATACAGGCCGCACTGGCGATTCCGAGGGACTAGGGAAGAGGACAGGCCATGGACCAGGACACCCGCAGCGACGTGCTGAAGCGCCTCGCCTACATCGAGGGCCACCTGGCGGGCGTCCGCCGCATGGTGGAGTCCGACACCTACTGCGTCGACGTGCTGAAGCAGACCTACGCCGTCCGGCGCGCCATCGACAAGATGGAGTCGAAGATGCTCGATGGGCACCTCCGCCATTGCGTGGTGGACGCGATCAACGAGGGCCGCACGGAGCCCGTGGTGCAGGAGCTGGTCGAGCTGTACGAGCTGGCCAACCGCTAGCGAGGGATGCGGTCCGCTCACCCTGAGCCCGTCGAAGGGCGAGCGGACATTCGAGAGGCCCCGAGGCCGCTCATCCTTCGGCGGCTCAGGACGAGCGGCAATCTGGTCAGACGAGCGGCAAACGGGTCAGACGGGCGGCGAGCCGGGTCAGAGAGAGCGGCAAGGCGGGGCAGGACGAGCGGTGAGCGCGAGCGGCCAATTGTCGCCGCTCCAAATGGGGATGACCGATGACCATCGAGACTGAACGGCAGGGTGACGGCGCCTCGGGCGCAGCGGTGACGCGTGTGCCGCTGCGTTTCGACGTACGTGGGATGACCTGCGCCTCGTGCGTGCGGCGCGTGGAGCGCGCGCTGGCGGGCGTCGAGGGCATCGCGAGCGCGCAGGTCAACCTGGCCACCGAGGAGGCGACGGTCACCGGGCAGGCGGACTACGAGGCCATGCGCGCCGCCGTCGACCGCGCTGGCTACGAGCTGCGGATGCCGGATGCCGGCGACGAGGAGGGCGCACGCGACCGCCTCGAGTCGGAGCGCCGCTCGGAGTACGCGTCGCTGAAGCGGCGCACCATCTTCTCGCTCGCGGTGGCCGCGGTCCTCATGGCCTGGATGCCGCTGACCTGGCTCTTCCCGGAGTTGATGGAGTGGCTGCCGGCGCGCGTCATGCCCCCGTCCTTCTTCCTGCTCGCGCTGCCCGTGCAGTTCTGGGCCGGCTGGCGGTTCTATACAGGTGCCTGGAAGGTCGGGCGTCACGGCTCCAGCGACATGAACACGCTCATCGTCGTCGGCACCTCCGCCGCCTTCGCGTACTCCGTGGTCGCGACCTTTGCCCCGCAGGTGTTCGAGGGCATCGAAGGGCTGGAAGCGGCGGTCTTCTACGACGTCTCGGCTGCGATCATCGGCCTGGTGCTGCTCGGGCGGCTGCTGGAGGCGCGCGCGAAGGGCCAGACCTCCGAGGCGGTGCGGAGCCTGATCGCCCTGCGGCCGCAGACGGCGCGCGTGCTGGAGGATGGCCGCGAGTACGAGATCCCCGTGAGGGCGGTGCAGCCCGGGGACATCGTGATCGTGCGGCCGAGCGAGCAGATCCCGGTGGACGGCGAGGTCATCGAGGGCGCCTCCGCCGTCGATGAGTCGATGCTGACCGGCGAGTCCGTGCCCGTGACCAAGGGGCCGGGCGACTCGGTGTTCGGCGCCACGATGAACAGTGGCGGCCTGCTACGCGTGCGTGCGACGGCGGTGGGCGCGGACTCGGCGCTCGCGCGCATCATCCGGCTGGTGGAGGACGCGCAGGGCTCGAAGGCGCCGATCCAGGGCCTGGCGGACCGCATCGCCGCCGTTTTCGTGCCGGCGGTCTTCCTGGTGGCCGCGGTGACGCTGGTCGTGTGGCTGGTGTTCGGCCCGGAGCCGGCGTTCACGATCGCGATCCTCAACGCCGTGGCCGTGCTGATCATCGCCTGCCCCTGCGCGCTGGGGCTCGCGACGCCGACAGCGATCATGGTCGGCATCGGACGCGCCGCGCGCCGCGGCATCCTGGTCCGGAATGCCGAGGCGCTGCAAGAGGCGCGGCGCGTCGACACGGTGGTGCTCGACAAGACCGGCACCATCACCGAGGGGCGTCCGGTGGTCACGACGGTGGAACTGGCGCCGGACGCGGGTGTGTCCGCCGACGACCTCGTGCGGCTGGTGGCCTCCGCGGAGCGCGGCTCCGAGCACCCGTACGCGGAAGCCATCGTGCGGGAGGCGGAGCGCCGCGCGCTCAAACTGGAATGGCCGGAGACCTTCGAGGCCATCGCGGGGCAGGGCGTGGTCGCGCGCGTGGCGGGCCACGAGGTGCTGGCGGGCAACGCGGAACTGCTGGCGACGCGCGACGTGCCAGCCTCCACGCGGGGCGCGATGCGTCTCGACTTCCTGGTAGAGCAGGCTGCGGGCGCCGGCGAGACGCCGATCCGTGTGGCCATCGATGGCCGCCCTGCCGGCGTGATCGCGGTCGCCGACCGCATCCGCGAGAGCGCAGCCGCCGGCATCGAGCGCCTGCGGGCGATGGGCGTTGAGGTCGTGATGCTGACGGGCGACCAGCAGGGCACGGCGGAAGCGGTGGCCGCGCAGGTCGGCATCCAGCGCGTGATGGCGCAGGTGCGGCCAGAGGACAAGTCCCGCATCGTCCAGGAGCTACAGGCGCGGGGCCGCGTGGTGGCGATGGTGGGCGACGGCATCAACGACGCCCCCGCGCTGGCGACCGCGGACGTCGGGATCGCCATCGGTGGCGGGACGGACGTGGCGATGGAGACGGCGCCGGTCACGCTGATGCGCGCCGACCTCGCCGGTGTCGCCGGGGCCATTGCGATCAGCCGCGCGACGATGCGCACGATGTGGCAGAACCTGGGCTGGGCCTTCGCCTACAACGTGGCGCTGATCCCGGTGGCGGCCGGCCTCGGCTACCTCGCGTTCAGCGGACTACTCGATGTGGACGTGCCCGCCGTGCTGCGGCCGGTGTTCGGCGAGCGGGGCTTCCTCAACCCGATCGTCGCCGCCGCCGCCATGGCGCTGTCGTCTGTCTCGGTGATGGCGAACTCGCTGCGCCTTCGTCACACGCGCATCGACTGACGGCGCCCGGGCGCGCGAGAGCACCCTCCAAGAGAGGGGTGCCGAAGGCGATTGGGCCGGGCGGGAGGAGTGAGGCGCGGGGGCCTCGGTCAGGCGCTCGCCCGCGGGGCGGACGCGCCGACGGGTTGCCTGACCATCGCCCGAAGCGACGCCACCCGTTCGAGCAGCTGGTCGACATCGAACGGTTTCTCCAGCGAGTCGTCAGCTCCGAGCTCGCGCCGGGCACGTTGTGCACCGTAGGCGGAGAGCAACAGGACGGGGGTCTGAAGTCCGCGCTCCCTCATTGCGCGAAAACATTCCCGACCGTCCATGACGGGCATTTCCAGGTCCAGGATGACGACATCCGCATGTTCGCTGTCCAGCACCTCCAGTGCTTCAGCGCCGTTTGCCGCTGTGGCGACTTCGTATCCCTCGCTACGAAAGAGCATGGTGAGGCTCCGTAGGAGGGGTAGATCGTCCTCCACGATCAGCACGGATGGCTCGTTCTGGGGCATGGGCGAATCCTCCAGAAGCGCGCGGGAAGTGGCTGGCTGGGGAGGGCCGGTGGGGAACGCTACTACGGATCGGAGCGGTGTCAAACCCGCCCGCATCGGTTACGGCGCCGGCCCCTCCGGGATCGCCTGGTAGATGGTGGCGGTCCCCTCCAGGACTGTCTCGTGATCCTGGTTCACCACCGTAAACGCCATCTCGGCTAAGCGCCGCCTCCGGTCCACTCGAGTCACCCGGCCTTCGGCGTGGATCGTGTCGCCGATGTAGACCGGGCGCGGGAACGTCCAGGACTGCCGCGCGAAGACCGAGCCCGGCCCCGGCAGGTCCATGGCCACGAGGGCGTGCAGGATGCCGGTTGTGATGCCGCCCTGCGCCATCAGCCGCCCGAAGCGCGTCCGGCTCGCGAACGACTCGTCGAAGTGCAGCGGGTTCTCGTCGCCGGTGATGCCGGCGTAGGCGTGCACCATGGCGGTGGTGACGGTCAGGCTCCGCCGGGCCGCCTGGTCCACCTCGCAACGCATATCCATCAGCAGCCCTCCCCGGACATCTGCGCGTGCCTCGTCGTACCATGCGGCAAGAGCGGAGGGATCGCCACATGGACTTCAGCTGGACCGACGAGCAGCGCGACTTCCGGTCGCAGGTCCGGTCCTTCATCGACGAGCACTGGCGCGGCGGCGCCTCCGAGGCGGAGAGCCGCTACGAGCGCGTCCAGGCATACCAGAAGCGCCTGGCGGAGCACGGCTGGTTGACCATGGCCTGGCCGCCCGCCTACGGCGGCCGCGGCGCCACGCACTTCGAGCAGCTCATCTTCGCGGAGGAGTCCGCGCACGCCAGCGCCCCCACCGGCGGACAGGGCGCGGACCGCGTCGGCCCCACGCTGATCATCCACGGCACCGAGGAGCAGAAGCAGGAGCACCTGCCGAAGATCGCCAACGCCGAGGTGAACTGGTGCCAGGGCTACTCGGAGCCAGGTTCCGGATCGGATCTTGCGTCGCTGCAGACGCGCGCGGTCCGGGATGGCGACGACTTCGTGATCAACGGGCAAAAGATCTGGACCTCCGGCGCGCAGAACGCGGACTGGATCCACGTGCTCACGCGCACGGACCCGGACGCCCCAAAGCACCGAGGCATCTCGTACTTCATGCTGCGCATGGACACCCCCGGCATCTCGCTGCGGCCGATCGTCCAGCTCCACGACGCCGCCGGCTTCAACGAGACGTTCTTCGAGGACGTGCGGGTGCCGGCGAAGAACATGATCGGCGAGGAGAACAGGGGCTGGTACGTCTCGACGACCACGCTGGACTTCGAGCGCTCCGGCATCCACCGCATTGCGGCGGCGAATCCGCCGTACCAGCGGCTGCTGCGGCACGCGCAGCAGCCCGACAGCGCCGGGGAGGGCCGCCGCGTCGTCGACAACCCGGTGCACCGCCTGTCCCTGGGGGACACCGCCACGGAGGTGGCGATCGGCGAGCTGCTGGGCTACCGCGTCACCTGGATGCAGTCGCGCGGGCTGGTGCCGAACATGGAGTCCTCCATGTCCAAGATGTTCGGCTCGGAGACCCAGCAGCGCCTCGCGCGTCGAGGCGTGAACATGCTGGGACTGGCCGGCCAGCTGCGGCCCGGCAACGAGCGGGCGCCCCTGGGCGGGGAGTTCGCCAGCTACTACATGTCCAGCGTCTCGCTCACGATTGCCGCCGGCACCAGCGAGATACAGCGCAACATCATCGCCACGCGCGGCCTCGGCCTGCCGAGGGGCTAGCCGCTGAGGAGCGCCGAGCGAGCGTCGGTCGCCCTCGGGGCGGCACGGGGAGAGGAATCCGCATGTTCAAGGGCGTGGACCACGTTGTGATCGCCGTGAAGGACATCGAGGCGGCGGTCGGCCGCTACGAGTCGATCTACGGCGACGTGAGCGACCGCAGCGAGTCACCGGGCGCTGGCGTGACGATGGCGTTCTTCCGCTTCGGTGACTCGTACCTGGAGCTGGTCTCCAACCTGGGCGACGAGGGTCCGATCGCGAAGCGTCTGACCGACCAGGGCGAAGGCGTCCACCTGGTGGCGATGAAGGTCGACAACCTGGAGCAGGCCGTGGCCGACCTCCGTGGCAAGGGCATCCGCCTCGTCGGCGACCCTGGCGAGGGCAATCCGGTGAAGGGGCAGGTCTTCATCCACCCGTCCGTGACCGGCGGCGTGCTCACCCAGCTCGTCGAGCGCTAGCCCGAGCGGACGCGCCGCACTAGAGCGCGCCGTACAGCGCGCCCACCAGGGACGCGCTGCGCGTGTCGGGGGGCGTGCCCACGCGATTCATCGTGTAGGCGAAGCCGAGGCGGTGCTCGGGGTCCGCGAAGGCGCTCGATCCGCCCGCGCCGGGGTGCCCGAAGGCGCGCGGGCTGCGCGGGTCCGGTGCGCGCTCGGGGTTGTGCAGCATGAAGCCCAGCGAGCGCCGCATGGGGACGCCGAGGACCGCGTCGCGGCCCTCGCGCGCGGGACGTATGGCGCGCTCCAACGCCGCCTCCGAGATCAACCGCACGCCGTCGAGTTCGCCTCCGAGCGCCAGCGCGCCGTACAACCTCGCGAGGCCGCGCGCGTTGCCGTGACCGTTGCCCGCGGGAATCTCAGCGGCCCTCGACGCGCGCGTGTTCGCCTCCGCGAAGACGCGGGGCGGGTTGTTCCACACGTTCCAGCTCATCGAGGTGCGGTCGGTCCCGGCCGAGGCCGCGCCCACCGCGGCGCCGGGGTCGCCGGGCGCCGGGACCATGTCGGCGACCCGCTCGTCGAGTTCCGGGCCAAAGCCGAGGTAGAAGTCGATACCCAGCGGGGCGCAGATCTGCTCCCGGATGAAGGCGCCGGGCGTGCGCCCGGTGACGCGGCGCAGGACCTCGCCGTTCAGCCAGCCCCAGGTGACGGCGTGGTAGCCGTGGTCGGCGCCCGGCTCCCACCACGGCGCCTGGGCCTCCAGGGTGGCCACCATCCGCGCCCAGTCGTTCAGGGCGTCGTCGGGCAGGCGCGTCGAGACCGCCGGCAGCCCGGCGGAGTGGTCGAGTAGTTGCGCGACCGTGATGCGCTCCTTGCCGGCCTGCGCGAACTCCGGCCAGTAGCGAGCGACCGGCGCATCGAGGTCGACCAGCCCTCGGTCGGCCAGCATGTGCATGCAGAGCGCCACCACGCCCTTCGTCGTCGAGAAGACGCGCACGATGGTGTCGCGCGCCCAGGGGCGCTCGCCGGCGGTATCGGCGTGGCCCGCCCACAGGTCGACGACGAGGCGCCCTTCGAGCATCACGGCGACGCTGGCGCCCACCTCCAGCCCCTGTTCGAAGTGCGACGCGAACACGTCGCGCACCGCCTCGAATCGCCCATCGCAATGCCCGTAGATCTCCAGCGCGGTGGAAGTCATTGCCCGTCCCTTCGTTGGTTCGGACGGTAGCAGACCGTTGGTTTGCGGGCGGCCCACGGTTGACGCGGCGCGACAGGGTGCCGGACACTTCGCGCACGTGATGACGTGTTCGCCCTCCACGTGCGGGCGGCCGAAGGGGGATCCGATGAAGGCACTGCTCCTCGTGACCACCACCGGTTCCCCGGCGCGCGTCCGCTCCTCGTAGCACCGAACCCTCGAGGCGGCTCCGCCGGGGCCTCCGCTGTGGCGGTGGCGCGGTCCTGCGCGCCCCCGTCCTGATCGAGGGAGTGTCCTGTGGACTCGTCTTCATCGGATGCGCCGCCGTGGCGCATCCACCGGCAGCCGACGTTGCTGCCGGGCCGGCCGGTTGACCCGGTCGGGCTCTACCTGGTCACCGCTTTCACTTGCGGTGTCATCTCGGCCGTCGCCTTCACGACGTACGGCCTCTACGTGGTGCGGGAGGCGACGCTCAGCCCGTTGGGGCTGATCCTCGTGGGTACCGGCGTCGAAGCGGCCGTGTTCTTCGGTGAGGTCCCGACGGGCGTCGTGGCGGACCTCTACAGCCGCCGCCTCTCCATGATCCTCGGGCAGGTGGTGAACGCCGTCGGGTTCGTGCTCATGGGCGCGGTGCCGGTCTTCGCGTTCGTGTTGATAGGGCACATCGTCTGGGGCATCGGCGTCACGCTGGGCAGCGGCGCCCGGCAAGCCTGGCTCGCAGACGAGGTTGGTGAGGTGGCCGCGGCGCCGGTCTACGTCCGAGCGGCGCAGATCGGGCAGGCGGGCCGCCTCGCGGGGATTCCCGCCGGCGTCGGTCTCGGCATCGTCGACCTGCAGGCGACGCTGCTCGCCGCCGGCGTCCTGAGCCTGCTGGTCGGCGTCGGACTCGCCCTCACGATGACCGAGCGCGGCTTCACGCCCGCCCGCGGTGCGGACCGGGGCACGTGTGCCTCGATGGGGTCGACCGCCCTCGGTGGCGTGCGGGCGGTCCGTGGGCGCCCGGTGCTGATCGGTGTGCTCGCGATCACCCTGCTGGCCGGCGGGGCGTCCGAGGCGCTGGACCGGCTCTGGCCGCTGCACCTGGTGGACCAGTTCTCGTTCCCGCCGCTGCTGGGTCTGGGCGAAGAGGGCTGGTTCGGCCTGCTCTCGGTCGGCATGCTCGTCGGCGGCATCGGCGCCACGTGGCTGGCGGGCCGGCTGACGCGGCTCGAGGACGCCGCGGCGATCGCGCGTTCGCTGATCGTGCTGACCGTCGTACTGGTGGCCGCCGTGCTCGGGTTCGCGGTCGCGGGTGCGTTCTGGCTCGCGCTCTTCGCGTACTGGGTCACGACGTGGGCGCGAGCGGCACAGGCGCCGCTCATGCTGGCGTGGATCAACCGCGGCCTGGAGTCGCGATCGAGGGCGACCGTGCTCTCGATGCTCGGGCAGGCCGATGCGTTGGGACAGGTGGTCGCCGGGCCGGGCTTTGGCCTGCTCGCGAGCGTGCGGTCCGTGCGCATGGCGCTGATGGTGGCAGGCGGCGTCTTCGGCTCCGCGCTGCCGCTTTACCTGCGCGCCCACGGGCAGGAGGGACGGCCCGCTGCTGTGTAGAAGCCTCGAGAGGCGGACAGCACGCCGTGACCGCTCGGAGGGTGTCGGGCCGGGCGGTCAGTTGTCCCGCCCGGCGCCCTCCACCACCTCTGACCACACCACGCCAGACTCGCGGAGCCGGGCCACGTCCGCGTCGTCGAAGCCCAGTTCGGCCAGGATGGCATCGGTGTGCTCGCCCCCTAGGGCGGCGCCCTTGAGCGGCGCCGGCGTTCGGTGCAGCTTCACCACCGGCCCCCACCGCAGGTAGTCGCCCCAGCGCGCGTGGTCGACGCGCGTCACCAGCTCCGCGACCTTCGCGTGGGGGTCCTCCAGCCAGAAATTGCCCGGCCACGGCCCATCGGCGCGCACGCAGCCGAGGCCCGCGATGCCCAGGTGACGCTCCCAGTAGTCGGCCGTCTCGGTCTCGAACAGGTCCGCCAGCAGCTTCGCCAGCTGCTCACCGTTCTCGCGGCGCCCCTCGCGCGTGTCGAAGCGCGGGTCCATCGCCAGTTCGGGGCTACCGATGCGCAGGCACAGCTGCGTCCACTCCTTGTCCAGCACGACCCCGAGGAAGACCCAGCCCTCCGAGCAACGGTAGAGCCGGTAGAGCGGTCCGGTGCCGTAGAGGTCCGCGTCCACACCCGGGCGCTCCTCCTTGTCCTCGTAGCCGATGAAGTCGTCCGCGTTCGCGTACGCGTTGGCGCCCAGCATGTCCACGAACACCTGCTGGCCGATCCCGTGCCGGTGCCGCGCGTACAGCGCGAGCATCGTCGAGGCGGCGATCACCATCGCGGTGTTCGGATCCGGGTTCACCTCGTTCGCGCGCGAGAGGCGGCGGGCGGCCTCCCGCGTCTCCTCGATCGTGCCAATCTCGGGCGGGGGGAAGCCCTCGCCGGCCTGCCAGCCGGCGCCCCCCAGGGCCGCGCCCGGGATCGGGTGCGTCGCCGGGCGGTGTGCGCTGGGGCCGTCCGGCCCGTAGCCGTTGGCCGAGACGTAGATGATGTCCGGCTTGATGGCCTTCGCCTGTTCGTAGCCGATGCCCAGGCGCTCGGGCACGCCGGGCCGGTAGTTGTGGATGATCGCGTCCGCACGCTCGATGAGACGGCGTACGACCGCCTGGCCCTCCTCGGACTTCAGGTCGACCGCGATGCTCTCCTTGCCGGCGTTCGTCTTCGTCGCGCCGATGCCGCCGCCCATCCCGCGATACGGGTCGCCGCCGATCGGCTCGACCTTGATCACCCGCGCACCGAGATCGGCGAGCACCGAGGCGCCCAGCGGGGTCGCGATGATCGTGGCGAACTCCAGCACCGTCACGCCCTCCAGCGCCGCGCGGGGCGTGCCGGTCTCGCGCACGCTCACCTCGAACCCCTGGCGCTCGTCCTCCAGCACCTCGAAGGTGTGCTGGCCGACGGCCGGGGCCTGCTCGCCTGGCTGCGCGGGCGTCTCCGTCAGTCGCGCGAGCGGTCCCAGTTGCTGCATCTTCGTCGGGATCTCGTCCTTCCGCCCCACCAGGCCGAGCACGGTCTCCATGACGCTGGCGCCCATCTTCATGTGACGGGTCGGGTCGTCCACCTCGATCACGTGCCCGTTGACGACCAGGTCCGGGTCCTGCAGGGCGTCCTGCGTGCTCTGGAACGTGTGGGCCGCTACGCCGCCGTTCTCCTGGAAGATCGCCATCCACTCATCGGCGGTCTTCTCGCGCATGCGCTCCAGGATGCGGTCACGGAACGCCTCGCGGTCCTCGGGCGCCCACGTGGCGGGCGCGCCCTGGTGGCGCTCGTCGGCGTAGACATCGAGCAGGTCGGCGGCGGTCAGGAAGTTGTCGAAGAGGTGCTGGAGCAGGTTGCCGAGCTGGATCCAGCGGCCGTCCTTCGCCTGCACCGGGTGATAGTTGAGCGTCGGCATCCGCTCGGCCGCCGTCAGCGGGTCCGGTCCGAAGGCGACCGGGTCACGCTGCGCCAGCTGGTTGCGGAGCAGTCCACCCAGGTCGTACGGGAGCATGCCCTGCAGGATGCTGGTCTCCAGGTACTGCCCGAAGCCGAGGCGGTCGCGAGCGATCAGCGCCGCGAGGATGCCCGAGATGGCCGCCTGCGAGGCGGCGTGCGACCCGGCCTGTAGCGCCGCGAACCCCGGACCCTCGCGCTGGGCCAGTCCGCTGAAGAGCTGCATGCGCCCGGACTTCGCCGCCACCACGCCCTCGTAGCCGGGGTAGCCGACGTACGGTCCGTACGGCCCGAAGCCGGAGATGTTGCAGTAGACGATGCCGGGGTTGCGGTACGCCAGCACGTCGTAGTCGCAGCCGAGGTCGACCGCGGCGTGGCCTCGGAAGCTGGAGACGACCACGTCGACGGTCTTCACCAGCTCATACAGGCGATGGCGTTCCACCTCGCGCTTCAGGTCCAGCTCGATGCTGCGTTTGCCGCGCAGCCACATGGGCGCGTTCGGCATGAAGCGGAAGGGGTCGCCGCCCGGGCGCTCCACCTTCACCACGTCCGCGCCGAAGTCCGACAGCACCATCGTCGTGATGCCGCCGACGGGACCGTTGGACAGGTCGAGCACGCGGAGATCGCTGAGCGGGCCCTCCGCGGGGCGGGATGCGTTGGCCACGGGGCGTTCCTCCTCCTGAAAGCCGGTGCATGTTATGCCCTCGACCGGGAGTTCTCATCCCGGCGAGCCACCTCTACCGCACCGCCTCGACCATTGCGTCGCCATCGAGGCGTCCCGTAGCCCGTCCAAGGGCGCCCGCCACCGCCTCGAACGAGCCGCCGAGATGTTCCGCCGTCGCGCCGGCGATCAACTCGCGGCCGGCGCGCCGGGCAAGGTCGCCCGGGTGCACCGTCCCGCGCGCCTCGCGGAAGCCGGCCTCGTGCAGCGCCTCGACGAGCCACGCCGTGGTCCAGCGGCGCATTTCCACGCACATCGAGGCGAGCGCGTGTGGCGCCAGGCGCTCCAGTAGCGGCGCGCCGAGGGGCGAGCCAGCCTCCAGCAACGTCTCGCCGAAGGCGCGTGGGGCCGCTGATGCCGCGACCAGCCCATCGGTGTGTAGGGACGCGGCCGGACCCTCAGAGGGCAACGCGAGGATGTAGCGGCGCTCCAGCGCGGGGTCGGCGATGCGCCGGACGTAGGAGTAGAGCAGCACGCGCTCGCCTCGACGCTCGCCGTCCGGGAGCAGCACCGTCTCCACCTCGGGCGCGGGCAGGCGCCAGTCCTGGTAGGCGGCGCGGAGGGCGCCGCCGGGGCGCAGGACGCGGGCGAGTTCGCGCAGCACGGCCTCTGGCTCGGCGGCCTCCTCCAGCGAGTACGATGCGAGCACCGCATCGAAGGCCGCATCGCCAAAGGGCAGCGCATCCGCGTCCCCCGCGACGAAGCGCGCATTCGGAATGCCTAAGCGACGCGCGTTCGCCTCGCAGGTCGCCACCCGGCGAGGCGAGTCCAGCCCAACCACAACCACCTCGGGCCGCGCGTACGCGACGGGCAGCGCCGGCCAGCCGTCGCCGGGACCGACATCGAGCACCCACCGCGCCCCAACAGGTATGTGAGCGACATAATCCGCGACACGCGCGGCATCGGACCAGTGCTGCTCCCGCTGAGGGTCGTACGGCACGTCCACCCACGGCAGTTGTCCGCCGCGTTGCTTAGGCATCCATTCGTACATCGCCCGCGCGGAATCGAGCGAGACGGGTGGGGCCACCTCGTGCCACCGCTGCTCGAGGGCGGTGAGGGGCGGCTCGGGGGTGGGGTCGGACATGTGGGGAGCGTAGCGAGGCGAGCGGCGCCGGTCGAACGGATGATCGGCTAGTGCAAACCTCGGCTGGGCGGTGCAGGATTCCCCCATGGACGGCCGCCCGCCAGCCGACGCACCCGAAGTCACCGAGCGCCAGCGCGAGGTGGCACGCCTGGTCGCCGCCGGCTACGAACGAACGCATCGCCGAGACGCTGGGCATCAGCCTGGCCGGCGCGAAGTACCACGTCTCCGAACTGCTGGGCCGCCTCGGCGTCTCCCGCCGGGAGGAGATCGGCGAGTGGTATCGCGGAGAGGCCGGCCGGCTCCGGACTCTCCGTCGTCGGCCGGTCATCGTCTCGTGGCTCGGGTGGTTGACGGCCGGCGGGGCGGCTGCGGCTGCGGTGGCCGGAATCGTGCTGCTCATGGCGGTGCTCAACGAGGACAGCGGCGCCGCGACGTCAGCGCCGCCCAGTGACACGCCGACGGCCACGCCGAACGAGGAGCCCACCGTCGCCGCGGCGGTACCGGGGACCTTCGCCGCCGTAGCGGGCGGGCCAGCGTCGGAGCGCGGGCACACCGTGACGGTGCTTGATGACGGGCGGGTCCTGATCGCCGGCGGCAGCCAGTACATCCAGCCCCGGACTGACATCCTGCAATCCACGCAGTTCTTCGACCCCTCGACCGGTGTGTTTGCTTCCGGACCGCGGCTGGGCGTGCCTCGCTGGCGCCACACCGCGACCCTCCTTCAGGACGGCCGGGTGCTCGTGGCGGGTGGTGGCAACGCGCCGCTCGCGTCGGCGGAGATCATCGATCCCTCGACGGGTGCGCTCTCTCCCACTGGAGACTTGATTGAGGCACGGACAGGACACGCTGCCATTCGATTGAGCGACGGGCGCGTGCTGGTAGCGGGTGGGTTCCGTGAGTCGCGGAACCCGGAGTTCAGCCTCGAAGCGCTTGCTTCCGCGGAGATCTACGACCCCGAGACAGGCCTGTTCGAGCCGGCGGGCGAGAGCCCCGCGCTGCAGACGACGCCAGCCCTCGTACTGCTTCAAGACGGGCGCGTGCTGGTCGTCGGCGACGGTCCGCTGACGATGTTCGAGCCGGCGTCCAGCGACTTTCGGACGCTGAACGTCTAGCCATCGGGAATCAGGCCAACAGCAACGCTCCTGCAGGATGGCCGCGTCCTGATTGTCGGCGGCTCTGACCGTGACGCACTGGTGCCCGCACCGGGCCCGAGCAGTCACGGAGGAGGGCCTGCGACCCGCGAAGCGGTCATCTTCGACCCAGTGACAGAGGAACTTAGCTTCGCCGGCGACATCGTCGATGCGCGCCAGGACCACGCGGCGGTACGCCTCGCGGATGGGCGTGTCCTTGTCACGGGTGGTGCACAGGACGTGCACCACGACCTGCCGCTCGTGGAGTCAGCGGAGATCTACGATCCGGCAACGCGTTCCTTCGTTGCGACCGGGTCGATGCTGCAGTACCGCTTCGGCCATGACCTCACCCTGCTGCCGGATGGCTCGGTGCTGGTGACCGGCATCGTCTCGACCGATGCGCTCCTGGCCGAGCGATACACGCCGTAGCAGAAGGGCGCCCGCTCGGACGCCCCTCGCATCGATGCGCGGCTTGCCTCGAGTCAGTCCACGCGCGCCGTGGCGCTGCCGGTGACAACGGCCTTGCCGTCCTGGTTGACCGTCTCCAGGTCGAGGTCGACTAGATGCTGGCCGTCTTCCTCGCGGAGTTCCTTGACCGTGGCCTTCGCCGTCAGGGTGTCGCCGGGGAAGACCTGGGAGACGAAGCGGACGCCGAACTTCGTGAGGCGGCCGTCGCCGACCCAGTTGGTGAGCATGGTGCCCGTGAGGCCCATGGTCAGCATGCCGTGGGCGAAGGCGGTGGGGTAGCCGGCCACCTTCGTGGTGAACACTTCGTCCGTGTGCAGCGGATTGTAGTCGCCGGAGGCGCCGGCGTACTGCACGATCTGGGTGCGGCTGAGGTCGTGGACCACCACCTCCTCGTGCGTCTGGCCGGCCTGCAGGTCGCTCGCCTTGAGTACCACCGAAGCCTCCCCTAGCCCTGTGTGACCGGGCGCTCGGTGCGCACGCCGACGGAGCGGGCGGTGATCACGAGCTCGTTGTTCTGGTCGTAGTACTCCGTGATGCCCTCGCTGAAGTGCAGCTTGCCGGCGCGCCGGCCTTCGGCTTCCCACGTGCGGCCGGGCTTGCTGACGGCGTGCAACACGTCGCCGGGCCGCAGGTGGCGGTGGTACTCGTAGTGCTGCTCCGCGTGGAGGCCGGTGCCGCCGCCACCTCGACCGCCGCCCTCGCCCTCGGCCGCCGGCTCCTCGGGGGCGTTCGAGCCGCTGGGGTTCTTGCCGGAGCCGAACCACTTCTGCCCGATCTTCGGCCGCAGTCCGTAGTCCGGGTCGAACTGGGCGCTCGCCTGCACAAACGTCGGCGGAGCGATGGTCCCACCGGGCTCGGTGCCCTTCGCGTAGTCTTCGTCGTAGTAGATCTGATTCTGGTCGCCCACGGCGCGGGCGAAGAGCATGATGTGCCCCGCCTCGACGGGGAACTTCTCGACGGCCATTCGGACATCCCTTCCAGCCGCCCGGCTTGACCGACGCGGCACGTTCGGCGCGATTCTAGCCGAGCCGCGATCAAGTTGTATGTCGCCCGCTCGAGGCGCCCCATATGCTCCGCGCGTGCTGGAACTCCTCGGCATCGGCGCCGTCGCCTTCGGGGTGGGGTTGAGCGGAGCGCTCAGTCCCGGCCCGCTGACCGTGCTCGCGATCCGCGAGGCCCCGCGTCGAGGCTGGTGGGCGGGGCCGCTGGCCACCCTCGGCCACGGCGTTGTGGAGCTGGCGCTCGTCGTCGCGCTGGCCCTCGGGCTCGCCGCCTACGTCGAGGAGGGTGTGGGGACGGCCGTGATCGGCCTGGTGGGCGGCGCGACTCTCGTATGGATGGGCGTCGCGCTCGCGCGTTCGGCGTCCGGTGCTTCGCTCGACGACGAGATGGCGGCGGCCGGCGTCGAGCGCCGCGGGGCGGCCGCGACCTCGGTTGGCACACACCCGAGGCCGGACCTGCGCGCCCTGCTGACGGTGGCGCCGTTGGGCGCGCTGGTGAGCGTGGTGAACCCGTACTGGATGTTGTGGTGGGCGACCGTCGGCACGAAGTTGACCGTCGACTCCCTCGATGCGGGGTGGGCGGGGCCCGGCGCGGTCTTCGTGGGACACATCCTGTCGGACCTAGTGTGGCTAACGTCGGTCGCCTTCCTCGTAGGCTCCGGCAGCCGGTGGCTGGTGGGGCGGGGGTACCGAGTGGTGCTGGTGGTGTGTGCCCTGTTCCTGGTGGGTATTGGGCTCTACTTCGCGGGCAGCGCCGCGGCCTCGATCGCCTGACGGGGGGCGGGTTTCGCCTCCGAGGGTGCGTGGTACGTTGGCGGGGTGGGCCGACGTGCGGCCGGGGGAGGGCGTCGCACTGGACTCTGATCTGCCGCTCTACATCCCGGCCCTGATCTTCCTGGGGCGCATCGCTGACGTCTCACTGGGCACGATCCGCATGATCATGACGATCGCCGGAATGCGCTGGTGGGCCTCCACGCTCGGCTTCGTGGAGCTGGTGATCTGGGTGCTCGCCGTGGGCGGCGTGGTCAACAATCTGACGAACGTGCTGGCGATCATCGCCTACGCCGGTGGATTCGCCGCGGGCACGGTGATCGGCATCTGGCTCGAGGAGCGCATCGCCCTCGGCTACCGCGTCCTGCACATCATGAACAACGACCCGATGGTGAGCGTCTCCACGCACCTGCGGGACCACGCCTACCGCGTGACGCGCCTGGAGGGGATGGGACTCAGCGGCCCCGTGGAGATCGCGGTCGCGGTGATCCGCCGCCGCTCACTGCAGAGCGTGACGCGCCTCATCGAGGAGGTCGCGCCGCGTGCCTTCGTCAGCGTGGAGCGCGCGGACCGTCCGATGGGCGGCATGTCGGTCAGCGGCGACCCGCGTACCGCCCGCTGGCCGTGGTTGTGGCGCTCGTTCCGAAAGTAGGAGCCGTCTCGATCCGGCTACGGGGCGGGGGGTGCCGGAGCACTCGCGTGCTCGGCGTGCCCGTTGCTCGAGGGTGCCGTGGGCGCCTCGGTGGCAGCCTCCTCGGCACCATGCCGCACGAGGCGCTGGCGGGGGCGGGCGTCGACGTGGAGTTGGAGGACGTCCGGGCGCGAGTAGTGGCCGGCGATGTCGCCCATCGACTTGCGGCGTAGCACGCGCTCGAGGGAGACGGTGGCCGTGAGGATCGTTTCTTCCTCGCCGGCCGGGCCGGCGATCACGCGGCCCATCGGGTCGATGATCATGCTGTTGCCGACGAGGTTGGGCCCCGGTAGCTCGCGAAACGCCTCGCTCACGTCGTCCTTGCCGCCCGTGGCGCCCGCCGCGATGACATAGCAGCCGGCCTGGAAGGCGAAGGCGCGCGAGAGTAGCTCGTGCTCGGAGCCTCGGGTGTTGGGCCAGGCGGCGACGTGCACCTGCGTCCCTGCGCCGCGAGCGCATAGCCCGGCAGCATCATCTGGTGCTCCCAGCAGTTGAGGCCGGAGAGCCGCGCGTACTCCCGCTCGTAGACCACGAGGCTCGAGCCGTCCCCCTCGGACCAGATGCGACGCTCGGAGTCCGTGGGCTTCAGCTTGCGATGACGTCCGAGGATTCGCCCGTCGCGGCCGATGAAGAGCAGGGTGCAGTACACGCTGCCTCGCGTGTCCGGGTCGAGTTCGACCACGCCGATGGCGACATCGATCCCCGCGCGGCGGGCGGCGTCGCACAGCTGCTCGGTCTCGGGGCCGGGTACCAGGATGGCGTTGGCGAGGTACTCCGCGCGAGCTCGATGTACGGCGTCCGACCACGGCTGGCTGGCCCAGTACGGGTAGCCGGGCAGCCACGTCTCACCGAACGCGGCGAGGTCCGCACCCCGCTCGCCCGCCTCGGCGATCAGCCGGCACGCCTTGTTCGTCGACGCCTGCTTGTCGAAGAACACGGGCGATGCCTGCACCGCCGCCAGCGTGAACTCGGAGAACTCGGTCATCGTGCGCCTCCTCACGACGTGCATGGTGCGCGCACAATGGTAGGCGAAGCGCCCGCGCGGCCCTCGGGGGCGAGGTGGAGATCGAGGTCGGACCGCTGGCGGACCGCGGCCGTGTGCCACGCGGCGACCGTGCCGCGGGGCTCTACCTCGTTGCGCGCGAGGGTGACGAGCATCTGGGCCACGTGCGGCTGCGGTGGCGCGGAGCGTACCGGGCCTGCGTCTCGCCCGAAGTCCCTGGCGACGGGCCGTTCCTCGAGGACCTGTTCGTCGAGCCCGCCTACCGCTCGCGGGGGGTCGGTTCGAGGCTGGTCGCGGAGGCCGAGGAGTTGGCTCGCGCCCTCGGCGGGCGGCGCCTGGAGTTGCGCGTCGAGCGCTCGAACCTGCGCGCCCGTGCGCTCTACGAGCGGCTGGGCTACCTCGAGGTCGGCGCGGCGGACGACCACATCGCCGGCTCGTTCATCGGCAAGGACGGGCGGCCCCACCGCTGGCACGGCGAGATGCTCGCGCTGGTCAAGGACCTCGAGGCGCCGGGCTAGCCGCGGGGCAACACCGGCGGTTAGCCCGGCATCTCACCGAGCTGTTGCGCGCCCCACTCGGCCGCCGGGGCGTCTCGCAGGTGCTCCGTGACCTCCCAGCGCTGACCCTCGGGGTCGGCGACGACGGCCTGCCGGAGACCCCACGGTTGGTCCACGGGTGCCTCGATGACGCGGCCGCCCCGGACGACCGCCCGTTCGCACGTCGCATCGACGTTGTCTACGAAGACCAGCGTGATGCTCGACACCTCGCCGAACCGCGACCCTTTCGCGCCAAGCATCACGATGAGGTCGCCATGGAGCAGCTCGACGTGGCCGGGGTTGCCGGCGTCCGGCATGGAGTGCCGGAGCGCCTCGGTCATGCCGAGGACCTCGGTGAGCCATTGCGTCGCCCGGGCACGGTCCTCGTACAGGAGGTACGGCGCGACGCTGGGATACCCCCGTTTCGGGTCGTACATCGGGTGACTCCTTCCAGCGCCGGGTTAGCCGCCGGCGGCCACCTCGCGGAGACCGGCGTCCGAGCGCCCTCGCACGGTGGTCCCCGTCGAGGGGATGCCGTCGACGTACTCGACGGTGCGGCCCGGCTGTGCAGGGACGCGCACGCCGGGGAAGACGATGCCGGTGAGGTTCATAGGGTCCACGGCGCTCACGACCACGCGCTCGCCGCCGTGCGGCTCGTTGCGCACCTTGCGCAGCTGCGTCAGGGCCTCCGGCAGCGCGTACTGCTCGCCGGCGAAGCCGGAGACGAAGCGCCCGCCTCGGACGACGCCGCGGTCCTCGAAGCGCCGCAGGGCGCGCAGCAGGTGCCGCCACGGCACCGCGATGCTCTCGCGCACGGCCAGGTCGCGGAAGACGACGCCGTAGCGCTGGAGCAGCACCATCGCCGCGTGCTCGGCCAGCGTCTCTTCCTCGCCGGGCTCCACCTCGGGCGCCTCGACGAGCGACCACCGTCCGGGCGGCCCGCCGCCGGCGAACAGCCCGCCGCGCAGGTAGGGCGAGGGGCGGCGGGCATGCCGGCCGGAACGCTTGCGCCCGCCGGCGATCTCCCGCAGCCCCTGGAACCCGTCCGAGGTGACGAAGCCGCCCCCGATCAGTTCGCGCATGCCCTGCTCGACATCGGTGACCAGCCGCCGGGTGCCACGCACGATCTCATCGAAGAAGAGCGCGCCGCGCTCCCGCAGTAACGCCAGCACCTCGGCCGCCGCCCCGGCGTCGGGCGGCGCGGCGGCGGGCGGGCCGTAGCCGCGCACGGCTGCGAGCAGCGCCGGGAGGTCCGAGCGCTGGGCGATGGTGACGGGCGTCGCACGCGTGGCCGTGGGGTTCGAGGGGAGGCGCGTCCGCTCGCCCTTGGATGGGCTCAGGGTGAGTGGATCCCCTGCCGCTCCGCGCTCTCGTCGAGGCGTGAGCCGCGCCCACGCCGCCTCGCCGGCCAGGCACAGCTCGTCGAGCCAGCCGGGCTGGTAGTCGCGCACGCGCGCGCGCAGCAGGTCGCTCTCCCACGCCGACGCGGGCGCCTCGAAGCCCTGCAGGCGGCCGAGGGCGTGTCGCACGCCGCCCCGGCCCTCGAGTTGTGTCCCCGGCGCAAGGTGCTGCCAGCGCAGCAGGAAGCGCATGTAGTCCTGCCCGCCTACCGGGTCGATCTCGCGCCGCAGGCGCTCCAGGGTGTAGCGGTGGATACGCGCCAGCAGTCGTCGGTCGCAGAACTCGTCCGCGTCGGTCCCGTTCGTCGAGTGTTTCGTGAACTGCCCGCGGAGCACGAACCCGCCCGCCTCCAGCATCTCGAGGCCGCGTCGCGCGTCCGCATCAGCGAGTCCGGTACGCGCCGCGAACTCTGCCGCCGTCGCCACACCGAGGGCCTCGGCGTGGCCGCGCAGCAGGAGGGAGCGCGCCGCCTCGCGGTGCTCGACCGGCGTGGCGGCGCCCGGCGGCAGGTCGAGGTGGGGGAGCACCGCGTCCGGATACACCGCGCGCACGACATCGATGTGCTCGGCGGGGGCCCAGAGGGTGGCGCCGTTGGTCCCCTCGAACGCGAAGGCGCGGCCGGCTGCCCGCAGCTCCTCGAGGAACTCGCTCCATTCCTCGACCAGCGGCTCGGCGACGGCGACGAGGCTGAGCAGGGCGTCGTGCGTTTCCTCGGCGTTGCGAGGGTCCGGCCATGCTTCGTCGGCGACGCGGGCGATCGCGTCCGGGTCGAGCGTGGCGAGGTCGCGCGCGTCTTCGGGCAGCGCCCGGCGCAGGGTGACGGCGCGCGTGCGGCGCTCCTCGATCGGTGCGTCGTCGAGGTAGGTGTAGGGGCGGCCGGTGATGATCTCGTGCGCCATGGGCGAGGGCTCGACGGTGTCGATGGCGTGATAGCGGATCTCGCCCGCCTCCACGCGCCGCATGACCTCCACCAGGCCCTCGGTGTCCATCGCCTCATTGAGGCAGTCCTGCATCGTCTGACGCAACAGCACGTGGTCGGGCAGCGTCAGGGGGCCGTCCAGGTTCTCCTGGCAGCCCACCTGCTCCGGGAAGACCGAGGCCATGAGGTCGTCCGCGCGCATGCGCTGGATGAACGGCGGCACGCGACGGCCGCCTCGTTGCCGCGCGATGGCGAGGGCGCGCGTGGCGTTCCAGCGCCAGCGGGTGCCGAAGAGCGGTACGTAGAACACAGACTGTTCCACGGACTCCGCCGCGTTGCGCGAGGTGACCCACTGGAACGCGTCCTCCAACGGCCACGAGTGCTGCGGGCCGGACGAGAGCAGGATGGCGTCGTCGTTCGCTGCCGCTTGCAGCTCGAAGTCGAACGCGACACAGAACCGCTTGCGTAGCGCCAGCCCCCAGGCGCGATTGATGCGCTGCCCGAACGGTGCGTGTACCACCAGTTGCAGCCCGCCCGAGTCGTCGAAGAAGCGCTCGAAGAACACGTCCGTGTCGGAGGGGACCAGTCCGAGCCCGTCGCGCGTCGCGCGGAGGTAGTCCACCACCTGCTCGGCCGCGAGGCGCGGCAGCGCGCACTCACCCTCGAGCATCGCCAGCAGGGAGGGGCGGTCGTCGAGGCCGGCGGCGATGTCGCGACGTAGCCGCCCTACCTCCTCGGAGAGTTCGATCGTGCGGCCGGGCGCCTCGCCGAGCCAGAACGGGATCGTCGGTGGCTGGCCATGCGCGTTCGCCACGCGCACCGTGCTCTGCTCGACGCGCTGGATGCGCCACGAGGTGGTGCCGAGGAGGAAAATGTCCCCGCCGCGGCTCTCCATCGCGAAGTCCTCGTTGACGGTGCCGACCAAGACTTCCTCGGGCTCCGCCACCACGCGGTAGTCGCCCATCTCCGGGATGGTGCCGCCGTTGGTGAGCGCCGTGAGGCGCGAGCCCCGGCGGGCGCGCAGCACGTGGTTGATGCGGTCGCGGTGGATCAGCGGCGTGCTGCGCCCGGCGCCCTCGCCGAGGCCGTCCGCGAGCATGTCCAGCACCTCGTCGTAGTCCCCGCGGAGCAGCCACTCGAACGGGGCGGTCGAGCGGAAGAGGTCGAACAGCGCATCCTCGCCCCAGTCTTCGCACGCCGTCTCCGCCACGATCTGCTGCGCCAGCACGTCGAGCGGCGCGACGGGCTGGACGATGCGGTCGAGGCGCCCGGCGTGGACGGCCCGAACCAGCGCCGCGCACTCCACCAGCTCGTCGCGCGTCGTGGGGAAGAGCCGCCCGTGCGGGCGCAGGCCGAGGGCGTGCCCCGAGCGGCCGACGCGCTGGAGGAAAGTCGCGATGCTCCTCGGCGACCCCACCTGGCAGACCAGGTCGATGCTGCCGATGTCGATGCCCAGCTCCAGCGAGGCGGTGGCTACCAGCGCGCGCAGGTCGCCCGCCTTCAGCCGTTGCTCCACGCGGAAGCGGCGCTCGCGTGAGAGGCTCCCGTGGTGACTCGCCACCGCGTCCTCGCCGAGCCGTTCTGAAAGATGGTGGGCGATGCGCTCGGAGAGCGTGCGCGTGTTGACGAAGATCAGCGTCGTGTGGTGGGCGGTGACCAGCGCCGCCAGCCGGTCATAGAGGTCCGACCACTGCTCCTTCGCCATCACGGCTTCGAGGTCGCTCGGCGGCACCTCGATGTGGACCTCCAGGTCGCGCTGATGGCCCAGGTCTACGACCTCGCAGTCGCGTGGGCTGCCGTCCGGCCGCTGCCCCACGAGGCGGTTCCCTACAAGGAAGTGGGCGATCGCCTCGATCGGCCGCTGGGTCGCGGAGAGGCCGATGCGCGCCGGCGCCTCCGCGCCGCCGCTGGTGACGACGTGCTCCAGGCGGGCGAGCGTGAGCGCCAGGTGACTGCCGCGCCGGTCGCGCGCGAGCGAATGGATCTCGTCCACGATGACGGTGCGGACGCCTCGAAGGGTCTCGCGAGCGCGCTGCGCCGTGACCATGAGGTAAAGCGACTCGGGCGTCGTGATCACGATGTGCGGCGGACGGCGCACCATCGCCTGCCGCTCGGACTGAGGGGTGTCGCCGGTGCGCACGCCCGTCGTGATCGGCGGCAGCGCGTACCCGAGGTCGCGGGCGACCTCCACGATCTCGGCAAGCGGCTCCTCCAGGTTGCGCTGGATGTCGTTGCCGAGCGCCTTCAGCGGCGAGACGTAGACAATGCGGGTCTCGTCCGCCAGCTCGCCCGCTTCGGCGGCGCGGATCAGCGAGTCGATGCCCACGAGGAAGGCGGCCAGTGTCTTGCCGGAACCCGTGGGCGCGGCCAGCAGCGTGTGCCGCCGCTCGATGATGCACGGCCAACCGGCGGCCTGGGCGTCGGTGGGCGCGCCGAAGCGGCGCGCGAACCACGCCCGCACCGCGGGGTGGAACGACTCCAGGACCGTGCTCTCGGTGCTGTCGGTGCTCTCGCCGCTCATCGATGGCCCCCGCCACCTCGACCATGCCGCCGCATCGAACATGCGTGCGGTACATGGTACCGCAGTGCGTGAGGCGATGGGGGAGGTTAGTCGCCGACGAACTCGACCTCCGAGAAGGAACGCGCTACTTCGTCGACGAAGCTCCGAGGCCCTCGAACGAACAGGAAGGTGCTGTCGAAGATGCCCAGCGAAATCGTGCCGGCCACCTGCCGGAGTTCCACGTTGTAGAACTCGTCGTCGCCGGCGATCAGGGTCCTGAACACCGCCTCCAGATCCGTCTGGAAGTTGTCAGCAGACTCAAGCGCATCCTCGATGGCGGTGACAGCTTCGCCGCGTCCGTACGCACCTTGCTCCACGAGCCAGGGGGCACCGCCGAACAGCGAGGGGTCGACGGTTCGGATCCGCTTCAGCAGCGCTGTCAACGGGACCAGTCGATCCGTGCCGGAGACGCGGTCGCGGATTCGAAGTTCGCGGACATCGGTGCGGACGTTCGTCATGGTGGCCACTCCAGTGGTGTTGCCGTCCCCCGATGATAGCCGCCATGCGGTGCGGATGCGGGGTTGTTCGGCGTGAGGCGGTGCTGGTGGGGAGAGTCGTGGGTGTCGGGACTGGAGTGATCCGTAAAGTCGATATCTCGCGTCGCGGTGAGTTTGCCACGCGAGAGCATCCATTCACGTGCCTGTCGGTAGCGGTTGCCGGAGCGGTTCATCCGCGTTCCCAATTGAGTGTGAGGGACATCAACATCGGGAAGCGGGTCCCCATAGCGTGTGCGCGGCAAGCGCCGGTCTGGCGCGTGGCCTCCTGCGTCAGCCATCGTCACTCCCTGAGTTGCTTCCCTCGCTCTATGCATGAGTCATGCTGTGAGCGCAACTTGGAGAATGCCCAGCAACTTCATCAGCAGCGTGTTCGACGCGTACAGGTTGTCTGTGCTAGAACGCGCGCAGTGCGCGCCACGCGGGTCCGAGGCGCGCCGGACGGCCCCCGCGCCCGCCTCGGCAACCCCCACCCGCCCCCGGAGAGGGAGTCCCATGAAGCTCGAGATGTTTCACCTGCACCCGTACCGCGAGTTGCCACAGGACTTCGACGAGAAGTACCGGAGCGTCTGGGTAGACGTGCCAAGCCATCTCTTCGACCCCGAGCGAGCGCATCAGATGTACAACGACACGCTCGATGAACTCGAGTACGCCGCGCACATGGGGTTCGACGGCATCTGCGTAAACGAGCATCACCAGAACGCCTACGGCTACATGCCGTCGCCGAACCTGATGGCCGCCTCCCTGGCGCGGCGCACGAAGGACGTGGCGCTTATCGTCATGGGCAACTCGATTGCCCTCTACGACCCGCCCACGCGCGTCGCCGAGGAGATGGCGATGCTCGACTGCATCAGCGGCGGGCGGATGGTGTCCGGGTTCCCCACCGGCACCAGCATGGACACGAACTACGCCTACGGCTCGAACCCCGCGCTGCTGCGCGACAAGTACGCGGAGGCCGCCGAGCTGATCGTGAAGGCGTGGAGTGAGCCCGACGTGTTCGCGTGGGACGGCCGCTTCTTCAAGCTGCGCTACGTGAACATCTGGCCACGGCCGATTCAGAAGCCGCACCCGCCCATCTGGGTGCCGGGCGCCGGGTCCATCGAGACGTGGGAGTGGTGCCTGAAGAACGACTACAACTACGCCTACCTCTCCTACAGCGGCTTCAAGCGCGGCAAGCAGGTCATGGACGGGTTCTGGAACAAGGCCGAGGAGCTGGGCGTCGACCGCAACCCCTATCGCGCGGGCTTCCTCCAGCTGGTCGCCGTGGGCGACAGCGAGGACGAACTGGCCGAGAAGTTTGGCCCGCACGTGGAGTACTTCTACAACAAGATGCTGCACGTCTACCCGGGCTTCGGCGACGCGCCGGGGTACCGCACGCTCGACACGCTGAAGGCCGGCCTGCTGGCACAGACGGGGCGGTTCGGCGAGCGCCCGCCCGTCTCGACGTGGGAGAACCTGCGCGCGGGTGGCAACATCATCGCCGGGACGGCGGACCAGGTCGCCGAGCAGCTGGAGGCGGTGGCGCACGACCTCAACGTCGGGCATCTCATGCTGCTCTGCCAGATCGGCTCGGTCCCGCACGACCTGGCGATGCAGAACATCAAGCGCGTCGCCACGGAGGTGGTGCCGAAGCTGAGCGGTGTGTTCTCGGAATACGAGGACCACTGGTGGCCCCAGATGCTGCCGAAGCGCGTGCAGCAGCAGCCGATGTTCGCCTAGGGGCGGTCCTTCGCCCTGAGCCTCCCGAGGGCTCGGGGGAGCTTGGTTCAACAGGCTCACTACGAACGGAAGGACCCACGACGAACGGGACATGGGACGGAACCGGCAGGAAGAGGCTCCGATGAAGGAAACACAGGTCCCCGTCGCGAACGGGCGCTTCACCATCGATGTCATCGAGCAGGGGAGCGGCGACCCGCTGCTTTTCCTCCACGGCGTGAGTGGACTGCACTGGAACGACGCCCTGGAGGCGCTGTCGAAGCAGCATCGGGTGATCGCGCCGCGGGCGCCCGGCTACGGCGACGCCAGTCAGCACGAGCTGGACAACGTCCACGACCTGGTCTACGCGTACCTCGACCTGCTCGATGCCCTCGGGCTGGACGGAGCGCCCATGGTCGGGCACTCGCTGGGCGGCATGATCGCCGCGGAACTGGCGGCGACGCAGCCACAGCGCTTCAGCCAGGTGGTGCTGCTCGCACCGCTCGGGCTGTGGGACATCGAGCGGCCCACCTTCGACTTCTTCGCGTGCACGCCGCCCGAGCAGGCGGCGGCTTTCTTCGCGGACCCGGAGGGCCCGGCCGCGCGGCAGGCGGGCGACACGGGCCTCCGACGCCTCACCGAGTCCGGTGCCGAGTCCGAAGAGGGCCAGGCGCTGATCCAGGTCTACATCGAGCGCATGAAGACGTTCGCCACCGCGGCGAAGTACCTCTGGCCGATCCCGAACCGCGGTCTGGACAAGCGCATCCATCGCATCGCGGCGCCCACCCTCGTGGTGTGGGGTGCGAGCGACAAGGTCGTGCCGCCCTCGTACTCGGACGACTTCACGAGGGCGATCGCGGGCGCGCGCTGCGAGATGGTCCCGGACGCCTCGCACGAACTGTTGCTGGAGCAACCGCAGCACGTCGTGCGGCTCGTGGAGGAGTTTGTCCGGTAGCGGCCACGAGGCTCGTCAGGGTCTGAGCCGCGCCGCCTACGTCGGAGGGGACCCTTCGCTGGCGACGGCCAGAAAGATCAACTCGGGCGAGCGCGAGTTCACCGGCCCGCGCTCCCAGTCGCCGAAGACCCGCTGGACCGTGAAACCGGCCGTCGCCAGCGACCGTTCGATGTCCGCCTGCGCCCGGAAGCGCAACTCGCCGACGACGGTGAGGTCCTTCCCGGAGGAGGCGAACCGGTTGTGCGCCTCGAAGCGCACCAAATCACCGTCGACGGCGAGCAGCCGGTACCAGATGTCCACCGCACCGAGTTCCGGGTGCTCCAGGCGCGCTCGGGTCCGCTCGGGCGTCCAGTCCTCCCAGCCGCGCGCCTGAGGGTTGCGGCTCTCGAACGCCAGGTGGCCCCCGGGCCGCAGCGCCCGACGCGTCGCCGCGAGCGTCGCCGCCCAGCCCTCGTCGCCGTGGACCTCCTGCGCCGCGTGGCCGGTCATGATGACGAGGTCGGCGTCCTCGGCGCCGAGCCGGCTCGCGTCGCCCTGGATCCACGTCACCAGATGGGCCTCCGGCCGGCCGCGCGCGACATCGAGCATCGCGCCGGCCGGATCGACGCCGACCATGGCGTTACCGCGCCCGGCGAGTTCGCATGTCAGCAGGCCGGTGCCGCAGCCGATGTCGCCGACCTTTGCGGCCGCCAGCTCCGCCGCGAGATCGACGTAGAAGCGGGTGTCTGGACCGCCCCGGTTCTCGAGGTCGTAGAGGGCGGCAATGCGGGGGTCGTCGTAGGGATTCGTACTGGACACCATGAGAGCCTAGCGACCGTGGCTGGACTCATGCACGCGGGCACGCGCGCTTGTCCCTTGTCGCCGTTCGCGCGAGACTCCCCGCGGGGAGGGCGCATGCTGGAAGTGATTCCGTTCGTGGTCGGCGCCGTCGTCCTGCTCTGGGCGGCGTTCTCGGCGGCGCACGCGTTCTCCGGCGGGCCACATGCGGGGCACCATGTCGTCGCGCCGCCGCCCGCTCCTCCCCCGTCCGCCGAAGAGGCCGCAGCAACGCGGGAGCGTCGACGCATGCGTTCGATCCGTCTGTACCAGATCGTCAACTTCGCGCTGGCCTTCGGCGTGCTTGGCGCCGTCACGCTGATGATCATCGGCGCCCTCATCTACTGACCGTCGCCCCTCAGGCCGCCTTCCCGCAGCGCCACGGAGCGCGTGCTACCGTGCGCGCGCACGCGACGGCAGCACGGGAACGAGGCATACGGCATGGGCGACACGGTCCTCTACGAGCGCGATGGCCACATCGCGACGATCACCTACAACCGGCCCGAGGCGCTGAACGCGATCAACTCGGAGCTACGCGCGGACCTCAACGCGGCGTGGGAGCAGTTCCGCGCGGACGAGGAGGCGTGGGTGGCCATCGTGACCGGCGCCGGGCGCGCCTTCTCCGCCGGCGCCGACCTGCGAGACCGCGGAGGGCAGCAGTCCGGCTCGTTCTGGGAGCTGCCCAGCCTCACCTCGCTCGAGAGTGGCATGGAGGTCTGGAAACCGACCATCGCCGCGGTCAACGGCTACGCGCTGGGCTTCGCGCTCACGCTGGTCGCCGCCTGCGACTTCGTGATCGCGAGCGACCGTGCCGAGTTCGGCTTTCCGGAGGTCCGCATCGGCGTCCCCACCATCCAGGGCGCGGTGCGGATGCCGAGGCTGATCAACTGGCACGACGCCATGGAGCTGCTGCTCATTGGTGAGCGCATCAGCGCGGAGCGCGCGAAGGAGATGGGGCTCGTCTGGAAGGTCGTGCAGCACGACGACCTGATGGAGGAGGCCCGCGCGCTGGCCAACCGCCTCTGTCTCTCTGGCCCGCTCGCCGTGCGCGCGACGAAGGAGGTCGCCCGCCGCGGCCTCGACCTGCCGCTCGTCGACGCGATCCGGTTCGGCGAGACCATGCGCCGCGTCGCCGGCGCCACGGAGGATGCAACCGAGGGACGCACGGCGTTCCGCGAGAAGCGCCCACCGGAATGGAAGGTGCGGTAGCGGCGGTCAGAGGGGTGGTTCGACGGGCTCACCACGAACGGAACGGGCTCACCACGAATGGGGCGGGCTCACCACGAACAAGAGTGCCTGTCAGCCGCTCGTCTACCTCGATGCTTGATACGCCTCGCGGGTTACGGCCCACAGGCGTTCGTCGCCGCCGTACCTCGTGACGCGTTCGCCTGTCGCGCGTAGCCCGGCGGACTCAGCGACGCGGATCGAAGCCATGTTCCTCGGGTCGATGACGGCGACGACTCGGTCCGTGCGGGCGTCGAGGAAGGCGCGGGTGACGAGGGCTGCCGCGGCCTCCTTCGCCAGGCCGCGCCCGCGCTGCGAGGGCTGCGTGCCGTAGCCGATCTCGACCTCGCCTCGTGAATTGGGCGGGCCCTTGAGGTTCGCGCTCCCCGCGACGAGCCCCTGCGCGCGCAACACCACCGCCCGGCCGTGCCATGCCGCCGCACCGCGGTCGAGGGAAAGCACCTCGCGGTAGAGGGGGAAGGCGCGCTCCAGCTCCGCACCGTCCGGCCAACCGTTCAGGTCGACGCCCAGGACGCGCGCGGCGGACGCTCGGTCGCCCTCGAGGATGGCCTCGACGAACGCGAGTGGGAGCGGCAAGAGGTCGAGGCGGGACGTGCGTAGCACCTCGGCGCCGGTCGGCGCCGGCGGTGATTCGCCGCCTCGGGGCTGCTCAGTCATCGAGGGGATGTCTCGGCCATCGACGGGTGACGTTGACGTGCACTGGAAAGTGGCGCGCCATTAAGAGTACAATCGCGCGCGCTGCGGCACGTACGCCAGCAGGATGTAGGTGAGTGGTCGAGAGCCGACGCCGCCACCAGAAGGAGGATCGAGTGGTCGATTTCGCAGACACGGCAGACCAGGCGACCTTCCGCCGCGAGGTGGAGCAGTTTATTGAGCAGAACCTCCCGGAGCAGATCCGGACGCGGCCCGACCAGGTCGGCCGGTTCCAGGAAGAGGACGGCCCGGATCGCAACGAGCAGCGCGTGGAGGCCACGAAGCAGTGGCGCAAGGCGCTGGTCGATAAGGGCTGGATCGCCCCGGCGTGGCCGAAGGAGTACGGCGGCGCCAACCTGAGCCCCATGGAGCAGTTCATCCTCAACGAGACCTTCACCGAGACGCGGGCGCCGCGCCTGGGTGTCCCCGACGTCGGCTCCACCATCATGGTGCACGGTTCCGACGACCAGAAGAAGGAGTTCCTCCCGCCCATGGTGCGAGGGGAGACTCGATGGTGCCAGGGCTACTCGGAGCCCGGTTCCGGCTCGGACCTGGCGTCGCTGCAGACGCGCGCCGTCCGCGACGGTGACGACTTCGTGATCAACGGCCAGAAGATCTGGACCTCCGGCGCCCACCTGGCGAACATGATCTTCGCGCTGGTCCGCACGGACCCGGAGGCGCCCAAGCACCGAGGCATCACCTACCTGCTCTTCCCCATGGACAGCCCGGGCATCTCGGTGCGGCCCCTGGTGCAGATGAGTGACGCTCGTGGTTTCAACGAGGTCTTCTTCGAGGACGTGCGGGTCCCGGCAAAGAACGCCGTGGGCGAGATCAACCGCGGCTGGTACGTGGGCGCCACGCACCTCGACTTCGAGCGCTCGTCCATCGGTTCCGCCATCGGGCAGCGGCAGATGCTGGACGCCCTGCGGAACAACCTGACGAAGACGCGCGACGAGCAGCCCGAGCGCTCGCGGCTGAACCGCGTGGACAGCCCGCGGAGCGAGTTCGCGGACCGCTACATCGAGGCCGCGGTGGCGAAGACCCTGTCGCAGCGCGTGATCTCGATGCAGGCGCGCAACCTGATCCCGAACTACGAGGCGTCGATGACGAAGGTGTTCTCCACGGAGTTCAACCAGCGCATCGCCCGCACCGCCACCAAGCTCCTGGGCCAGTACGGCCAGGTGCGCGGCGGTCCGGAGGAGTACACGCCGATGCGCGGCCGCTGGGCCACGATGTACCTCTCGAGCGTCTCGTCGACGATCGCTGGGGGTACCTCGGAGATCCAGCGCAACGTGATCGCGACGCGCGGCCTGGGGCTGCCTCGCGGGTAGCGCTCGCGGCGAAACCGATACACGGAGGCCCGGCAGCGATGCCGGGCCTCTTCGGTACTCAGGAGCTGCCTCGTTAGCGGTCGGGTCGTTGGCTGCGACGCTCCCGCCGCCACATGAGGCGCAGGCCGGACCACGTCGCGTCGATGGCGCAGACCTTGTTGTCGACGAGGCCCAGCGGTAGAGCAGCGTCGCGAACGGCGTCCTCGGTCATGTCCGTGCGGACACCTGAGGCGCGCTTCGGCCATGCGACCCAGACTGCGCCATCCGGGCAGACTGAGCGCCCGAGCGACTCTATCCGGCGCGCGAGCCGCGCCCGACTGGTCACGAAGCACAGGATGACGTCCGCGCTGCCGCGCGCGGTGTGGCGGATCTCGACCCCCTCAGACAGCTCGAGCGTCGCCTCGAAGTCTTCCGGGGCGCCGAGGATGGCGAGGCGGTGGCCCGGCTTGATACCGAGCTTGGGGACGAGCGGCGTGCCGGAGTAGCCAGCGGTCGCCGCTACTGGTCCGCGTACTCCTGCTCCTCGACCCACTCGCGGGCGCGGCGGCGCGCGGTCTGGCTGTTGGGCGCCTCGAGGCCTCGGCGGCGCAGGTCGAGCGCCGCCTCCCCTGCCGGTGTCGTCGCGCGCTCACCCATGCGCGAGGCGAAGCGCTCGAGGTCGCCCGCGAAGGCGTCCCGCCAGCCCTCGGTGCGGTCGAACACGGGGGCCGTCTCCAGCTGGCCAACCTCGTTGAAGCGGTCCATGAACTGGAGGTCGGCCGCCGACTCGCCTTCCCAGACGAAGACACGCTTGTCGCCGCCCAGGTTGTACGCGGCGTGCAGTTTCAGCGTGTGCGGAGCGTGGCCCTGCCAGATGGTGGCCCACAGCTCCGGGTCGCGCTCGCGGTCCAAGGTCAGGATCGACAGGTAGAGCATCGCATCTCCAGATTCGTCATTGGTCGCCACCGCTCATCAGGCCATCCGACGTATCGAGGTGCTCGCGAAGCCAGTCGAGGAGCAACTGGCGGACCTCCTCGCGGCGCTGCCGGAGGCTGTGCGTGGCGCCCTCCAGGAGCCGGAGCCGCTTTGGCTCGCCCGCCATCTGGTGGAGCAGTCGCGAGCACTCGGGCGACAAGCGCGCGTCCTCCAGGCCGTGGACCAGCAGCAGGGGCACCGGCGCGAGGTTTGCGACGAGTTGCGCGCCGGCCGTCTGTGTAGCCAGCGTAGCGACGCAGGCGACCTGGACGGCGCTACCCGCCTGCCACCCCGCCTCGATGACCACCGCGCCGCCGAACGAATGGCCCACGAGGCCCACGCGTTCCACCCCCTGCCCGGCGAGGTAGCGCAGGCCGCCGATGGCGTCGAAGGTGCCCTCCGCGACATCGTTCGGGAAGACGTGCAGCCGGAAGTCGAGGCGGAGTGCGCCGATGCCTGCCCCAGCCAGATCCTGAGCGAGCGTCGGATAGAGCCCCTCGGCCGGGCCTTCGAAGCCGCCGTCCGCGCCTCCGACCATGAGCACCGCGCCGCGCGTCCCGTCCGCAGGCGGGTCGTAGAGGCCGGCGATCGGTCCGCGGCTGCTCTCGATGGTGACTTCGCGTGACATCTGGTGCCCGTGCTACAGCTCGAGCGCCTCGCGCGCACGCTGGAAGGCCGGTTCGTCCATCCGGAAGTTGTCGCCATCGACGCCGGCCAGTGCCGCGAGGTGCCCGGCCAGCAGCTGCGCCGGCACGACCTCGACGATCGGGGCGAGCCACTCGCCGACGTCCGCGACGCGCAGCGTCGAGGCGCCCGCGGGCCCGTCGATGGGCGCGATCCAGGCGACATCGCAGCCTAGCGTGCGGGCGAACTCGGCGGCCTGTCGCGAACGGTCGAGGCCGGGGCCGTCGCCGGCGAAGATGAGCAACGCCTCGTCTGAGTGCACCTGTACCTGCGGCCCGTGGAGGAACTGCTCCACGGCGTAGGAGCGAATGGCGCGTCGCGCGGCCTCCGCGATCTTGATGTGCGCCTCGTGGGCGCTCGGCTCGTGCGGCCCGGCGCCGACCGCGATGATCGCCCGCTTTCCTTGCCATGCGTGGGCCAGCGCCTCAACCTGTGGTTCCAGCTTGAGCGCGTCGTCCACGGCGGCCGGGACGCGCGCGAGCGGCCCGACGCTGCCGTCCCGCACCGCCTCCGCGATGCGCGCTGACAGCAGCATGGCGGCCGTGTGGGAGACCGTGAACATCGAGGACGGGTCGCGCGGCACGCTGCGCAGGACGACGGTGCCGGGCGCGTAGTCCGCGTCCGTCAGGACGGACTCAGTGCTGGTGAGCAGCACCGAGGCAACACCGTGCTCGGCCAGCAGACGGAGCGCTTCGCGCGAGAAGCGCTTGCGTCCGGTGTGCGTGTAGACGACCGCGGCATCCGTCGGGCGGAACGCCGGCGGATACAGAGCGAAGTCCGCACTCGACCAGGCGCGGGCGTCGAGGCCCGCCGCGCTCAGGAGGTTGGCCGCCACGCTGGCGGCGTTGGAGGAGGTCCCGATACCGATGGTGAAGACGCGGTCCGCGCGCGCCAGCACCTCGGCGGCCTCGTCGACGGGCTCGGGCGCACTGAGCAGACGGTCCAGCTCCATCGGCTGGCTGCGGATGGCGCCGTAGAGCCGGTACTCGGAGATGGAGCGGGTGGCGGTCATTGCTCTCCCTCGGGCGGCTCCCGGAGCCACCACAGGTACTCGGTCTCGCGCGACTTGCCCCCCAGCCGCCCGACTTCGAACGAGATCTGACCGCGGTGCTCCGCGCCGTGGAGCGCCAGGTGCTGCAGGATGTCTCCGGTGCGGTTCGCATGCTCGACGCCCTGAGAGTTGCGGTAGACGACGTCACGCGCGAGGTCCTCGTTGCTCAGGTCCTCCAGGAAGTCCGCGAGGCGCCGCGCGACATCCTCCGAGCGTCGATGCAGGTCCACCAGCGTCACGGTGTCCCACAGGCCCGCCTCCGGTGCGACGCCCTCGATGCGCGAGAGCCAGGTGTCGACGGCGCCCAGCAGGTGGCCGCCGAGCGCCAGCAACTCGGGCGGCGGCTCCAGCAGGCTCTCGAGCGACTCCAGCACCTGGCCGTTCGCCCAGCGCTCGAAGGCGAAGACCTGCCGGACTTCCTCGGTTGTCTGCAACACTGCCTCCTGTTCAGGCCGCGAGTGTACCCGCTTGCACCCGCCGCTATCATCCGCCCGTAGACTGGGAAGGGCATCGCTTCGACGGCCTGCCGGCGCTGCTCCCGCGCGCTGTACCGGCGACTCGAAGGGGCGCCGCTGCCGGACGAGAGTACGGTGAACGTGCTCACCGGCCAGCGGTGCGACACCCCTCGACGGTCGTCTCGGCGTGCAGGGGGGACAGCCATATGTACGACCGCTTGCAAGAGCGCGTTCGCCTGGAACTCGATGTCTTCGACGAGATGACCGAAGCGGTCGAGGACTACCTGGAGAGCACCGAGCTGGAGGAACTGCAGCGGAATGCGCTGGTCTCGCTGGTCTGTGCGGGCGGCGAGGCGGCGAGCCTGGTCTACGGTCGATACGAGCCGTCGCTGCGCCTCTTCGGCGAACTTGACGAGGCGGCCGCGCGCCGGTTCGCGATGCCGTTCATCGTCGCGATGACCTCCCGCTTCGCGACGACGATGTCGGAACTCTACCCGGAGTTCCTGACCCGCCCTGAGGTGCGCGAGGAGTATTCCGAGGCGGCCCTGCGCCTGTTCGGGCTGGACTTCGACCGGCACAGGCAGGAGTCGCTCGCCGTCGACCGGCAGTACCTCCACGACGCCCCGCTTGGCCCCGATGCTCTGGACGGGCGGGTCGAAGGCGTGTTGCTGCTCTCGTTGGGCGCGCGGAACCTTGGCGCGACCTTCGGCTGGCCGGTGCGGACCCCTCCGCTGCCGGTGGATGGCCTCGATGCGCTGCGCGAAGCCGGTTGGCACGCGCCGCTGGGACTCTCAACGGCGCTCGACACGCGTCGGAGATCGCGGACGCGCTGACGTCGGCGGAGGACCTGCTGTGGACGCTCGCCGCGGACGACGGACTGGTGGCGTACCAGTGACCGCGAGGATGTGCGCCTAGAGGGCGGACGAGGCGGGAGCACCGGCGTGGGGACCACGCGCCACGCCTCGTCAGCGCCGGACGAGGCGGAACAGCATACGTAGCGGCCACGTGATCACACGGAACACGGTCTGGACGAGGTGGATGATGTCCTGACCCATCCCCATGTCCTGCCGAGCGTCGTGGTCCGCGGCTGCACGCACGTGCTTCGGGTCCAGGTGCCCGGGATCTTGAGGTGGCATTCCGAACATGGCCCCTCCTCTCAGTCAGCCTCACCCTACCTCATCCGTACGCATTCGCGCTGACGCGAGCATGCACGGACACTGTCGCGCTGGTCTACCGACGGACGAGGCGAATCAGGGCGCGTGCCGGCCAAGTCACGATGCGAGTGAGGAAGCCGAGGACATGCCCAACGTCGTGGGCCAACCCCACCGAGTGCCGGAAGTCCTGTTCGGCGCTGGCTCGGAGGTCCTTCGGGTCACCGGGCCAGGGGTCGGGCGGGGGCGGCGGGTACATCACGTCGTTTGTCTCCTCCGGCGCGGCGGGCGTATGCGGACAAGGCCGGGCTTAACGCCTGACCACGCGGATGAGTGCGCGGACCGGCCAGCTGATGGCACGGCCGAGGGCCTGCGCCGTGTGGCCGAGGTCGTCCGCCAGCCCCGCACTGTTGCGCAGGTTCTGTTCGGCTCCGCGGGCAACTCCCTTCGGGTCACCGTGTCCGGGCTCCGGCGGTATTCCTGGGAAACCAGTCATCTCCACCTCCTTCGCGCTCACCATAACACGCACGACATGCCGCCCTTCGTTACGATGCGGCGCGGGCGAAGTATCGAGGGGAGGGCGAGCGCATGCGACTCGAGGGCAAAGCGGCGCTGGTGACGGGCGCGGGCTCGGGCATCGGCCGTGCGATGTCGGTCCGGCTGGCGCAGGAGGGCGCGGCGGTCATGTGCGCGGACATCGACGAGGAGGCGGCGCAGACCACCGCCGCGCAGGTCGCGGAGCACGGCGGTCGGTCGGCGGCGATGCGCCTCGATGTGACGGTGGAGTCCGACGTGCAGGCCGCCCTCGAACGCACCGTCGAGCAATTGGGCAGCCTGGACGCGCTGCTCAACAACGCGGGTGTGGGGGGCGGCTTCGGCTGGGACCGCACATTGGCGGTGAACCTGACCGGCGTCTACTACGGGCTCGTGTACGGCGCGCACCTGATGGCGCGCCGCGGAGGCGGCGCCATCGTCAACACGGCGTCGGTCGCCGGTCTGGTGGGGCTCACAGGCACGCAGCCCTCGGACCCCACGCAGGCCGAGGAGCCGGCCCTGGGCGCCGGCGCCTACGTCGCGGCGAAGCATGGCGTCGTCGGCCTCACGCGCCAGTTCGCGCTCACGTACGCGCGGGCCGGCGTCCGCATCAACGCCATCGCCCCCGGCTACATCGACACACCGATGATCCAGAACATCTCGGGTACACCCCAGGCCCGCGGCTTGATCGAGTCCCTGCACCCGATGGGCCGCCTCGGCCGTCCGGAGGAGATCGCGGCGGCTGCCACGTTCCTGCTGTCCGACGACGCGTCGTTCATCAACGGCGTCACGCTGCCCGTCGACGGGGGCTACACGGCGCGGTAGTGCTGCGGGACCCCGCCCGACCTCGACGAGGCGGCGATCGCGGACCTCCGCGCGAGGGGCATTGTCGTGGACGCGCCGCAGACGCAGGGAACCAGGGGGCGCCCGCCTTCGTCAGTCTGGTAGCCGGCAAGGGCTACAGACGACACATTGAAGCGAGGGCGAGCATGGGACAGATGCGACGGCTCCAGGGATTTATGGGCGTGCTGGCGATCGTGGCGTTGGCAGGAGTGCTGGTTGCCTGCAATGACGAGGCCAACGCGGGCGGTGCACCCGACCGCACGCCGACGGGGACGCCGGTTGGCGACGTAGGCTACCCGACGAAGGTGGCGCCAGCGCCCATCGATGACGCGGAGTTGCTGATCCGCGAGTCGTTCCCGCCGCAGTACGCCGTGCTGGTCACTTCTGGCCTGCCGAGCGGCTGCGCCGAGTTCGAGAGCATCGACGTCGAGCGCGACGGGACGAAGTTCGAGGTCACGGTGCTGAACCGCATCCCGGACAGCGACGATGTCGCGTGCACCATGATCTACGGGACCGTCCAGAACACCGTCGAGCTCGGCAGCGACCTGGTGTCGGGCACCGAGTACACCGTGGACATCAACGACGGCGCGAAGGTGCTGACCTTCACGGCTCAGTAGCGCACGAGGGCCGCGCCCGCCCTCATCCGCTCCCGGTGTGGGAGTGCCTGAGGGGCGCGGCGTGTAGAATCTCTCCCGGAACGAGCCACGAGCCGTCCAGCAGGGCGGCTCGTGTCGTGTCTGGCGTAGACGGACCTCGGAAGGACGGGAACGCGCATGGCGAGCGAACCACACGTGCCGGCGCCGGTGGCGGTGCCGGAGGCGCAGCGCGACGCAGGCAAGCGCTACACGCCGGAGGGCTACGAGGTGCCGGCACCCTCGGAAGCCGACGTGCTCTACGAGGCCGCCGACGGTATCGCGTGGATCACGTTCAACCGGCCGCTGGTGCTGAACGCCGTCGACTGGTCGCTCACCCTCAACTTCGGCCGCGCCCTGGACCAGGCGGACGACGCCGTGCGCACCGTGATCGTGCGAGGCGCCGGCCGGGCTTTCTGCGCCGGCGGCGACCTCCAGAGTGGCTCCCGCCCAGAGGGCCTCGAGGTCCCGGGGATGATGGACCTCACGCAGCGAATCTGGCGCATGCCGAAGCCGGTGATCGCGGCCGTCCGAGGGCACGCGCTAGGCCAGGGTTGCGAGATCGCCGGGATGTGCGACATCACGATCGCCGCGGAGGACGCGCAGTTCGGCGAGATCCAGGTACGCCACGGCTTCGGCCCGCCCATGCTCATCTCGCCCTTCTTGGCCGGCCTGAAGGCGGCGAAGGAGCTGATGATGCTCGGCGAGGTCATCGACGCGCCGGAGGCGCTGCGCATCGGCCTCGCCAACCGCGTGGTCGCCGGGGACCAGCTCTGGGACGAGGCCGAATCGATGGCGCGCAAGTTCGCGTCGCTGCCGCAAACCGCGGTCGCCCTCAACAAGACGCTGGTCAATCGTGTCTACGAGCTGGCCGGGTTCCGGGAGGCCCTCAACTACCGCGACGACCCGGTGCTGCGCGAGCTGTCCGGCCGCACCCGCTCGGACGAGGAGGCCGCGAAGCGCCTCCAGACCCTGCGCGAACGTGGCTGGGAGGCCTTCAAGGACCAGCGCGACGAGGCGTTCCGAGGCTCGTAGCGGCGGCTGGCGGGCGTAGCCCGCTCACACTGAGCCCGTCGAAGGGGGAGCGGGGAGGGGGCGCAAGCATTGCGCCCCCACGAGGACTACCTGGGACTCGGCCTACTTCCAGCGCGGCAGCTTCGGCAGTTCCTTCTTCAGGTCCAGCTTCACCTTGCCCGGTGACTGTTTGCGCTGTGCCGCGATGCGTTCGGCGGCCTTCGTGATGAAGTCGGCGGCGGTGGTCGCTTCCTCGCGGAAGCGACCGTCGACGTAACAGCCGGAGCAGTACTGCTCGGTGTGCCCGCCGTCCGCCTCGGTGCCGAAGTCCGGGTCGCGGCGCATGTTGATGCCGCAGGATTCGCAGAAGATGTTCTGGCGGCCGCGGGCGAAGTCTTTCATGTATTCGCGATCGCCGCCGCCACCCTTCGCCGAGGCGACGTCTCTCTCGTTGACCATGAGGCTTCCCTCCCCCGTGCGTGGCATACAGCCGGTATGCGAAGTGGCGCAGTTGCAGACTATACCAACGCGCATGACCTCCTCGCACGCGCGGGCCCCAGGGACCGCGCGAGTCAGCCCCGCAGTGCACGTCACTCCCCGTCGCGAGACTTGCGTCGCTGCCGGAGCCCGCGATTGATCGCTCGCATGCGCTGGCGCCGCTCCTGGCGGGCGCGTGGATCCTGGCGCGCCTCGAAGGCTGCCACCTCGCGCCGCAGCTTGCGGTATCCATCGAGCCGCCCCTCATCGAGGCCGCCCGAGTCCATGGCTGCGGTGACGGCGCATCCCGGTTCACCGGCGTGCGCGCAGTCGCGGAAGCGGCAGGCCCCGGCGAGCGCCTCGATCTCCGAGTAGACCTCGGAGACGCCCTCCTCGGCGCCCCAGACCGCGACGCTGCGCATGCCCGGCGTGTCGATCAGCGCGCCGCCGCCCGGTAGCGCGACGAGGTGTCGCGCCGTCGTCGTGTGGCGTCCCTTTCCGTCCGAGTCCCGCACCGCCGCGGTCTCGAGCACGTGCTGCCCGGCCAGCCGGTTGACCAGCGTCGACTTGCCCACGCCGGAAGCGCCGATCAGCGCGACCGTGCGGCACCCCTCGGTGTAGCCGCGCAACGTGTCGACCCCGCTTCCCTGGACCCCGCTTACGAGGTGGACCGGGACGCCGTGCGCTACCGCTTCGACGCCGCGGACGGCTTCGTCGGACTCGCGGGCGAGGTCCGCCTTCGTGAGCACGATGACGGCCGCCGCCCCGCTCTCACGGACGACCGCCAGTTCCCGCTCGATGCGCCGCAGGTTCGGCGCGCCAGTGGCCGGGTGCACGATGAATGCCGTGTCGACGTTCGCGGCGAGCACCTGCGCGTCCAGGCCGTTGGGGTCGCCCCGGACGAAGGCCGACGTGCGGGGCAGGACCGCGACCACCTCGGCGGTCGCGTGGTGCGGACGAGGGCGGATCACGACCCAGTCGCCGGTGGCGAGTGTCGCCTCGACGCCGCGCAGGGCGAGGAGGGCGGCTGCCTGCTCCGCGCGCAGCACCGACTCGGCTGTGGCCGCAAGCGCGCTGCCCCGGTCGACACGCACGATGCGCCCGGGAAGGTCGCGCTCGCCGGCCACCAGCTCGAAGTGCGCGTGCAGCCTCTCGTCCCATCCGATGGACGTGAGGGTAGGGGCTCCGCTGTCAGGCTGGCGGTCGGGTCCGCGGTCAGGGAGTGGCCCGGGTGGGGGGTCGGAGGACATGAGGAAGCTCCTCGGTGTGAGGCGCTCCTCGTGCCTGGTCTCTCGAAGTTGGGGTCGAGCGTTAGGCGGCGGACGAGCGCCGGAGGGCGTGGATCGGCGTGCCGGGCATCGCGGCCCGGTGGGCGATGTGCGTAGTCATCCGGCGCCTCCCTTCCTGTGCGCTCGTCGTGTTGTAGCGATGCCGTCCGAAGGTATGCCGACCGTCATCGCCGGTCAACGGCCTCGACGGTCCGACCGGCGCTACTGGATCGGCGACTTCGAGGTCGGCCGGAGGCGGGTGACGCGAATCTGCTCGCGGTCCATCATCTCGGGGATCCTCGGGCCGATGTTCGTCTTCCAGTGCTCGCTCTCGTAGACCGCGGCGTAGAGGCGCTTTCGCTCCTCCTCGTCGGCGAACCGCCGGATCCAGACGTAGACCGACTCGTCCTCGTCGGAGACGAAGCTCCCGAGGATGACCATCCCCTGTGCGACCTGGAAGGGGATGACCTCCTCCTCCATCAGCCGCACCCACCCCTCCTGGTGGCCCGGTCGAATGTGGTACTGGCGCAATTCGAAGAGCACGCGCGCTCCCTCCCGTATTCCCGCGTTCGGTACTCAGCCCTGATAACCTGCCGAGCGCGCGCAACGCAACAACGGGCGCGTCCACGCGGTGCTACGCTGCGCGTCGTTCGGTGGAGCGCGGCGCGCGAGGGGCGGGCGGAGCGCGCGGCCTCGACGGTGGGCGTAGGGTGAACGGTATGAACGAGCCACGCAGAAGCGCGGCCCTCCAGGACGACTCGGGAGGCCTCCCGGCTTTCGGACTGCGCGACAACTCGGGCGAACTGCGCTCCTTCCCCACCGCGCGGTCGGCGCTGCTCTGCTTCGTCCACGAGGACTGCGAGACCTCCAACCTCTCCATGCCGCTGATCGAACGCGCGCACGTCGAGTTCGGGGACATGGTGGACGTCTGGGCTATCGGTCAGGACGACGCCGCGGGCACGGCGAAGCTGGTCGAGCGTCACGGCCTCACCGTGCCTGTGCTGGACGACTCTGCTCTGCTCGTGTCGTTCGAGTACGACATCGAGACCGTACCCACGGTGATCCTGGCCGACGACGACGGTTACGAGGTGCGCCGCATCGTCGGCTTCGGCCGTGCCGACTGGGACCACCTCTTCGAGGACCTCGGCGCGATTGCCGGCGTTTCGCCACCGGACATCGACTGGTCGGAGTGGCCGGAGTCACGTCCCGGCTGCGGTTCGCTCTCCGTGCTGCCCGGCACCTACGAGCGGCTCGTCGCCCAGGCGGAGCGCTCGCCGCTCCGCGCGCGCCGCATCGAGGTCGGCGCCGGCGACGACGTGATGGAGTTCCTCTTTGACCAGGGGCTCACGGACGGCCTGCCGGTGGTCCCGCCGACGCCGGAGCGCGTGCTACGCATGCTCGAAGGCACCCGCCGCGACCCGCAGGAGGTGGTGGCGACCGTCCCGCCGAACATGGCGCCGGCCACCATCGAGAAGATCGCGATCAACGCCGTGATGGCCGGGTGCCGGCCGGAGTACCTGCCGGTGGTGGTCGCCGCCGTGGAGGCGATGTGCACGGACGAGTACAACATCCACGGTGTCAGCGCGACGACCATGGGCGCGTCGCCGGTGGTGGTGGTGAACGGCCCGATCCGTCACCGCATCGGCATGAACATGGGCCTCGGTGCGCTGGGGCACGGCAACCGCGCGAACGCCACCATCGGCCGTGCGGTCCGCCTGGTGCTGCGCAACATTGGCGGCGCGAAGCCCGGCGGCACGGAGCGCTCCACGCTTGGCAACCCGATGAAGTACACACTCTGCTTCGCGGAGTGGGAAGAGCGCAGTCCCTGGGAGCCGCTGCACGTGGAGCGTGGCTTCGAGGCGGGCGACTCCGTGGTCACGCTCTTTACGGCCACCGGCGGCCCCAACCTGATCGTGGACCAGACGTCCCGGTCGGCGGCGCAGGTCGCGGGCTCCTTCGGGCTGGTGCTGGAGGGCGTCCACCATCCGCGGGCGCATGGCATGGGCGACGTGGTGCTCGTGGTGTGCCCGGAGCACTTGGACACGCTGTGGCGGGAGGGCTGGACGAAGGAGCAGGTGCGCGCCTGCATCCAGGAGTTGACGTCGCGGCCGGCGCGCGAACTGCTACGCGACGCGGTGTCGGGTGCGGGCCTCCCGCCGGACCGGGTGCCCGAGGGCGGCCTGGACCGGCCCATCCCGAAGTTCGCCGGACCGGAGTACATTCACCTCGTGGTGGCCGGCGCCGATGCCGGGAAGTTCTCCGCCGTGCTGGAAGGCTGGGCCAGCGGCCCGCGCGGCTCGATGCCGGTGAGCCGCAAGATCGAGGAGGTCACATGACGACGGGACTGACGCAGGGCATGCAGGGCACGGTGATCCTGGACCCCACCGACGAGCGCGAGCCGTTGCGGCGCCAGCTGACGACGCGCCCGGAGCACATCGTTGGGACCGTGGGCCTGCTCGACATCTCGAAGCCGCGCGGGAACGTGCTGCTGGACCGCCTGGAGGAGCGCCTGCGCGCGCGGCTCCCCGGCGTCGAGTTGCGCCGCTACGCGAAGCTCACGTTCACCAAGCCCGCGCCCGACGACCTCCGCCGCCAGATCGCGGAGGAGTGCCAATTCGTCATCGAGGCCCTCGCCGACTGAGGGTCCTGCACGACGTGCAGTGTGCACGACACGACCTGGTTCGAAATCAACGGCCGCCCCTCGGTGTTCCTGGCCAGCACCGAGTTCGTTGAGGCCGCCGAGGCGCAGGCACAGGCCCTCGGCCTGCCGGAGGTGCGCCGTGTCTTCGTCCCGCATCCTATCCAGGACGCGACCGACGAGGAGATGCAGGCGAAGGCCGACGCCGTGGTCGACGAGGTGATCGCGGCGCTGGTGGATTGAGCCTGCCCTCACCCCCGGCCCTATCCCGCGCTGCGGGCAAGGGGAGTCAGCACGGTGCGGACCGAGCCCGAGCCCGAGCCTGGGACGGGGCTATCTGCTACGTTTCGGCCCTCGATCGCACGGGGCAGGGTGGTAGCAGATGCCCGCGCCGAACCCACTATTCGACCTTGCCGGCACGGCCGCGCTCGTCACGGGCGGCAACGGCGGTATCGGCCGCGGGATCGCGCTGGGCCTCGCGGCCGCGGGCGCCGATATCGTCGTGGCGGCGCGCAACGAGGAGAAGACGCGCGCCGTGGTCGCGGAGATCGAGGCGTGCGGCCGCCGTGCCATGGGAGTGGCGTGCGACGTGTTGCAGCGTGAGCACATCGATGCCGCGGTCGAGCGGGCGCGGTCGGAGTTCGGGCGGCTCGACATCCTGGTGAACAACGCGGGCGTGGCTGGCGGCGGTCCGCCGCAGTCGCTGCCCGAGGAGACATGGGACCGCGTCGTGGGCACGAACCTGAAGGCGGTCTTCCAGTGCTCGCAGGCCGCGTTTCCGCTGCTCAAGGAGGGCGGGCGCGGCAAGGTGATCAATATCGGGTCGGAGTACTCGCTCTTCGGGAGTCCCAACGTGTTGCCGTACAGCGCGAGCAAGGGCGGCGTGATCCAGCTCACGAAGTCACTGGCCGCGGCCTGGGCGCGTGACGGTATCCAGGTGAACGCGATCATCCCGGGCTGGATCACGACGGACATGACTGCCGGCGCGAAGTCGGACGAGACGTTCTACAACCGGATCGTCGCGCGGACGCCCGCTCGACGCTTCGGCGAGCCCGAGGAGCTGGCCGGCGCCGCCGTCTTCCTGGCCTCGCACGCCTCGGACTTTGTGACGGGGCAGTCGGTCGCGGTTGATGGGGGATACTCGATCGCCTAGCGCCGAGATGGGAGGGCACGATGGGCGATGTCCGCGCACTCGTCGAGCAGCTCGAGCGGGAGGCGACCGTCCCGCTAGACGGTCGGGAACACTTCAACGGCTACGGCGTCATGTCCGCGCCCTTCCGCTCCGGACACATCCTGGCCCTGCGCCGGTTTCCGGCTATCTCGCTCGGATCCGCCTATCGCAGCGTGTGGCATCGCTCGCCGGACGGCGCGTGGAGCTTCTACACAGATGTGCCACCGATGCAGGGCTGTCCTCGATTCTTCGGCAGCGCTTCGTCGCACTCCGAGGAGACTGCGGTCGAGATCGCCTGGACGGGGCCGCAAGCGTTCACGGTGCGCGTGCCGGCCGCCGACCTCACCTGGGACGTCTCGCTCAAGACCACGCCGGTCACCGGCGTGATGAGCGCCATGACCTCCGCGATGCCCGGAGCGCTCTGGCGCTCGGGCGCCGTGCTCGCGGCGATGGGACCGATGGCGGGCGTGATGCTCCGCGCCGGCAAGGTGAGCCTGCGCGGCGCCGTCCCCAACGGACAGGCGTTCGAGGCCAACCCGTACCGCACCTGGGTACTCGACCGCTCGTCCGCGACCATCGGCGGCGTTGACCTCGGACCGTCCGGGGCGGTCCAGGAGCAGGCGCGGCTGGGCGACTTCTGGCTCCCCCAACGGGGCCTGTTCGTGATCGGTCACTCAGTCTTCGAGGCACTCGATCCTGAGCGCCATAGCGCGGTGCCGGTGCGCCCGTCGGGGTAGGCGCGGATCGTTGATGCAATCTCACGAAGTGGGGACACTATTGCCGATAAGTGCCCTCTGGACCTGGTGGCACGAGACTATTCTCCTCTTGTCAGGCGGGGGACGCCTTACCGACCGAACCGCCAGAGAGGTCGAGTGAGGCAGGCGGAATCCCTCTGACACTTGAACCGCCCGCTCTCGAGCAATCGAGTGGCGGGCGGTTCTTCTTTGTGCCGCCACACCTCGGACCGCTCCGCTCGGCACCAGTCTCCTGCCTCGGCTTGCCTCGGCGACTGCTCCCGCCGGCGTGATTACGCGCTCTCGGACTCCAGGCGCAGACCGAAGCCCAGCGTGACCGTCAGGTACGCCGTGAAGAAGATCAGGACGCCCACGGGGATGTGGTACGCGAGCAGGCCGGCGTCCTCGTTCGATTCAAGGCCGAGCCGCAGTTGAACGTGGAGGAGGACGTACTGCACGACGCAGACGGCCAGGATGACCCAGCGCCGGCGAAACCGGGTGAAGAAGGCGAGCGCGGCGAGCACGATCGCCAGGTTGTATAGGATGCCGCCCACGACTAGGTGGACGGTATCGTAGTCCACCGCGCCGCCACCTCTGAAGAATGCGAACGACCCGAGGACTGGCTGAACGGTTGCCAGCACAGCGGCGACGACCGCTACCGCCCGAAAGGTCCATCGCACCCTCGTCCGCATCAGCCTTCGCCGCCGGTCGTTTGCGTACTCGCTGCCGTGGCCGCGGCGGGTATCACGTACCCGGAGTCGAACGCGAAGACGGCCGCCTGCGTCCGGTCGCGCACGTCCAGCTTTGTCAGCACGCGCTTCACGTGCGTCTTCACGGTGCCCTCGCTCACGACGAAAGCCTCGGCGATTTCCGCATTCGAGTAGCCACGCGAGATGAGCAGGAGCACCTCGCGTTCTCGCGGCGTGAGCGCGGCGATCGAGGCATGCTGGACCGCCCGCGCCGCGGGGATCGGCTCGCCGTCCTCGATCGTCACCGATCGGTCCCGGGTGTCCTGCTCGCGACCACCTCGCATCAGCCGGGCCCAGCGCCCGTGCACCCAGGTCGCCGGCGGTCGCGGGATCTCCCCGGCACGGCTACCGAGCATCAGGCGCGCCCATTGCCCGTAGGTCCACGCCATGAGGTTGAACGCGTGCAGCGCCACGAAGAGGCCGATGATCCCGAGGGGAAGCGCGGCCCAGGCCTCGACCGCGGTGTCGATGGTCCACCACTCTAGGTCGAGCCAGCCATCCTGGGCCTGGAAGGGCAGCATCACACCGAACACGTTGGGAGCGAGGAGGATGGCCGGCGCGAGTATGAGGGTAAGTGGCAGGGCTGTGCCGACCGCGAGCGTCACGACAGCAGCGATCCCCATCGCGAAGCGGCAGAGCAGGTACAGGATCCCGGTTCAGGTGGAGGGGTCGATGAGAATCTGCCTCGCCTGCTCGCGCAGCGGCAGGTCCCGTTCGTACCACGTAGGCGGCCGTCGGACCTCGATGCCGACCAGGTGCCTGACGAGAAGGATGTCGAGATCGCCAGCCCACCTCGAAGCGAGGACGACGGTGGTGAGGAGCGCGACGCCGGGGATCGTCCACGCGAGCGAGCCGCGCACGACCAGCCCCACGAACAGCGGAACGGCGAAGGCCAGGCCGAGCGGCGGCGCGAGCACGAGGAAGAGCAGTCTGGAGTACGTCCAGCGACTGTTGAACGGCGCCAGCCACCACATCGGCAGGCTCGTTGGTGCGGGGTAGATGGGCATCGAGGTCATCGGTAGGTCTCCTTCGACGACCACCGTGCCTGTCGTGCATGGTCGGCGCGTCTCTCCTGAGGGGGATTTTGCCCCAGATCGGGGCTCCAGGTCTGCTTCGGGCGGCTGGCGCCCCGGATCGCGGCCGGATCGTAGGGGCAGGTGGGTGAGGCTCGCCTCACGGCGGCTCCGTATACTCGCCTCGAAGTCTGCCCCACTGCACGAGGAGGTCCGATGCCGGACGCTGACATCGAGGCACGCCGCGCGCCCGGCGAGCAGCCGCGCGAGGTACGTGTGGCCGTCAACGGCACTGAGCTGGCGATCTGGGAGTGGCCCGGCGGCGGCCCGCCCGTCGTGCTGGCGCACGGTATCGGCCATCACGGGCGCGTCTGGGACGAGGTCGTGCGCCGGCTGCCCGGGCGTCGAGTCCTCTCGGTCGACCTCCGCGGCCACGGGCGCAGCGCGAAGGGCGGGCCGCCGGTCACCTGGCCGCTGTCGGCCGAGGACCTCGAGATGCTGTTGAGCGAGCTGGACCTGCGTGGCGCCATTGGCTGCGGGCACTCGTTCGGCGCCTCGATCCTCGCGTACGCCGGGGCGCACGTGCCGGGCGCCTTCGCCTCGATGCTGCTCGTGGATCCGACGATCTCGGCGGACCGCGCGGAGGATGAGCGAGCGCAGCAGGAGCCCGTGGAGCCGCGTGACCCGGCCCAGCATCCGTACGCGCGGCGCCGAAACCAGTTCGACTCCGCGGACGTGATGTACGCGCGCTTCGAGGACCGCCTGCCCTTCGCGCGCTGGGACCGGCAGGTGCTGCGCGACTACTGCGTGTACGGCCTGCGCCCGACCTCGGAGGGGCCGGGGTTCGCCCTCGCCTGCCCGCCGATCGTGGAGGGGGAGATCTACTCGCTGGGGATGTTGCGCGGGATGCCGGTCGCGTTCGGGCACCTCGACATCCCGGTGCGCATCCTGCGCGCTCGCGACCGCGAGGACGCGGAGGACGAGCCGCAGGGCTTTGAGCCGACGCAGACCGGTCGAGGCGCAGAGCAGTTCTTCCCTCGAGCCGAGCTGGTGGAGCTTCCGGAGTACTCGCACCACCTCTCGCTGGAGGCGCCCGCCCTCGTCGCGCGTCACCTCGAGGAGGTGTGCCGGCTCGCGGAGGGGTAGGGGCCGCGAGTCAGCACTCCCTGTAGACTATGCGGAGGTGTTGAAGTACGTGCCGGCGGCTGTCCTTTCTGCATCGCTGCTCGGTGCATATCTGTACTTCGTCGGACTAACCTCTGAACGCGCCTACTTCACAGCCTTGGGACTCGGCTCTACTCCGTACATCCCAACTGCGCAGGAGCTCATCGCCCGGCAGGCAGAGGTCCTTTCTGCTAGCTGGAGGAAGCGTCATGATCTCGGGCTTGCAGGCGCTAGGAATCTTCACTGACGCCCGAACGCCCGAAGAAGGTACAAGCGCTTCTTCGTTCTGGATCTACATCGTTGGGGGAGTACTCGCGATGTGGGTGTTAGCGTTCCCTCCGATTGAGCTAACCGTTCGCGCGGAACTCGCCTGGGCCAATATTGTGCTGGGCTTTGGCGTTTCCCTGACTCTCTTGATACTCGCCGGTGTCGCTCGGGGCAGGGCACTGGCCGACTTATCAGGGGCTGATCGCGGCGTCCTGATCTTCACCGCAGCGTTCGTATTGCTGTTCTACCCGGCAACCCGCGCAGAAATGGCGCAGACTGCTGCGGAGAGCGGGCTCTCGATTACAGGGATACCGCTGGCCGCGGTCACATTCCAGCGAGCAGAAGGGGCAGTGGCACGGGAGGGCGGCGGCGAAGGAGTCCCTGTGCTTGTCATCGGCGGCCACGACCAGTTCATCTATGTTAAGGACCCCGCAGGACGCGTGTGGGTCGAGGATTTGACGGAGGTGTCCATACTCTCCGTCAATCAGTCATCCGCTGTCGCCACGCAACCCCCTCAGTCGACATCGAAGTCCCAGCCGTAGATGCGCTTTGCGTTCTCGGCGTAGAAGAGCGGGGCGACTTGCTCCCGGAGCCCGCGCGCCTCAATCTCCTCGCGCGAGCGGTCCCAGGGGATGGTGGGGAACTCCGTGCCGAACATCATTTTCTCGCGGCCGCGGGTGTTGATGAACTGCACGAGGGCGTCCGGCCAGTACTTCGGCGCGACCGATGTACATGACATAAACACGTTGTCCCAATGACCGATCGTCGCGATGGCCTCCTCGGTCCAGGGCTGGCCGCAATGCGTCATGATGAGCCGCAGTTCCGGGAAGTGGTACGCCACCTCGTCGTAGTAGCGCGGGTCCTGGACCCAGCCCGGCCTTCGAGGCCCCGGCATGCCGGCGTTCATGCTGACGGGGATGTCCAGCTCTATGGCCTTCACGTAGAACGGCCAGTAGGCGCGGTCCGTGGGCGGCAGGGTGTAGCGGAAAGGCGGGATGCGCAGGCAGCGCACACCGTAGCGCTCGTGGTACTCGATCACCTTCCGCACCTCGGGCATCCCGAGGGTGGGGTCGACCATCATCGCGGGCAGGACCTTGCTGGGGAAGCGCCGGTGCGCCTGGCCCACCCACTCCGCGTGACCCGGCTCCATGATCGAGATCACGCATGCGCCGATGTCGAGGCTGTCGAGGTACTCCAGCATCGTCTCCGGATCCTCGAAGGACGGGCGCGACTCGATGTCCGGGAAGAGGTGGCTGAGCGTCCCGGAGCCGCCCTCGCCGGTGAGGTCGAGGAAGCTCGAGTTGATCAGCGAGTCGACCGCCCGAATGCGTCCCGCCACCGGTGGCACCTCGTCCATCTACGTCGTCCGAGTGTCTGCCGCGCAGTCTACGACGCGCGGCAGATGCGGCGTCGCCATGACCGTGACCCGCCAGTAGGTTGCGAACCGCTCGCAACAGCGCTTGCCGCCGCCCGCAGGATGCGCGAACGTGCCTACGCTGGGGATACAGCGCCCGGGAGGCTCGAGGGAGACCGATGGTCTACGTCGTCATCGTTGCACTCGTCGTGGTGTGGCTGCTGGCCGCGTGGCTCGCCGCTCGCCTCGCGTACTTCAAGGGCCGGAGCCTCGCGCTGGGCGCCATCATTGGCCTGGCGCTGCCAGTCGTCGGGCTGGCCGTCGTGTGGTTCATCCCACCCGACCTCGAGCGCATGGTGCTGCGGCAGAGCGCCGCCCAGCAACACCAGAGCGCTGTGCTCGAGGACGCCCTGGAGGAGCGTGACGCCGAGGTGCGGCGCACCGACTACCAGCCGGGTAGCCGGCGCCGGCGTCGTCGTTCGCAACGCTGACCTGTGGCAACCGCCAGGCCATTGCACCGGCGAGCACTCAGGCGAGCCGATAGGCCTGCTCCACGTATTCAACGACCATGCGCTGGGAGTTGAAGAACGAGCCGTTGAGGGCGATCGCGGAGCGCATCACGCGCGCGTAGCCCTCCGGGTCGCGGTAGTAGAGCGGGGCGATCCGCGCGCCCAGTTTATGGTAGAGCGAATCCCAGTCCGAACCCTCGTTGCTCTCGCTGTCCCAGTCGCTGCCGATCGACCAGCCGGTCACGCCCTCGACGTGGCCCTCTACCCACCAGCCGTCCAGGATGCTGAGGCTCGGCACGCCGTTCAGCGCCGCCTTCATGCCGCTGGTGCCGGAGGCCTCCCGAGGTGGTTCCGGCGTATTCAGCCAGAGGTCGACGCCCGAGCAGAGCAGGCGCCCAGCGTCCATGTCGTACTGCTCTAGGTAGACGACCGGGATCTCCTCGCGCAGGGCGGCGGCCGCCTCGAAGATGCGACGGATCATCGCCTTTCCGCCCTGGTCGGCCGGGTGCGCCTTTCCCGCGTAGACCACCTGCAGGGGCCCGTGCTCGTGCACGATGCGGCGCAGAGCGTCCAGGTCGCGGAAGAGCAGGTCGGCACGCTTGTACTCGGCGGCTCGGCGCGCGAAGCCGAGCGTGAGCCGCGCCGGGTCCATCTCAACGCCGGTGCGTCCGCGCACCTGGCGGAGCAGCGCAAGCTTCGCGTCGTGGTGCGCCTCGCGCACCTCGTGCAGCGGGATACCGACGGCGGAACGCAGCGTCAGGCTGTCCGTGCGCCAGCCCGGGAGGTGGCGGTCGAAGAGCGCCTGGAACGGCTCGGAGGTCCACGTACCGGCGTGCACGCCGTTTGTGATCGACGCGATGTTGTGGCCGGGGAACATCAGGCGAGAGACGTGACCGTGCCTCATGGCCACGCCGTTCACGTACCGCGAGGTGTGGAGCGCCAGTTCCGTCATGTTCAGCATCTGCACGTCCGGGTCGAGGCCCAGGGCGCGCAGCAACCGCACGCGCCCCTCGCCCAGGGCGCCCAGGACGAGGTCGGGCGGGAAGCGGTCGTGCCCGGCGGGCTCGGGTGTGTGGGTGGTGAAGACGCAACTGCCACGTACGGCGTCCAGCGTCTGCTCCGTCACGAACGTCTCGCCGCGGGCGGCGCCATGTTCCTCCAGCAGGGCGAGCGGGACGAAGGCGCAATGGCCCTCGTTCATGTGGTAGGTCTGCACGGCGTGGTGGCCGAGCGCCCGTAGCACCGCGACGCCACCGAGGCCCAGGATGACCTCCTGCGCCAGCCGGTAGGAGACGTCCCCGCCATACAACGCGTCCGTGAGCCCTCGGTCGTCCGGGTGGTTCTGGGGCAGGTCCGTGTCCAGCAGGTAGATCGGGAGTTCCTGGCCGCGGGCGCCACGGATGACGTAGCGCCACGGCCGGATGTGCACGACGCGGCCGTGGAGCGTCACGGTGGCCGTAACGTCCAGGCGCTCCACCACCCGCTCGACGGGCCACGGGGCCGGCTCCTCAGTCTGCGTGCCGGCGTCGTCCAGCCGCTGGAGGAAGTAGCCCTTGCGGTACAGCAGGGACACGCCACACATCGGGAGGCCCAGGTCCGCCGCCGCGCGCAGGGTGTCGCCGGCCAGCACGCCGAGGCCGCCCGAGTAGGTGGTGATCGAGGATTCCAGCGCGATCTCCATCGAGAAGTACGCGACCCGGACCACGCCTGCTGTGCCGTGCCAGCTCCCCGCCGTGTTGTCGCTCACCGAGTACCCCGATCCGCAGGCTGCGTGCCGTCTCGACGCCGCCCGCACGGACGGAGTTGCCGGGCCGAGCCTGCTCATGGAACAGACTTCCATTGTCCCCCGCGGGAACACCGAGGCAAGCGGTCAACCTGACGAGCGTCTGAGTGCCGGTGGGACTGGCGAGGCGGATGCGCTACGCGGTGGGATGGCGGGCGTGGTCGCGCACGACCTGGAGCAAGTCCTCGAGGTCGAATGGCTTCTGGAGGTAGGCGACGACGCCAGGCGGGCGCGTGCCGTCATCCTCGCGGGCGGTCAGCAACACGATGGGCGCCGGGTCCTCCGCCGCTTCGAGGTAGGACGCGGCGAATGCCTCGCCGTCGATGGAGGGCAGCATCAGGTCGAGCAGGATGAGGCAGACCGACCGGTCCCGCAGGATGGCGAGTGCCTCCGGCGCGTCCGCCGCGGCCAGGACCGCGTACCCCTCGTCTGCCAGTGTCTCCTGGATCAGGCGACGGATCGCCTCCTCGTCCTCGATGACCAGGACGGCTTGTTGGTCGGTCAGCGCCGGATCCTCTTCGATGTCGGCGGGGGTGCGGGGTCACCCACCGGGGGCAGTGAACATCGCCGTACACAGATTCGCAAGTATGCGCCCGTCCGCGGGTGCGCTCGCAAGCGATCCGGCGATTCTGGGCGGGAGTCGAGACAGGCGCGATACAATCCAGCGCGGCCCGCGCGGAGAGGATGCCGATGAGCGCCGATCGGCTGATCCAGCTCGTCACGGAAGTCCCATTCGTCATCATCCTCCTCGTCGTGTTGGTCGAGGCGGCGCGCCACCGCACGCGTGCCAGCATCGATGTGGCGCTGTTCTTCGGCGCGCTCGCCGCGATCGTTGTGGTCTCCTGGGTGAACGACCTCGCGGATGAGCCGGCTGGTGGGGGCCTCACCACCGCGACGGCGATCGCGCTCATGGCACTGCCCTACCTGCTGCTGCGCATCGTCCATGACTTCGCGGGCGTGCCGATGGTGCTGCGGCGACTGGGCGAAGCCGGCCTGGTGGCCTCGGCGGTCCTCCTGATCGTCGCCGGCACCCAGGACCGGCCGGTGCTGGTGGTCGAGTTGCTGGTGCTCTACTTCGTGGGCTTTGCGACCTACACGACCGTGCGCTTCATCACGGAGGCGCAGACCGCCAGCGGCGTGACCCGGCGGCGCATGCAGGCGGCCGCCGCGGCGTCCGGCTTGCTGGCCGCCGTCCTGCTGAGTGCCGGGCTGTCGGCAGCGTTCCCTGGGCCTGAAGCGCTCTGGACCGGGGTTTCGAGGGTCGCCGGCCTGCTCTCCGCCCTGGCGTACGTCGTGGCCTTCGCGCCGCCGCGCGTGCTGCGGCGCGTCTGGCAGGAGCCCGAGTTGCGGCGGTTCCTGGTGCGCGCGGCCGAGCTGCCGCGGCTGCCGGACACGCTGAGCGTCGTCCAGACCTTCGAGCAGGTGGTGCGGGCGACCACCGGCGCGGAGCACGCGGCCATCGCCCTCTGCGATGCCGGCCGGGAGCGTCTCGTGACGCCCACGATGGCGATCGAGGACCACACCGAGCAGCCGCGCGACACGATCGCCGACCGCGCGTTCGCGCAGCAGCGGGCCGTCTTCGTGGAGGACGCGCCACGCTCTGACCCGGCGCACGCGGACGGTGCCCGGGAGGCCGGGACGACCTCCTTGATGGTCGCGCCGATCACCGCCGGGGAGCGGCGTCTGGGGGTGCTCACGGTGTTCAGCTCGCGCCCCCCGCTCTTTGCGCGAGACGACCTCGAACTCGTGGTCCTGCTGGCGGACCAGGCGGCGGTGGTGCTCGAGAGCCGCGCGCTGATCGACGAGGCGAGCCGCGTGCGTGCGATGGAGGAGGCGACGCGGCTGAAGGATGACTTCCTGTCCGCTGCCGCGCACGACCTGAAGACACCGCTCACCACCCTGGTGGGCCAGGCGCAGCTGATGGAGCGCCGCGCGCGCCGCTGGCCGGGCACGCCCACGGACCTGGAGGGCGTCCAGCGGATGGTCCGCGAGGCCGGCCGCATGCGCTCGCTGATCAACGACCTGCTGGATGCCTCGCGCGCCGACCAGGGCACCCTCGTGGGCTCATTGGCCCCTGTCGATCTGGCGGCGCTCGTATGCGAGGTTGCGGAGCTGATGGAGACGCGCGACCACGAAATCAGCGTGGACGTGGCTGGGCCGGTGCCGGTGCGTGCCGACCGCGAGCGAATGGCGCAGGTCTTTCAGAACCTGCTGGACAACGCCATGAAGTACAGCCCGGGTGGCGGCGAGGTCAGCGTGGCTGTCCGGGTCACGGGCGACGACGCCAGTGTGACCGTGACCGACCGGGGCATCGGCATTTCGGCCGCGGACGCGCCGTACCTGTTCGACCGCTTCTGGCGCAGCGCCGGGCTGGACGACCGACGGTTCGCGGGCATGGGCCTGGGATTGTACATTTGCCGTCGGATCGTGGATGAGCACGACGGCCGCATCTTCGTCCGAAGCGTACAGGGCTCGGGCAGCACCTTCTTTGTGGAGTTGCCGCTGGAACGGAACGGAGGGAGTGAGTGACTCCACCGTACATCCTGGTTGTCGACGACGACGTGTCCATCCTGCGGCTGGTCGCGGAGATGCTGGAGGACGAGGGCTACGAGACGCGCATGGCGGAAAACGGCCGCCAGGCCCTGGCCTCCCTCGATGGTGAGCCGCCGTCGCTGGTGGTGCTGGACATGCGGATGCCCGTGGTGGACGGCTGGGAGTTCACCCGCCTGATGCGCGAACGCGGCTTCGACATCCCGATCCTGGTGATGACTGCCGCCCAGGACGCGCGGCGCTGGGCGCAGGAAATCGACGCCGCCGGCTACATCGCCAAGCCGTTCGACATCGACCAGTTGATTGACGCCGTGCGGCGCACGCTGTCGGCAACCGAAGGTGATGAGCCCCGTAGCACGCTAAGCATCCTCGGCCGGTGGTTCCCGGCGCGGGGCTCCCGCGGATACGCCGCCGGGTAGCGTCCCGCATGCGACCTACTCCGGTCTCGGTACGCCCTCGTAGACGCCGAGGCTCCCCGAACGCAGGACCGCGATGCGGTCATCCAATGGCGGATGCGTGCTGAACAGGCGGTTCAGCCAGGCGCCGCTCTTGCCCGTCTCGCTTTCGCCCTCGTGCGCCTCGCGGGCGATCGGCTCCTCGATCCAGAGGTGGGCGGTCGCGCGTCCGGCGGAGCGCACGATGGTGCTGTCGTCGCGAAGCTTCTCCAGCGCTCGGATCATCCCGGCGGGGTGTCTAGTCAGCAGTACGGCGTCCGCGTCCGCCAGGTATTCGCGGCGCCGCGAGATGGCGGCCTGCATGAGCTTCCCGACGATCGGTGAGACCAGCAACAGCACGAGCGCGACGACCAGCAGGATGATGCCACCGCCGCCGCTACCCCTGCGGTTCCCGCCGCCGCCACGCATTCCGCCGAACCACATGGCCCGCAGCAGCCAGTCGGACAGCAGGACCAGGACGCCGACGAGGGTGACGGCGATGGTCATCACCAGGATGTCGCGGTTCTGCACGTGCGACAGCTCGTGCGCCAGCACCGCCTCCAACTCGTCGCGGTCCATCCTCTCGAGGAGCCCCGTCGTCACGGCGATGGCGGCGTGTTCCGGGTCGCGGCCGGTCGCGAAGGCGTTCGGTGACAGGTCGTCGACGACGTAGACCTCGGGCTTGGGAAGCCCGGCGCCGAGGCAGAGCGCCTCCACGATGTTGTGGAGCTGCGCGTATTCCGCCGGGTCGGCCGGGTTCGCGCGGTTCGCCGCCAGCGCGATGCGGGCCGACCCGAAATAGGAGCCCCACACCATGATGACGGCAAAGATCACGGCGCCCACCAGGCCGAAGTACCCGAGGCCCGTGAGGTATCCGAAGGCCCAGCCCGCGAGCATCACGAAGAGCGAGAACCCGATGATCAGGCCCCACGTCTTGCGCTTGTTGGACGCGACGCGCTCGTACACCTCGGATCAGCGTCGTCGCGGCACGGTTAGGTGAAGCTCACCTGGACCGGCTCGCGCTCGCCCTCGTCCATCTCGAAGTAGGCGCGTGCCTCGAAATTGAACATGCCGCCGACGACACTGGACGGGAACATCTCCAGCGCGTTGTCGTACGTGAGCACCTGCTCGTTGTAGAACTGCCGCGAGAAGGCGATGCGGGACTCCGTGGCGGTCAGTTCTTCCTGGAGCTGCAAGAAGTTCTGATTCGCCTTCAGGTCCGGGTACGCCTCGGCCAGGGCGAACACCTGGCGCAGCGCCTGCGTCAACATGTTCTCCGCCTGCGCCTGGTCCTGGACGCCGGAGGTGTCGATGGCCTGCTGGCGGGCGCGCACGACGGCATCGAGCGTCTCGCGCTCGTGGGCCGCGTAGCCCTTGACGGTCTCGACCAGATTCGGGATGAGGTCATAGCGACGCTTCAGTTGTACGTCCACCTGCGACCACGCCGCCTCGGCGCGGTTCCGCTTCCCGATCAGACCGTTGTACGTCAGCACCAGCCACGCCAGGCCGATGAGCACGATCCCCAGCAGCACGATCACCACGATCAAACCGGCATCCATCGTCGCCTCCCTGCCACCAGACGGGTTCCAGCGTCGCGACTTCGGGACAGCGATGCAAGCGCCGCCCATCATCGAGGCGCCTCGGACCGCGCCTTACCCGCCCGTAGCGCCTGTCTCGGCCTGCTGGACCAGCGGCACCACGCGCTCGCGGAAGCGTTCGATCTGCGCTCGAGGGGCGGCGAGCGGCCAGAGGAAGATGCGTTGCGCGCCTGCAGCCACGTAGCGCACCAGGCGCTCAGCGCAGGCCTCCGGGGTGCCGACCGGTAGCTGTTCGCGCAACACGTCAGGGTCGCGTCCGAGGGCCGGCGCCAGCACCTCGGTCAGCAGTCGCTCGGCCTCGGCGGCGTCGTCGCTGACGTAGGTCCACATGGTGGCGATGCCGTTCGGAAACGCGCTGGCGTCCCGCCCCGCCGCTCTGAGGTGCCCGGCCAGCGCCTCCCGATTGGCGCCGAACTGCTCCGGTACCGTGTTGTAGCCGGACGCCAGCCAGCCATCGGCGAGCCCGGCGACGCGGCGCAGCCCCACCGCCGAGCCCCAGCTGCCGAGCCAGATTGGCGGCCCGCCGGGCGTGGCCGGGCGAGGTTCGAGCGTGACCCCCTCCGTCGAGTAGTACCGCCCCACGAACGGCTCGCCGTCCGCGCGCCACAGGGCCCGGAGCGCCCGCACCGCCTCGTCCAGGCGCTTCCAGCGCTCGCCGAAGTCCAGGCCGACCGCCTGGTAGTCGCGCGCGGACGACCCCGGCCCGAGGCCGGCGACGAGCCGGCCGCCGGAGAGCAGGTCGATCGCACCGAGCGACTTGGCGAGCGCCACCGGGTGACGCACGACCGGAAGCGCCACGGTGGTCGCCAGTGTCATCTCGCGCGAAGCATCGATGACCGACGCAAGCGCGGCCGGCCCGTCCAGCCACGGCCGGCCGAAGAGCAGGTGGTCGTTCGCACAGAGGTGCGAGTAGCCAAGATCGGACGCGGCCCGGGTGTAGTCCCGCAGTTTGGACAGGCTCGGCGTGCCCTCGCCGAAGTCGATCAAGGGGAGATGGACACCGAACTCCAACGATGGCCCCCGGCTTCGTGGCTACTCGCCCGCGCGCGGCGGCGTGGACGACTCCGAGGAGGTCCAACTGCCGGGACCGGGCGGCCCCGTGATGCGGTCCCCGCCTGCATCGGGCCTCGGGAACGCGCTTCCGGCGGCCGCACCCGGCCCTGCCGCCAGCGCGGCGGACATCCGTTGCCACGCGTCGCGCGCCTCCTCGACGGAGCCCTCGTCCTCGATGGTGGAGATGTCACCGGGGTCCCGACCCAGCGTGATCGCCTTCAGCACGCGGCGCATGATCTTGCCGCTACGCGTCTTCGGCAGCAGGTCGACGAAGTTCAGCTCGCCGATGACGGCGATCGGTCCGAGTTCGCCACGTACGGTACGCAGGATCTCGTCGCGCAGGCCGTCCGAGGGGGCGTGGCCATGCCGCAGCACGACGAAGGCGGAGATGACCTCGCCGCGCAGTTCGTCCGGGCGGCCCGTCACGCCGGCCTCGGCCACGGCGGGGTGACGCATCATCGCACTCTCCACCTCCACCGTGCCAAGGCGGTGCGCGGCGACCTTGATGATCTCGTCGGCGCGGCCGCCGAACCAGACGTAGCCGTCTTCGTCGATCTCGGCGGCGTCGCCGGTGAAGTAGACCTGCCGTCCCGGGATGCGTTCCCAGTAGTCCCGCCCGTAGCGCTCCGGTTCGCCCCACAACTGGGCCGTCAGGCCGGGGAACGGGCGCGTGACGACGAAGATCCCCTTCTCGCCCGGTCCGCACGGTTCGCCCTCGGGCGTCAGCACCGTGCCGGCGATGCCGGGAAGGGCGACGCCGGCGGAGCCCGGCTTCACCGGGAGCATCGCGATGCCGTAGGGGTTGCCGACGATCGGGCCGGAGGTTTCGGTCTGCCACATGTGGTCGAGCACCGGCGTGCGGTCCTGAAACACCTCCTTCTGGAACCACTCCCATGCCGGTGCGTTAAGCGCCTCACCTGCCGAGAACACCCGGTCGATGGAGGACAGGTCGGCCGCCCGGGCGTGCTCGAGGCCTTCGCGCATCAGCAGCCGGATCGCGGTCGGCGAGGTGAAGAGGCCGGTGACCCCCTGCTCCTCGATGATGCGGTAGTAAGTGCCGACGTCCGGGTGGTCCAGGGCGCCCTCGAACGACACGGTCGCGCACCCAACGAGCAGCGGCGCGTAGACGATGTACGAGTGGCCCACCACCCAGCCGATGTCCGACGTGGCCCACCAGATGTCGTTCGCCTTCATGCCGTAGACCCAGTCCGCCATGGCGGACACGAGCACCGAGTACGCGCCGTGGGTGTGCACGGCGAGCTTCGGCTTCGCCGTCGTGCCGGAGGTCGCCAGGATGAAGAGTGGCTCGTTTGCCTCCATCTCGACGTGCGCGCCGTCCTGGCCGGCGCCGCCCTCCAGGAAACGCTCCCAGCTCATCTCCTTCGCCGCGTCCACCACGCCGGCATCGTGGCCGCGCCGGTGTACAACCACCTGCTCCACCACCTCGCCCGCGCCCTCCTTGAGCAGCGCGTCGCGCACGATGCCGGTGAGCGGCACGTCCTTTCCACGCCGGTAGGTGATGTCGGAGGCGAAGAGGAAGCGCGCGCCCGACATCTTGATGCGGTCCGCCAGCGCGCCCGCCCCGAAGCCGGCGAACACCACGAGGTGGACCGCGCCGATACGGGCGCAGGCGAGCATCAGGGCGATGGCCTCGAAGTTTGTCGCCATGTAGATGGCCACCCGGTCACCGCGTTGCACGCCCAGCCCGCGCAGGGCGGCGGCCATGCGGTCGACCTCATGCGTGAGCTGCGCGTAGGTGTAGACGCGCCGCCCGCCGCGCTCGTCGAGCGCGATCAGCGCCGCCTGGCCGCCGCGGCCCTCCCGCACGTGCCGGTCGAGGCACGCGTACGCGGCATTCGTGCGCCCGCCGGCGTACCAGCGGAAGGACGGCGAGGCGGCCTCGAAGACCCGGTCCCACGAGCGGAACCATGGGAGCCGTTCGGCCGCCCAGCCCCAAAAGCGCTCCGGGTCCTCGTCGGCCGCGTGCTGCCATCGCCGGACCACGGGGCTCATCAGCTCAACCATGCGTCTCCCCCTCAACCGCTCGCCGCGATGCCCCTCGTGGCGGTCGAAGGCGGCCGCCGGGACAAGGGCGCCGCGTCATTCTAGGGGGCGCGTCGAGGCACCGCGTACGTATCGCGGAGGGCGGGCTATCGTGCGGCGGTGTGGTTCACCTGCCGTCGCCCGGCGGCCGGTGGGGCGCCCGCCGGCAAGCGCAGCGTGAACACCGCGCCGTGTCCGGGTTCGGAGCGCACCTCAACGCTGCCGCCGTGTGCCTCCACGATGCCGCGCACGATGGCGAGGCCGAGCCCCGCGCCGTCCGAGGCGTCGCCGGCACTCGAGGTGCGGCGACGGGAACGCTCGGCGCGGTAGAAGCGCTCCCAGACGCGGTCCAGGTCCTCGCGCGCGATGCCCTCGCCGCCATCCGCCACACTGAGCGCGACCGCGCCCGGCTCACCCCACACCGTGACGTCGATCGCCCCGCCGGGGCGGCTGTGCTCGATGGCGTTGCGCACGAGGTTCCCCACCGCCCGCGCGAGGCGTTCGCCATCCACCTCGGCAGCGGGGGGTGTGCCGGTGACGTTGAGGTGCAACGAAACGCCGGCCTTGCGCGCCGGCACCTGCATGGCATCGACGATGTCGGCGGTGACTTCCGGCAGTGAGAGCCACTGGCGCTCCAGCTCCAGCGCGCCGGCGTCGAGGCGTGACAGTTCGAACAGGTCGTCGATCATGCGCGACAGCCGGTCCACCTCGCGACGCATCGTGCCGAAATAGCGCTGCACCTCCTCCGGGTCGTCGCCCACGACGCCGTCGCTGAGCGCTTCCACCATGGCGCGCACGCTCGCGAGCGGGGTGCGCAGGTCGTGGGAGATCGCCACGGTGAGGTCGCGGCGCTCGCGATCCAGCTGTTCGCGTCGCCGCTCGGCGTCGCGCAGGCGCTCCGCCAGCGCATCGACGTCCGCCGCGAGCCGCGCCACCTCGTCGTCGCCGTCGAGATCGAGGCGGGCGTCGTAGTCGCCGGCCGCGAGCGAGCGGATCGCCTCCGAGATGTGGTGGACGCGCAGGGCGACGGTGCCGGCGACCCACAGGCTGAAGAAGCCGCTGACGAAGCCGCTGAAGACGAGCAACGCCGTGAGCAGCGGTAGGTCGTGGGTCGTGGAGACGAACATCAACCGCGCCACGATCAGGATGCTGAGCAGCCCCGCGACCACGCCGGCGCTCGCGCCGGCGAAGGCCTTAGTGCGGATCGAGAGCCCGAGGCGGTCGTCGGCCCATCGGAGGAGCGCCCAGCCGCCGGCCAGGGAGGCGAACCCGGCGCCCAGCAGGTACAGCGCGAGCGTCAGCAGTTCGCCACCGGGTGGGGCGATCATCATCTGTGTCAGGCCCACGCCCGCCCCGACCGCGATCAGCAGCACCACCAGCGCGGCGAGCGGCCAGTCGGGCGCCGTCCGGCCCGCGCTGCGGCTCGGGCTACGGTTCAAACTTGTACCCCACACCCCAGACGGTCTTCAGGTGGCGCGGCCGCGAGGGGTCCGCCTCGACCTTCGCGCGGATCCGGCGCATGTGGACAGTGACCGTGCTCTGGTCGCCGGCGAACGAGTAGTCCCAGACCGCGTCCATCAGCTGATCGCGCGAGAAGACCTGCCCTGGATGGCCTGCGAGGAAGAACAGCAGGTCGAACTCCCGCGCCGTCAGGTCAATCGGGCCCTCGGCGCCGGCCACGGTGCGCGCGCGGCCATCGAGCCGGAGCGCGTCGTAGCGCAGCACCTCGGTCGAGTCGGGCGCGGGCTCGCCGCTGGCCCGACGCAGGACGGCGGCGACGCGTGCGGCCAGTTCGCGGGGGCTGAAGGGCTTGGTCACATAGTCGTCGGCGCCGATGCCCAGGCCGAGCAGTTTGTCCACCTCGTCGCCGCGCGCGGTCAGCATGATCACCGGCGTGCGCGACTGTGCCCGCACCGCACGGCAGATCTCGAGGCCATCGACGTTGGGAAGCATCAGGTCGAGCACGACCAGGTTCGGGCTGAACTCGGCGAACGCGGGCAGCGCTTCGCCGCCATCGTTCACCACGCGCACCTCATGGCCTTCGCGTCGCAGGTAGCGCTCGACGACCTCGGCGACCATCGGCTCGTCCTCGACCACGAGGATGCGTGCCCCGCTTCGGGGCATGTGCCGCGCATGTCGCTGTTGCACCGTCATCGACCCGCCTCCGTGCCCCGGTCTGCCGTCCAAATGTAGCCGCGAACTATTACGCACACCTTACGAGGGGCCGCCGGCGGAGGCTCGGGCCGCGTTCACCGATGCGTAAGGAACGTCACCGAGCGTTCACCGGTGCTGCGTAGGGTTCCGGCCATCCGGTTCACCATCACGGAGGAGGCCCGCCATCAAGACCGCACACATCAGCGCCCCTCGCCTGTCCCGCCGTCTGTCACGACGCCGCATGCTGCGAGGCTCGGTCGCCGGCGCCGCCGGCCTGGGCCTGTTCGCGCTCGTCGGCTGTGACGACGACGGCGACGCCGAGGGTAGCCCGGACGACATGATGACCGCGACCGGCACCGCTATGGCCGATGACGACATGACGGCCTCGCCGACCGGCGAGGCGATGATGACCGAGACGCCGGACGCGATGGGCTCCGCCACCGGGACGCCGATGTCTGACGACATGGACTCGATGGGCGCCGTCGACCTCGGCGAGCCGAAGCAGTTTGACCTCGTGCAGGGCTGGTACCAGGGCGCAGACGTCGAGTACTACGACTTCGGCGCCACCACACCCCTCGCGAGTCCCGGCGGGGCGTCGGTAGCCGTGGCGCCGATCTACGCGTTCGTCACCGGCATAGACGCGCAGGGTATGCCGCAGTCCGTCGAGGGCCAGCACAACATTGTCGACGTGATCCCCGGCGACGAGGGGTACAGCGACCTCTGGGAGGTCAGCCTGGTCGTGGTGGACGAGATGTACGCCGCCGACTCGATCCGCTCGGCGGCGGACGTCATGTCCTCTGGCTTCGAGATGGTGAAGCCCGGCCTCTTCGTGAACTGCCCCGTAGTGCCGGAGGATTCGACCTTCGAGGGCGGCGAGCAGCTGGTGCAGGGGTGGTACCAGGACCAGGTGGTCTACTACCCGGACTTCGGCGCGAACGACCCGGTCGCCATCCCCATTTGGGTGTTCAGCACCGGCATGGACGCCGCCGGCATGCCGCGGCCTGTCGAGGGGCAACGCGACATCATCGATGCCGTGCCGGGCGACGCCGGATACAGCGCGTTCTGGCTGGTGCACCTGGTGACCGTGCCGGGGGACTACGAGGCGAACTCGATCACCTCGGCGACGGACGTTGCCGCGTCCGGATACGAGGTGACTCGGACGGACATGCTCGTCAATTGCCCGGTCGTGTGAGGCCGGATCGGGAGGGACCATGGGCATCTTCGGCGACCTCGAGCGACTCATCGGGGACCTGTATCCGTACCGCTGGCCGCTGACGGCCGCCACAGTCATCGTGCTCGCGGTCCTCGGGGGAATGGCAGCCCGCCGAGGCTTGCACTCCGTCGCGGCAAGGGTTGTCGCGCGCCACCGGCTGGCGAGCGCACTGGTCGCGGTGGGCGTCCTCGCGGTCACCATCCCCGCGGGCAACTACCTCATCTCGCCGCTCTGGGAGCGGACGATGCTCGAGGAGGCGAGCCCGCTTGACCGTGTTGCGGCGGCGACGGTGTCACCGATACCGGCCGGACCTCCGACGGGGCCGCCCACCTCGGCGGGCACGTCCACGCCCATGCCGGCCACCCGCGATGCGGGTGTGCCGTCCGAGCCGCGCGTCGTCGCCGCCGGCGAGTGGCGGGGTGCGGACGAGTTCCATTTCGCGCGAGGGCAGGCGCAGCTCATCGAGAGCGCATCGGGGCGTTACACCCTTCGCCTGGAGGCGTTCTCAGTGCGCAACGGCCCGGACCTCTTCGTCTACCTCTCCGAGGACGCAGATGGCTTCGGAGGGGAGGTGCTGAAGCTCGGCGAACTGCGCGCCACCGACGGTAGCTTCAACTACGAGGTGCCCGAGGGCACCGACATCTCGCGCTTCAAGAGCGTGGTCGTCTGGTGCGACGCCTTCGCGGTGCTCTTCGGGACAGCCACTCTCGAGACGCGGTAGGTGGCAGACGCGATCGATCGAGGGTGGCCCGCGGGCCCGCGTGAGGGACGCACGGTGATTGAGGGCGCCCGGTGGCGCCCTCGTCCGTTGCGATGCCGGCGGCCGTTGCTACAGGAGCAGTACCGCGACGACATATGCCGTCGCGAAACCGGCACCGAAGGCGCCGAGCAGGGCCGCGCCCAGTGCGTCCCAGTTCCGGCGTTCCTTGGTGCCTGGTGTGCCGCCGGCGCCCCGGCCACGTCCTTCGTCCCAGGTCCGTGGACCCGGTGAGAAGAGCACCCCGTAGGCACCCCCGGAACTTTGCTGCCGCGGCTCCGTCTGCTCGAGCAAACCCTGCTTGGCCACAGTGACCCCCCGCCACATCGGGGCGTCCATGCCCGCTCGGTAACGCCCCGTCCTCGGCCGATCGTACCGGCGTACGGTACCAAGTCTCCACAGGGTGTCAACGGGTTTTACACAATTCTTAGGACTTGCCAACAACCTACCACCACCACGCGGAAGCGCCCCCAAGCGCCTCGATCCCGGGAACCTCCGGCCCGAGGTCGCGCTCCTCCATCACTGTCCCTCGGTTCAGGTCGAGGATGGCGAGGCGGTAGCAGGACTCCTCACACTCCAGCGGCCACTCCGGGGGATCGAGGTGGTGCGAGCCATACGTCACCACGTAGGCGTGCCGGCCGTCCGGTGCCAGCGTGACCCGCACGATGGGTTCGCCCGGCCAGAGGTGCCGCACGACCTCGTTTGTCTGCAGGTCGAGCACCTTCAGCCCAAACGCGTGCAGCGCCATCTGGTCTTCGCCTTCGACCTCCTCGTAGTAGCGGCCGCTACCCAGCAGCCACCGCCCGCCCGGCGCCACCTCGAAGCGGCCGATGCCGGGCTCTTCGTGGACGACCTGCATCGAGGCGGTGTCGACCACCTGCAGGCCCAGCGGCACGCCGCTCCGGCAACCGAAGTACTCGTGGTCGGGGCACGTGTGGTCCTCGATGCCGGCGATGTAGAGCCGTGAGCCGTCGGCGGAGACCGCCATCTGCTTGCGGAAATTGAGGCCGCCCTTCGCCTCCGCGGTCGAGACGAAGCCGCCGAGGAGCCACCCGCCGAGACGCGAGAACAGCGAGCGCTCGCGCGCCAGGTCGAACGTCTCGACCTCCTCCGCCTCGAGGTCGACGACCGCGACGCGATCCTCATCGGCGTGGGCGATGTACAGGCGCCGCCCGTCCGGGTGCAGCGCGAGCGCGACCCGCCGGATCGTGCCGAAGGTGCCATGCTCGCGTTCCTCGATGCGCTGACCGACGACGAGGTCGGGCAGCGGGATTTCCGCGACCACCGTGCCGCTGCCGAGGTCGAGGATGGCGACGAACGGTTCGCCCTGTACCTCGATGCCACAGCACACGTCCCCGCGGTGCATCAGCAGCACCGCCGTCGAGGCGTCGCGCACCAGTAGTTCGTCCGGCCACGCATCCAGCTCCGCGACCATCGAGGCGCTCGCCGCCTCAGGGTCAACCGACCACACCTCGTGGCGCCACTCCTCGCCGCACCGGCCCTCGGCCAGTGGTTGTGTGCACGCAGTCGCGGCGCTGAGCAGCGCCGAGCTGTCTGGCGACCAGCCGCGGGGCCAGAACTGGTCCGGCACCTCGACCCAGCGCGGCCCCGACCATACTTCGAGGTCAACGATCCCGAGGCTGTTCGCGTCCCAGTCGATCAGAGCGGCAAATTGGCGGTCCGGAGAGACGGTGGGCTCGCTCGCGGCGCTGACATCGAGGGGCGGCCAGCCGGCGAGCGGTTCGAGGGACACGGGGTCGACCGGCTGCATCACTCGGTCGGTTAGCTGTACCGAGGGCACTGTTGTGCCGTCCCCTCCGCCGACTCTGGTGCTCACCGCCCGCATCAGCACCACCTCCGGCGTCCCCTCGCGAGGTGGCACCGTCGGCGAAGCGAGCGCGAGCGGCGGTGCGCCGTCGAGCAGGATCGGGTCGGCGACAGCCGGCGACGGGTCCGAGGCGGTGGCGAGCGCGTTGAGGGCGAGCCACAGGAGGAGGGCCGCCGCGCCCACCAGCACCACCCACCGTGGCGGTCTCGTGAGTCGCATGGTGCACCCCCTCGCCGTACCTACACCGCTCGAGGGGTGGCGGTTCCGCGAGACGGGCGGGAACCGACGCGCCCCGGGCGGTGTATCAATGGCGCGTGGACCACGTACGGGCCGCCGAGGCGGCCGAGGATGTGCGGTTGAGCGACGAACAGGCGCTCCGCGCGTCGCTGGATGGCGACGTGCAGGCCTTCGGCGTGCTCGTCGAGCGGTACCAGGAGGTGGCGTTCCGCGCCGCGTACCTGGTGACGCGCGACGCCGGAGCGGCCGAGGACGTGTGCCAGGAGGCGTTCCTGAGGGCGCACGGGCACCTCGGGCGTTTCCGGCTGGGCGAGCCGTTCCGCCCGTGGCTGCTCCGCATCGTCACGAACCAGGCCAAGAACCACGTGCGCTCGCGCGGCCGCCGCGAGGGGCTGCTGGCGAGGCTGCGGCCTCGGGCGGCGGAGGTCGCCTCGGGGCCGGAGCGCGAGGTGGAGGCGGCCGAGCGGAAGGAGCAGGTGCTGGAGGCGATGAACCGGCTCTCGCTGGAGGACCGCGAGGTGCTCTATCTGCGCCATTTCCTGGACCTGCCGGAGCGCGAGATCGCGGAGGTCATCGGGAAGCGGCCGGGCACGGTGAAGTCGCGGCTCTCGCGCGCCCGCGGCCGGCTGCGCACGGTCATCGAGGAGCGCTACCCGGCGCTCGCCGCCGAAGAGATGGGGATGACCGATGCCTGACCGCGTCGAGCGGATCGACGACCGGCGGCTCGACCTGCTGCTCGCGCAGGCGGCGCAGGGCGTCGCGTACCCCTCGACGCCGGCGTTGCGCGGGCGGGTGGTCGCGGCGCTGGGCTCGGAGCCGGCGGGGCGGCGCGCGCCGGCGTTCGCCCTCCCCGCATGGGCGTACGTGGCGGTCGCGGTGCTCGCGCTCGCGGGCGCTCTGGCCCTCGCCCTCCCCGGCCCCCGCGAGGCGGTGGCGGACTTCTTCGGCTTCGTGCCGGGCCAGCGCATCGAGGTACTGCCGGCCTCCGACGAGACCCCCTCGCCCACCGCCACCCCGACGCGCACGCCGCATCCCCCGGCGGTCATCGGGACGCCGTTCCCGACGGCGAGTCCCCGCCCGACGCCCGTGGCGCGCCGGATCGCGCCCGCGTTGTCGGCCCAGGCGATGGGGTACGAGCCGGCGCTGCCCTCGGGCGTGGGGGAGCCGGAGGCGCTGTACGTCGTGCGCTACGGCGGACAGCCGCTGCTGATCGCCATCTACGAGGACTTCGACCTCTGGCAGAACCGCGGTTCGGGGTTCTTCGGCAAGGGCGTACCGGCCGACATCATCATCGAGCAGCCGAAGGTGAACGGTCGCGACGCCTTCTGGATCGAGCCGGGCGGCCACGAGACGGCGTTCTTCGACGAAGACGGCAACGAGGTCCGCGGTTCCCGCCGCACCGTCGAGTCGAACGTGCTGATCTGGCGCGGCGAGGAGACGTACTACCGCATCGAGACCGAACTTTCGTTGGCGGAGGCGCTCGCCATCGCGGAGACGTTGCCGTAGCAGCCAGGCGCCCGCCTCCCACGACCGACATGGACGGCTCGGTCTCCGGTAGGGGCGCAAGGCCTTGCGCCCCTACAGAGTCACGTTCTAGCGCGGACGATCGTGCCTGGCGTGGGGAACCCTTTGTCATCGGGCGGTGTAGGAGAGGTGCACACGAGGAGGCCACGATGCATCTCACACACCTGCGCCGAGCCTGGCTGATCCTGTTCGCCATCGGCGGGGCCGCGCTATTCCTCGCCTCCCCGTCGACCATCGAGGCCGGCGGCGCGTGCCGGGGCATCGACACGACGGTGTCGTCGGATACCACGGTGCGGATGGAGCGCGGCTGCTTCGGCGCGACGGTGACTCGGGTCGAACCGGGCACTGAGGTGACTTGGGTGAACAAGGACCCGAGTCCCCACGCCGTGGCCGGGGCGGGTGTCCAGTGGTGTGACTACGAGGCAATCGACCAGGACGGCGCGGTCACCCATCGGTTCGACGAACCCGGCGTCTACCCCTACTTCTGCGCGCTGCACCCCGGCATGATCGGCGCGGTCGTCGTCGAGGAGCCGGGGGCGCCGGTCGCGGCCTCCGAGGGCACTCCTGCCGCGAGCGAGGGCGGACCGCCCGTCACCGCCGCGGTCGCGGTGGGTGCGCTGATGCTCGGCGCGGTCGGTGCCAGTGTGGCGCCTCGGGCGTGGCGGCGGCCGAGGTAGGCGCGCGCCCCCTCGCTACGTGGCCGCCTCGGCCTCGGTGGCCGTCGGGATCTCGCCGAAGGCGCCCTGGTCGCGGAGGGCGGTGATGTCCTCCCAGGTGAAGCCGGCCTCCAGCAGCACCTCCTCGGTGTGCTGGCCCAGCTCTGGCCCGAGCGTGCGCACCGAGGGCGGCGTGCGGCTGAGCTGCACCGGCGGGCCGACCGTCGGCACCGGCTCGGCGCCGTCGCGCGGGATGTTGACCAGGTAGCCATTGGCCCACGCCTGCGGGTCCTCCGCGATCTCCAGGTAGCTGCGGACCGGCTGCACGAAGAAGCGAGGCGAGAGCTGCGCCATCCACTCGTCGCGGGTCTTCGTGCTGAAGACCTCGCCGATGCGCCGGCGGGCCTGCTCGCGCCAGTCCCCATTGGCGGAGTTCGTCGAGTAGCGGCCCTCCGCCAGCTCCTCGCAGCCCATTTCCGTGCAGAAGTCAGCCCACCAGCGGTCCGGCGTGCCGGCGCCGAGCATCAGCAGGCCGCCGTCCGAGCACTCGTAGGCACTCCAGTGCGGCATGCGCCGCGCGACCGGCTGGCGCTGCGGTTCGCGGCCGGTCCACATGGCGTTGGTGATGTTGTAGCCCTGGATGCAGAGCTGCGCGCCGAACAGCGAGGTGTTCACCTCCTGTCCCACGCCGCTGCGCTCGCGCTCCCAGAGCGCGACCATCATCCCGTACGCGGAGACGATGGCGCCGACATGATCCGCGAAGGGCACGCCGACAGGCATGGGACCGCTGTCGGGTGTGCCCGTGACGGACATAATGCCGCCGCGCGCCTGCGCCAGGATGTCCATGGAGCCGAGTTCCGCGTCGGCGTCCGGCCCCTCGGCGCCCCAGCCGGTGGCGCTGCTGACGATGATGCGCGGGTTGCGCTCGGACAGCGTCTCGTACGTGAGGCCCAGGCGGCGCAGCACGCCGGGCCGCATGTTGTTGTGGAAGACATCCGCCGACTCGACCAGGCGGAGGAAGACCTCCTTGCCGCTGGGGTGCTTGAGGTCCAGGCAGATGCCGCGCTTATTGCGGTTGAGGTGCTGGAAGTAGGCGCGCAAGCCGTTGGGGGCGTGGTCGACGCCGGTGCCCCGGCCCGGATCGGGGTGGTCGGGCGCCTCGATCTTGATCACGTCCGCGCCCATGTCGGCCAGCATGGCTGACGCGTACGACCCCTGCTGGAACACCGAGAGGTCGAGTACCCGTACATCTTCCAGAGCCATCGGCATCGTCGCCTCCTCTCGGTTGCGATTACGTGCGTAGGGTGCGGAGCATGGTAGCGCCCGACGCGAGGCCCGTGGTGCTCTGCCTATTGAGCGCTACGATCTGCCTTCGCCTTCGCCTTCGCCTTCGCCTTCGCCTTCGCCTTCGCCTTCGCCTTCGCCTTCGGCTCCGGCGAGCGCGCCCGGATCGCTGGCACCACGGTCTGCCCGGCCGGTTGGATCCCAGTTTCGGCCCCCGGGATCCCTGGCCGCCGCGTCCCGGCTGTGGCGTCGAGGCCGTTCGAGTCAGGCGCGGACGTGGCCGCGGATGAACGCCGTCGACGCCTCGATGGCCGTGCGGAGGTTCTCCGCCTCCGTGACCCCGGAGGCCTTCCGCGGTTTGAACGAGTGGTCGCCATCGGGTAGCCAGCGCACCTCGATGGCGGCGCTCAGCGCGTAGCGCTCCACCTCCTCGCGGCGGCCCATCGTGTCGCGCTCCCCCTGGAGGATGAGCGCGGGGGTGCGCAGGTCCTCGAGGTGGGCGACGCGAAGTTGCTGCGGTTTCCCGGCGGGGTGGAAGGGGTAGCCGAGGCAGATCAGCCCGGCCACACCGGCTTCGTCAGCGACCATGCTCGCGATGCGGCCGCCCATGGACTTGCCGCCGACCACCAGCCGGTCCGCCGGACCGAGCGCCTCAATCACCTCGCGCCAGGTGTCGAGCAGCACCGGCGGCCGGTCCGGGCCTCGCCGTCCGCCGTCGCGGCGGGAGGCCATGTAGGGGAACTCGAACCGGGCGATTCGGATACCCTCGGCGGCCAGGCCCCGGGCGACCGTGTCCATCCACGCCGAGTCCATGGCTGCACCCGCCCCGTGCGCGAAGGCAAACGTCGAGGTGGCGTCCGCCGGGCCGTCGAAGAGAAAGTGCATCGCCACCCTCGGTCCGTTGTGCCTGCTGAGGCGGCCCCTGTCCGGTCACTGCCCGACGCCGCTGGCCGAGCGTATATTCTGCGACACCCTGCCACGTCGTGCGGTACTCCGAGGATGCGTCGGGTAGCGCGCGCCGCTCCGTCAACGGATCACAAGGGGCCGCGCCCAGGCGCTTGGGAGCGCGTCACCGCCTTCGCCGGTAGCATGGCGGCGGGGATGAGGTGCCTGTGGCTTCTGTTGCCGCTGCGTGGTTACCCGCCGCCCGGCCCCTCACCGCCTACGTGGCCTTCGTCCTCGCGGTCGTGCTCATGCCGCTCGCCTCGGTTGCGTGCGATAGCGACGACGGCGACCCCGCCGTCGAGATTCGCGGGTCGGAGGCCACCCCCACGACCGGCGCGCTCACGATCAGCCTCCAGGACACGGCCGAGGCCGCCGATGTCGAGCGCCTTGTCGCCTCGGCCAGTGCGGCCGGCGAACTCGAGGTCTCCGACCGACCAATCCCGGGCGCCCGCGCCTACACCATCGAGGCGTGGGCGGCGGTCGCGCACCAGCGCGCGGACGCGCTCGAACTCACGCTCGACGAGGTGCGCGCGGTGGTCGCCGGCGATGTGACCGACTGGAGCGAGCTGGGTGGCACGCCACGCCCGATCGAGCTGATGCTCCCGTCGGCCGAGGCGGAGCGCATCGCACAGGCGCTGGGCGTGGCGCCCGCGTCCGGCGCCACGCTGCTGCCGGCCGCCGAGGTCGCCGCTGCCGTCGAGGAGACGCCGGGCGCCTTCGCGTTGCTCGCGCCGGACGCGCTGAGGCCCGGCGTGCTGGCCCTGATCGTGGACGGGCATGACCCCTATCGCGATCCGGCCGCGGAGGCGCCGGTCAGCGTCCGCCGGTGGCTCGACGCCTCCTCGGAGGCGCTCGCGTCGGAGGCGGCGCGGGCGCTTGGATGGGGGGCGGCGGACGCGCGGTTGCGGGACTTCGATCCGGTGGGCTTCCTCGCCACCGGCGAGATGATCGCGGCGCGCTGCGTGACCCCGAAGATCGAGCAGTACGGTCCGGCCGGGATGTTCGACGGGACGCGCGAGCGGCTGCAGGCCGCCGACCTGGTGGTGACGCCCCTGGAGACCTCGATCTCCCGCACGTACGACGCGACACCCTGCCAGCCCACGTTCCAGCTGCAGGCCGGCGCCGAGGTCGTCCCCGCGATCATCGATGCGGGGGTCGACGTGATGATCACGGCGGGGAACCACGCCATGGACTGCTTCGCCGGGTGTGGCCCCGGCGGGGCGCTGCTGGAGACCCTCGACCTCCTGGACGAGGCGGGACTGCCGCACGCGGGGGCCGGACCGGACCTTGCCTCAGCGAGCACACCCGCCGTCGTGGAGTCCGGAGGGACGTCGTTCGCGTTCCTCGCCTACGACGACATCGCCTGGTTCTACGCGGCGTCGGACGGGACGCCCGGCACGGCGCCACTCGACCTCGAGACGCTGGGCGACGACGTGCGTGCGGCGGTCCAGCTGGCGGACCACGTGGTCGTCGCGATTGGGTGGGGCGTGGAGTACACGTCCGACCCGACCGAGCGGCAGCGCTCGGGGGCCGCCATCGCGGTCGAGGCGGGCGCGTCGATGGTGCTCGGGATGCATCCGCACTGGAATCAGGCGATGGAGTTCCGCGGGGACCAGGCGCTCGTGACCTACGCCCTGGGGAACTTCATCTTCGACCAGGACTGGTCGATCCCGACGCAACAGGGCCTGGTGATGGAGGTCGGCGTGATGCCGGACCGCCTGCTGGGCTTCCGACTGCTGCCCGTGTTCATCGAGGACGAGCACCGTCCGGAGTTCCTGGACCCTGCGGGTGCCGGCGCCGAAGTCCTGGACCGGACATGGGACGCCGCCGACCGGCTGCCGCCCTGGCCTGTCGAATAGCGCACTGTGCGGGGCGCAACGCCATACCGAGCGCGCGTCCGCAGCCCTCGATGCCTGAGTTGAGTCGATGTACGTGCGCCCGCCCGTGGTTCGCCGAGCGCGGTCGACGGAGGTGGAGGACCTGCCTAGGGGGCGCCTGCCAGGGCCGGAGACATCAGGCGCCCCCCAGGTCACGGACGAGGTCCGCCGTCACGGGACTTCCGGCAGATGCGTCTGGATGAGGGACCAGACGCGAACTCGCCCAAACTGCCGGCGAGTCCCGTGACGCGGTCCAGTTCGACCTCGGCCGAGCCAACGACCGAGGCGGGAAGTGTCGCGATCGGGGCTTAGGAGCCCCAGATCACTTCCGCGAAGGCCGCAACTGGGCTGGCCGCCGCGGCGACCGCGGCGACGACGATGGCGGCCGAGATACGAGTGAGCTTCGACATTGGTAGTTCCTCCCCTGGGTTTAACGTCCGGAAATCCCGTAAAGGGGTATCGGACGGGCACGGGGAGAACTTAAGGAGGACGCTATCGCCGACTTCTCGCCGCGTTCGGAGATTTATACAGAATTGATGTTCTATCAGTGAAGTGTCAGGCGATCGCCTATGCCGCCTACGTGTCCAGCGCCGCCCCTGAGAGCACCTGCTGGTACACCTCCTGGACGGGCTGCGACGGTTCCGTGCCCAACTCCTCGCGCATCGCCTGGTGGAGGCGACGGTAGGCGCGGGCAGCACGGTCGAGGAAGCCGGCCCGTGCGTGGGCTTGCATCAGGCAGCGCGCCGCCTCTTCGTTAAGCGGGTCCAGGGACAGGACGGACTCCGTCAGCGTCACCGCCTCCTGGTAGTCGCCGCGCTGTAGCGCGTGCGTCGCGAGCACGAGCACCGCCGAGAGGTAGCGGTTCTCGTATCGCTCACGCGGCGCCTCCGCCCACTCCGAGTCAAACGAATCGGCGAAGGGGCCCCGATAGAGGTCGACGGCGGCCGAGAGGTGAGTCGCCCAATCGTCGCTGCCCGCCGTGGCGCGGTCCGCCTGGTCCGCATGCTGCTCGAACTCCGCCGCGTCGTAGGCGATCTGGTAGTCGTCGTTCAACCGGTAGCCCTCGGGCGTCTGCAGCACGACCTGTTTGTCGATGGCGCGCCGAAGCCGGTAGAGCGTCGAGTGGAAGGTGCTGTTCACCTGGCTCGGCGGCAGGTCCGGCCACAGCTCCAGCACGATCTGCTCCTTGCGGAGCGGCTTCCGATGGTGCAGCAGCAGGAAAAACATCTCTTTGCTGCGCCCGCTGCGCCACTCCAGGTCGCTGATCTGCCGTCCGGCCAGCGTCACCCGGGGCGCCCCGAAGGCCTCCGCACGGATGCGCGTCTCCGTGGGCGCCTCCGCCGCCGGCGCCGGCTCGGGGCTCGCCGCGGGCGTCTGCAGTCGCTCCAGCAGCCCCTGGTAGTAGTCCCCGCCGATGCGCCGGGAGGCGCCGTACGCGACGACCTCCACCATCTGTCGCAACTCGGCGTAGAGGAACTGGTCGTAGCCCAACTCCTCGACCAGCGCGTGGACCCGCTCCAGCTCCGTCGCGGCGCGCGCGCGGCCGCGGAGGGCGTAGACGCCGCCCGCCAGCAGCAAGTGTGCGATCGCCTCCTCGCGCTTCGCGCCAGCCTCGGCTGCCTGGGCGGTGGCCTCCTCCAGGAACGGGACCGCTTCCTTGAAGCGACGCTGGCTCAGGAGCGTCGCGCCGATGCCGCTGCGGAAGCGCGCCTGCCGAAGCAGCGCGCCCGACTGCTCGGCGGTGCGCAGCCCATGGTCGAGCAGGGTGCGCGCTCGGGCGTATTCGTCGCGCTCGCGGTAGGTCATCGCCAGCCCGTAGGTGGCGCTCGCCACCAGTGTCGGGTCGTCCACCTGCTGTGCCTCGTGGATTGCCAGTGTGAAGAGGGAGACCGCACTGTCGAGGTGACGCCAGTCGCGTTCGAGGCTCGCCAGACCCTCGTGTCCGTACGCCTCGAAGCGCGGATGACGCAGGTCGCGGGCGCGCTGGACTACGGCGTTGAAGGTGTCCCGCGCGGTCTCCAGTTCGCCCAGCATGTGCTGCACGTTGCCGATGTTATTCATCGTGGCGATCTGCGCGTGCGGGTCGTCCAGCATGCGCCAGAGGCGCTGCGCCGACGTCAGCTCCACCATCGCCTCGGCCAGCCAGCCCTGCGAGAGCACCGTGATGCCCAGCCCGTCGCGCGCCTCGGCCGCTCGATGGTGGTCGCCGATCCGCTCGAAGCCCTCCGCGGCGCGCTCGAAGCGCTGTCGCGCCTGCACGAACTGGCCGGCGACGCCAAGCGACACGGCCTCTTCGAGGTCGATCTCCACGAACAGCGGTGTCTCGTCCGGCAGCTCCTCGAGGGCGATCGAGCGCGCCCGGCGGCACGCCTCCACGGCGTCCGGGAGGCGCCCGACCTGCCGCAGCGCCACCGAGCGGTACAGCTCGCGCCGGGCGCGCTGTTCCACGGTCAGACGGGACTGGTCGATGGCTTCCAGCCGCACGAGGCCGGCCTGGCCGTCCAGCACCTTGATCGATTGGCGTGCGCGGGTCATCTGGAGGTCCGGTTCCGCCTCCAGGACCTCCCCCGGCAGCCGGTCGAGCCAGGCGGCGAGCGTCGCCCACTCGCCGCGCTGGTACAGCTCGTCGCGCAGCTCGTGCAGCTCGCGGATAGCCTCCGTCCAGTCCTCCGCGTCGAGCGCCATCTGGATGGCGTCGCGTCTCATGCCCCGCCGGACATAGAGGGCCGCCGCGCTGCGGCGGAGGGTCAGCAGGCGCTCGGGGGCCTCGCGTTGCAGGCGGCCCAGCAGGTGCTCGCGCAGAATGGCGTGGATGCGGAACCACTCGCCGTCGTCCAGGCGCACGACGAGGTGGTTGGTCCGCTCCAGGTCACGGAGGATCAGCGCGGCCTCTGGCTGGCCGCTCAGGTCGCGCGCAAGCGCGATGTCGAAGGACTGCAGCACGGCGCAGGCGCGGAGTACCTCGATGGCCGGGTCCGGAAGGCGCGCGAGCACCTCCTGGTCGATGAAATCGGCAAGGATGAACCCGGCGGCGGCGTCCACGCCGGCCTCCGGGCGGTTGGCGTCGTACTGGTCCACCAGGATCGCGAGCGCCGCCGCCCAGCCGTCCGCGCGCCGCACCAGCGTGCCCTGGCTGGCGCTGTCCCTCACCCCGGACTGGGCGAGGAACGCGAGCGCCTCCGCTTCCTCGAAGTGAAGGTCGCGGGCGGTCAGCGTGAACGCGCGTCGTTGGGCGACCATCCGAGGCAGCGCGGGCAGCGGCGCCCACGCGCGCGACAGCAAGTAGAGCCGCATGCTCTCCGGCGCGTCCCGCGCGAGCTGGTCGAGCACCGCCAGCGACTCTTCCGCGCCGTCGATGGCATCGAGGTCGTCGATCACCAGCACGAAGAGGTCGTCGACCTCCGCCTGGATGCTCGCGGCCAGCTCCATCGTGAGCGCAGCGGCGTCCCGGGCGCCCGCCGCGCGCTCGAGCCGCTCCGCAAAGGCATCGAGGTGTCCGGGGAGGGCCAGGCGGACGGCGTCGGCCAGGTCGGCGACCAACGTGTGTGGGTCGCGGTCCAGCCGGTCGAGCGAGAGCCATGCGAAGGGCAGCCCGAGGTCGTCCAGCCAGTCGACGGCGAGGGTGGACTTGCCATAGCCGGCGGGCGCGCTGATCACGACCACGTCGTACTCGAACGCCTCGCTCAACGCTCGGTGGAGGCGGTTGCGGCGCAGCGTATCGCTGCGCCGGCGCGGCGGCCGCAGCTTGGGGCGGGCGAGCGGGGCGGAGGGCGTCGTCATCACCGGTCTCCGCCCGCCACTATGTCACGTCGAGGCGATGGCGACACCATCTGAAATGGTGGAGCTTGAGAGCTTGAGAGGGGACGCCCGCGGGCATCGATGCTGGGCGGGCGAAGGGGGTCGCCCGGGCGGCGTAGCGTGAATGGGTGCAGGGGCACCGCAACCGGTGCGTGGGGCCGAGCGGACCTGCGGAAAAATTCCGCACCCGGTGTGTCGATCTCGGTGGACCCTGTGCGACGTGTATGTAGGGGCCCGGACAGCGCGGGCCACACTGAAGGGAGACATCGATGCGTGTGATGGTGATGGTGCTGGCGACGCCCGAGTCCGAGGCGGGCGATTACATGCCCAGCGAGCAGGAACTCACGGAAATGGGCAACTTCAACGAGGAGCTGGTCAACGCCGGCAAGATGGAGGCCGGAGAGGGGCTTCACCCCAGCTCTGCCGGCGCCAAGGTAACGTGGACCGGCGGCAAGCAGGCCGTCACGGACGGTCCGTTCACCGAGGCGAAGGAGCTTGTCGCCGGCTTCTGGCTCTGGAAGGTCGACTCCATGGAGGAGGCCGTCGAGCTGGCGAAGCGCATCCCCAACTCGTCCGGGCGAGACGGCGCCGTCGAGATCCGGCCGGTCTTCGAATCCGAGGACTTCGGCGAGGCGATGACGCCCGAGCTGCTGGCGCAGGAGGAACGGCTCCGCGCTCAGGTCGAACAGCAGAAGCAGCAGTAGGTCGTGTGCCTGTTGCGTCCGATGTGAGCCCGGCGTCCGGAACGGTCCGGACGCCGGGCCTCTGGGGCCGCCAGGGCCGACGAACGAGGCCAAGCGGGCCGGAACCACGCCGAAGGAGAACTCATGTCCGCGACCGTGCTGTACATGTCCATGTCCCTTGACGGCTTCGTCGCCGGCCCCAACGAAAGGCTGGACAACGGCCTGGGGGACGGCGGAGAGCGCCTCCACGAATGGTTTGGGGGCGCCGACGGCCTCGACAAGGTCGAAGGCCCCGATCGCGAAGTCGTTGACGGCGTCCTGTCCACGGGAGCGGTGGTCGCCGGCCGCGGGACCTTCGAGCCGGCGGGAGGCTGGGATGGCGACCACCACGACGGCGTGCCCATCTTCATCCTCAGCCGTCATCAGCCCGCCCCTCAGTACGCGCAGTGGCCTGGCGTCACCTACGTGGGCGATGTCGAGGACGCCGTCCGTCGAGCGAAGGAGGCTGCCGGTGAGAAGAACGTGCTGGTCCACGGCGTAGGCACTGCCCAGCGTTGTCTCATGGCGGGTCTTCTGGACGAAATACAGATTCACCTGGTCCCGGTCCTGCTCGGTGAGGGCCGCCGGCTCTTTGAGCACCTCGGCGCCGAGCACATCGAGCTGGAGACGATCAGGGTCATCCAGGGGCGGGAAGTCACACACCTGCGCTATCGCGTCCCCGCCAACTCGCCCAGCTCGCGGACCCCTCGATCCGTGCCCTCGGAGGCGCCAACAGGTTCGTAACGAGTCTGGAAGACACCCCCGCGTGGAGCGGCTACAGTGCTCCTCGCGGCACGCACGTCCACGACGTGCAAGGGGGTTGAGTGACTGTCCGGGGAACGGCCCATTCGGGTCGGGTGACTCCCCACACCCGGCACTTCGTCTTTGCCTTCGTCCTCGCGCTGCTCGCGGCCCTCGTGGCGGCGGGCGGAGTCGCGCGCGCGGAGCCACGGCCCGAGATCTCGCCTCCGAGCGTGATGATCGAGGGCGACCTGGCGCCCGGGAGTTCCGTCGGGCTCCCGCCCGTCACGGTGACGAACACCGGCGACGAGGCGGGCAGCTTCCGCGTGCGCGTCGGCAACATCGGCGAGCAGTCCGAGCATGCGCCTGAGGGCGAGTGGTTCGGCGGCACCGTGGGCCCCTTCGAGCTGGCGCCTGGCGCCTCCCGGACTGTGACGCTGCTGCTGCAACTGCCCGCTGAGGCACAGGGCGGCGACTACAGCGCGATGGTGCTGGCCGAGCGCCTGAACGGCGACCAGCCTGACACCGCCGCTGCCACGTGGCTCGCCTTCCACGTCGATGTCGCGGCGACGCCTTTCTACGAGCCGCTGCTCGAGGGCACACGGACAGCAGCGCCGTACGTCGGTGGCGGGCTGTTGCTCGTGGTGCTGCTCGCGGCGCTGTTCCTGTTCGGCCGGCGGGTGCGGCTGCCTCACCTCCCGTCGCTCTCGATGTCGTCACGATCGTTGCGGGCAGTCTCGGTGCCGTCCGTCTCGCTCCCCACGGTCTCGAAGCCACGAGCCGGGTCGCTTGCAGCACTCCGGCCGCTCCGCGTCTCGATGCGGCTGCCGGCTATCTCGCTGCCGCGTCCGCGCCTGCCCGCGTTCGCCACTCGAGGCGTCGGGCGGTCTCGAATCCGGGTCGCGATGCCTGCGTTCGCCCGCAGCCCGAAGGGCAAACGGATCACCCCCGGCCTGGGCGCAGCGCGGCCCGTGCGAGGCGGCACGAACCTGGTGGCCGCGCTAGCGCTGACCGGCGCGAGCGCGTTGGCCGTCGGTTTCGTACTGGCGTGGGTGGTCGGGAGCCCGGTCCGAGGTTCGGCCGACGATGGCGACGACGCCCGCACCGTCGAGCTGGAACAGCAGGTCGAAGCGCTTTCGGCGGAGGTGCTGGCGTTGCGTACGCAACTCGGCGGCGACGTGCTCGCAGCCGCACCCCCGACCGGCACCGCGGGTGGTGGGGCCGTCTCGCCGACCGCGTCCCCATCGGAAGCACCTCCGGACGACGACCCCACGGCCGAGCCAACCGAGGACCCCGTGGGCAGCGGCACCGCGGCGACCACGGTAGGTGCGACCACGACGCCTGAGCCCACGCCGTCCACAACCCCGACGCCGCGGCCGACGGCCGTGCCGACGGTGGTGGTCACCTCCACGCCCGCCGTCGAGCCGACACCGTTCCTGGGGAGGCCGCCGGCAGAGCCGGGCGAGCCGCTGCGCGACACCGGCACGCCGGTCGTGACGGACGGCCGGAACTTCTGGGACTGCGCGAGCTTCATCTCCTGGGAGGAAGCGCAGTGGGTCTACGAGTCGAACCTGCCCGGCGACCCGAACCTCATTGATGGTGACGCCAACGGGATCGCCTGCGAGCGCCTCCGCTGACGGGCGGCACCGTCGCGGGCGCGCCGCGTTCGACGGGGCACTGTCCGCCTGACCGCGGTGGGGGCGCAAGGCCTTGCGCCTCACCGATCGTCGTTGGCTCGTCAGTTCGGTGCCGGAACGGCCGTGGCCGAGCCCGAGCCGCTCGAGGAGTCCCCACCTTGCGCGTCCGCCGGCTGCGACCCGGCCGGTGGGGTGAACTCAAACCTCGAGGCGGACACGGCCACGTTCCAGTCGAGCCGCGTCACCTCGGCGAGGTACGACTGCCCGCCGCCCCCCGCGTCCACCTCCGAGCGGAGGATCATCCCGTCGCCCGTGTCCACGGAGACGCGGGCCGTGCCGCCGGACCGCGCGCCGTCCGGGCCGCTCGAGTGCCACGTCGGGCCCCATTCGTAGACCTGGACCTCGCGGCCGAGCAGCGTCGCCGTGTCGATCAGCCGCCACTCCTCGGCGATCTCGTCGAGCAGCGCCTCGATGTCGTCCCCCGGCACCGGCCCGAGGAGCGTAGAGACAGGGAGCGGTGGATGCATGCCCTCCGGCAGGTCGGGCAGCGGTGTGGCGGAATGCGTGCCCTCCCGGTGGTTGTAGAACCACTGCTGGTCGCCGTCCCAGACGAGGACGCTTGTGCCGGCCTCGTCGGCTGGCTCCAGCGTCTCGAACTCCGCGCGGACGAGGTCGGGCGCCTGGTACCACCAGCGCAGGTGCGTCAGCGCCCCCGGCCCGTGCTCGTCCTCCACATCGACGGTCGCTTCAAGGTAGAACGTGCGCAGCACATCATCGGCGGCAGCGCCCTCGCCGGCATCGGTGGACCGAGAGGCGCCGAACAGCGCGAGCGGCATGGCGACGAGAATGAGCACGAACCCGCGCGCGAGGGGTAGCATGAGGCCAGCGTAGGACGGGAATCACGATGGGTGAAGCGCTTGCCTCGCCGCTCCGTGGTGTACGGGTGCTCCAACGCGCCGCCGCCGCCGCGCTGCTTCTGCTGTCGGGCTGTGCGGTGCTCTTCGGTGCGCTCGCCTTCCTCTGGCCGGAGAGTCCCGTCACGACCACGACACTGCATGACCTGCCGGTGGCCGCCAACGAGGTTCGCGCGTTCGAGGTGGATGGCATCCGAGGCTGGCTGGTCCGGCAGGAGGACGGCAGCATCGACGCGTTCTGGGCCTTCAGTCCCTTCCTCGGGTGCTTCATCGACTACGTGCGTCCCGGCACTCAGAGGGCGACCGACTACGGCGTCACGGCGCCGGGGGCGTTCCTCGACACTTGCTTCGGGGGGCAGTGGTCGATCGAGGGTGTACCCGATGGGGTAAGACCGACAATCATCGGGCTCTCGCGATTCGTGACAGACTCGCATGGCGGCTGGATCGAGATCGACCTCGGGCAGGTCCAGAACGGGGAGTGCGCGCGCAACTCTCCATCGTGTCCGAGATTCCGGTCGCCCGGGCGGATCGTGGGCGGCCCGGCACGCACCGGACGCCGCGCGGGCATGTACGGCCCGTGATGTGCGTGAGCGGAGGCGTCGATGGGTGAAGCGCTCGCCTCGCCGCTCCGTGGTGCACGGGTGCTCCAACGCGCCGCCGTCGCCGCACTGCTTCTGCTGTCCGGCGGTGCGGTGCTCTTCGGCGCGCTCGCCTTCCTCTGGCCGAATGGCCCGGCCACAACCACGACGCTGCATGACCTGCCGATGGCGCCGTTCGAGGTGCGCGCGTTCACCGTCGAGGGCATGGAGGGGGCCCGCATCGGCGGCTACCTCGTGCGGCGGGAGGACGGCAGCATCGACGCGCTCTTTGCGCGCAGCACGCATCTCGGCTGTGACGTGGAACAGCGGCCGGCGAGTGCGGGTTGGACGCCGGACGGCATCTACCCGGGAGGTTTGCTCTTCGCGGATGTCTGCAGCGGTGGCATGTGGGACCTGCGCGGCGAACGCGTCTTTGGCCCGCCGCCTCGCGGCCTCGACCGCTTCCCGGTGGTCATGCACGGCGACCACATCGAGGTGGATCTGGGCACGGTCGTGCTGGGCGCGTGTTCGGCTGGGATCGACTGGCGCAACTCCACGCCTCGGTGTTCAACACCGGAGCGGCCGCTGTACGAGGACGGCCCGGCAGTGTCGCTGTGGCCCACGCGCGGGCACCGGTAGACTGGCACTCGTCCCTCCGTATGTTCCTTGAAAGGAAGGCAGCCGATGACCTCCCAGGACTGGCGCGCCCTCGATCGAGACCTGCGCGACGCGCTCGGGCTCGAAGTTGCACCGATCGCGATCACCTTCGAGACCGCGCCACCCTCGGGCGTGCCGGCCTTCGACGCGTCGATGCCCGCGGCGACCGAGGACGGGCGCACCGGGCGGGTGCCGGCGGGGTGCGTGTTCTGGATGCACTCCACGTCGCGCACATTCAGCACGCTGCCCGCCGACCACGGCAACTGCAGCGTGGGGATGATGACGCACGGCCTGGCGACCATGGACGAGGTGGCGGGCAACGCGGATGTCGCGGCGCTCCTCGAGTCCGGGTGGGTGACGATGGAGCAGGTACCGCAGATCCCGGTGGTCAGCCAGAAGCCGGCCGCGATCACCTACGGGCCGCTCGCCGACACCTCGCGTGACCCGGACGTGGTCATGATCCGCGTGACCGGGCGCCAGTTGATGGTGCTCTCGGACGCCTTCCCCGGGATGCGCATCGAGGGGAAGCCTCAGTGCCACATCGTGGCCGTGGCCAAGGAGCAAGGCGAGATGGCGGCGAGCGTCGGCTGTCAGTTGAGCCGCGTGCGTACCGGCATGCCGAACAGCGAGATGACCTGCGCCGTCCCGGCCGCCCGGCTACCGGAACTGATCGAGCGCCTCGCGGTCACCTCGAGGGCCGACCAAGCCGTGGCGGCGTACGCCTCGGCGGACGCCCGGCGGTTCCGGGGGTAGCGTCGGACGCGGCATCCCATGCGGCGCAGGGCCTTGCGCCCCTCCGGGTCCAGTCGAATCAGGTGCTACCGGCGCGCGATCTGGTCGACCTCTGCCATCTCTTCCTCCGTGAGGCGCCATGAGGCGGCGGCGACGTTGGCGGCGACCTGCTCGGGCTTCGTCGCCCCCGCGATCACGCTGCTCACCTGCGGGTTCGAGGCGAGCCAACCGAATGCCAGCTCCAAGAGGTTGTGCCCCTGCCGCTGCGCGAACTCCTCGAGCTTCTCGACCATGTCGAAGTTGCGGTCGTTCAGCGTGCGCTCGGCCATCGGTCCCTGCGACAGGCGGGCGCCCTCGGGAGCTGGTTCGCCTCGACGGTACTTGCCCGTGAGCATGCCGCTGGCGAGCGGGAAGAAGGGCAGGATGCCCAGGCCGAACTGCTTCGCCGCCGGCACGACCTCCCGTTCGGCGCTGCGGTCCAGGAGGCTGTACTGGTTCTGGGCGGAAATGAAGGGGGCGTAATGGTTCGTCTGGGCGATCCAGTGCGTGTGCGCGATCTGCCAGCCGGTGAAGTTGGAGTTCCCCAGGTAGCGCACCTTGCCCTGCGTCACCAGGTCATCGAGGGCGCGCAGCGTCTCCTCGAAGGGCGTGTTCGGGTCGGGCCGGTGCACCTGGTAGAGGTCGATGTAGTCCGTGTCGAGGCGCCTGAGGGAGTCTTCGACAGCGTTCATGATCCAGCGCCGCGAGCCGCCCGAATGCATGGGGCCCTCTCCCATGGCACTCGCGAACTTGGTTGCCAGGACGATGTCGTGGCGGCGTCCCTGGAGCGCACGCCCTAGGAACTCCTCGGAACGTCCCTGGCCGCCGTAGGCGTCCGCGGTGTCGAAGAGGTTGATGCCCTCGTCGATCGCTTTGTGCACGACGGTCGCGGTCTGATCCGCGTCCATGCGTCCGCCGAAGTTGTTGCAGCCGATCCCCACTACGGACACCTGAAGGCCGGAGTTGCCCAGGTTGCGGTATTCCATGTCGTGTCTCCTCGCGCGTTCCCTCGGTCGATCTCGTTCGCGGGCGCAGTATACGCACACTCGTCATCGCTCCGGCGGCGGTGGCGACCGTCCACGTGTCCGGCATTCGTCAGCGCTTTGTTGCGCGCGCGATGCCGTTTGTACAGGCGGCGCGGAGTGAAATCGTCATATGATCGAAGCGTGAGGCGGCCCGACCGCCCTGGTCGGGTTCGTCCTTGACTCCCCGGGGAGTCACTAGAACCGCAGGGCGTCATGGTCTCCATCTCCACCCACAACACCATCCAGCTACCGGACGGGCGGTCGCTCGGGTACGCCGAGTTCGGCGATCCCGATGGCTTCCCGGTCCTCTTCTTCCACGGTGTGCCCGGCTCCCGGCTGAGCGCGCTGCTCGCCGGCGTGCTCGCGGCGCCTCGAGGCGGCCGCGTGATCGCCCTCGACCGCCCCGGCTACGGGCTCTCGGACTGGCAGCCGAAGCGCCGCATCACTGACTGGCCCGCCGACGTCGAGGTCTTCGCGGACGCCCTCGGCCTCGATGAGTTCGCGCTCTTCGGCTACTCCGGCGGAGCACCTTACGCAGAGGTCTGCGCCGTAGCGATGCCGGAGCGGGTGACGACGATGGTGATCGTGAGCGGGATGGGCCCTATCGCTTCTCGCGAGGCGCGCCGTGTCCTCTCGCGCCGCGAGTACATGACGTGGCGGATGGTGCGGCACATCTCGCCGGTGGTGAGCCGCTTGCTGCGCAGGATGGACGAGTCCGTGCGCATGGACCCGGGCGCCTTCCTCGCGAGCCGCGTGGGGACCAGTTGCCCGGCGGACGCGGCGATCCTCGGCCGCCCGGAGGTCGCCGCGATGGTGAAGCAGGACCTGGCGGAGGCCTTCGTGAACGGCCCCGCCGCCGCCTCGCGGGATGTCTCGCTGCTGGCCGCCCCGTGGGGCTTCGACCTGCGCGACGTGGCCGTCCCCACCCATCTCTGGCATGGCGAGGCGGACACGGTGGTGCCGGCCTGGCTCGGGCGCATCACCGCCGAGGCGATCCCCGGCACCCGCTCGACGTTCGTGGCGGACGCGGGACACCTGCTCTTGATCGACCGCATGGAGGCGATCCTCGACGCCGCGATCCCGGAGTCGGCCCGCACGCATGTCCGCGAGCGCCGGCCGGCGCGCGCTCGGCCGCGGGCTGCCGCCGTCGGGGCGCCGGTCGCGGCAGCAGAGGCTCCGAAGCGACAGCGACGCTGGCGCGTCCCCCCGGTCACACGCTCACCGGGGCCGGCGTCGCCGCCGGCGCCGCTCGCCCCGAACTGAGCCGCGCCCGGCATCGAGGAGTCCCAGCATCGCCGAAGCCGCCCGCGCCGCGCTCGTGACGGACGAGTCCTTCCTGGAGCACGAGTCGCCCGGGCACCCTGAACGGCCAGCGCGCCTGCGCGCCGTGCTGGAGCACCTGGACGCGACGGGTCTGCGCTCGCGGATGCTCGCGCTGACGCCGCGCGACGCGTCCGACGATGAGGTCCTCGCCGTCCACGACCAGACGCTACTCGATGCCCTCGATGAAGCGGCACGCTCCGGCCCCGCGAGTGGCTGGCTCGACGCCGACACGTACGTCACGCCGCGCTCGCCCGCCATCGCGCGCCGCGCTGCCGGCGCTACGCTCGCGGCGCTCGAGGCCGTGCTGAACGGCCACGCGGCGAGGGCGTTCGCCGCCGTACGGCCCCCCGGACACCACGCGACGGGCGACACCGGGATGGGCTTCTGTCTGCTCAACAACGTCGCTATCGCGGCGGCAGCGGCGCTGCGCGCCGGTATCGAGCGCGTCGCCATCGTGGACTGGGACGTGCACCACGGGAACGGCACGCAGGCGGTCTTCGATGCGGAGCCGCGCGTCCTCTACGCCAGCACACACGCGTACCCGTTCTACCCGGGCACGGGCCATTTCCGGGAGAGTGGGGCGGGCACGGCGCGCGGTACGAAAGTCAACATCCCGCTACCGCACGGGACGGACGACGCCGGCATGATCGCGGCGTACGAGCGGGTGGTCGTGCCTGCTCTGGAGCGGTTCCGACCGCAACTCATCCTCGTCTCCAGCGGCTGGGATGCCCACGCCCTGGACCCGCTCACCACGCTGAACGTCACGACCGAGGGCTACACGACCGTCGGCCGCCTCGTGCTCGATGCCGCAAGCCGGCTGTGCGCCGGCCGCGTCGTCGTGACCCTGGAGGGCGGCTACGACGAGCACGCCCTCGCCTGGTGCGCCGGCGCCCTGTGCGCGCTCATGCTCGGCGAAGAGCCGCAGCCCGACCCCCAGCCGGCGCAGCCGCCGCCGGGCCCGGACGTCACGGCCATCCTCGATGCCGTGCGCGCGGAGGTCGGGCTCGCCTGACGCCCTCCTCCGGATGTCGCTCCGGCTCATCCAAGGTCGAGCATTCGCGTTATAGCGGGGTGCGGCCTTGCCGCACGCCGTAAGGAACGGAGGGGACTGGGATGAGCGAAACCTACTGGCAACGACATCGCCTCGGGCGGCGTGCATTGATCCGAGGCGGCGGCGTGGGCATCGCAGGCCTCGCCGGGGCGGCGCTCATCGGCTGTGGCGACGACGAGGAGGCGCCGCCGGCGGGGGACGGCGGTGGGGGGACTGGGCCCGCATCGACGAGCACGGCGATGGCGACCACGCCGCCGGACACCAGCGGGATCCTGAGTTCGCGTCAACCAACCGCGGACTTCCAGCCCGGCGGCATCTATCAGGGCGATGAGACGGTCGATCCGGAGAGCCTCGACCCCCTGAGCGCGACGTCCTTCACCACGGCATTCGTCTCGCGCTGGGCGTACCCGCAGCTCATGCAATTCGTCCCGGGCATCACCGAGCCTGCTACCGGTGAGGTAGAGGGACAACTCGCCGAGACACACGAGTACGCGGACGAGACGACGCTGATCCTGCACCTGCGCACGGACGCCAAATGGGACGAGCGTGACCCCACGAACTCGCGGCCGGTGGACGCCGAGGACGTGGTCTTCTCCTGGCAAAAGTTCGAAGCGCAGTCGAACTCACGGCAGAGCCTGGCGAATGCGGCCAACGAGAACGCCGCCATCCTCGGGATGGAGGCGGTGGACGAGCAGACGGTGCGGGTGACGACCGCCTATCCGTACGGGCCGTTGCTCGCGTCGCTGGCGTACTCGCGCTGGCTGCAGATCATGCCGGTGGAGTCCGACGGCGGCTTCGACCCTCGGGCCGACATCCGAGGCGCGGGGCCCTGGATGCTGGCGCGCTACGACCGCAGCGTGCGCTTCGAGTGGCGGAAGAACCCGAACTTCTGGCTGAAGGATCGGCCGTACCTGGACGGCTTCGACCTCCCGATCATCGGCGAGTACGCGCAGCGATTGGCGCAGTTCCGGGCAGGGAACATCTATCACGGCGTGGTACGCCAGGAAGACATCATCTCCGTGAAGGAGGAGTTCCCGCAGCTGGAGGTGCTTCAGGCGGAGTTCAGCCGAAGCGCCTGGCAGCTGTACTTCGGGCTGCGAGAGGGCTCGCCGTTCCGCGACGAGCGGGTGCGGCGGGCCGTCTCGATGCTGATCGACCGGCCGCTGATCATCGACACGTTCCTGAACACCGACCGCTTTGAGGAGGCTGGCTGGCCGACGTCGATCCGCTGGCCGGGTGTTGGAGTGGCGGCCGGCTACGACGCGTGGTGGATCGACCCGCAAGGCGAGGGTCTGGGCGAGGGCGCAGCGGCGTTCCAGTTCAACCCGGACGAGGCCGCGAAGCTGATCGATGCGGCCGTCGGCGGCGGCCCGCTCGCCGCCCCGCTGCACTACGTCGCGACGTCTCAGTATGGGACCACGTTCCCACGCGTCGGCGAGGCATATGCCGGGCTGTTCAACGAGAGCGGCCTGCTCGACCTGGAGGTCACGAACCCGGACTACCTGACGGAGTACCTGCCGAACATCTACTACGGCAAGGGCGACTTCGACGGGATCGCCTGGGGCGCTTCCACGACTTACCCGGTGCCGATCCAGCACCTCTTCGACTACTACCACTCGACGGGCGCGCGTCAGAAGGTCGCGTTCAACGACGACGCGTCCACCATCGATGGGCAGGCGGCCGCGGATGGCCTGATTGAGCAGGCACTGCGCTCGCTCGACTTCGAGGAGCAGGTGGAGTTGGTCAAGCAGTTCCAGGTCGAGAACGCGTCGCGGATGCCCATGGTCGTCAGTCCGTACCCGGGCGCCACGCCCGGCTTCAGCCTGCACTGGCCATGGGCCGAGAACTTCGGCGCGTACCGCGACTACCTGGAGCAGCCGGAGCAGACAGGCTGGACCTACTACTGGATCAACGAGCAGAAGCTGAACGACCTGAAGCCGTAGCCGCTGCGGAGGTTGTGGCCGGGTGCCCGATGGGCTGCCGGCCGCAGGTCGTGCTGGAAGGGTGGCGTGATGGGCCGCTACATCATGCGGCGTCTGTTCTTTGGCGTTGTCACGATCTGGATCGTCACGCTGATCGTCTTCATCGGGCTACGGGTGCTGGTGCCGATCTTCTACGCCGATGTCGTGGAGATCATGGTCGGCGAGTACGCACTCAACGATCAGGCGTTGCAGGACGAGATCCGCGCAGAGTACGGGCTCGACCGAGACCTGCACGTCCAGTACCTCGCATGGCTCGGTGACATCCTCCAGGGTGACCTGGGCAACTCGCTCTTCAACGGGCGTTCGGTCGTGGAGGAGATGCGGTACCGGCTGCCAGTGTCGATCGAGTTGGGGGTGATGGGGCTCCTGGCCTCTGCCTTCATCGCGGTACCCATCGGGATCATCGCCGCGTTGAGGCAGGATGAGTGGCCGGACTACGTGCTCCGGGTGTACGCCGTGGCCTCGAGCGCCGTCCCCAGCTTCTGGGTCGCGATCATGGTGATCACGTTCGGGTCGCTCTGGTTCAACTGGGCGCCGCCCATCGACTTCGAGCACATCTGGGAAGACCCCGTCCAGCACATCAAGATCATGGCCTTGCCGATCCTGATGATAGCGCTCACGCCCTCAGGCGGGCTGACGCGGATCATGCGCTCGCAGATGCTCGAAGTCCTCCGGCAGGACTATGTGCGGACGGCGCGCGCGAAGGGGTTGAACGAAAGTTCCGTGGTGCTCCGCCACACGCTGAGGAACTCGCTGATCCCGATCGTGACCATCATCGGACTGACGCTGCCGGGCCTGATCGCGGGTTCGGTGCTGTTCGAGATCATCTTCGTGTTGCCCGGGATGGGGCAGTACCTGGTGAGCGCAATCGCCAACCTTGACTACCCAGTGGTGCAGTCGACGAACCTGATCTTCGCGGTGCTGATCGTGCTGGCGAACCTGATGGTCGATATCTCCTACAGCTTCATCGACCCGCGCATCCGGTACTCGTAGGGGGACGCGATGACTCAACCTGAGATCGCGGCCCCGCTTCCCGCCCCGGCACGGTCGCGGGCGCAACGGCCGCTTCCGCTTCGCGTGCTGCGCACCGTCGGGCGCTTCGCACGGCGGAAGCCGCTGGGATTCGTCGGCGCGCTGATGGTCGCGTTCTTCGTCGTCCTCGCGGTCTTTGCGCCCCTGATCGCCCCTCACGACCCGGAGCAGACTCACCTCCGCGACCGCCTGATCGGGCCATCCTCCGACTACTGGCTCGGCACGGACCAGGTCGGCCATGACGTGCTCTCGCGGCTGATCTTCGGGGCGCGCCTGTCGCTGACGATTGGTGTCGCCTCGATCCTGGTGGCGTCGGCGGCGGCCACCGTGATCGCCGTGGTGAGTGCGTACTCGGGTGGCTGGGTGGACAACGTGATCCAGCGGTTCGTGGACGCCTGGATCGCGCTACCGAACCTGGTGATCCTGATCACGTTCCTGGGCATCGTGCGGCGCACCGATGCGAACATGATCCTCGCCATGGTGCTGGCGTTCGCCTTCCTCTATACCGCGACCGCGACGAGGGTGATCCGTTCGGCCGTGATCGAGATTCGCGACCGCCCGTTCGTGGAGGCGGCGGACGCGGCCGGCGCGAGCCCGATCCGGATCATGGCGAACCACGTGCTGCCGAACATCTTCCCGCTCATCCTGATCACCGCCACCGTCGCGGTGCCCGGCGCGATCCTGGCCGAGGCCAGCCTGAGCTTCCTCGGCTTCGGCCCGGCCGGCGAGCCGTCCTGGGGGCAGATGCTTTCTGTGGACGGTCGCGAGTTCTTCCGGACGCAGCCCGGGCTGGCGGTCTACCCGGGCCTGTGCATCGCGTTCACGGTCTTCGGCTTCAACATGTTCGGCGACGCCTTACGCGATGTCCTGGACCCGCGGCTCCGAGGCTCACGTCACTAGAAGAACGTCCGGCACCACGGGGCGCGCTCGGTGGCGAAGAGGCGGTCCGCCTTGCGGAGCGCGCCGGGCGACCGTTCTTCGATGCGGCCGGCGGCAGCCAGCACGCTCGGGCGTACGGCGCCGAGGTAGCACGCGGCCAGTGCCGTGACATCGAGGGCGAGGTCGGCGGCGTCGTCGGTGGGGGTGCAGCGGGCGCCGCCCTCGGCGGCCTCCAGGCGGTAGCGACCGGCGTTCCACGCGCAGAATGAGTCGGCGACCTCCAGCGTAAGGGCGCCGTCCGAGGTATAGCCGCGCGCCTCGAGGGCCGCGGGCACGTCGACGAGTCGCAGCCAGATGGCGTCCAGGCTGTTGCGGTGCAGGCGGCGCGGGTCGCGCAGCCGCCACGGCAGCGGGTCGTCGATCGGGCGATTCTGCGCGACGACCTCTCCGATGAGGTCGATGCCGAAGATGAACGACCAGATGGCCGCCTCCGCTTCCGCGTCGGACGCCGCCAGTTCCTCCACCGTCAGTTCGCTCTGCGCGATGCTGTCGGGCCAGCGAGGGTCGATGCGGTAGACCGTGTACCCCTCCGGTCGGCCGTCGACTTCGTAGAGCGCGACGAACGGCGCCTTCGACGGATCCTCGTCCGAGCCACGGAAGAACGCCGCCCACTCGAGGGCGCGGCGCGGCATCCAGCCGGGCCGTGTGGCGCCGACACTGTCATACAGCTCCGGTAGCACCTGCTTCGCCTCATCCGGGTCGATGATGCGCATGCGCCCCGGCGCCGAGGGCTCCACGGTCATCGCGGTGTGGCGGCGGTCGATGCGCCAGTTCTCTTGCGGTATCGCCAGGCCGTAGCCGAAGCGGGGGTAGATCAGCGACTCGGACGCCCACAATGCCGCGAACGGGCGGCCCGTAGCACGGATATCGTCCAACTGGCGGCGCATCATCGCGCTCAGCACGCCTCGACGCCGGTGCGTCGGGCGGACGGCGACGCGCGTCACCCCGGCGACGGGGGCGGTGTGGCCGCCCGGCAGCACGAGGTCGAACGGCTCGATGCCGGCGGTCGCGATCAGCGCACCATCGTCGAAGGCGGCGAGCGTCTCGTACTCGGCGAGATGCTCCCTGGTGAAGGCGACACTCTCCGGCCGCGTGTGCGACCCGAAGGCAGCCGCCGTCACCTCGGAATACTGCTCGACCTCGGACTCGGTAATCGGCCGCACTTCGATCGCCATGGGCGTCCCCTCGCACGTCCGCCTGCGAGCGGACCGATCGAGGTTACATCCGGCAGGGCTACTCTGGGAGCGCCCGCGGCGAAGAGCGTTCGTCTCAGGCGGCCGTGGGGAGGGCGCACTCCAGCATCGCGCGCAGGAGGTCGCGCGTCGTGACGACGCCGACAATCGTCCCGTGGTCGTTGACGACGGGAAGGCACGAGATGCCGTGCTCCAGCAGCCGCACCGCCGCCTCCTGCACCGTGGCGTCTCGATGAATCGTGACCATGCGGTAGGTCGCGACCTGGAACACGTGGCGGCGCAACGTGTCGTCGTCGCGACGCTGTGCGGCGATCCCACCGGCGTAGGGGCTGGTGTGGCGTAGCACGTCACGGTCCGATAGCACCGCCACGATGCGCCCGCGGTCTTCCACGAAGAGATGGTGGGCGCCCGAAGCCGCAAGCGCGTCGCGCGCCTCCCACAGCTCCGCGTCGGCATCGATCGTGCGTGGCGGGTGCGACATCACCTCGGCGACCGTGGCGGCACGGATCGGTGTGTCCGCGGGCTCGTCGCGCTGTGTCGTGACGCGGGGTGGCTGCGCCATGCGGCACCTCCATCGAGGCGCACGTCGCCTCATCACAAGCATCGACGCGGGATGGAGGCTGCGCAGGGTGCGGCGTTACCGGGCGTCTGGCACCACGGTGGGCGTACCGGACCGCGCCTCCTCGGTCGGTGGGGGAGGAGGCGGGACGAAGAGCTGCTCGCGGTACCAGCGCAGCTCCTCCAGGCTCTCACGGATGTCTTCGAGCGCCTGGTGGACCTCGCGCTTCTCGGGCGGCGTGGGGCCGTTGGGGTACCAGCGGCGGGCGAGTTCCTTCAGGGTGCTGACGTCGATCTGACGGTAGTGGAGGTAGGCGTCGAACTTCGGCATCTCGCGGCGGAGGAAGCGGCGGTCCTGTGAGATGGAGTTGCCGCAGAGGGGGGAGACGCCCTTCGGCACCCATTTGCGGACGAAGGCCAGGGTCTGCCGCTCGGCCTCGCCCAGGTCGATGGTCGACTGGCGCACGCGCTCGGTGAGGCCGGAACGTCCGTGCGTCTTCGTGTTCCACGAGTCCATGAGGGCCAGCTCCTCCTCCGACCGGTGGACGGCGAGGACCGGGCCTTCCGCGAGCACGTTCAGGTCACCATCCGTGATGATGGTGGCGACCTCGATGATCACGTTCTTCTCCGGGTCGAGCCCGGTCATCTCGAGGTCCAGCCAGACGAGGTTGTTCACGCTGCGCATAAAGAGAGCCTACGTGGCGGACGCGGGTGGGTCACGGGGTGGCGCCCGGCGCTGCCTCGGCCCGCTCTGCCGCACGGGGAGAACGACGTGAACGAGGATGGTAGGGTTAAAGGAAAGTGCGTGCAGGACGATGCGCAGCATGAGGACTTCCGCCCGGTGGTGGCCGCTTGGGCTGCTACTGCTGCTGGCATTGGCGGCGGCATGGTGGTGGATGGAAGGGGGCAAACCCGTGGCAGATGAAGGAAACGCGGTCGCGGTCCATTACGAAGGCAAGCTCGATAACGGCGAGGTCTTCGACAGCTCTCGCGAGCGGGAGCCGCTGAACTTCACGGTCGGCTCCGGGCAGGTGATCGCCGGCTTCGACGAGGCTGTCCGAGGGATGACCGTGGGCGAGACGAAGGAGTTCCGGTTGGAGCCGGACGATGCATACGGCGAGCGGCGCGAGGACCTGATCCTGGAGGTGCCGGCGGCGCAGGCGCCGGACGGACTCTCCGCCGGAGACCAGGTCCAACTGAGCAACGGCGCCCCGGCGACGGTGGTGTCCATCGATGACGGCAACGTGCGCATCGATGCGAACCACCCGCTGGCGGGCCAGGCGCTCACCTTCGAGATCGAGCTGGTCGAAGTCCAGTAGCGATCTGCGGCCCAGCCCGGACGGGCAGACAACGAGGCGAGCCATAGGCTCGCCTCGTTTCGTTCGAGTAGCGGCAGAGTGACCTAGACGGGGATGTGTTCCTCGTCGACGCCGATGCGGCGGTAGACGTTGCGCACGGCCTCCTTCAGGTCGTCCGGGTTCTTGTAACGCCGGTCCGGGAGCAGCCGCAGGACGCGCGCGACCTCGCGGTCGATCCCGCCCTTGTCGCGACCCATGTTCAGGACGGCGGCCTTCGAGATCGGGTAGTGGAATCCCTTGAAGGCGGCCTCGAAGTCCTGCTTGCTGGCGTGTGGTGTCAGCGGCATAGCCCGGCTCCGTTTCCGCGCGGCATGGTACCGAGATCGTCGTCTATGCGCCTCCCCGATGGGTTCTCGGCGCGGCGTGACATCGTGATGCTACGTGTGGGCGGACTCACGAGCGCGCTCGGTGTGCGCCTGGCGTTCCGCCCCGGTGGCCGAGTCCGCGCGCACGATGACGTAGCGCGCGAAGGCCTCGTCCACGTGCGCCATGGACTTCCCGCGCCACGATAGGAGCGCGTCCAGGTAGTCCTCGTACGGACCGGCCGTGCGGTCCGGACGCACCAGCTCCTGGAAGGTCGTATCGCGGTACTGGCCGCCGACGACGAAGTACGGCATCGAGGCTCCTTCTCCTGTCTCTACCCGCATCATCGGCGCGCGGGGAGCCCGCGGTACAGCGGCACGGTACGGCGGCCCTCACCTCCAGCCTACGATGCCCGCCGAGCGCCGTCGTGCATCCGCCGGCCGGGTCCGTGGCGTATCGTGGGAGACGCGGGCGCCACGTGGAGGCGCCACGGGCGTGGCCGGCGCGGGGGTTGCCCTGCCGCCTGCACCCGTGATACTTCGATCAGGTCATGGGGCCCGCGCGGCCGACGCCTGCGCGCGGGGGAGGGGACATCGATGCCGCTGTACGAGTACTACTGCGAGTCCTGCGACGGTACGTTCGAGTTGCTGCGCCATGCTCGAGAGGCGTCCCGGGCGCAGCCATGCCCCTCCTGCGACGATGACGCCGAGCGCATCGTCTCCCGGCAGTGGTCCGCCTTCATCTTCCGGGAGGGCTTTGCTCGCCGGCTGCCGGACGACGGCGGCTACTGGCACCTGGGGAAGAAGGTCTCGAAGCCCATCACCGGTCCGACGGATGGTGTGACGCACCCGGAGCTGAAGAAGAAGCAGGGTCCGAAGCCCACCACCGTAGAGGACATCGAGAAGTACGAAGTCCTGCGCGGAGTGAAGCGCGACTACGACCTGACGACGGGCGGAAACGTCAAGGACCAGCAGCTCAGCGACCAGGAAGAGCGCCTGCGGCGCCAACTGACGACCGCCCGTGGCTCTCAGCGGACGGAACGCGAGAAGCAGCGCGTCCTGAGGAAAGAGGCGGCCGCCGACCGCAAGGCCGGGCAGCAGCTCGTACAGGAGAATGCGGCCCGACGCGCCGCCGCGGCCAAGCGGCGGAAGTCCGACTTCTAGGCGCCGGGCGCCTCGGCGCCGGCGCGCCGCTACGAGTAGACGCGCAGGCCGGGAATCGGCACCACGAAGCGGCCGCCCCAGTCGCGGATGTAGTCATGCTGGCTCATGATCTCGTCCTGGCGGTCCCGGGGCAGGATCAGGACGTAGTCCGGGCGCGTCTCGCGTAGTCGGGATAGCGGCACCACCGGGATGCGCGTGCCGGGCGTGTACTTCCCATAGCCCTGGTCGCTCCGGTCCACGGCGTAGTCCAGGAAGTCTGTGCGCACGCCGCAGAAGTTCAGCAACGTCGCGCCGCTGCCCGTGTCGCCGTACGCCACCACGTGCTTGCCTCGTTGCTTCGCCTCGATGAGGAACCCCAGCATCTGGCGCTTCGCCGACCGCACGCGCTCCTCGAAGCCCGCGTAGGTTTCGAGGTCGGTGAGGCCATGCTCGTGTTCGCGCTCGATCAGCCGGGCGACCGCCGGGTCCGTGGGGTGCGCGGCATCCGCCTCCCGGCAGAGATGCACGCGGAGCGTGCCGCCGAAGGCCGGCAACTCCTCGGCGTTGAACACGCGCAGGCCGTACCGCTCCACAACGCCTCGCGCCGCGGTCAGCGAGAAGTAGAAGGTGTGCCGGTGGTCGATGATGTCGAACTGGTTCCCCTCCACCAGCCGTAGCAGGTCCGGGAACTCGAGGACGGCGACACCGCCCGGGCGCAGCAGGCGCTCGATACCAGCCAGCAGGTCCTTCAGGTCGTCCGCCACCGGTAGCACGTCGTTGGCGATGAGCAGGTCGGCCTGCCTGCCGCTGGCGGCCAGTTCCTCCGCCAGCGCTTCCCGGAACGGCCGCGCCAGCGTCGGCACGCCCGCTTCGACGGCGGCGGCGGCCAGGTCGGGCGCCGCCTCGATGCCGAGACAATGGATGTCGCGTTCCACGAAGTTGCGGAGCAGGTAGCCGTTGTGGCTGCCGGCCTGGATGACGAACGACCGGGCGTCGAGCGCGAAGCGGTCGACGATCTGCGACGCGTACTGATGCGCGTGGGCGATCCGCGCCTCGGATGGGGGCGCCGCCGCGACTTCCTCGTCCGGCTCGCCGGTCCCGGCGGAGGGGGAGCGCTGGACCAGCCAGCAGGCGTCGCACACGTAGATGTGGAGCGGGAAGAACGGCTCCATCTCGTCCAGTTGTTCGGTCGTGATCAGCCGCTCCGAGCGGGGGTGCATGCCCAGGTCGGCGAAGGTGTGCCGCAACGGGCGGCCACAGCCGGCACAGCGACCGGCCCCGCTCCGGAGGGTGGTGCGCTCACCGCGGGCGGACAGCCGAGGGCTCATCGTGGTGCCTCCATCACTGATGGCGCCTGCCACCGCAGCGTGTCGTCCAGGCGCGCGTCGCGGCGCAGTTGCTTGAGCTGCTGGATCCGCGAGTAGCGCGGGCCGTCCACCTCGGCAGCGGTGATGCCGTATTCCCGATAGGCATCGAGGAGTTGCTCGATGCCGTCCTGCAGTGTCCAACATGGCGCGAAGCCCGGTACTTCGCGGGTGACGCGCGAGAAGTCGACGCGGTACGAGCGGCGGTCGGCGTCGCCGCCCTCCGGGTAGGTGACCCTGCTGCCGGGGGCGGCCTGGGCGATCGAGGCGGCGACGTCACGGATGAGGTAGTTCTCCCCGTTGCGCCCGATGTTGTAGGCGCGGTTGTGGACGACCTCCCGAGGCGCCTCGAGCATCGCGAGGAACGCGCGTGCGATGTCCTCGACGTGTACGAGGGGCCTCCAGGCCATGCCGTCGCTCTTCAACTGGATGTCGCCATCGATGGCGGCGCGTGCGGCGAGTTCGTTCACGACGACATCGGCGCGCAGCATCGGCGAGACGCCGTAGGCCGTCGCGTTGCGTAGGTAGACCGGCGAGAAGTCATTGGTCGCGAGCGCCGCGAGGTCGCGTTCGGACTGGACCTTGGAGACGGCGTACGCCGTCACCGGGTTAAACGGGGCACGCTCGTCCAGCACGGCGCCCGCCTCGGCTGCTCCGTAGAGGCTGCACGACGACGAGTAGAGGAAGCGCGAAACTCCCGCTTCACGCGCCATCCCGGCCAGCCGCACGGTGGCGTCGTGGTTGATCTGGTCGGTGAGCCGGGGGTCGAGTTGGCCCAGGGGGTCATTGGACAGCGCCGCGAGGTGGACAACCGCATCGATGCCGCGGAAATCCTCAGCAGCCACGTCGCGGATGTCGCGACAGATCTTGCGGACGTCCCGCTCCTCCTCGGCCGTTGGCCCGAACGTGGACGACGCGAACAACCCGCTGTCGAGGCCGACGACATCCCACCCCGCGCGCACGAGTAGAGGGGCGAGCACGCTACCGATGTAGCCGTGGTGCCCGGTGACGAGGACCGTTGGTGCCATCGCTCCACTTCTCCCTGGTGCGCGGGACGGTGCTGATGGTCGGCGGGACGGGGTAGTCAGCGCATAAGCACGCCGTATGAGGTCTGTCCCGAGCAGGCGAGGGTTAGCGGCGCACCGTCTCCGCGACCGCGGCCAGGAATTGCTGAGCGCGCGCCTCCCACGTGTTCGACATCAGCCACTCGCGCCGCTGTTCCGCGTCGAGAGGCTCGCCGCGACTGAGCATACGTCGCAGCGCCGCCTCGGCCTCGGCCGGGTCGTCGACGGCCTCGACGAGCCCGTCGAACTCGGCGAGCGAGTGCAGGCGCGTCGACAGGATGGGGCGGCCGGCGGCCACATATTCGTAGAGCCGAAGCGGTGACCGCCGGTGGTTGTGCGGGTCGACCAACAACGGATTCAGCGCGACATCGAAGTGCGCCAGGTAGGCGGGGAGGTCCTCGTACGGGCGCGGTCCGAGCCAGTACAGGTTCGGCCGCGCCAGCAGGCGCCGGATCTGCTGCCGGCGCTCGGCGACCGGTTCCATGATCGGCCCGATGAAGACGAACGAGACGTCTGGGGACGCCTCCGCCAGCCGCCCGATGAACGTCCAGTCGTACGTCGAGTTGATCTTGCCGACGCACCCCACGATGGGCCCCGGGATGCCCGCGAGGTCCGCCGGGCGCGGTGGCCCGGCGTCCACTGTCTCGATGAGCGAGTGGGGGACTGCGTTCGGCAGGTGGTGGACGGGCCGCACCGTCTGCCGGCGGAAGTCGCAGGCCAGCTCCGCGGACACGGCGAACGAGGCGTCGCACTGCTCCAGCATCACTCGCTCGAGCCGCTCGGTGGTCGCGATGTCCCAGTTGTAGAAGGCAAACGGATCCGGAGCGACATAAAACCGGGATGGCCCGGCCGTCGCCTCGGCCAGCCCCGCGAGGTAGGGGCTGTCATAGACGACGGCATCCGGTCGTCCGGCCGCCCGCACCGCGCGCAGGTAGGTGCGCCGCAACGCGACGTCGGAGAGCCGGCGAAAGCGCCTGAGGCCGGGGACCGTGGCCACCGAACTGCGCCGGTCGCCTCCATGGCGCCCCCAGGCGAACCCGCTGCGCCGGTCGCGACGCATCGCACGCACGCTCCAGACGGGATTGCATACGCGGAAGAGGTGGACGTCGACCTCGGGTGGCATCGCCAGAAAGCGGGACGGGATGCTTTCGGCGTTCTCGTGGAACACGAAGAGCCGCAGCGGCGGTCGGTCGGAGGTGGGCGGCGCACCCCGACCGGTGCGGAGCTCGACCATGTCGCGTCTATCCATCCTGGCGCGGGACTCGATGCGCGGTCGCATGTCCGGTGAGACGGCAAGATGCGATGCAACCGCGGGCCGTGCGATTGAGTCCCGAGGCCCGGAGGGCACCACACGTGCAGGATAGCCGCTCGTGCTGTGCGAGAGGGTAACGGAGTCCTCGCAACTTCGCATCGGGGTCGCAGACGCCCGGCGTGGGATCCCCCGCAACCTTGACGGCGCCCGGATGCCAGAGACGCGGCCGCCAAGGTTGTCCGCGAAAATCGCGCGCAGAAAACGCGCGAGCGATTCACCTGGTTTCCGGTCGCACCTACCAAATCGGTCTTAGTGGGCGTGCCTGTAGTGATTTTGCAACGCGCTTTAACCGTCCGGAAACCGGAACGCCATATCCGCCTGTGTATCTTGAGGTCAACCCGAACACCAAGCGAACCCGGGATCGAGCGGACGGCCGAGGTCGTCGCCTGCGGCTGCTCGCGCTCCGCGCACACCCTGATGGAGTCCATGAAGCCTCACCACCGCCTCGTCGTCGTCTCGAACCGCGTCCCGCCCCCTCCGGCGGACGACCGGCCATGGCCGGCGGGCGGCCTGGTGTCCGCGGTGCTCCCGGCCCTCGAGGGGTGCGGCGGACTGTGGTTCGGCTGGAGCGGCGAGGCGGGCGATCCTTGCGCCGCGCCCGTCCATGTCACCGAGCGCAACGTGGAGTACGTCACGATCGACCTCTCTCAGCGGCAGCTGGAGCGGCACTACGAGGGCTTCTGCAACGGTGTGCTCTGGCCGCTCATGCACGGTCTGGACGAACCCGCGCGTGCGAAGCGCGAGGGCCTCTTCGAGGCATATGTAGAGGTCAACCGCCGCTTCGCACAGGCGCTGTACCCGTTGCTCCGTCCGGGCGACCTGGTGTGGGTGCATGACTACCACCTGATGCTGCTGGCGGCAGAACTGCGGTCGCTCGGCTGGCAGGGCCGTATCGGCTTCTTCAACCACATCCCGGTACCGGACGCCGAGTACTGGGGCCGCATCCCGGCCGCGACGCAGCTGGCCCGTGGCCTGCATGACTATGACCTGGTCGGCGTACAGACGCGTCGCGACGCCCGACGGCTCGCCGGGATCCTCGGGCGGCTCGGTCGCGTGCGGCCGTTCCCGGTCTCGATCGACCCGGACCGCTTCCGGGCGCTGCTCGCCGAGGATGTCGAATCACCGCTCGGCGTGGACGACGGCCGTACGCGCTTCTTCGGTGTGGACCGGCTGGATTACACGAAGGGCATCCCCCAGCGCATCGAGGCGTTCCGCCGGCTTGTCGAGGGCGATCCGACCGTGGCCGCACGCGCGCGGCTGGTGCAGGTGGCGGCGCCGTCGCGGACCAACATCCCCGAGTACCAGCGTGAGGCCGACGCGATCGAGGCGGTGGTGCGCTGGACGAACGAGCGCTTCCCGGAGCATCGCCCGATCACCCTCGACACCGAGACCGCGCCTCCCGCCGCGGTCGCGGCGGCCCTGCACGATGCCGATGTGTGCGTGGTCACCTCGGTGGCGGATGGCATGAACCTGGTGGCGAAGGAGTTCGCGGCCGTGCACTCGGCGGAGCACCCCGGCGTGCTGATCCTGTCCGACTCCTGCGGCGCCGCCGAGGAGCTGACGGACGCGCTCATCGTGGACGGCGCCGACGTGAATTCGATCACCGATGCGATGCGGCGCGCCCTCGAGATGCCGGAGGAGGGAAAGCGCGAGCGCTCGCGCCGTCTGCGGGCAGTGGTCGACGAGCACACGAGCACGCGGTGGTTCGAAGCGTTCGTCGCGGACCTGGTGGCCATCGAGCCGCTGTCCCGCGCGAAGCAACCGGCCGGCGCCCGGCGGGGCGCGTTCCTGCAGGTGCTGGCGGCGGACGCCGTACCCCTGCCGCTGCCGGGACGAGCGTACCGGCTGGCCCCGCACCCGGAACACGTGCCGCAGCAGCGGACCACCAGCCAGCCCCAGCGAGGCGAACCCGACCCCCTTGCCGCTCGTGCGACGCTGGATGGGCGAGACGCACCTTAGGGCGTCCCATCGGGCCCGGCACGAGGCGAGGAGGCTTCCCTGCCGAACGTACGTGTGCTCCCGGGGTCGCCCTATCCGCTGGGCGCGACGTGGGACGGCGCCGGGGCCAACTTCGCGCTCTTCTCGGAGCATGCGACTGCTGTGGAGTTGTGCCTCTTCGACGACTGTGACGCCGAGGCGGAGTCGGCGCGCATCCTGCTGGACGAGCGCGACGCGATGATCTGGCACTGCTGCCTGCCGGATGTGCGGCCGGGCCAGTTGTACGGCTACCGCGTCTACGGGCCGTGGGACCCCGCGCGGGGGCACCGCTTCAACCCTCACAAGCTCGTGCTGGACCCGTACGCGAAGGCCGTGGGGCGCGGCATCCAGTGGGACGACAGCCTGTTCGGGTATGAACTCGGCCACGGCGATGACGACCTGGTCATGGACGAGCGGGACAACGCGCGTTTCGCCCCCCTGGGCGTCCTCATCGACCCGGCCTTCACCTGGGGTGACGACCGGCCGCCGCGCCGGCGATGGGAACGCACCGTGATCTACGAGGCGCACGTGAAGGGGCTGACGCAACTCCACCCGGACGTGCCCGATCAGCTCCGGGGCTCGTATGCCGCGCTGGGCACACAGCCCGTGATCGACCACCTCCAGACTCTGGGCGTCACAGCGGTCGAGTTGATGCCGGTCCACCACCACGCCAACGACCGTCACCTGATTGAGCAGGGGCTGACGAACTACTGGGGCTACAACACACTGGCGTTCTTCGCCCCGGATGTGCGGTACGCCTCAACCGACGACGGCATGGACGCCGTGCGCGAGTTCAAGATGATGGTGCGCGCCCTCCACGCGGCGGGCATCGAAGTGATCCTGGACGTCGTCTACAACCACACGGGGGAGGGGAATCACCTGGGCCCGACGCTGTCGATGAAGGGCATCGACAACCTCTCCTACTACCGCACCATGCCGGACGACCCCAGGTTCTACATGGACTTCACCGGCACGGGGAACACGCTGAACATGCAGCAGCCCCGCGTGCTGCAGCTGGTCATGGACAGCCTCCGCTACTGGGTCACGGAGATGCACGTCGACGGCTTCCGGTTCGACCTCGCAAGCGCGCTCGCGCGTGAGTTGTACGAGGTGAACCGGCTGAGTTCCTTCTTCGAGATCATCGCGCAGGACCCCGTGCTGGCGAACGTAAAGCTGATCGCGGAGCCATGGGACGTGGGCCCGGGAGGCTACCAGGTCGGGAATTTCCCGGTTGGCTGGGCCGAGTGGAACGGGGAATATCGAGACACCGTCAGACGGTTCTGGCGGGGGGACGAAGGGCAGATCGCGCAGATGGCGACTCGCCTGGCCGGCAGCAGCGACCTCTATGAGGACGACGGCCGCAAGCCGTACGCCAGCATCAACTTCGTCACGGCCCACGACGGCTTCACGCTGCGCGACCTGGTCTCCTACAACGACAAGCACAACGACGCCAACGGCGAGGGGAACCGGGACGGCAACAACAACAACCTGTCCTGGAACCACGGCGTGGAGGGTGAGACGGACGACCCGGAGGTGAACGCGCTGCGGCAGCAGCAGATGCGCAACCTCATCGCCACCCTCTTCCTCTCGCAGGGCGTCCCTATGCTGCTCCACGGGGACGAGACCGGCCGCACCCAGCGGGGGAACAACAACGCCTACTGCCAGGACAACGAACTCTCGTGGATCAACTGGGAGCTGGCGCCGTGGCAACGTGACCTGATGCGCTTCACCGGCGCGATGGTGCGGCTCTTCCAGGAGCAACCCGTGCTCCGCCGCCGGCGCTTCTTCCACGGGCGGCGCATCAGTGGGTCCGACGTGCGCGACATCTCCTGGTTCCTCCCGGACGGGCAGGAGATCGGCGACCAACAATGGGCCGAGGGGTGGCGCCGGTGCTTCGGGCTCCGCCTCGCCGGCGACGCCATCGAGGAAGTCGACTACCTGGGCCGTCCGATCGTCGGCGACACGCTCATGATCGTCTTCAACGCGGGCGACGACGACGTGGAGTTCCAGTTGCCGTCGCACCGGCGAGGCCTCCGCTGGCACCTGGTCATCGAGACAGCGCGCAACCGGCGCCGGCGGTGGCCGGCACGCAACCGCTTCCTCCTCCCCGGACGCGCGGTCTCGGTGCTGCGGCTGGCGCAGGGCGCATAGTGCCTGCCGGTCCGGACCTCGAGGGCGCGGGCGCGCCGCTGCGCGTCGCCATCGACGCCGTCATGCCGGAGATCGATGACGGGCGGTATCGCGCGAAGCGCACCACCGGCGAGGCGTTGGAGGTGACGGCGCACATCTTCGCCGACGGCCACGACCTGATCGCCGCCGACCTGCTCTTCCGCCCGAGCGGCCACGAGGACTGGCAGTCGGTCCGCATGACCGAACTGGGCAACGACGAATGGGCCGGTCTCTTCGTCCCCAAGCAACTCGGCGTCTACGAGTACACCGTGGAGGCATGGGTGGACCGTTTCGCCTCGTGGCGGGCCGACCTGGAGAAGCGCGTCGAGGCGGGCCGGGACGTGGACTCGGAGCTGCGCGAGGGCGCCCACCTGGTGCAGCAGGCGGCCGACCGCGCGAACGGCGACGCCCACGTCGCGCTCCGCACGTCGGCGATATGGCTGGCCGACGAGGGCCTCCCGCAGGACCGCCGTGTCGCGGTGGCGACCGAGCCCGACCTGCTCGAGCTGATGGACAGGCACCGCGACCGCTCGCGGGTCTCGCGGTATCGCCACGTCCTGGAACTGTGGGTGGACCGGGAGCGGGCGCGCTTCGGGGCCTGGTACGAGATGTTTCCCCGGTCGCAGACCGCCGACCCCGCGCGTGGCGCCTCCCTCCGCGAAGCGGCTGCCGGCCTTCCCCGCGTCGCCGCGATGGGCTTCGACGTGCTTTACCTGCCCCCCGTCCACCCGATCGGCCACACCGGGCGCAAGGGGCCGAACAACCAGCTCCAGGGCGGCCGGGGCGACCCCGGCAGCCCGTGGGCCATCGGGTCCGAGGAGGGCGGCCACACGGCGGTCCATCCGGAGCTCGGCACCATCGAGGACTTCGAGTGGTTCATCGGACAGGCGCGCGAACTCGGGCTGGAGGTGGCGCTGGACCTCGCGTACCAGTGCTCGCCGGACCACCCGTGGGTACGGGAGCACCCTCAGTGGTTCCGGCACCGCCCGGATGGGACGATCAAGTACGCGGAGAACCCGCCGAAGCAGTACCAGGACATCTACCCGCTGGACTTCGAGACCGAGGACTGGCGTGCGCTCTGGGAAGAGCTGCGCCGGGTGGCCTGCTTCTGGATCGACCACGGCGTCCGCATCTTCCGCGTCGACAACCCGCACACGAAGCCCTTCGCGTTCTGGGAGTGGCTGATCGCGATCGTCCACGCTGAGTACCCGGACGTGATCTTCCTGGCGGAGGCGTTCACGCGCCCAAAGCGGCTACAGGGTCTGGCCAAGCTTGGGTTCACGCAGTCGTATGGCTACTTCACCTGGCGCAACACGAAGTATGAGCTGACGGAGTATCTGACCCAGCTGACCACGCAGCCCGTGAGCGACTATCTGCGCTCCAATCTGTTCGCGAACACGCCCGACATCCTGCACGAGTACCTGCAGCAGGGCGGGCGCCCCGCGTTCCTGGTCCGGGTCGCGCTGGCCGCGACCCTCGGGCCGTCGTACGGCATCTACAGTGGCTTCGAACTGGCGGAGCACGTCCCCGCGCACGAGGGCAGCGAGGAGTACCTGGACTCCGAGAAGTACCAGCTGCGCCCCAGGGACTGGGAGGCGCCGGGCCACATCACCAATGCGATCACGCGGCTGAACGAGGCGCGTCGCGCCTACCCGGCGTTGCAACACAATCACCGGCTCTGGTTCCTGCCGATCGAGAATGACCAAGTGCTCGCGTTCGTAAAAGCCGACCCCGCTGGAGGCGCCCACGTCCTCGTCGTCGTGAACCTCGACGTGCGGGCGCCGCAGGGCGGCTGGGTCGGCCTGCCGCTGGCAGAGCTGGGCTTCGCCCACGACGAGCCGTTCACGGCGCACGAGCTACTGAGCGGCCAGCGCTTCGCGTGGCAGGGCGAGTGGGCGTTCGTCCACCTCGATCCGCGGGAGCAGCCGGCGCAGGTCTTCGCCTTCGAACGAGGCGTCCCCGAGCAAGCCGGCGGGATCGGGATCCGCCCGTGAGCGACTGTGCGGAGCCCACCCTCTGGTACAAGGACGCCATCATCTACGAGTTGCACGTCCGGGCGTTCGCGGACAGCAACGGCGACGGCATCGGCGACTTCCGAGGGCTCACGGACCGGCTGGACTACCTGCGCGAGCTGGGGGTCACGGCCATCTGGCTGCTGCCCTTCTATCCGTCGCCGCTGCGCGACGGTGGCTACGACATCTCCGACTACACGTCGATCAACCCGGACTACGGGACGATGCGGGACTTCACGCGCTTCGTGAAGGAGGCGCACGCGCGCGACATGCGCGTGATCACGGAGCTGGTGGTCAACCACACCTCGGACCAGCACCCGTGGTTCCAGCGTGCCCGCCGGGCGCCGGAGGGCTCCGCCGCGCGCAACTGGTACGTGTGGAGCGACACGGCCGAGCAGTACTCCGGCACCCGGATCATCTTCACGGACACCGAGACCTCGAACTGGTCGTGGGACCCGGTGGCGGAGCAGCACTACTGGCACCGCTTCTTTTCGCACCAGCCGGACCTGAACTACGAACACCCGCAGGTACGCAAGGCCCTCACCAACGTCATGAAGTTCTGGTTCGACCGGGGAGTCGACGGCCTGCGCCTGGATGCCGTGCCGTACCTGCGGGAGCGCGAAGGCACGAACAACGAGAACCTCGCGGAGACGCACGAGGTGCTGCGCGAGTGGCGCGCCTTCGTCGACAAGCACTACCCGGACCGCATGCTGCTGGCAGAGGCGAACCAGTGGCCGGAGGACGTCCGTGCCTACTTCGGGACGGACGATGCCCCCGAGGCGCACGTGGCGTTCCACTTCCCGATCATGCCGCGGCTGTTCATGGCGCTGCGGCGGGAGGACCGTCATCCCATCGTCGACATCATGGACCAGACGCCGCCGATCCCGGAGAAGGCGCAGTGGGCGCTTTTCCTGCGCAACCACGACGAACTGACGCTTGAGATGGTGACCGACGAAGAGCGCGACTACATGTACGCGATCTACGCCACGGACCCTCGGATGCGTGTCAACGCGGGGATCCGACGCCGCCTGGCGCCGCTGCTGGACAGCAACCGGCGGGCCATCGAGTTGCTGCACGGGCTACTGTTCGCGCTGCCGGGGACGCCCATCATCTACTACGGCGACGAGATCGGCATGGGCGACAACATCTACCTCGGCGACCGTGACGGCGTGCGCACCCCCATGCAGTGGAACGGCGACCGCAACGCCGGCTTCTCCAGGGCGGACCCGGCCCGGCTGTTCCTCCCACTGATCATGGACCCGCTGTACGGCTATCAGGCCGTGAATGTGGATGCCCAGGAGCGCAGTGCCTCCTCGTTGCTCAACTGGATGCGTCGCATGATCGCGCTGCGACGCAACCGCTCGGCACTCGGCCGAGGCGAACTCCAGATGCTGCACCCGGAGAACCGCGCGGTGCTCGCGTTCCTGCGCCGGCACGGCGACGAAGTCACGCTGGTCGTCGCCAACCTCTCTCGCTTCGTGCAACCCGTCGAACTCGACCTCGCCGACTACGCGGGGACGGCGCCCGTCGAGGTGATCGGGCGCCAACCGTTCCCACTCGTGGGGGACTCGCCGTACTTCCTCACCCTGGCGCCGCACGCCTTCTACTGGTTCGACCTGGTGCCGCAGCCGGAGCCGCAGGTGGCGGTGGAGGAGGGCGCCGGCCCGGTTGTGAAGGTCGAGGGTGACTGGGACGCCCTGCTGGCCGGCGCCGCCCTCAAGCGGTTGGAGGTCGAGGCGCTCCCGGAGTACCTGGCCCGCCAGCGCTGGTTTGGCGGCAAGGATGCCAGGGTGGGCCGGGTCCGCCTGCATGACATCGTCCCGCTGCGCGGCGGCGCGGCGCCGTCGTGGCTCACGCTGGTGAGTGCAGGCGGCGCCCGGGACGCCGAGGAGACGGTGTACGTCCTCCCGTTGGCGGTGGCATCCGGCCGAGGCGCGCGACGCCTGCTGGACGAGTCACCGAACGCGGCCGTCGTCCGCGTCCGCTCGGCCCGGGGTGACGGCGTGCTCTTCGACGCGATGGCCTCGGACGTCACGGCGCGCGAACTGCTGGAGTTGGTCGCCAACGGACGCACCATCGAGGCGGAAGGTGCGCGTGTGCGGTTGACCGGCGAGGCGACCGCCGCGTTCCGGCCGCTCTACGACGCGCTGGACGACCCGCTACCTGTTACGCGCAGCACGGTCGAGCAGAGCAACACGTCCGTGCGCTACGGCCAGCAGATCATCTTGAAGTTGCTTCGACGTTTCGAGCCTGAGCCGCACCCGGAGGTCGAGGTGGGCCGCCACCTGGCGCCGTGGCCGCACCTCAGCCCTCGACTCGTCGGGACGATCGGCCTGGAGGCCCGCGACCGCACCGGCCCGGTGGCAGTGGCGCACGAGTACGTCTGGAACCAGGACGACGGGTGGAACTTCACGCTCTCGGCCGCCCGCCGGTTCATCGAGGAGCACGTCGGTGAGCCGGCGCCGGCGCCTTCGCAGCGCCACCCCCTGACACTGGCCGACGAGCACACGCCCGCCACCCTCGAAGACGTGGCCGGCCCACAGTACGCCGAGCATGTGCGCATCCTGGGCGCCCGTACGGCGCAACTGCACCTCGCGCTGGCCGACGCCCGAGGCGATCCGGCCTTCGAGCCGGAACGGCTGACGCGACGTGACCTCTCCGCCGTCGTGACACGCACCAGGCGACGCTTGCGCGCGGCCACCCCGGCGCTGCAACGCTTCGCGGCCGGCGACGACGCCCGCCTGGCCGAGCAGGCACAGGCCGTGCTCGACGCCGCGCCGCGCATCGGCCAGTGGCTCGCGGACGTTCCGGCGGCCGCGGAGGGTGTGTCGAAGATCCGCGTCCACGGCGACTACCACCTGGGCCAGGTGCTCTTCGTCCATGACGGTTTCGTGATTCTTGACTTCGAGGGCGAGGTGGGGCTGCCGATCGCGGAGCGCCGCCGGAAGACCAGCGCGTTCGCCGATATCGCCGGCATGCTGCGCTCCTTCAGTTACGCCTCGCTCCTCGCGCGCCGCGCCGAGGCCGAGACGTACGCCGACGTGGAACCCGCGCTCGAACGGCTGGCGGGCTGGAGCGAGTGGTGGGAGGAGCACGCGTCCTCGTCGTTCCTCAGCGGCTACCTGGAGGTGGCCTCCGGCGCGCCGTTCTTGCCGGCCGAACTGGGCCAGCGACGACGCATCCTGGACCTGTACCTGCTGGACAAGGCGCTGCACGAGCTGCAGTACGAACTGGACCACCGCCCGGACTGGGTCGCGGTGCCGCTCGAGGGCCTCACGCGCATCGTGCGCCAGTTGGAGGAGGAGGCGTCGTGACCCAGCGCGTGCTGAGCGACTACGACACCCACCTGCTGGCCGAGGGCACGCACCTGCGGGCGTACGAGCGGCTGGGCGCCCACCCCTGCGAGCGAGCCGGGCGTCCCGGCTCGACCTTCGCTGTGTGGGCGCCGAACGCGCGCGCGGTGTCGGTGATCGGCGACTTCAACGGTTGGGACCCGGCGGCCACCCCGCTGGACCTGCGCACCGAGGCGGGGACGTGGGAGGGCTTCGTCCCCGGCGTTGGGCCAGGCGAGCGCTACAAGTTCAGCGTGCTTGCCGCCGACGGCCACACACGCTTCGAGAAGGCGGACCCCTACGCGTTCTACGCCGAGTTGCGGCCGGCCAGTGCTTCGATCGTCTGGGACATCGAGGGCTATGAGTGGCTGGACGGAGAGTGGATGGGTGGGCGTGAGCGACATAACTCGCTGGGCGCCCCAATGGCGATCTATGAGGTGCACCTCGGTTCCTGGGCACGCGCGCCGGACGAGGGGAACCGCTGGCTGACCTACCGCGAGATCGGCCCGCGCCTGGCGCGCTACGCGAAGGAGATGCACTACACGCACGTCGAGTTGATGCCCGTGGCGGAGCACGCACTCGATGAGTCGTGGGGCTACCAGACGCTGGGCTACTTCGCCCCCACCAGCCGGTTTGGTGAGCCGCAGGAGTTCATGGAACTGGTGGATACGCTCCACCAGGCCGGCATTGGTGTGATCGTGGACTGGGTGCCGGCCCACTTCCCGAAGGACGCGCACGGGCTGGGACTGTTCGACGGCACGCACCTCTACGAGCACGCCGACCCGCGCATCGGTGAGCACCCGGACTGGGGCACCTACGTCTTCAACTACGGCCGCCGCGAGGTATCGAACTTCCTGCTCGCGAACGCCCTCTTCTGGCTCGACCGCTACCACATCGATGGGCTGCGCGTGGACGCCGTCGCCTCCATGCTCTATCGCGACTATTCGCGAGAGGCGGGCGAGTGGTTGCCCAACCACCTGGGCGGCCGCGAGCACCTGGAGGCGATCGCCTTCTTGCGCCGCCTCAACGAGGTGGTGTTCGAGCACTTCCCGGGCGCGATGACCTTCGCCGAGGAGTCCACCGCATGGCCCATGGTCTCGCGGCCGACCTCGATGGGTGGGCTGGGCTTCGGGCTGAAGTGGAACATGGGCTGGATGCACGACACGCTGCGGTTCATGACGCGGGACCCGATCCATCGCGGGCACCACCTCAACGACCTCAGCTTCGGTCTGCTGTACGCCTACCACGAGAACTTCGTGCTGCCGTACTCGCACGACGAGGTGGTGCACCTCAAGCGCTCGATGGTCGCGAAGATGCCCGGCGACGAGTGGCAGCAGTTCGCGAACCTGCGTGCCCTGTACGGCTACATGTACGGCCACCCCGGCAAGAAGCTGCTATTCATGGGCTCCGACTTCGGCCAGCGGGCGGAGTGGAACGCACTCGCGAGCCTGGACTGGCACGAGCTACAGCGCGTCCCACCTCGGGGGCTACAGCACTGGGTACAGGACCTCAACCGCTTCTACACGGAGCAGCCGGCGCTGTACGAGCAGGACTACACGCCCGAAGGCTTCGAGTGGATCGACTGCTCAGACGTGGACAACGTCGTGGTCAGCTTCGTGCGCAAGGCCATCGAGGTCGGCCGCGAGGTGCTCGTCGTCAGCAACTTTACGCCTGTGCCCCGCGAGCACTACCGCATCGGTGCACCAGGGGCCGGCCGCTGGCACGTCGCGTTGAACAGCGACGCCACCGTGTACGGCGGCAGCGGCTACTCCACGCCGACGGAGTACAAGGCGGAACCACAGCCGCAGCACGGCCGGACGCACTCGCTGAGCCTGACGCTTCCCCCGCTCGCTACGCTGGTACTTGTACCCGCGGAGGACGGAGCGCCCGTCACGTGAAGCTGAGCCTCGTGCTCCACGCCCATCAGCCTCCCGGGAACTACGACTCCGTCTTCCAGCGCGCCATCGACACCTGCTACGGCCCCGTCCTCGACCTCATCGAGGCGCGCCCGACGCTGCGCGTCTCCCTCCACTGCTCCGGCTCGCTCCTCGAGTGGGTGGTGGAGCACGCGCCCGACCGCATCGACCAGATCCGCCGGATGGTGGAGGCGCGGCAGGTCGAGTTGGTCGCCGCCGGGATGTATGAGCCGGTGCTGTCGCTGCTCCCGAGGCATGACCGCGCGCCCCAGATCCGCACACACCGCGCGTACCTCCAGCGCCTCTTCGGCGCCGACGCCCACGTCGGCTGGCTCACGGAGCGCGTGTGGGAGCCGAGCCTGGCGGCGGACCTGGTCGACGGTGGTCTGGACACGGTCGTGCTCGATGACCGGCATCTCCTGTCGGCCGGGCTGCTCAGCTCCCAGTTGGACGCGCCGTTTCTCACGGAGTCGCAGGGCAAGCCACTGCGGGTCGCCGCGGCTGTCGAGGACCTGCGGATGGCCATTCCGTGGAAGCCCGTGGAGCAGGTGGCGGACCTCCTGCGTCGCAAAGCGCGCGCCGGCGTCCGCCTCGCGGTCTACGCCGACGACATCGAGAAGTTCGGCATGTGGCCCGGCACGTACCGCGACGTGATCCGGCGCGGCTGGCTGGCACGCTTCTTCGATGCGCTCACCGCGCTTGGCGACGACGTCGAGGTCGTCCCCCTCGGCGAGGCGGCCGAGGCGGTGCCGTCCGCCGGGCGCGTCTACATCCCCGACGGGACCTACCCCGAGATGCTGGAGTGGTCGCTGCCGCCGGCCGGGCAGCGGGCCTTCAGGGAGGCGCGCGAAACCCTCGAGCGGCGGGGCCTCCTCGGGCGGACGTCGCCGTTCCTCCGAGTCGGGACGTACCTCCAGTTCCTCGCGAAGTACCCGGAGGTGAACCACCTGCACAAGCGCGTGCTGGACGTCAGCACCCGCGCCGCCACCCGCGGGAGGCGGGCGCCCTCCTCGTGGGACCCACAGCAGGTCCCGCCCGCCCAGCTCGACCTCTGGCGCGCACAGGCCAACTGTGCCTACTGGCACGGGCTCTTCGGCGGCGCGTATCTGCCGCACATCCGCCAGCGCCTCTGGTACCACCTGCTTCGTGCCGAGCGGGCGCTCGAGGTGGCGGGCGAACGCCGGCGCGTGCTGCGCGTCCTCGACCTCGACGCCGACGGCACGGACGAGGCGCTGATCACGACGGAGGACCTCGTCGTCGCGGTCGCACCGTCCGAGGGCGCCGTGGTGGAGATCTCCGACCGGCGCGCTGCGGTGAACCTTGTCGACACGCTGGCACGGCGCGATGAGGGCTACCACGGTACGGGCGACGATGCGCCGTACCCGTACGACCGAGGCCGCCGCGGCTGCTTCGTGGACCGGTTCCTGCCGCCGGGCCGCGCACCCGGCCGCCGCACCCCGATCGAGGACGCGGGCGACTTCGAGGGCCGGCCGTACGCGATGGACGCCCGGCGGCGGCGCGGCGCGGTCGATGTCGTGCTCACGCGCGAGGGCGACGCGCCGGGCGGGCGTGGACGCGTCGAGAAGACCGTCTCGGTTGCCGAGGCAGGCCGGGAGATCGAGGCGCGCTATCGCGTGAGCGCCGCCGAGGGTGCGCTCGACGCCCGCTTCGCCGTCGAGCTGAACTTCGGGCTGCTCTTCGCCGAGCACCCCGCCGGCGAGCTGGTCGTGGCGGGCCGCACCTTCGGGCTGCCACGCGGGGGCGCCGGACGCAGCGTCGACGAGTGCGTGCTGCGGATGACCGAGCCGCCCGTCACGCTGCGCATCGAGTGCACGCGCCCAGCCGACCTCGATGTCCGGCCGGTGGAGACCCTGTCGCGCTCGGAAGGGGGCTACGAGCGCACGGCGCAGCAACTCGCCGTGTTGCTGAGCTGGCCGCTGCGGCTGACCGGCGACGAGTCCTTCGCGACGACGGTGCGGCTGTCCGTGGACGGCGCGGAGGCCGAGGCGTGACCGATATTGAAGGCTGGCGACCAAGCCTCGGCGCCTGGCCCGATGGCGATGCAGTCCGGTTCCGCGTGTGGGCGCCAACGGTGCAGTCGGTCATGCTTCGCTTCGAAGACAAGGGTGCGCCGGAGGCGCACGCGATGGAGCGTGACCCCGAGGGCTACCACACCGCCCGCATCGAAGGCCTGCGCGCGGGCGTGCGCTATCGCTACCTCCTCGACGGCCGCGGCCCCTTCCCGGACCCCGCCTCGCGCTTCCAACCGGAAGGCGTCCACGGGCCGTCCGAGGTCGTGGACCCGGCCTTCGACTGGACCGACGAGGCCTGGCGCGGGCTCGACCCCCAGAACACGGTGCTCTACGAGCTGCACGTCGGGACGTTCACCCGCAAAGGCACCTTCGCCGCGGCCGCCGACGCGCTGCCCGCCATCGCCGGCCTCGGTGTGTCCGCGATCCAGGTCATGCCCGTGGCAGACTTCGCCGGGGACCGCAACTGGGGCTACGACGGCGTCGCCCTGTTCGCGCCGTCTCGCGCCTACGGGCGCCCCGAGGACCTCCGCGCACTGGTCGACCGTGCGCACGCCCTCGGGCTGGGGGTCGTGCTCGATGTGGTCTACAACCACTTCGGCCCGGATGGCGCGTACCACTCGCAGTTCAGCCCTGGCTACTTCACGGAGGGCCACCACACCCCCTGGGGCGCCGCGATCAACCTCGACGCGCCGGGCAGCGAGCATGTGCGCGGGTTCTTCTTCGAGAGTGCGCTCCACTGGCTACACGAGTACCACGTGGACGGGTTCCGCCTCGACGCCGTGCACACGCTACGTGACGAGGGGGACCCGCACTTCCTCGCCGAGTTCCGCGACCGCACGTCGGCGGGCCGCCGCGCCGGTCAGCCTGCGCCGTTCCTGCTTGCCGAGGAGCACCGCAACCTGGCCGTGGTGACGCGCGACCGCGAAGCAGGCGGGTACGGCTTCGACGCTCAGTACGCCGACGACTTCCACCATGAGATGCAGGTCGTCCTGACCGGCGACCGTGACGGCTACTACCAGGACTTCCGAGGCTCGACGGACGACCTCGCCACCGACTTGCGGCAGGGCTGGCTCTTCACGGGTCAGCGCTCGGAGTTTTGGCAGGGTGCGCGCGGGACAGACCCGGAGGGCATGCCCCTGCCTCGATTCATGCACTGCGTGCACAACCACGACCAGGTGGGCAACCGCGCGTTCGGCGACCGGCTGTATCACGAGACCTCGTTCCACGCGTTCAAGGCGGCGACGGCGGTGCTGCTCTTCAGCGCCGCGACCCCGCTGCTCTTCATGGGTGACGAGTGGGCCACCAGCAGTCAGTTCCTCTACTTCACGGACCACACCCCGGACCTCGGCCGGCTGGTGACCGAGGGCCGGCGTGGCGAGTTCGCCGGATGGCGCGCCTTCAGCGACCCGCGCCTCCGCGAACGCATCCCCGACCCGCAGGCATCGGAGACCTTCCAGCGCAGCCGTCTCGACTGGGCGGAGCGCGACCGAGAACCTCACGCCTCCATGCTGCGCTTCCACCAGGCGTTGCTGCGGCTGCGCCGCGAGGAGCCGGTCCTGCGCTGGCTGGAGGGCGCCCGCCAGCACAGCGCTGCGCCGGACGAGCACAGCATCGCCGTCCGCCGGGAGCGCGAGGGCGACACGTTGCTCGTGGTCGCGCGACTCCGAGGCGCCGGCGTCACCGGCGAGGGTGCGGAGCGACTGCTCGCCCCGCCGGAGGGCATGCGGTGGCAGCCGGTGCTGACCACCGAGGACGGGCCATTCGTCCTCGACAGCCTGCCGGTCGACCTCGACCTGGAGGGCGACCTCTGGTGCCGCTTCCGCCGGCCGGGCGCGGCCATCCTGCGGGCGGCGCCTCGAGGCCGGCCCGGGCGGGGGACGTGACCGGCCGTCCTCCCGCGCCGACCCTCGCCAGCACGTACCGCCTACAGCTTCACCGCGGGTTCACCTTCGACGACGCTCGCGCGGTGGTCCCGTACCTCGCCGACCTCGGTGTCACGCACCTTTACCTCTCACCCATCACCACGGCGGCGCCCGGGAGCACGCACGGCTACGACGTGACCGACCCGACACGCCTCGAACCAGAGTTCGGGGGGCAGGAGGCGTACACGGGCCTGGTGCAGGCTCAGCAGGCGGCTGGCCTCGGGCAGATCGTCGACATCGTGCCCAACCACATGGGTATCGCGGCCGGCGCCGGGAACCGCTACTGGGAGGACGTGCTGCGACATGGTCGCACGTCGCCGCACGCGCGGATCTTTGACATCGACTGGACGCCCCCCGATCCGGCGCTCCGCAACAAGGTGCTGCTCCCGATCCTTGGAGACACCCTCGACGCCGCCCTCGAACGCGGGGAAGTGGCGCTCGAGGTGGATGGGACGCAAGCCTGGCTCTGCTACTTCGACCACCGGCTCCCGGTGAGCCCGCCCAGCCTGGAGGCATGGCGCGCCTCGGGCGCCCCACGCAGCCAGGAAGCGGTGCGTGCGCTGCTGCGAGAGCAGCACTACCGCCTGGGCCACTGGCGCACCGCGAAGCGGGATGTGAACTACCGTCGGTTCTTCGCCATCGATGAGCTGATCGGCATTCACACCGAGGACCCCGAGGTGTTCGACCTGGCACACCGGCTCGTCCTGCGCCTGGTGCGGGACGGCTCGGTGCATGGCGTCCGCATCGACCACCCGGACGGCCTCTTCGACCCGCAGGGCTACCTCGAACGCCTGCAGGCAGCCCTCGCCGCATCCGGAGCAGCCGAGGCGTACGTCGTGCTGGAGAAGGTCCTCCAGGCGGACGAGCCGCTGCCAGACGCGTGGGACTGCGACGGCAGCACCGGCTATGACTTCATGAACGAGGGCACCCGCGTTCTGGTCGCCGCCGAGCACGCGGAGGCGTTCGAGCGCATATACCGTGAGGCCAGCGGGCGGGAGGCCTCGTACGAGGCGGTGGCGGACGAGTGCCGCGCGGATGTCGTCGAGGGCCCGCTGGCCGGCCAGTTCGAGACGCTCGCGCGCCGTCTGCACGCGGCCGCGGCCGAGGTGGACGGCGGCGCGGTCTCGGAGGCGCGTTTCGTCGATGCGCTCCGTGCGCTCCTGCCGCGTATCGCCGTCTACCGCACCTACCACCGCGAACCCCAGACCGACCCGCGCGCGGGGGCGGTGCTCGATGACGCCCTGTCGCACGCGCGCCGGCTCGAGGGTGCGGACACCGAGGCCCTGGAGCGCGTGGCTCGACTGCTCGCGGACCCCCCGAATGGCGCCGCTCGGGAGGTCGTGATGTGGCTCCAGCAGATCATGCCGGCGGTGCAGGCGAAGGGCCTGGAGGACCGCGCCTTCTATCGCTACCGACGCCTGCTGGCCCTCAACGAAGTGGGCGGCGACCCGGAGCGCTTCGGCGAGTCGGTCGAATCCTTCCACCGCCGCCAGCAGCGCCGCGCCGAACGATCGCCCAGCACGATGCTCTCGACGGCCACGCACGACCACAAGCGCGGCGAGGACGCCCGTGCCCGCCTCGTGGCGCTCTCGGAACTGCCGGAGGCGTGGGCGGAGGCCTGGCGCCGGGCGACGGAGGCGCTGGAGCCGTTGCAGCGACAGCTGCCACGCCGGATCCACCCGGACGACGTGTACCTGTTCGTGCAGACACTGCTCGCGACGGACCCCCACGGCATGACACCGGCGCTCGGCGGCGCGGACGATTTCGTGACGCGGCTCCAGGACTACCTCGTGAAGGCGTTGCGTGAGGCGGGTGAGCGCACGGAGTGGGAAGACGTGGACGAGAGCTACGAACGGGCAGTGAGGACGCTCGTGGGACGCGCGCTGGCCGCGCCCTCACCACTGGTGGAGGCGCTGGCGGGGTTGCAGGCGCGGGTCGCGCACCTCGGGGCGGTGAACTCGCTCGCGCAGGTCGTGCTACGGCTGGCGTCGCCGGGCGTCACCGACACCTACCAGGGCAACGAGCTGTGGGACTTCAGCCTGGTCGACCCGGACAACCGCCGGCCGGTCGACTTCGGCCTTCGGCGCGCGCTGCTGGACCGGCTCCGCCCCGCGCTCGAGGACGGCCCCACGGGTGATGCGGCGCGTGAACACCTCGCGCCGCGGCTGCTCGAGGCGTGGCGGGACGGCGCGGTGAAGTGCTTCGTGCTCGCGCGCGGCCTGCGCGTGCGCCGCGACCTGGCGCCGCTGTTCGTCGGAGGCTCCTACGAGCCGCTGGCCGTCGATGGCGAGCGCAGGGAGCACGCGATCGCGTTCCTGCGGCGCCGGGGCGACCTCGATTGCATCGTGGCCGTGCCCCGCCTGCCGGGCGGCCTGCTCACCGAGAGCGGCGCGGGCAGGGTGGGACGGGGCTCGTTCTGGCAACCGATGTGGGGCGACACGTCCCTCCGCCTACCCGGCAACGTGTCCCCGCCCCGCTGGCGCGACGCCTTCACCGGTGCCGCGATCGACCCCGCCGGCCGCGTATCGCTCGATGGGGTCCTCGGGCCCTTCCCCGTCGCGATGCTCCTCGCCGAGCGGTAGGGAGAGGACCTTCCGAGGTCGGCGCGCGCCGCAACGAGGCCTTCCGCAGCCCCGTCAGCCGCTCGTGATACCGATCGCCTGGGAGTGTCCGCAGGCGCCGGACGGCGGGGATCGGTTGATAGATATCCGCAAGACTGGAATGAGTCCCTCTTACTAGTTCGCCAGCGATCCCGACATATCTTGGAACGCGGTAGTGACCGTTTTCACGGGTGCGGGACGTCACCGCTTCGATCATCGCCCCGTACGCAGAGGGATCGAGCGGCCCAGCGTGCAGACCGCACCCCCGCGCCTCACGGCAGGCTAGATGGCGGAACACACCGTCCCACGAACGACGGTGCCCGGCGAGCGGGCAGCGGCGCACGTTGATGAGGCGTCCGCGTGGAAGCGTGTCATGGAGGCGCTTCGGGCGCGCATCGCCGTACGCCCTACCGCGTTCGATGGCGCCGTGCTGTTCGTCGCCACGCTTGCGGCCGCGGTGCGGTTGCGCCACCTGATGCGCTCGGAGTTCCCGCTGAACGACGGTGGCCTGTTCTACGCGATGGCGCGGGACGTGCAGGCGAGCCGGTACGGGTTGCCCGAGTTCACCTCCTACAACGGCGGCGACATCCCTTTCAGCTATCCACCGTTCGGCATCTACGTCGCCGCGCTGAGCGACCACCTGTTGCCGCTGGACCTGGAACAGGTCTTCCGGCTGGTGCCGCTGGTGTTCAGCGTGCTCACCGTGCTCGCCGTGTTCCTGCTCGCGCGGTCGCTGTTCGGCTCGCTGGTGGCCGCGGTCGCCGCCGGGCTGACGTTCGCTTGCGTGCCTCGCGCCTTCCTGTGGCTCATCATGGGCGGCGGAGTCACCCGCGCGCCGGGCCTCTTCGTCGCGCTGATGGCGCTGTACTTCCTCGACCGTGCCTTGCAGCAACGTTCGAGGTGGATGCTGCTCTGGGCGACTGTCTGCTCTGCCCTCACCGTGCTGAGCCACCTGGAGACCGCCTGGTTCCTGGCGACGAGCGTGCCCGTGTTCCTGCTCTGGCGTGGACGCAGCCGGTTCGGCGTCACCGGCGTCGCGCTGTTCGGGCTCGGTACGGTGGCCCTCACGGCGCCGTGGTGGGGCCTCGTCCTGATCCGGCACGGACTCTCGCCCTTCCTGGCGGCGATGGAGTCCGGCGGCACGATGCTCTCCCAGGGCTCGCTGGGCGCCGGTGGGCTGTGGGACTACCTCCAGAACCCGGAGATGACCAGCGAACCGCTTTTCCCGGTCTTCTGGCTGCTCGCGCTGCTGGGGTTCGGCGTGGCGCTGGGGCGTGGCTCGTTGCTGCTGCCGGTGTGGTGGGCCTCCATCGTCCTCATCGGCACGCGCGCTGCGCCCACCTTCGTGATCGTCCCCATGGCACTACTCGTGGGCGGCGCGGCCATCGAGGTGCGGTGGTGGCTTGCCTGGCTCGGTGAGCAACTCGAGGGACAGGCGGTCCTGCAGGGAGTCCGCTTCTCGCTCACCACGTTCCTGGTGGCGGGCGTCATGGTGCTCCTCGGCTCCGGTCTGGTCGTGGGGCCGGGTCAGGGTCGCGAGGGCGACTTCCTGCAGGCGCTTTCGGTCGCCCAGGTGCACGCGATCGAACGAGTGGAGCGGGCGACACCTGAGTCCGCACAGATCCTCGTACTCCCCTCGGACGATTGGTACGTCGACCGGCCGGCCGAGTGGCTGCCCGCGCTGACGGGCCGGGTCAGCCTGGCGACACCCCAGGGGCAGGAATGGCTCCCGGGCTCGTTCGAGGAGCACGCCTACGCGCACTGGCTGGCGTGGGGGTGCAGCGGCGAGGCGCCCCGTTGCCTGGAACGCTGGGCGCAGCGCTTCGAGGGCTTCGACTACGTCTTCGTGCCCGGGCAGTGTTGCAGCGAGTTACTTGCCACCCTGCGGAACGACCGGCGCTATGACGCGGTCTTCGTCGAGCCGGGTGGCGCCCTCTTCGCGCGACCGGGTCTGACGCCGGGCTCCGCCGACGAAGCCGAGGTGTCACGCGAGTCCGCCGAGTTCGACGCCGTCCAGTAGGCCGATCCTTCGCCGGCTGGTCTGACGTCGCGCCCTGCGCTCAGACCGGCTCCGCGGCTTCTTCCTCGCCGTAGAGCGCTTCGCCTCGATGCAATCGTGCCGCGATGTCGTACGTCTGCTCGACCGAGCGCACGGTGGGCGCGTGGGCAGTGAGGAAGCGCGCGGCGCCAATGAGCACGTGGTCGCCCTCGGGCCTCCCGGCGAAGTTCCCGTACTGACACACGGCCGCCTCGTAGATCTGGAACTGGTGGAAGCCCGCGTCTTCACGGAGCAGGGCGTGGCCCAGCGTCGCCAGCACTTCCGAGTGGCGCCCGCCGGCCAGTTGGTCCGCCACCAATTGTGCGGTCTCGTCCACTTGCTGCTGCCTGTCGAAGGCGTCGAGCACCTGTGCGCGCTCCGGCGGTGGCGCAGCGGGCCGCGGGATCGGCTGCTTCGGCACATTCAGGAAGCGCTCGAGGTAGACCGACATCGCGCCGTCGAAGATGGCGCGGGACAGCTCGCTGCTGGGCGCGCGACGCATCGCCTGGTCCACCGCATTCGTGTAGGTGAAGGTGTGGTGGATGGTGTCCCAGTCGCCGAACTCGTTGGAGACGTGGAAGTGCACCGGCCGGCGTGCCGCTGCGTAGGCGACCGTCGCCGCCAGCTCCACGAGCGGGACGCCCGCGCGCGCCGCATCGAGCATCGCCCGCAGCGATACGTCCGGCTCCGCGTCCAGGATGGTCTCCGCCAGCTCGCGGTGGCCCTGCCAGCCCTCCGGGGGTGAAGGGGCGCCCTCGATGATCGTGTCTAGCTCCGCGAAGGTTTGCGCGAGCAGCGTCGGAAGGTCCACCGGATGCTGCCACGCGGACGTCTCCTCCATGCGCTCGGCGCGCACCATCGGGCCGATCAAGCTGGGCAGGACGTCCTCGGCGTGCTCCCAGCCGATGAGGTCGAGCAACTCGAACGCCTTATTGGCGAAGTCCAGCGCGTGCCCCTCACCGAGGAAGAGGTGGTCGGTCGCCGCGGCGAAGAGCATGTCCGCCACCTGTGGTGCCGTCAGCCCGACGCGGATGGCCGTCCGCAGACAGCGCTCCGCCGGCTCGGCCGACCGCGTCTCGATGAAGCGTCGGAACCATGCCCGGTAGACCTCGGGCCGCGTCTCGGTGGTGGCAAGCGGCTCCAGGTCGAAGTCCGGCGGCTGGCCCTCGGTGTCGCGGGCGACGTGGACCAGGCCGTGGTAGAGCGCCCGAGGCCGGTCTCCCGCATCGAGGTGCGGTTGCACGTTGCCCATCGCCGTGAGGATTGACAGCCCGGCGCTCCAGCCCGAGGCGCGGTTGCGTGTCCCGAAGAGCGCCGCCCGCTCCAGCAGCGGTGAGGTCTCGTCCAGCTCGCTCAGGCCGATCACGGACTTCGCCAGCACCAGCCGGATGTTCTGCTCCAGACCCTCATCCAGCTTGTGCAGCCAGTGGCCGCGGCGGTCGCGCTCGACCGGCCGCGGGTCCAGCCACACGTCGCCGTCGCGCACCTCCGCGCGGAAATGCGGCACGTCGTCGGCGAAGGGGTCGAACGTGCACCCGCCGGCGAGGTCGAAGCGTGCGTGGTGCCAGTGGCACGTGAGGATGCCGTCCCGCACCGTGCCCTTGCTCAATGGGAAGCCCATGTGGGGACAACGGTTGTCCAGCGCGTAGACCTGCCCGTCCACGACGAACAGCACGATGGTGCGTCCGCCAGCGGCCACGACCTTCGGCTGGCTGCGCTCCAGGTCCTCGAGCGTGCTCACACGGACGAATCCGCCCGTGGCGGTTCTTCCTGTCGTCGTCGTCATCGGTGCCCCCTCGTCGGCCGTCACGCCGCGGCTGCTCACCCTCGTACACCGAGGATACGAAGGGAACCTAGGGCTTGAAGTGCGCTTGAAGTCAAGTCCCCCGGAGAAGGCGTCAGCGCGTCGTGGCGGCCACGCCCTCTTCGGGCTCTGGGAGCAGCTCGGTGGCTCGGGGTCCCTAGTGGCCCCGCTCCGTGTACTGAAGGACGGCGTATCCGGCGATGCCGGCGGCGAACGACGCGACCATGATCCCGATCTTCGCCTGTGTCAGCAGGCTTTCATCCACGTACGACAGGTCCGCGATCAGCAGTGAGACGGTGAACCCGATGCCGCCGAGCATCGAGACGCCCAGCAGCGACCGCCACCGCACCCCTCGCGGGAGCGACGCGCCGCCCCGCACGACGAGCCAGGTCCCAAGCATGATGCCCAGCGGCTTGCCCACGACAAGGCCAAGCGCGATGCCCCAGGTGACTGGTGAGCCGGCCGCATCGCCGACCACGCCGCCGCCGAGGGGTACGCCTGCGTTCGCGAAGGCGAACACCGGCACGATCACGAAGGCGACCACCACGTGCAACTCGCGTTCGAGGAGGTCGAGCGGCGAGATCGTCCGCCGGCTGAGCGACCCGAGCACCCGCAACTGGTCGACGTCGCCGTGCGCCTCGCCTTGCGTGCGCTCGGCGGCCTCAGTCCGCGCCTGGTGCCGAGCGGTGACGCGGTCCAGGACGGGCTGGGCGCGCTCGACGAACTCACCCAGGCGATACCCGCCCTCCCAGGGAGTGAGCAGCCCGAAGGCAACGCCCACCAGCGTGGGGTGGACGCCGGACTTCACGATCGCCATCCATGCGAAGATGCCGAGCACCACGTACGTCGGGATGTACCAGACACGCATCTCGCGGAGCACCGCCGCCGCTGCTAGCATCCCGAGTCCCACGGCGATCGGCATCAATTCGATGGTGCCCGAGTAGAAGATCGCGATCACGAGGATCGCGCCGATGTCGTCCACGATGGCGATGGCCAGCAGAAGCACCTTCAGGCCCGTGGGGATGCGCGGACCCAGCAGCGCCAGCACGCCCATGGCGAAGGCGATGTCGGTCGCCATCGGGATGCCCCAGCCCTTGGCGTCGGCGCCGAAGCCCACGACCAGCAGGAACAGCAGCACCGGCACCAACATGCCGCCGAGCGCCGCGAAGAGCGGGACCATCACGCGGCGGAGGCTCGCCAGCTCTCCGATGGCGGCCTCGCGTTTGATCTCGAGCCCCACCACGAAGAAGAAGATGACCATCGCCCCGTCGTTAACCCAGAAGTGGAGCGACTCGTCGAGGCGGTAGAAGCCCAGGTCGACGATGATGTGCTGCTCGATCAGGCGGTGGTAGGCGTCCGACCATGGCGAGTTCGCCCAACCGAGGGCGAGCAGCGCGGCAGCGAGGAGGACGATGCCGCCCGCCGACTCGGTGGCAATGAACTGCTGGATGGGTCTGACGATCCGGTCGGCTCGCGCGCTGCTGTCAGAGGCTCGCGCCCCGGCAGAGGTCATGGCACTCCATCGTCGGTCCCGCCGCGGCTCGCGCGGCCATGTTGTCTCAGCAGTGTAGCGGCGGGAGCCGGAGGCCGTTTACTGGGCCGGCTGCACCCCCTGGGCGAGCACCTCGAACGCGCGCCGCGCGTGCTCCGCGAGTTCGTCAGGCGGGGCGTCCCGGCTCAGCTCGTGCAGCCGCTCCACGATGCTGGCATAGACGCGCGCCGCCGCTTCCGGGTCCACGTCCTTGTTCATCAGGCCGCGCTCCTGGAGGTCGACGCAGATACGGGCGTAGTAGGCGTACTGCAGCGCGTCCATCTCGCGGTACAGTTCCACCAGGTCAGGCTGTGAGCCGCGTTGGAGGCGGATCTGCTGCATGAAGAGCTGATACTGAGGGTGGGCGCAGGTCTCTTCCAGGAACGCCTCGAAGGTGCGCATCATCACGTCGCGCACGTCGCGGCCGGCGAGCGCAGCGGCGCGGAGCACCGGGGCGGTCTCCATATAGGTGTGCCGGATCGCGCCCAGGTAGAGCTCGCGTTTGCTGGGGAAGTGGAAGAAGATGCCGCCCCGGCTCAATCCGGTCGCCTCTTCCAGGTCGGCAACCGTGGTGTTCTCGTATCCGCGGTCCGCGAACAGGGGGGCGACCGCGGTGAGGATTTCCTCGCGCTTTGCCGCGGCCTCTACATCGGTGAACTTTGCCGGCATCGTCACTCCCGCCTGATGTGCAGTGTGACCCTCATAGTGCCACGGGCCGCCGACACACCGCCAGCGCGGGCGAAGCCGCCGGTCGACGTGGTGGCGCGCCCCGCCGAGAGGGCGCGCGCGCTCGCTGGGGAGCGGCGCGACCGCTCGCACCCTCACGTACGCTCCCTGTGCCATACGTGGCTTGCTTCCGGCGCAGTTAGGGTGATCCCCGTTCTTGTGTTGACCCATTCGTCCGAGAATATGAGCAGTCCCGGTCACGCCGGCCGGTGCTGCCTACCCGTCTGCGACTGCGCACGAGTGGGATAGGGCGGGTGTCGACCACCAAGGAGGACCGTGATGCGGACTTTCAGCAGGCGCGCCGCTCTGCCGCTCTTCGCGGCTGCAATGCTGGCCCTGGCTCTCGCCTGCGTCGGCGACGCGGACAGCACCGACGATGGGACGCCGGTGGCCACGGACAGCGCCACCGCCCCGACTGGGGGCGACGGGGAGCAGGTCCTGAGGGTGCGATTGGAGGGCGAACCGGAGACCCTTGACCCGCAACGCGCATCGGACGCCGCAAGCCTCTCGATCGTCCGCAACCTCAATTCCGGTCTGCTGGCCGTGAGCCCGGAACTGGACATCCAGCCGCAACTGGCCGCCGACGTGCCGACCGTGGAGAACGGGGGCATCTCGGAGGACGGCCTCACCTACACGTTCACCCTGCGCGATGGCCTCAAATGGTCGGACGGCGAGCCGCTGGTCGCCCAGCACTTCGTGGATGGCGCCCGCCGGCTCTTCGAGCCTGGCAACCAGAGCCCATACGCCGACCTCTTCCGCATGATCGACGCCGCCGGGAAGAACGACGAACTCGCCGAGGCGCTTGCCGCCGAGGTCGAGGGCGCGGACCTGGAGGCGCTCCAGCGCGAGGTGGTGGAGAATCTCCAGGTCGCGGCGCCGGACGACCAGACCGTGGTCTACACGTTGAGCCGCCCGAGCCCCGTCTTCCTCCTGCTCACCACCATGTGGCCCCTCTACCCGGCACGCGCCGACATCGTCGAACAGCAGGGCGACGCGTGGACGGAGCCCGGCAACCTCGTGTCCAGCGGCCCCTTCATGCTCTCCTCGTGGACCCACGGGCAGGACCTGACGCTCACCCGCAACCCGGAGTGGTACGCCGCAAGCGATGTCCGTCTGGAGACCATCGACATCGACATCATCGCGGACGCCGCCGTCGCCTTCCTGGCCTTCCAGGAGGGGGAGCTGGACATCGTGCGCCTCGGGCCCACCGAGCTCGAGCAAGTGCGTCGCGACCCGGAACTGCAGGAGCAGTTCGACGCCTACGCCGAGCTGAGCACGACCGGTTTCTACTTCAACGTGGATGACCCCGCCCTGGCCAACGCCGATGTGCGCCGCGCCCTGACCGGCGCATTCGACCGCGAGGAGTACGCCGAGTCCGTCCGTGAGGGCCAGGTACTGCCGGCGGTGGCGTGGATCCCGCCCGGAATGCCCGGCCACGACCCGGAGGCCGGGCAGCAGTATGCGGACGCCATCGAGGAGTCCCGGCAACTGCTCGCGGACGCCGGCTATCCGGAGGGCGAAGGCCTGGAGCTGGAGGTCCTGATCGCGGCCGTGACCGTCCCGCAGATCACCGCCCAGTGGCTGGAGCAGCAGTGGGAGCAGAACCTCGGCATCTCGGTCACCATCAACGCGCTCGAGGGCGCCGCGTACGGCGCCGAGCGGGCCGCGGGCAACTTCCAGGTGATCATGGGCGGCTGGGGGGCCGATTACCCCGACCCGCACAACTGGATGCCGCTGTTCCGCACCGGCTCCGGCCTGAACGCCGGCAACTACAGCAACGCTGAGTACGACGAACTCGTCGACGCCGCCGAGGTAGAGCTGGACCAGGACGAGCGGCTCAGTCTCTATCAGCAGGCGCAGGAGATCCTGATGGCCGACGCGCCCTTCGCCCCGCTCTACAACGGACGGCGCAACGTGCTGGTGCAGCCGTGGGTGCAGGGCTTCGTCCCCAGCGCCCTGGAGCACAACATGCCCGGCGACGTCTACTTCTGGGGCATCTCGATCGATGGCCGCGAGTAGCGGCTGACGCCTGCAAGGGACATCGAAGTCGGGGCGAGGCCACCAGAGCGTGGCGTCGCTCCGGCATCGCTGTCTGCGCTGCCTCGCGTAGACTGCGGTGGACGCAGGTGGCGCCGCGACGGGTCCGGAGGCGGCAGTGGCGCGATACGTCCTCGGCCGGCTGGTGCAGGCAGCCGTCACACTCTTCTTCGTCGCGCTGATCACCTTCGCCCTGATGCATGCCGTCCCCGGCGGCCCCTTCGAGGCGCGTTCGGTCGAACGCGGCGTCTCCGAGGACTTCGTCCGCCAGCAAGAGGCGTACTACGGGTTGGACCGGCCGCTGCCGCAGCAATTCGGCGCGTTTCTCGGGCGGCTGGCACGCGGTGACCTCGGGCTCTCGTTCGCGCAGAGCGGCCGCAGCGTGACCGACATCATGCTGGAGCGGATGAAGCCGTCGCTGTTGCTGGGCGTCATGTCCTTCGCGCTGGTACTCGGCGTGGGGATCCCGATGGGTGTGGTGACGGCGGTCCGTCGCAACACAGGCTGGGACTACCTCGGGCTTGCGGCGAGCACGACGCTGGCGGCGGTGCCCAGCTTCGTGCTGGCGTTCTTCATGCTGCTCGTCTTCGCCGTATGGCTGGACTGGTTCGACGTGCGCATGGGGCGAGGCTTTGGCGAGAGCTGGGGCAGCCTGAAGAACGGCATCCTCCCGGCGGTCGCCCTCGGCGCACCCTCCATGGCCCACCTGGCGCGGCTCACGCGCGGCGCCATGCTGGAAGTGCTGGACATGGACTACATGCGCACGGCCCGCGCGAAGGGGCTCTCGACGCACGCCGTCACGCTGCGGCATGGCCTGCGCAATGCGCTGATCCCGATCCTGACGCTGGTCGGGCCGATCTTCGCCGTGCTGATCACCGGCTCGATCATCATCGAGAGCATCTTTGGACTGCCGGGCATCGGCTCCGCGTTCATCACGTCGGTCAGTCAGCGCGACTACGGCATGATCATGGGCACGACGCTGATGTACGCGGCGGTGATCATGGCGGTGAACCTGGCCGTCGACCTCGCGTACCCGCTGGTTGACCCGCGCGTGCGGCTCGCCTCGTGAGCGCCGTCGCCGGCCCCGCGCTCCCCGGGGCCACACTGACGCGACGTGGCGGCCTCTATCGCGACGCCTTCCGTCGCCTGCGCCGCAACCGCGCGGCGACCGCCTCGTTGGCGCTCATCGCCGCCCTGGTGTTCGTGGCGTTGTTCGCCGACCTGATCGCGCCATACGATCCGTCGCGGCAGTTCCTCGAGGCGCCCTCGGGCGCCGCACCCGCCGACCCGCTGGCCCTCCGCGACACCGGAAAGTACGAAGCGCCGTCGGCAGAGCACTTCTTCGGCACGGACCAGCTCGCACGCGACATCTTCAGCCGCACGGTCTACGGCCTGCGCATCTCGCTCGCGGCCGCCTTCTTCGCGATTGCCATCGTCACCGTCATCGGCGTCGCCGTCGGGATGCTGGCGGTCGCGGGGCCACGACCCTTCGACGCGGTGCTGATGCGCGCGACGGACGTCGCGTATGCCTTCCCGGACCTGCTGCTGATCATCCTGCTCTCGGCGGCCCTCGGAAACGAGGTGCTCGGCTTCCGGTCGATCGCGGGCGTCGACGCCAGCGTGTGGATCCTGTTCCTGGCGATCTCTCTGACCGCGTGGCCCACCATGGCGCGCCTGGTGCGCGGCCAGCTGCTGGCGATCCGGGAGACCGAGTACAGCCAGGCAGCGCGCGCCCTGGGCGCCTCGCAGACGCGTATCGCGACGCGCCACTGGCTACCGAACGCCACCGGGCCGCTGATCGTGGAGGCGACCTTCCTGGTGCCGCGGGCCATCTTCGCGGAGGCGGCGCTGTCGTTCATCGGCGTGGGGGTGAACCCGCCGACCCCCAGCCTCGGGGTGCTCATCCGGGAGCACTTCGACTTCGTCCAGATCACCTGGACCGGGCTCGCTTTCCCGGCGGGCATCCTGGCGCTGCTCTTCCTGGCCTTCCAGTTCCTGGGCGATGGCCTGCGTGACGCCCTCGATCCCCGTTCGCGCTGAACGCGCCGTAGGTGGTCTCCAGGCCTGGACGTCGGGTTTCTCCGGCTACGGAAACGCCGCCCGTCGGTCGAATGATGGAGGTGGAGGGGCGCCCGTGCAGGTCGGGCGTGGCGCGCCGCGTGGGCGCGACCGTCATCGATGCTCGGACTGCTCACTCTGCTGCTCGCGCTGGCCGCTCAGGCCGGCCCGGACGTCACGGTCTACCGCCTCGGCGGACCGGTGGAGTTCACCGACCTCTACGGCAGCGTCCGCACCGCCGAGGCGGCGGTCGGCTGCCCGGGCGGGCACCCGGAACTGTGGCTCAGCCCCAGCGTCAGCCTGGAAACCCTCGTACACGAGCTGGCTCACGTCTACGACTGCGTGGACAACGGCGCGATGGACGGCAGCCCCACCCTGCGTCCGCTCGCGCGCCCCGTGTGGGCATCGGATTACTGCTGGGAGTCCGAAGCCGAGTGGTACGCGTGCTCAGTCGCGCACTACGGCTCGGTCTACCCGCACCTGGAGCCGGATTGGGGCGACCGCACCTCCCTCGCCGCGCAGCGCTAGCATCCCCTAGGGGCGGCATGCGCCCCCCGCGCGGCTTGCGCCCGCGCCCGACTGCTCCAAATACTCGACAGAGGGCTAGACCGGGCGGGGCAGCGAAGAGGGATGCATGGACGATCGCAGGGTTCTGGTGACCGGCGCCTCGGGCTTCGTGGGCGGCCACCTGGCGCGTCGTCTCGCCGCCGCCGGCTACGAGGTCACCTCGATCGACCAGGCGCCGCCGCGTACGCCGCTGGGTGAGGGTGTGCGCACAATCGAACAGGACATCCGCGACGCGGACGCGCTGCGCCGCTCCGTGCTGGACGTACGTCCGGCGCTGGTCTTCCACCTCGCGGCGCAGGCGTCGGTCGCCGTCTCGATGCGCGAACCGGCGCTCGATGTCGAGACGAATGTGACCGCCACGATCCACCTTGCGCAGGCAGCCGCGGAGGCGGGCGCGCGGCGCTTTGTCTTCGCCTCGACGGGTGGCGCCATGTACGGCGCCCCGCCGCCCGAGGCCCTGCCCGCGGGCGAAGGGACGCCGGTGGAGCCGCTCTCGATCTACGGCGTCTCTAAGGCGGCGGCGGAACAGTACCTGCACGTGGTCTCGGTGCAGACCGGGATGGAGGTCGCGGTGCTGCGGCCGGCCAACATCTATGGCCCCGCACAGGACCCGCACGGCGAGGCCGGCGTGGTCGCCATCTTCGCCCAGCGCATGCTGCGAGGTGAGCCGGTCACGATCTTTGGCGACGGCAGCCAGACGCGCGACTACGTCTACGTGGACGACACGGTGGAGGCGTTCCTGCGCGCCGCCGATGCAGCCGAGCCCCGCGCCGCGGTGGTGGGCACCGGCGAGGAGACCTCGACGCGCCGCATCTTCGACCTGCTGGCGTCCATTACCGGCTACGAGGCGCCCGCGGTCGTGGCGCCCGAGCGTCCCGGCGACATCGCCCGAATCTCGCTGAGCCCTCGTCCCGCCCTGGAGGCGTGGGGCTGGCGCCCGTCGGTCAGCCTGGAGGATGGCCTGGAGCGCACCGTCGAGTGGTTCCGCGAGCAGCAGGGATCCGCTTGATCGCTGGTCCCGGCCGCCCTCGCGGGCTCGCCCACCCTCGATGGCGCCGGCCCTGCCGTTCTACAATTGAGACGTGCCTCTGTAGCTCAGTGGACAGAGCAGCGGCCTTCTAATCCGCCGGCCGGGGGTTCGAATCCCTCCAGGGGCACCACCCTCCCAGATTCAGGCAGGACATAAGCGACGTTCCGGGCTCTCCGGGCGCTGGTCGGTGCCGCCCAAAGTGCCACATTCCATGTAGTGACTACATGATGTACCATCCACCACAATGGACGGACAGACGACCGATCTACGGCGCGAAGGCCTCGATCGCCTGTTCGAGTTGGCGTTCCTGCTGAACGGAGCCATGGAGCGGGACCTCGGCGAACTGGGTCTCACGGTGCCCCGAGCGGAAGTGCTCTGGCGCCTGCGCGCGGTGGGTCCGATGACGCAGCGCGCTCTCAGTCAAGCACTACAGTGCACGCCGAGGAACGTGACGGGGCTGGTCGACGCGCTCGAGGCCGGCGAGTTCGTCACCCGGGAACGCCACCCCGGTGACCGTCGCGCGACGCTCGTGACTCTGACCGACCGCGGCACCAAGGCCACTGACGATTGGGAGGCCGCCGGAGAGCAGTTTGCATCGACGCTCTTTGCGGACGTCCCATCCGCTGCGTTACCTGAGTTCATGACGACCATCGATAGCGTACTCGCGCGTCTCGGTTCCTGGACGGCGTCCTCGTCGAGGGCGGCCGAGTCACAACGAGTTGGATGAACAGGTGGATCAAGGGGAGATGCGATGACCGCGCTGTGGCGTGCCTTCAAGTTCGAGCCAGCGGAACAGTTCGCGGCGTTGCGTACCGCACTCGCGTTGTTCGGCGTGCGCGGCTGGTCGCTCGCGCTGCTCGGCGCGATCGCGACCTTCGTGGTCATCGGTATCCCCGCTTCGCTCATCGAGAACCCGATCTTCGATCGCCAGATCGCCGCACGCCCGCAGGACTACGTGATCTGGGTGATGTCGGCCGCCCTCGGTGGGCTCATCATCGGGACCTTCGCGCTTGCGCCAATCGTGGCGGGTCAGGGAAAGGCTGCGACCGGAGGTGTGCTCACCGTCATCGCCGTTGGTTGCCCGGTATGTAACCAGGCAGCCGTCCTCTTGCTGGGAACCTCTGGCGCGCTGAATGTCTTCGGACCGAGCCAGCTCTACATCGGGCTTGCGTCGCTGATCCTGCTGGGTTGGACCCTACTGATCCGCGCCCAGGCTGTCGTGGGTGCGTGTCCGACGGCCCCCTCCGAGCAGGGGACCCGCGAGGATCGAGCGCCGCAGCAGCGCTGAGCTTCCCGAGAGACGCGCGCTCATCTCAGCAGCCATCGAGTCGGACTGTCCCCGCTCGACTCCCTCCAGGGGCACCAGCACTCCACGCTGTGCACAACAAAACGCCCCCGGTCCGGGGGCGTCTCGGTGAGGTCGTAGTTCCGGCTACGGACCCGGCCCCGCGCGAACCGGGTCCGTAGCCGATGTCCCCCGAGGGGGATGCACGAAGAGTACGGGGCGGTCCGTGCCCTTCGAGTAACAAGCGGCCACGCCTGCATGTCGATTTCGTGGCGTTTCTGACCAGAGCCCACGCCTGCTCGCCGGCTTGCCATCCCGTACGCATTGTGCGATACCATGCACTTGCGAACAGTGGCAGGAGGCGGGATGAGCTGCGAAGGCGAGGTCGAGCGCGCGATCCGTCAAAGCGGCTGTCGCGTGACCGTGCAGCGCTCGAAAATCCTCTCGGCGTTGAGGCATGGGACTGGCCATCAAACGGCCGATGAGATCCACGGCGACGTGCTCTCCTCCGACCCCCACGCCGTCATCTCGCTGTCCACGGTCTATCGCACGCTGGAGACTCTGCAGCAGGCGGGCGTCGTCTCCGCGCTCGATGCCGGCACCGGCACCATGGTCTACGAGTGGGCGGACCAGGCGCGGCCGCACCACCACCTGGTGTGCCGCGACTGCGGGGACGTGCAGGAGATCGCGCTCGACGGGGTCGAGCGGCTCGAGGACGAGATCCGCGGCCGCAGTCACTTCACCCCGGACATCCGGCACATGGGCATCGGCGGATTGTGCGCGGCGTGCGCGGAAGCACTGGAACGCCGCGAGAGAGGCGAGGGGTGATGCTGGCCATCCAACCGGTCCCGGTGCTTGAGGCCGTCGAGGGGCCGGCGCTGCACATTCCGGACGGCTTCATGAGCGGTCCCGTGGCGGCCGTCGGCTGGGTGATCACCGTGGCGGTGCTGGCCGTCGCGGTGCGCATGGCCGACCGCACCCTGAGCGACCGCGCGGTGCCGTTGATGGGGGTGATGGCCGCCTTCATCTTCGCGGCACAGATGATGAACTTCCCCGTCGCGGGCGGGACGTCCGGCCACATGCTGGGCGGCGCGCTGGCGGCGATCTTGCTCGGGCCGTGGGCGGCGATCATTGTGATGACCGCGGTCGTCGGCCTGCAGGCCGTGCTATTCCAGGACGGCGGCATCGCGGTCATGGGCCTGAACATCCTCAACATGGGCATCCTGACGGCCCTGGTCGGCTGGGGCGTGTACCGCGCAGTCCTTACCTTCGAGGGCATGGGGTCCGCGGTGCGCCTGGTCGGCGCCTTTGCCGCCGCATGGATCTCGGTAGAGGTGGCGGCGCTGGCCACCACGTTCCAGCTCGCACTGTCCGACACGTCACCGCTCGATGTGGCGTTGCCGGCGATGGTTGGCGTGCACGCCCTGATTGGGGTCGGCGAGGGCCTGATCACGGCGGCCGCGCTCGCCTTCGTGGTGGCGACGCGGCCCGACCTCGTCAACCAGCCGGTCGTCGCGGAGGGGTAGCGGGATGTCACGACGCAACATGAGTCTGCTGGCCGGCGGCATCGCCATCGCGATCGCCGTGGCCCTGCTGTCGCCCCTCGCCTCGGGTGACCCGGACGGCCTCGAGCGTGTCGCCGAAGACAAGGCGTTCATCGAGCAGGCCGAGGACCCGGGCTACGAGATCCTCCAGGACTACACGATCCCCGGCGTGGACAACGAGGCGGTGAGCACCGTCCTTGCCGGGATCGTCGGGGTGCTCGTACTCGGCGGGCTCACGTTCGGCGCCGGGTGGCTGCTCCGCCGGCGTCGCGCCGGCCGCGAGGGCGCCACGGGCAGTCCCACCGACCCGCAGAGGCCCGGCGCGCGGGTCTAGCGGCGCGATCCCGCGCAACGAGGACTTCGATGTCGGCGATCGCGTTCATCACCGAGCGATACGAGGCGCGTTCCAGCCCCGTCCACGTCGCCGACGCGCGAGCGAAGCTGCTGGGCGCCTTCGGCTTCATCATCGCGGTGACGTTCACGGCGGAAGGGGCGTGGCTGGCGCTCGCGCTCTCCGCCGTGCCGCTGGTCATCGTGACCTTCGCCGCGCACCTCACGCCGATGTTCGTGGTGCGCCGCTCGTTCCTGGCGCTGCCTTTCGTCGCGGTGGCGCTGCCGCTGATCTTCACGCGGCCCGGCGAGACGCTGTTCACGGTCCCTCTCACCGGCTGGACCGGCAGCCGCGAGGGTATCGAGGCGGTGGCCACGATCATGGCGCGCTCGTGGATCGCGGTGCTGGCGGCGGTGCTGCTGACCGCAACGACCCCGATCGTCGAGTTGTTGCGCGGCCTGCGCTCGCTCGGCGTGCCGCGCCTCCTCGTGGCGACGGTCTCGTTCACCTACCGCTACTTCTACGTCATCGGTGACGAGGCGACGCGCATGATGCGTGCACGGGACAGCCGCAGCGCGGCGCTGCCCGGCTACCGCAGCGGCGGCAGCATCCGCTGGCGCGCCTCGGTGCTCGGACACATGGTGGGCTCGCTCTTCGTGCGTAGCCTCGAGCGCAGCGAGCGCGTCTACGCCGCGATGCAGTCCCGCGGCTTCGCCGGCGAGCCGCGCTTCCTCGACCAGCCCTCGCTGCGCCCGCCCGAGGCGGTCGCCGCCGCACTGCTCGTTGGCTATGCCTTCGCGGTGCAGGCGCTGGCGCACGGGTGGCTGACATGACCCGCCTCGACGAGACGCCGCGCATCGAGACGCACAATGCCACGGCGTCTGCTGTGGAGCTGGTGGGCCTGAGCTTCGCTTACCCGGATGGCATGCCCGCGCTGCGCGGCATCGACCTGCGGGTGGAGCCGGGCGAGAAGGTCGCGCTCCTCGGGCCCAACGGCGCAGGCAAGTCGACGCTGCTGTTGCACCTCAACGGTGTCTTCCGCGGGCAGGGCGAGGTGCGCATCTTCGCCGAACGGCTGACCGAGGCGAACCTGCGCCTGATCCGCGCGAAGGTGGGCCTGCTGTTCTCGAATCCGGACGACCAGCTCTTCTCGCCCACGGTCCTGGACGACGTGGCCTACGGGCCCCTGCACATGGGGCTGCCGCGCGAAGAGGTGCTGGAACGCACGCGTGTCGCCCTCGAGCAGGTGGGGATGCAGGGCTTCGAGGATCGCGTGCCGCACCGGCTGAGCCTGGGCCAGAAGAAGCGGGTCGCCATCGCGACCGTGCTCTCGATGGGCACGCCGATCCTGGCGCTCGACGAGCCCTCGGCCAGCCTCTCACCGGTGGCGCGGCGCGAGCTGATCGACCTGCTGCAGTCGCTCCCGCAGACGATGCTGATCTCGACGCACGACCTCGCGCTGGCGCGCGACCTGCTCCCGCGCACGGTCGTCCTGGACGAGGGGCGCGTGGTGGCCGACGGCGCGACGGCAGACATCCTCGAGGACGCCGACCTGCTGGTCGCGCACGGCCTGGAGCCGCTCAGCGCGCACCGCCACCAGCACGAGGGCGCCGGGTAGCGCCGCGGCGCACCTCAAAACGCTTCGATTAGGCTCGAACGGCCAGCCACGCCAAACTACAGCCGCAGGTCCATCCGTCGATGTTCGATGCGCGCATCGAGGAACGCGTCACCGTGCGCGACATAACCGAGATGCTCGTAGAACGGCAGCGCGTGTAACTGCGCCGCGAGGGTGATCCCCTCGATGCCGCGGCGTCGCGCCTCCTCGTGCAGCGCCTCCATCACCGCGCGACCGTAGCCGAGGCCTCGGAACTCCCGCAGCACGGCGACGCGCCCGATGTGCGGGTACTCGCCGGGCGGGTGATCGAGGAGCAGGCGGGCGGTCGCAACGGGCATCTGTGTGCTTTCGAGCCGCCCGAGGACATGCACCGCCGTCGTCACCGCGGCAGGGTCGCCGTCGTGCTCGTCGATCTCCTCGTCTTCGGAGACGCCCTGTTCCTCGACGAAGACCCGGCGGCGGACGGAGAGCGCGTAGTCCATCTCCTGTCGTGAGTCGATCGTCCCGACGACAACCCGTAGCGCGCCACCTGGTGTCATGGCCCGCATCAACGCCTCAGCAGGGCTGTCCGCCTCGATGACCTGGTAGTCGGCTTCTGGCTGCCGGGCACGTGCTGCCCGGAGTTCGCGTTCGGCCTCTTCCAGCGTGTCATAGCCACGCGCCCCCACCATGCCGGTCATATCGCTGCGGCGGCCGGCCCCTGGACCGCTATCGTTGCGTCGCGCCACGAAGTAGGGCATCCGAGTCTTCTTCCTACTCCCTCGCCCGCATCCTACCGAACGCTAGGTATCATGGCGCGCGAGCCACCACCGAGCGCGCGAGGGGGACCGATGCCGGGAGCGATCGACTGGCCGGCCGTGCATGCCGAGGGGCTGGACATCCTCCTCCGCTACCTCCGCATCGACACCTCGAATCCTCCCGGCAACGAGGCGCCGGCTGCCCGCTTCCTCGGCGGTCTGCTCGAGGCGGAGGGCATCGCCTGCGAGTACATCGAAACGGAGCCGGGCCGCGAGGTGCTGGTGGCGCGGGTCCCGGGCGACGGCAGCAAGCGCCCGCTGATGCTCGCGAACCACACCGATGTCGTCCCGGTGGAGGCAGAGTACTGGGACGTCCCACCCTTCGAGGGCGTCGTGCGCGACGGCCGCATCTATGGCCGTGGAGCCGTCGACATGAAGGGCTGCGCCGTGATGCAGCTGCTTGCGGTGCTCCTCGCGAAGCGGCAGCGGCTTCGGCTGCGGCGTGACCTCATGTTCTGCGCCGTGCCGGACGAGGAGCAGGGCTCCGACGCCGGCATGGTGTGGCTGGTGGAGCACCGCCCGGACGTGCTCGACGTCGAGTACCAGCTGAACGAGGGTGGCGGGGGCCAGCCGGAGTTCGCCGGCCGAGCGGCGCGGCTGTTCAACATCGCCATCACCGAGAAGCGCATGGCGCCGATCGTCCTCACCGCCGTCGGTACACCCGGCCACGCGAGCCGCCCGCACGACGACAACTCGGCCGTCCGCCTCGCCGAGGCGATTGTGAAGCTGGCGCGCTGGGATCGCGGCATCGCCGTCACCGAGGGGACGCGCGACGTCCTCGTGCGGCTGCGCGACGCGGGGCTGCTCGACTCCCTCGACGGCCCGGCGCTCGAGGCAGCGGTGCGGTCGAGCCCGGACACGCAGGCGGCCTTCCAGAACACCCTCAATGTCACGGTCATCAACAGCGGCTACAAGAACAACGTGATCCCCGCCCGGAGCGAGGCCATCGTCGACTGCCGTCTGCTCCCCGGCCAGGACCACCACGACTGGCTCCGCCAGGTCCGCGAGGTGCTAGACGGCACGGGCGTCGAGGCGCGCCTCCAGCACGAGAACCCGGCGCCGGCCGTCTCGTCGACAGATACGGAGCTATATGCGCTCCTCGAGGCGGTGGTGAAGGAGGCGTTTGAGGACGCCGTGGTCGTGCCGAGCACCTCGACGGTAGGGACGGACAGCCGCTTCCTGCGCCCTCTGGGCGTCCACGCCTACGGCTTCATCCCGTGCTTGCTTAGCCAGGAGGAGCGCGACGGGTTCCACGCGAACAACGAGTTCCTATCGGTGGAGAACCTGAACATGGGCGTGGAACTGATGTACGAAGTCGTCCGGAGGTTCTGCGCGTGACTGAGGCCGGCGAGACCTCGATGCAGCACCGCAGGGAGTACGACGAGCGGGACTTCGAGACGCTGAGCTGGCACGACGACAGCGTGTACGGGCTGCGTCTGCGCGTCGGTGACCCCGAGGCGGGCGACTGGACCAGCGACCTGGTGCTCGACCTCGACCACATCGTCGAATGGGTCCGCGCCCCGGACGGTGACGACGGCCACGGCATCCGCTTCCGCGTGGCGCCCGCTGAACTCGTCTTCCACGGTGTGACCGACCTCTCGGTCGACCTCCCGTCGAGGACCGAGGGCATGCAGGTCGCGCTTTCGGCGTTGATGGTGGACGGCGTCGAGCGGGCGCCGGTGGAGGACCAGCGCGTGTACCTCGACCGCACGTACTACGCGTGGCGGATCGCCCTCAACGATCCGTCGGGCGGTCTCATTCGCTTCGGCGCGGTCGGCTTCACCATGCGTTTGCTGCGCGAGCCACTGCTGCTCGACCGGCAGCACCTGACCCGCGCCGAGCGGGAGTCGAGGCCGGAGTGACCGCGGCGCCGGCCTTCCCCGGCACGCACATCTGCGTCGTCGGTAACGCAGGATCAGGCAAGAGCCACGTCGCGCGGTCGCTTGCGGACTGCCTCGGGCTTCGGTGCATCGACCGCGACGCGTTGGTATGGGGTCCCGACTGGACACCCCTCCCGCGATCCGAACGACTGGCGGCGTTCGACCAGGCGACACGCCAAGGTGGGTGGACGTACGACGGGCACCTGCGCGCGACCCGGCCCGAGGAGCAGTTGGTCCTGAACCGATGCGACGCCGTCGTGTGGCTCGATCTGCCGAGGTGGCAGGTCATGTGGTCGGTCACGCAGCGCACGCTCCGCCGAGTAATGCGGCGACAGCCGCTCTGGAACGGCAACATCGAGACGTGGCGAATGGTGTTCTCACGGGAGTTCAGCATCGGCTGGGCCTGGCGCATGCATTCGCGCCTCCAACGGGAGTACGAAGCGCTCGCCCGCCAGCCCTGCACTCGTAGGCTCACACGGTTGCGGAGCCGCACGGAGGTCCGCCGGTGGCTTGACGCGACGTGCGGGGGCGGCGCTCGTGCGTGAGCCCAAGCGCATCCAGCGCCTGCCGCACTTCCGAGGGCTTCCCGTGCCCTCGACGCTTGTAGTGGAGGATGGCGTCCCGGACTTCACGACGCCGGACCACGACAAGGTGGCCGAGCACGTGCGTCGAGGCCTGTGCCACCTCTGCGGCGAGCGCTTGCGGCGAGAGGTGGGGTTCGTCGGCGGGGTCGTCTCGATGAACACCGGGATGTTCCGGGACGGCCCGATGCACCTCGAGTGCGCGCGCTACGCGTTCTTTGCCTGCCCTTTCGTGGACGGACAGAAGACGACGTACCGGCGGCTGCGCGAGGACCGCGTGATCGCCCACCGCCAGGCCACCCCGCACCGGCCGGAGCACATGGGCATCTGGGTCTGCGACTGGTCGACCACGCTCGGCAGCGGCCCGCGCATGCAGTTCATCGCGGGCCCCGCCATCCGCGTCGAGTGGGACTGCGAGCTGTGGAGGCGTTTCGGCGACGGGTGAACGCCGCGGCTCAGGAAGTGCTCTCGGCGCGTGCCTTGAGGCCGGAGGCGAACTGCTGGAATGACGGCCCGAGGTCAGGCATCGACCGCCAGATCATCGGGAGTAGCGGCCCCGTGAACTCCTCGCGCATGGTGAACCTCGTCTGGCCGTCCGTTGCGGGCGCCAGCGCGAAGGTGCGGACGCCCTTGAAGACCCCGAAGGGCATGCCGCCGCGCCACGTCATGCGCTGGTTCGGGGTGAGTTCGGTCACCTTCACGGGGAACGCGCGTCCCGCATTGACCTGCGAGTACACCTTGATGGTTTCGCCCGGGCCGATGCTCCCCTCCACGCGTTCGATGCCCGAGTCCCACTCGGTGTAGCGCGCGCTGTCGGTCAGCACGGTTCACACGCGCTCCGGACTCGCGGCGATCGTCGCCTCCGCGTCGTACGACTTCACGATGTACTCCCGCTCGCCGTGGATACGCGGTAGGTGGGGCACCGGATCAGACGGGCCGCGATTCTACACCCGCGATGCGTACCCGAGGGCGCCGTAGTAAAGTCCCGCGCGCTATGACACGCGCCGCGGTTGAGACGTTGCTCTGGCTCCTCGACGAGGCGTTCGAGGCCAGCGAGCACTCGCTGTTGACGAACCTCAAGGCGGTCGACGACGTGGCATGGGCCACGGTCCCCGAGCGCTGGCTGGAGTTCGACCCGGAGCGAGCAGACCGCCCGGTCGGCCCACGGAGCATCGAGGACATCGTGCGGCACGTCGGCGAGTGCAAGTACATGTACCAGGACCACGGTTTCGGCCGACGGGCGCTGACGTGGGATGGCTTTGCGAGGACGCTCGGTGGCAGTCCGACTCGCAACCAGGTCATGGCGTGGCTCGGCGAGGGCCACCGTCGCCTCCGCGGCTCGGTCGCTGAGCTGTCCGACGCCGACCTCGGCGCGGAGCGAACCGCTCCGTGGGGAGAGCGACTCCCGACCCGAGACCTTGTGCGCATCATGATCGAGCACGACATCTACCACGCCGGCGAGGTGAACCACATCCGCTCGTTGATGTCAGGCGACGATCGCTGGGCGTTCCTCGACGACTAGCGTCGGGTCAGTCGCGGAAGTGCGGCGCGACCTCTGCTTGGAAGAGGTCGTACGTCGCCTTGGCACCCTCCAGGTTGCGCAGGTTGAAGTTCGGGACGATCAACTCGTCGACTCCGGCGTCCACGTACTGCTGCACCACCTCACGTACCTCGGGGACCGTGCCCGCGATGGTGCGGCCGCCACCCCGCTCCCTAGCGCGAGACAGCGTCTCCGGGTCGTCGCTGAGCACGAGTAGGGCGTTCGCCGAACGCCGGATCTCCTTCGGGTCTCGGCCGATGTCCTCGCAGTGCTGGTCCAGCACCTCGTTCTTGCGCTTCAGGTGGTCGGGCAGGCCCCACGTGTTCCACTCGTCGGCGTACTGCGCCGTGATGCGCATCGTGACCTTCTCGCCGCCGCCGCCGATCAGCAGCGGTGGTCGAGGGCGCTGCACCGGCTTCGGCGCCAGCGGGGCGTCCTTCAGTGTGTAATACTTGCCCTCGAAGGTCGTGTGCTCCTGCTCGAAGAGGCTGCGCAGGATCTGCGCAGCCTCCTCCATGCGTCGCAGGCGCCCACCGACGGTGTGGAATGGGATGCCGTACGCCTCGTGCTCGTTCTCCTGCCACCCGGCGCCGAGGCCCATCACCAGCCGCCCCCCGCTGATGATGTCCACCTGCGCGGCCATCTTCGCCAGCACGGCGGGGTGCCGGTAGGTGTTGCCGGTGACCAGCGTGCCGAGGCGGACACGCGGCACCAGCGCGGCGATGGCGGAGAGGGCCGTCCAGCCCTCGCCGGTGGGGCCGGTGTTGTCTGCCTGGTTCGGCATGAAGTGGTCGGCCACCCACAGCCCGTCCCACCCCGACCGCTCGAGGTGCTGGCACAGCTCGACGATGTCGCCCCACGCCCACGACAGGTTCGGCCACGCACTGAACTTCATTCGCTCCCCATACCCCTCTGACTTTGATCCGTTCGCGGTGAGCCGGTCGAACCTCGGACTCGGGCCAGCACGGACAACCGCTCCCAGTCCTCAGCGATCAGCGCTTGCTTCTTCGCTCGCGACCATCGCTATGGTTTGCTGCTCACGCTCGAGAGCGTCCTATCTCGTCGGGAACTCCTCCGAAAAGGCGAGTTGAACGGGTCGGCGCCTCTGCGTGTCCCCTCGATTAGCCCCGCCTGGTGCATGAACAGCCGTGTGTCGAGGTCATCGGTATGGCCGGTTTATAGGAGCCATCGTGGCACCGGAGGATGTAGACGTGGAAGCTCATCGGTTCACCAACCGCCTTGGCGTCACGGACCCGCCCTTCGACAGTCTCAGGGCGAACGGAGGGGGAGGGCTCGCCAGCGACGGAGTTCGAGGGCTCATCGAGCTCCACTCCTACCGGTGCGCCTCGATGAAGGCCAGCGTCTTGTCCCACGCAGCCGCCGAGGCGTCCGCGTACTCCTCGTAGCGGCGGTCGAAGAAGGAGTGCGGGGCGTCGTCGTAGACGACGAGTTCGTGCTCGACGCCGGCGGCGGCGAGTGCCTCGTCGAAGCGCTGCACCTCCTCCAGCGGGATGCCCTGGTCCGCACCACCCATGTGGCCCAGGACCGGGCATTCGACGTCACCAACGCGCTCGACCATGGCCGGCGCGCCCTGGGGGAAGTCGGGGCGGTTCGGGTGACCGTAGAAGCCGATGACGCCGGCCAGGCCGTGGCCGTTGGCCGCCTGGTGGAACGAGTTGGAACCGCCGTAGCAGAATCCGACGGTGAAGACCTTCCGATCCGGGTTGTCTTGCTTCAAGTACTCGACCGCCGCGCGAGTGTCCTGCTTCACGCCCTCGAACGTCGTCTGCGCCACGTGCTCGCGGAAGGGGAACTCCTCGCCGCGCTTGCCGACGCCCGCCGTGCGGCCAAAGTAGTCGATGGCGACCGAGTCGTAGCCGCGCTCGCCGAAGCGCAGCGCCAGCTCCTCGTAGAAGCGGTAGAGCCCTCGGACGTCCGGCAGCACGACGATCCCGGGCGCCGAGGTGTCACCACCGCGCGCGACGAACGCGGCGAAGGGCGTCCCGTCCTGCGCGGTCAGGGTTGCGTCCTCGGAGTCGACGGCTGCGCCCGCAATCACCGGGACCGGCGGCTGGGAGTCCAGTTCGAAGCACATGAAACACTCCTTCGTGATGCCTTGAGCGGGTGTACGCGTGTGTCCGCCGGGGACGATACCACCTGGAGCGCGGGGCTCGCGGCCGGGAACAGGTCGAGCGGTCAGACCATAGAGTGGCGTTGGAGCAACGCGCGCGCGAAGAGCTGGTGCAGCTCGGCGCGGCGCGTCACTGCCTGGTCCTGTTGCCCCATTTCGATCAGCACCGGTGTCAGGCCGGGGACGTGCGCGTTGAGCGACAGTGAGGTGGCGCGGCTGAACGCGCGACCAGCCGACCGAGGCGTGCGTCCACGCATCGTGAGCTGCTCCCGCTCGGTGATCGACGCGTTCACCTCATCGACGACCGCGCTGATCATCTCGAAGCCGGAGAGTCCGGCGCGCACGGCGACGGTCTGGCCGATGAATGCCGTCCCGCTGTTCCCGCCGCGCTCGTTGTAGAAGCCCCACGACTCGTGCATGTCCAGCAGCCACTCGGCGCCCTGCTCGCGCGCCAGGTTCACGATCGCGAGCGCCATGCGCTCCATTGGCAGACCGTCCTCGGTGCCCGGGTAGAGGCGGTTGAGGTCCCCCAGTTCGGGGAAGGTGCGCTCCAGCGCCAGCGTCGCCAGCACGTTCGCCCGAGGCACCACGATCAGGCTGCCGCGCTGCACCTCCCATTCGGCCACGGCCTCCGCGGCCGTCCAGCCCCCAGGCTCGTTGCCGTGCACGCCGCCGAGGATGAGGACGGACGGCCCGGCCTGGCCGCTGTGCGTCAGGATCGCCGGGGTCTCCCACTCCGTGCCTGCGAGGAGCGCACGCACCTCGCGGCCCGCCGGCGGGACCGGGCGCGGGGTGGGCGTGGGCGTCGGCGTCGCGGTCGGCGGGGGAGTCGCAGTGGGCTCCGGCGTCGGTGACTGCTCGATGGAGGCGTCGACCACCGGCGCCAGCGGCGACTCGGCGGCCCCGCTGCATGCAGCCAGTACGGCCGCGCCGAGGCCGCCGGCGGCCAGCCCGAGGAATCGCCGGCGCCCCACGCGCGAGGGGTGCGGGGATGGGTCGTCGTGAGCGTCGCCCGCCATGCGGAGCATCCTAGATCACGGTCCGCGAAGAAGTGTGATCGGACGATGAGACGAGTCGCGGCCGCATCAGCCTACGACAGGAGCAGCGCCAGTGGCACGAGGCCCAGCGATACCAGGAAGCCGGCAAACCAGCGACGGTCGCTGCTGACCCGGCTGCCCAGCCGCAGCAGCCCTCGGATGTACGGGCGCGGCGCGACGATGAGCACGAGCGCCGAGACGGCGGTGACCGCCAGCATCTCCGCGAGCACCACGACCGTCGCCGACTCGGCGTCGAGCAGCAGCGAGGCGAACAGAGTGTCGAGGAAGGTCGTGATGTTGGCGCCCATCACGTAAGGGACCACGTCCGCCCGCCGCACATAGTTCTTCAGCGTGAGGGGCACGAGGATCGTGACGGAGAGCGACACGGACATCGTGAGCGAGGTCACCAGCCCGCCGAAGAGGAGCATCGTGCGCGGGCTGCGGAAGCGCCGCGCGAGGCGCTCGAAGCGCTCGGACGGCGGGTCGAGGTTCGGCAGCAGCCGGTCGAAGACGGCAAAGGCTGCCAGCAGCACCCCGGCGCCCGCGGCGAAGAGCACCACGCCCGGCGCCCATCCCTCCATCCACCGGACGGCCGGCCCGACCGCCTGGGCCGGCAGGTCCGCCCAACCCGTGGGGATCACCCGCGCCGGGCCATCGAGTGCGCCCGTGTCGAGCAGCCAGATCGCGAGCGGTGTGGCCGGGATGTAGATGCTGAACGTCGTGAGCAGCGCCACCACGCCCACGTAGACGCCGTCCGCGCGTCCTCGGCCGCGGGTGTACGCGACGAACCCCACCAGCAGCACGATCAGCGAGGCGCCCATGCGCGAACCGGCGAGCATCGCCAGCGCGCTGGAGGCGGCGATCGCCCCGCCATCGAGCAGCGAGAGCGCGAGCGCGGCGACCGGGGAGCCGGACAGGGCGCCGTAGGCGGCGAGCCACCCGAAGCCGACGAGGTTCGGGACGCTTTCGGCGGACAGGCGCTGGAGGAGCACCGCGACGCCGCCAGCCGAGGCCGAGAGCAGCTTGAGCGCCAGCGTGAAGAGGTACAGCGCGGCCAGGATGCCGAGCAGCGTGCGGAGCGCGCGCCACGCGACGCGCCACCGGCCGGGTACGGCCCGGCGCGCGGCCTCAGCGTGGAGCGCGCGGTCGGCGAGGACGCCCGCGGCTTCCTCGCTGACGACACGCCGGCGGCGTTGGCCCAGGCGTGGAGGCGGGGCCGGCGCTTCCATGGGGATCAGGCGCGCGCGGCCGGGTGCGGCCGCGCCACTAGAAGTAACCCTCGCGCTTGCGGTCTTCCATGGCCGCGTCGGAGGTGCGGTCGTCCGCTCGCGAGGCGCCTCGCTCGGTGATCCGGGTGGCGGCGATCTCCGCCACGATCGCGTCGATGTCGCTGGCGTCAGACGCCACGGCGGCGGTGCAGGTCATGTCGCCGACAGTGCGGAAGCGCACCGTCTCCGCGAAGGGCTCCTCGCCTTCGAGCCGTTCGAGGTATGGGCTGGTCGCCATCAGCATGCCGTCACGTTGGAAGACCTCGCGGCGGTGCGCGAAGTAGATCGAGGGGATGGGGAGGCACTCGCGCTCGATGTACTGCCAGATGTCGAGTTCCGTCCAGTTGGACAGCGGGAAGATGCGCAAGTGCTCGCCCTTGCGGTGGCGTCCGTTGTACAGGTCCCACAGTTCGGGCCGCTGCTGCTTCGGGTCCCACTGCCCGAACTCGTCGCGGAAGGAGTAGATGCGCTCCTTGGCGCGGGCTCGCTCTTCGTCGCGCCGCGCGCCGCCGAAGACGGCGTCGAAGGCGTTCTGCTCGATCGTGTCGAGGAGCACCGTGGTCTGGAGGCGGTTGCGGGAGGCGCGAGGCCCCCGCTCCTCGATCACGCGGCCGGTGTCGATGGCGTCCTGCACGGAGCCCACGACGAGGCGGATGCCCATCTCGGCCACGCGGCGGTCGCGGTACTCCATGACCTCTGGAAAGTTGTGTCCGGTGTCAACGTGGACCACCGGGAACGGCAGCTTCTGCGGCCAGAACGCCTTCTCCGCCAGCCGCAGCATGACGATCGAGTCCTTGCCGCCGGAGAAGAGCAGGCCCGGCCGCTCGAACTCCGCCGCCACCTCCCGGATGATGTGGATGGCCTCCGCCTCCAGCGTCGCCAGGTGACTCAGTTCGCGCGGCGCCTCCCCGGTCTCCAGCGGAGCGAGGATGGCGCGCAGATCCTCCAGGTCGGCCTCGGTCGACGTCATAGTTGCCCGGTTCCTAGCGCGGACGTGGTGTCACTACTCCGAGTGCAGACCGCACTCGAGCTTGCCGGTACCGGCCCAGCGCCCGGCGCGTTGGTCTTCTCCGGGCTGGACGGCTCGGGTGCAGTGTGTGCAGCCCAGCGTGGGATAGCCCTGGTCGTGCAGCAGGTTGTAGGGAAGGTCATGCTCGAAGATGTAAGCCCACGCCTGCTTCTCGTCCCACGTGACCAGGGGGTTCGCCTTCGCCAGGCCGAACTTCGCGTCCCAGCCGACGGCGGGAGCGTTCGCCCGCGACGCCGCCTGGTCCCGGCGGACGCCGGTGATCCACGCGCTCTTGCCCTCCAGGGCGGTGTGGATCGGCTGCACCTTGCGGATGTCGCAGCAGAGGTCCGGCTGGCGCTCCCACAGCGCCTCGCCGTACTCGAGGGCCTGCTGTTCCGGCGTGAGGTGCGTGCGGTGCTCGCGGAAGTCGAGGTCCGGCCAGAACGCCCTGGAGCGCTCGATCAGGTCGTACGTCTCCTCGAAGAGGAAGTCCGTGTCCAGGTAAAACACCTCGGTGCCCGGCGCCGCCTTCGCGACCATGTCCATCAGCACGATGTCTGAGGTGTTGCCGAAGGCGCTCGCCAGCGTCACGCCCTGCGGGTAGCGCTGGAACAGCCAGTCGAGGATGTCCCGGGGACCGGCGTCATGCAGCGAGGTCGCCGCCGACTCGATGGCGGCAAGCTCCTCGGGCGGCGGCTTGATTGTGACCGTGCTTTCGACTGTCATCACGGGCCTCACTTCCTGGCGGGACTTCCCGGCGAGCCTGGACGTCGCCCAACCTGTCAATATCGCTTGTGAATCCCATCACCGCCGCCGACGCAAGCGAAGGGCCGTGGCCGGATCCCGAGAGGCCCCGGTCGCCTCGACTCCGCGCTCAATCCGCCCGGCGGCCGCCTAGATCGCGCACTCCCCTTCGCCGCGCTCAAGCACGTACAGGCCCTCGCGCTCCCAGTCGATGAACTCCTGGAGGTTGTCCGTGGAGAACTCCGGCGTCAGCGTCAGGTCCTTCACGGCCGCCTCGAAGGGCGCCACGCCCACGCGGTCGAAGAAGTCGTTGAACGGTTCGCCGTCCTGGCGCTCCGCCTGGTAGACGCCGACGAAGCGCTCGACGGCCACGGGTACGCGCTTGGCCGGGATGCGCAGCTTGGCCAGCGTGCCCATACGCAGCGGCTGGCCCTCGCGGCGCTGGCCGCCCAGGAAGACGTTGTAGGCGGGGATCTGCCGGTCGTCGTTCTTCATGGACGCGCCGTGGAAGCCGATGTTGCCGATGTGGTGCTGGCCGCAGGAGTTCGGGCAGCCGCTGATGTTGATCAGAATCTGGCGCGCGAGCGGGTCCTGGATCTCCAGTGACTGCACGTGCTGCTGGATCGCGCGGTTCACGCCCATGGAGGACGTAATGCCCAGCTTGCAGCTGTCCGTGCCGGGGCAGGAGACGACGTCCGTGATCTCGGTGGCGTCCCCGTCACCGAGGCCCAGCGCCTGCAGCTCCTTCCAGAGCGAGTAGACGCGGCCTTCGGGGATCCAGCGCAGCACCAGGTTCTGGTCCTGGGTGGTGCGGGCGCGGCCGTTGCCGTACTTGCGCAGCAGCCGCGCCAGTTCGCGGAACTGCTGCGGCGAGAGGTCACCCTGCCGCACCTTCGCGGTCACGGCGGCGTAGCCGGCCTGCTTCTGCTTGCGGACGTTGACCTCGATGAACCGCTCGAAGGCGGCACGGTCCTCCGGCGCGACCTCGTCCGGGCGCTCGGGCTGCGCCGGGGCGTCCGCCTCTTCGTCGTCGACGAAGAGCAGCGATTCGAGGTCGTAGGTCTTGCTGGCCCAGTCGCCCTTCAGCTCCTCCTCCACCATGCGGCGGAACTCGTCCGCGCCCACGCGGTGCACCAGGAACTTGAGCCGGGCCTTCAGGATGTTCACGCGCAGCTCGTCCGCGGCGTGGAAGAGGCGCAGGACGGCCTCGGAGTACTTGAGGAACTCGTCCACGGCGACGAACTCGGTGATCAGGACGGCGTCCTTCGGCATCGTCGAGAGGCCGCCACCGACGACCATCTTGAAGCCGCGGACCTGCTTGCCATCGATCTCGCGGACGCGAGGGATGAAGCCGATGTCGTGGATCGCGGTCATCGCCGCGTCGTCGTCACTGGCGGAGAACGTGACCTTGAACTTCCGGGGCAGCGCCTGCGTCAGCGGGTTGCGCACCCAGTAGCGGACGAAGGCGCCGGCGTACGGCGTGAGGTCGAACGCCTCGTCGTCCCGGACGCCCGCCCAGGGGTCGCCCGTGACGTTGCGCACCACGTTCCCGCAGGCCTCCCGCGAGGAGAGCCCGGCGTCCCCCAGGCGTCGCAGGACGTCGTACATCTCGCGGAGCGGGATGTGGTGGTACTGGATGTTCTGGCGGGTGGTGATGTGGCCCTTTTTCAGGGGGGCGTACTGCTCCGCCACGTCGGCCAGGGCCTCGAGCTGTTCGGGGCTGACGCCGCCGAAGGGGAGCTTCACGCGCACCATCTGGCGGGCCGGTTGGCGCTGGCCATAGACGCCCTGCTTCAACCGGAATCCGATGAACTTCACCTCGTCCCGCTTGCCGTCCAGGAATTCCCCGGCCTCGGTCCGGAAGTCCGTCAGCTCATCGCCGAGGATCGGGATCACGGCTGCCCGCTGCTCGATGGTAGTCATTCGCCCATCCTTGAGTTTGTCGAGTAAGTTCCTCGTGAATCCTCGACAGACTACCACAGTCTCCGCAATCATCAAGCGCATCGTGGGAGAATTGGGTGGCGGCCTGCTACCCGAAATCTGGGTGCGTTGCGGAAAGTCAGCGGAGGGACGCACCCGGTGCCTCGAGGAACTCGCCAGAGGGCCACAACGCCCGCTACGGCGACGAAGAGACGCCGGGGGACCTCAACGGGCCCACACGCCCACGGGCGTGTACTCCAGCGGCACATCGACCAGGACGAAGTGGCTCTCTGCCGCCGCGCGCATCCGAAGCGCGTGCGGACCGTACACCTTCGCCGAGTCGCTCACCGCGAGCCGCTCGCCGTCATCGTCTCCTTCGAGGTCGAGCGCGCCATCGATGACGTAGAGGTAGCCGCCACGGCCCTCCGGGAATCGGTGTTCCAACTCGACACCCGTGGTGGGGCGAGCGACGTAGAGCGCCGCGTCCTGGTGTACGTGGACGGTGTTTCCGTGGCCGTCCGGACCGAGCACGCGGTGGAGGCGATCGCGGAAGTCGTCTGGCTGGAACTGTCGCTGCTCGATCTCGGGGGGCAGGGAACTCGTCTCCGGGAAGATCCAGAGCTGCAGGAAGCGCATCGGCTCATCCTCGGAGGCGTTGCGTTCCGAGTGCTCCGCGCCCGAGCCGAGCGTCATGCGTTGGACGCCGCCGGACTCCAGCCGGCCACCGTTCCCGAGACTGTCCGCGTGCTCGAAGTGGCCTTCGACCACGTAGGTGATGCCCTCCACGTCGGCGTGCGGATGCATCGGCCACGCCGCGCCCTCGATCAACCGGTCGTCGTTGAAGACACGGAGCGGCCCGACTCCCATCTGCGCTGGGTCACGATAGCGGTCGAAGGAGAAGTGCCAGCGGGCGTCGAACCAGTAACCCTGCTCGTGGTGGATCTCGTCGGCTCGTCGGACCTCGAGCACTGGGGTGCCGATCGCTGGTGTGGGGTGGCGCTGCGGCGGTGCGCTACTCCGGCCGCGGGTCCCGCCCGCGCAGCCCCGTCCAGCCGACGACGACCGCGAGGATGCCGAAGTAGCCGGCCGTGAGCACTGCGCCGATCAGATAGTCCATACATCATCCTCGGTGGTCCGCGCCCGCGGAACAGCCCGGGGGCCTCGAGCGCCACGTGGGTTGCGTCATGGTGCCGCACCCTCGCAGGCATCAGGTTGTCGAGGCGTATGGATGTGATCAGAAGCGAGGAGATTGCAAGATGCCCTCACCGCCTCCATATGGGGCTGCGAGGGGCCGGCCGCGTGACCGTCTCGCGCGTGTCAACAGCGCGGGCCTAGTAGGTCGACACGTCCATCTCGGGCAGCATCCCCGTGACGGCGAACACCGTGCGTTCCGCGATGTTCGTGGCGCGGTCGGCGATGCGTTCCAGGTTGTGTGCGACCCAGAGCAGGCGCGTGCTGGGCTCCACGGTGGAAGGGTCGTTAATCATCACCTGGACCAGGTCCTGGTAGATGCGGTCGTAGAGCCGGTCCACCTCGTCATCCGCGGCGCCGACTCGGTAGGCGGCCTCAGTGTCTTTCTCCATGAAGGCATGGACGGCGTTGTTGAGCATTTCCCGCGCGCGGTCCGCCATCACCGGGATGTCGATCAGCGGTTTCACCAGCGGCTCGTCCTGCATCATCACCACGATCTTCGCGATGCCTTCCGCGTGGTCGCCCATCCGCTCGAGGTCCGAGACGATCGCGGTGACGGCGATGATCATGCGCAGGTCGCTGGCCATGGGCGCCTGCTGCGCCAGCAACGACAGGCACTGATTCTGGATGTGGAAGCCCTGCCGGTTGATGTCCGTGTCTTCTTCGATGATCACGCGGGCGAGTTCGACATCGCGGTCAATCAGCGCCTGCAAGGCACGCTCGATGGCGCGGTCCACCATCGAACCCATCTCCAGGACGCCGTCCTGGATGCCGTCGAGTTGGCGGCGAAAGTGCTCCCGCAGGGGCATGGTCATCGTTAGCCGAACCGTCCGGTGATGTAAGACTCCGTCCGCGTGTCGCCCGGGTTGGTGAAGATGTCCTCGGTGGGGCCGTACTCGACGAGTTCCCCGGCCCCGGACTCTTCGGCGAGCAGGAATGCAGTGTAGTTGGAAACGCGAGCCGCCTGTTGCATGTTGTGGGTCACGATGATGATCGTGTACTGGTCTGACAGTTCCTGGATCAGCTCCTCGATGCGCAGGGTGGCGATGGGGTCGAGCGCGGAGCACGGCTCGTCCATCAGGATCACCTCGGGGGCCACGGCCAGGGCACGGGCAATGCAGAGCCGCTGCTGCTGGCCGCCGGAGAGTGCGAGCCCGGACTTCTTGAGGTCGTCCTTCACCTCGTCCCACAGCGCCGCCTGGCGCAGGCTGCGCTCCACCAGTTCATCCATGTTGCCGTTGTAGCCGTTCACCTTCGCGCCGAAGGCGACGTTGTCGTAGATCGACTTCGGGAACGGGTTTGGCTTCTGAAACACCATGCCGATGCGGCGCCGCACCTCGACGGGGTCGACGTCGCTGCCGTACAGGTCCTGGCCGTGGTACTCGACCGCCCCGTCCACGCGGGTGCCCGAGATCAGGTCGTTCATGCGGTTCAGGCAACGCAGGAGCGTGCTCTTCCCGCACCCGGATGGCCCGATGAGCGCCGTCACTCGGTGCTCAGGGAACTCCATGCCGATGCCGGAAAGAGCCTGCTTCTTGCCGTAGTAGAAGTCCAGCTCGCGCACCCGCATCACCGCCGGCTCGGGCGGCTCGAAGTCACGAGGCGCGCGCCGCTGCTCCTCGACTCGCTGCATGCCGCCCTGCCCCTCGATGCCGCCGCGCCCGGTCTCCGGGCGCGGGATCGCGAGTCGTTGTTCGGCCATGATGCCGCTTCCTTCCTTGGCAACGCTAGTCACGCCGGAACCGCTCCCGGATCACCGCGGCCAGCAGGTTGAACGTCAGTACCGCGACCATCAGCACGATGATCGCGGCGGCCGCGTTCGCCCGGAACTCGGGCTGCGGCCGCAGAGTCCAGTTGTAGATCTGGATCGGCACGGTCGTGAAGTCATCGAGCGGGCTCGTGTTGTCGAAGGCGATGAAGGCGAACGCGCCGATCATGATCAGCGCGGCCGTCTCGCCCGCGGCCCTCGAGATCGCGAGGATGACCCCCGTGACGATGCCCGGTGCGGCCCCCGGCAGGACGTGGAACCAGACCGTCTGCCAGTGCGTCGCCCCGAGGGCCAGCGAGCCTTCGCGCACGCTCGACGGCACCTGGCGGATCGACTCCTGCGCGGCGATCACGGTCATCGGCAGGATCATCAAGAAGAGCGTGAGGGCGCCGGCCAGGATGCTGGGCCCCAGGCCCATGAAGCGCACGAAGAGCGTGAGCCCAAGCACGCCGTAGATGATGCTCGGGACGCCGGCGAGGTTGGCCACGTTGAGCTTCACCACCGTAAGTACGCGGTTCTGTGGAGCAAACTCCTCGATCCAGATCGCGGTCCCGACGGCGATCGGAATCACCATCACCACAACCAGGCTGAGGACCCACGCTGAACCGAGGATGGAGGAGCGAATGCCGGCACGCTCCGCGTTGCGCGACGGATAGCTCGTGAGGAAGTCCCACGTCAGGCTTCCGGCGCCCTGGACGATCGTGTCGTAGGCGAGGAACGCAAGCGCGGACAGCACGATGAGGATCGCGCTGAACAGGATCCAGCGCGAGATGCGCGAGAGCCACTGGCGACGCGCAACCTTGCCCTCGGCGCGTAGTCTGGGCGCTTCGGTGGCCCCCGCGGTGGCCATCAGACATACACCTCGCGGAAGCGCCGTACGAGGACCTGCGCACCCACGTTGAAGATCAGCGTGAAGACGAACAGGGTCGTGCCCACGGCGAAGAGCGACTGGTACTGCAGGGTGCCGCGGGCGGCGTCGCCACCACCCATCTGGAGCATGAACCCGGTCATCGTCTGGATGCTCTCGAGGGGAGACATCGTCAGCGCGGGCGTCGACCCGGCGGCGACCGCCACGATCATTGTCTCGCCCACGACCCGTGCGATCGCGAGCAGCACCGACGCCACGATGCCGGAGAGCGCCGCGGGGACGACCACCCGCATCGCTACCTCGAGCCGCGTCGCGCCCAGCCCGTAGGCGGCCTCTCGCAGCTCGCTAGGCACGCTGGCCATCGCGTCCTCCGAGATCGAGGCGATGGTCGGCGTGATCATGACGGCCATCACGATGCTCGCGCCCAGTGAGTTGAACGGGACGGAGATGCTCGTGCCCAACAAGGGTCCAAGGACGTCCAGCGTGATGAAGGTCAGCGCGAAGTAGGCGTAGACCACCGTGGGCACACCGGCCAGCGCCTCAAGCATCGGCTTCAGCACCTTGCGCTGCCGCGCCGACGCATACTCGCTCAGGTAGATCGCACCGGCGATCCCCAGGGGAAGCGCGATGGCGAGCGACCACAGCAGCACATTCGCTGTGCCGGCGACCAGTTCCCAGATGCCGAAGCTCACCGGATTGAAGTTCGGCTGCCATGTGGTCTCCAGGAAGAACTCGGAGAACGAGACCTCCCGGAAGAACGACACGGTCTCGCCGAGCAGCACGAACACGATGGCCGCGGTGGTGAAGAGTGAGACAGCGGCACACACGACCAGGGTGCCTCGGATGACGCTCTCGCCCAGGCGTCGCCGCTTGCGCAGCGCTGCCCCCACGTCCGCGGGGTCGCGGCCGTCACCTACTCCTTGCACAGGCGCTCCCCGCTCCGTCGCACCCGCGTGCCGACCGCACCGCCGGACTCGGATCGCCTAGCCGGGTGACGCAGCCCTGCGCCACCCGGCTGAATTCTAAGCCGCCTCGCCTACTGGAGGAACGGCTCAATCTTGGCGACCTGTTCCTGGTGCAGGTCCTCCGGCATCGTCACGTACCCGACCTCTGGGACCAGCTCGCCCAGGTTCTCGAGGTAGAAGTTGATGAAGCCCAGCACCTCGGGCCGCTCGGCAAGCAGCGTCTCCGTGGTGTAGATGAAGATCGGGCGCGCCAGCGGCTGGTAGGAGCCGTCGAGCGCCGCGTCGAAGGACGGCTCGACGCAGCCATCGCCGCCGTCGACCGCGACCGCCTTCAGCTCGTCGCCTGCCGCCAGGAAGTACGCGAAGCCGAAGTAGCCGATGGCGTTTGGGTCGTTCGCGATGCCCTGGAGCAGGATGTTGTCATCCTCGGAGGACGTGCCGTCACCGCGGTGCGTGGCCTCCTCGTCGACGCCCTCGATGGCCGCCTCCACGAAGTAGTCGAAGGTGCCGGAGTCCGTGCCCGGGTAGTACCAGCTGATCGGCTGGTCCGGGAAGCCATCGCGGACCTGGCTCCAGTTGGTGGCGCCGTCGCCCCGGAAGATGTTGTTGACCTCGTCGATGGTCAGACACTCGGCGAAGTCGTTGCCCGGGTTCACCATCACCGTCAGCGCGTCGATGGCCACCTGAATCTCGACGATGTCCTCGATGCCGTTGGCGGCGCAGGCGGCAACCTCATCATCCTGGATCGGGCGCGAGGCGTCGCTGATCTCGATCTCGCCTCGGCAGAACTTCTCGAAGCCGCCGCCGGTGCCAGAGAAGGCCACATTGGCGCGCACGTCCGAGACCAGGCTGAACTCCTCAGCGACCGCCTCCGAGATCGGGAACACGGTGGACGAGCCGTCGACGCGGACGGAGCCGCTCAGCGAGCCGTAGTCGATTTCGCCGCCAGCCATGGGGGTTGAAGTGGAGTCGCTGCCCGCAGGCATCGAGGTGGAGTCGCTACCGGCCGGCGTGGAGGTGGTGCCACCGTTGCCGGAACCGTTGCCGCCGTCGTCGTCGTCACATCCGACCGCGAACAGCGCAACCGCGGACACCATCAGCATGAACAGCAGCGGCAGTCGGTGCTTCGTGGGGTTTCGTACCACTGTCGACAATCCTCCTTGGGGGGAGTTCGTGCGCGGGCGCCGCAATGCGCTGGACGGGCGCGTACCTCTGGGTACTCGCAGCATCAGCCCGCGCCTTTAACGGCTGATTAAGACTGCGATCAGGATGGGATCGGGGGAGGGCTCGGACGTGGAGGGTCAGCGCGAGGCGGCGTCCGGGCCGGGCGCGACCGGCAACGTGAAGCACAGCCGCGCGCCGCGCTCGCTGTCGCCGACCCAGATCCGCCCGCCCAGGCGCGCCACGATGTGCCGGGCGATCGCGAGCCCCAGGCCAGTCCCCACCGCCTCGCGGTCGCGCGAGCGGTCGCCCGTGTAGAAGCGCTCGAAGACCCTCGCACGGTCAGACGGCAGGATGCCGGGGCCCTCGTCGCGCACCCCGAAGCACACCTCTCCGTCGCCGGCCTCCGCCAGGAGCGTGACCGTACCGCCAGGCGGGCTGAAGCGCAGCGCGTTCTCCAGCAGGTTCGCCAGCACCTCCAGCGTCCGCTCGCGGTCGGCGAGCACCGGTGGCGCTGCGCCCAGTTCGACGTGCAGCCGCTGGTCCGTCCCCACGAGCGGGGCGATGCGCGTGGCGGCGGTCTCGAGGAGGTCGCTCGGCTCCACGACCTCAGTCTCGAAGCCCTCGGCCGCCTGCTCCAGCCGCGAGAGGTGCAGCAGCCGCTCCACGATGCGCCCGAGCCGCGTCACCTCCTCCGTCAGCTGCCGGTGGAATCGCGCGCGCTGCGCCTCGTCCGGCACACCCTCCTCGAGCGTCTCGGCCAGGGCGAGGGCGGCGGCAATGGGCGTGCGCAGCTCGTGGGAGACGTTGGCGACGAGGTCGGAACGCGCCCGCTGAGCGCGACGCAGTTCGGTCAACTCCTCCATGACGAGCACGGTGGCGATGCCGGCGGTCTGCACGCGCCAGGCCGTCGTGCGCATCACGCGGCGACCCTCCACGTCCACCTCGCGCGCCTCGCCCGCGGCCTCCCGCGCGACTTGCGTCAGGTTGTGGTCGCGCGTGGCGCGGATCACGGACTGGCCGACGAGGGAGCCGGCGGGCCGTCCCAGCAGGCGCTCTGCCGCTGGGTTGGCCGCCCGCACGACCTCGTCGCCGTCGACGAGCAAGATGGCGTCGTACAGCCCCTCGAGCAGGGGCCCGACGGAGGCCTGGACGTCGACGGAGGCCGTGTCTGCGGACGGCACAGTGGCCGCCGTCACGGGGGCGGCCGCCGAGGTGGCTGGGCGGCCTCGAGGTAGCAGCAGCGCGGCGGCGACGACGGCGAGCACGGCCACCGCGGCGGCCACCGGGGGTGGCGCCACCAGCGCGCCGACGCCGGCAGCCGCGCCGGCGGCGACCAGTACCAACACCCTCCGCCACCCCGGGTTCATGGGACGAACTTGTAGCCGACGCCCCGGACCGTCTGCAGATGCTGCGGGTTCGCGGGGTCGTCCTCGATCTTCTCGCGCAGCCAGCGCATGTGGACGTCCACGGTGCGCGTTTCGCCGCCGTACGAGTAGCCCCAGACACGCTCCAGGATCATCTCGCGGGTCAGGACCTGGCCCGGGTTCCGCATCAGGAACTCCAGGAGGGCGAACTCGCGCGGGCGCAGCCGCACCGGCATTTCGCCGCGCCACACCTCGTGCGCCCGCGCGTCCAGGCGCACGTCGCCGCCCTGCAGCAACTCCGCCTCTTCCTGGCCGTCCACGCCGGCAGCCCGCGACAGTTGGTCGCGGCGCAGCATGGAGGAGACGCGGGCGCGCAGCTCGCGCATCGAGAATGGCTTGGTGACATAATCGTCGGCGCCCAGGTCCAGTCCCTGGACCTTGTCTGCCTCGCCGCCGCGCGCGGTGAGCATCAGGATCGGCACCGCCACCTGTTCTTCCCGAAGGATGCGGCAGACATCGAGGCCGGACATGCGCGGAAGCATGATGTCCAGCACCACCAGGTCGGGCTGCCGCTCGCGTGCGAGTTCTAGCCCGGCAACGCCGTCCGCGGCCGTGAGCACCTCATGGCCGTCACGCTGCAGGTTGAACTCGACCGCGTCGAGGATGCTCTGGTCATCCTCGACGACGAGGACCGTGGACATGCTGCCTCCTGCGCACAGATTAACGGAACGGCCTTGCAATAGCCCTCCCGATTGTTAACGTGGCGTCCGCTCGACGAGCCAGTCGACGTCCGCTCGGACGCCGGGGACCGCACGGGCAGTCCGGTCGAACTCGGCGAACCGGTCCGAGGCGAGCCACCGCGCCGCTGCCTCAGCATCCACCCACGCGCTGGTCAGCAGCAGCGAGCGCCGCGAAGCCCATCGATGGACCCACAGGCACCCCGGCACGTACCTGGTCGCGCGGTCGAGCGTGCGGATGCGCCAGAACTGTCGCGGCATCACCCGCATCGATGGGAAGTGCCACCTGGTGAGGAGCACGACGTGTCCGGCGGCCTCGGGCGCATCGCTCATCGCACCGGCTCCGGCCGCCGACCACCGGGGCCGCGCAGCACGTCACGCGGGCTGATCCGCATGACCCACAGCGTGACGAGGCCCACGACGTTGATCCAGAGGTTGACCAGCAGATGCACCGCGACCGCGTAGGAGAGCGCGACGGTCGCGCTCACGCCCGCGGCGATCAGCACCGCGGAGACCAGCACCTCGTACGGTCCGATGTTCCACAGCCCCAGCGGGACCGCGACGGCGACGTTCGCCGCGATCATCGCCGTCACAAAGGTCGGGTAGCCGGGCTCCAGTCCAAAGGCGAGGCCCACGAGGCCGAACGTGCCCGCCTCCAGCAGCCACGGCGGGACGGAGAGCGCCACGGCGCCCATCGCGCGCGGGAGGGATCGCAGCGCGTGCAGTCCCTCCTCGATCTGGCCGGGGCTCGCCTCGAGCGCCTCATGCCACGGTCTGGGCACGGGCAGGCGGTGCCCGTGGCGCGCCAGGGCGAGCGCGCCCGCCGCGGCCAGCACGGCGAGTGTGACCAGCACGAGGACCGCGGCGCGGGTGATCTGCGGGATGTCGCCCAGCTCCGTGAAGGTCAGGAGCGGGATGAGGAACAGCACGAACGTCACCGCATCGAGGGTGGCCTCCGCGACGAAGACCGAGGACGCCAGGCTGGAGCGCGGAGTGCCGTAGCGGTTGGCGAGCACCTGGATCTTCGCCACGTCGCCCGCCCGCAGCGGGAGCACGTTGTTCACGAAGTTGCCGATCAGGAAGGCGCCGAACAGCGCGGGCTGTGGGGGCGCATCGACGCCCCGCAGCAGGTAGCGCCAGCGCCAGGAGTCCACGTACTTGGCGAGGGTGAACAGCAACAAGGCCGGGGGCACCCAGCGCAGGTCAGCCTCGCGGACCGCCTCGCGTAGCTCGCCGTAGTCGATGGCCCGCACGGCGAGCAGCACGAAGAGCGCGGAGACGGCAACCTGCACGCCCAGCCGCACCGCGGTGCCGCGGCTCACGTGCGCACCTCGTCTCGGCGGTGAGTGGGGGCGGACATCTGGACTGCGATGCTACCTGAGCGTCGAGCCCACCACGCGCCCCTCGTACACTGCGGCGATGTGCGGGCGCTTCACACTCACCGAGGAGAACCGCGACCGCGTCGCCGCACTGCTCGGTGTGCCCGTCGAGGAACTAGTCGAAGAGAGCTACCGGCCGCGCTGGAACATCGCGCCGATGCAGGAGCACTGGATCGCGCGAGAGCGCCGCGAGGAGCGTCACGCGGTCCTGGCGACGTGGGGCCTGGTGAATGGCTGGTCGAGTCGCGGCGATGCCGCGAGGCACATCAACGCCCGTGCGGAGACGCTGGCCGAGCGTCCGGCGTTCCGGGAGGCGTTCGAGTCGGGACGGTGCATCGTCCCGGCGGACGGCTTCTTCGAGTGGGCGACCGCCGGCCGCGAGCGGCGCCCCTACTGGTTCCACCGCACGGACGGGCAGCCGCTGCTCTTCGCCGGGCTGGCTTCGGATGCGCCCCTCCCGCGGGGCGGGACGCAGACCACGTTCACCATCGTGACCACCGAGGCGAGCGCGGACGTGGCGGCGGTGTATGACCGCATGCCGGTGATCCTGGGCGACCAGGAGGCCGCGGATGCGTGGCTCTACTCGCGCCAGGCGCCCCGAGTGCTGCGCGACCTCCTCGGACCTGCGCCGACGGGCGTCCTGCTGGCCACGCCGGTCTCCAGCCGCGTGAACTCCGTCGAGTACGACGACCCGGACTGCCTGCGCGAGACGGCCCCACCAGCCGAGCAGGCCCGGCTCCTCTAGGCCGCGGGTCCGTCAGGGAATCCCCGATCCCCGGACCGCCTCCACCGCGCGACCATGCAGGCGGAGGGATGCATGGCGCCGATCGCCCTCGAACGACTGCCGGACCGCGAGAGTATCGAGGTCCCGGCGGGGATCTTCTCGCTGTACCGGATCCCCGCGTTCCCACTGTTCGATACGGGCGGTGCGCGCGTCCATCCGAGGGCGCTGGGGGCGCACGAGGCCGGGCAGGTGCTCATCCTGCGCGACGATGTCCCGGCGCTGCGGCTCTACCTCCGGCACCACCTGCACCGCATCGCCGTCACCGACTCGGTGTCGCCGGCGCACCGCGCGTGGGCGCTCCACCGCGCGCTCACGTACGAGGTGGCGGACCTGCTCCAGCACCTAGACGAGCGGGCCATCCCGGCGGGGTTGATGGCGGCCATCGACGAGTGTGCGCACTTCGTGTTGCGGTCGCCGCGGACCGCGGACGCTTTACTGGCGACCGCCGGCGGGGGTGAGCCGTCGCTGCCGGTGCACATGGCGCGCACCTCGTTGTACGCGCTGTTGCTGGGGCACGAGACCGGGATACGGGCCGTCGACCGCCTGGGCGCGCTGGCGGTGGGTGGCGTCTTCGCGGACATCGGGATGAGCGGGCAGCCGTTCGAGGCGCTGCTGGCACCCGAGGCGGGCGCACCCGACGACATGCTGCGGGAGCACCCCGGCCGTTCGCTGGCGGTGACGCGGCGCATGGGTGTGACCCGTGAGTCGACGCAGGCGGCCGCGCTCTCCCATCACGAGCGGCTGGACGGCGAGGGCTACCCGGCGGGACTGGCCGGCGGCGCGATGCCCTTCGCGGCCCGTTCCGTAGCCATTGCGGCGCGCTTATCGCTGCTCTGCGCCTCCGGAGGTGAGTCGGACGTGTACGCGCTGCTCAGCGAGATGGCGACGGACGTCGGCGCGTACGACCCGGAGCTGCTCCGCGCCTTCGTGCGGCTGCTCGGGCGGCAGGCGTCCCGGCGCCAGCAGCCCCGCATGCTCGCGGCGTAGCGACGTCCCACCTCGCGACGCGCAGGCGGTGTCCGTCCCTCAGGAGACGGGAGGCGTGGCCGGCGCCGGGCGCGGGGCCGTGTAGACCTTCTTGATCCCGGGCAGGATCGAGCGCGTCCCCACCAGTTCGATGCCCTGGAGGTCGCCTCGAGTGGTCAGGTGCTCCTGCACCATGCGGCCTACGGGCTGGGCGAGCACCACGCCCACCATCGCGGCGGTGAAGGCGTCGCCGAAGCGCTCGCGGAGCTTGCCCCGGCGCAAGACCGCCGCGGTGGCCGCGGCGGTCATGAAACCCGTGACGGCGATGTTCGTCCCGCAGAGGGGCGAAACCGCCAGCCCCTCCTCGCCGCGTTGCATGCGCGCTAACGCCTCGCGCGCGCAGGCGTTCAACTCCGCCTCGTCGACATCGCCGATGATGTAGAAGCCATTGGAGGCGGCGCGGCCCGCCATGCGGCGAGGGCCGTGGCGCGCGAGCAGGATCGTCACGGTCGCGTGCTCCAGGCCGTGGTTGCGGCGGATCGAGTCGATCCATCCTCGAATCATCGGTGCTCCTTCGTCATCTTCGAGGCGACCGCCGCTGCCGTCCGTTCGCCAGGAGGCTCTCTGCTGGCGACGAGTATAGGTGGCGGCTGGGCGCGTATACGGGCCTCTTCTACGCCGCTACGGTGCGCGGCTTGTCCCCGGCACACCCACCTCGAAGTCCGCGAAGACCTCGACGCGGATCGTGACGGGCGGTCCGGCGCCGTTAGGCGACGAGATCGTGATCGTCCCGCTCTGGCGCGCCGCCGGAAGCAGCGTGGGGTTCACCGTCACGGTCAGTTGGCCCGAGGGACAGCCGCCCGAGGTACATCGGATGTCGGGACCCACAGCCGCGCCCGCCGGTGGTGAGAGCACGATGAAGTTGGCGCTGCTGGTGGCCTGCCAGGAGAGGATGCCGCCGCCGGCGTTGCGAACTGGCACGGTGAACGTCTGTTGCTGCGGCGCACCGGCGGTGCGGATCGTGATCGGCGTGCTGGTGACATCCAGGCGCGGCGTCCCGAGCAACCGCGCGACGGCGCCGGCGTCCACCAACGAGGGCTGCGCGACGTGCGCAGGCTGGGGTGTGGGGATGTCCATGGCGCTGTAGGGGAAGCTGAAGTTTGCCGGCGCCAGCGCGTCGAAGAAGCGCGGCGAGGTGAAGTCCGGGTAGGAGATGTCCACCGCCGCCCAGAGCACGCGGCCGTCCCGAGACGGCGGGTTGGACACGCAGCCCCACACCATCTCCTGGTACGGGTAGCGGTTCCTCGATTGAGTGCCGTCGCAGCGGTACTCGGAGCGGGGCCAGCTCCCGAGGGACGGGTCCAGGGGGTGATTGCTCTGGTTGGAGCCGGGACCGGTGAAGCCATTGTACGCCCAGACGGCGTAGTACCAGTTCTCCAGCACGTTTGGGTCGGAGCCGGTGTCGGTCCCCACGATGGGGCGGATCTCCGGCGCCTGGTTCCATTTCTCAGCGAGGATCGCGGCGCCCCTGGCGATGTTGTAGGCGTAGTGCGTGGCGACGCTGGTCTGCCGTCCGGACGGCCGGTCCCCGTCGCCCAGCGGGAGCGTCATGCCGGAGGTCACCTGCATCACCCCGTGCCCGCAGTCGAACGACACCAGCGCCGCCCCGATCGACTCGAAGCGCACGGACCGCGAGGCCATCGTGAGGTCGGACTCGACCCAGCCGATGGCGCGCAGGAGCTGCGGCGGGATGCGTCGTGGACCCTGGATGCGGTCGTTGCGGCCACCGGCCTCGATGGCGGGCAGCCCGAAGTAGCTATCGCCGGGGAAGAGCAAGTCCGCGGCCGCGGCGTCCACGCTCAGCAGGTACGCGGAGCGGCCGGAGTCCGCCTCGTACGTCTCGGGCGTGCGGGTGTCAAAGGCGCAGGCGTCTGCGCGCGGTGTCCCCTCCGGGCCTAGCGTCGCGACGAGCGCCGTGCACGCGCAGGCGAGAAGGACAGCCAGCCACCGCCTAAGCACGCCCGATCCAGCCGATGAAGATCAGCTCCGCGCTGGCCGGCACCGGGATGCGGCGCCCGTCGCGCGTCACCACCGTCAACGATTCGAGGCCCGGGTCGTGCGAGTTCACACCGTCGAAGGCCCGCACGGCGAGGTAGGCGCCATCCGCACTCCACTGTAGGGGGACATCGAAGCCGCGCTCCGGCGCGGCCAGCTCGGCCGCCTGTCCGGCGCGGGTCAGGACCGCGGCCGGCGCGCCCTCGCCGGGGAAGGCCTCCTGGCCAACGGTCAGCGAGCTGCCGTCCGCCGCCCACACCGGCCCGTACTGCTCCATCGGCAGGCTGCCCGCGGCGAACGCCGCCGGCTCGAGCCGTCCCTGGAGCGGCACCACCTGCGCCCGGTGCACCACGCGCTCCGCGAGGACCTCCGGCGCCAGGTAGGAGAGCGCGCGACCGTCCGGAGAGATCCGCCAGTCCCGCGCCAGGTTGTCCGAGGCGTGGAAGACGAGGCTCGCTGCGCCCTTGCCGGTCACCCGGTACACATCGGTGCCGTTGGCGGAGAGTCGCGCGAAGAGCAGGAGGTTCGAGGCATCGAAGCCGATGGGGAAGATGCCGAAGGCAGTCTGCTCCTCGTACACGGTCGCGCGGGCGCGTGTGGCCAGGTCGACGCGTACAAGCGCCTGCTCGCTGCCCGCGCCGGTGCTGCGGTAGACCAGCTCACCGCCGCCGCGTGTGAAGAGCGGCGCGACCAGCAGGTCGGCGTCGCTCGCGAGGCGGGTGCGGTTGCGGGTGTCGATGTCCAGCAGCCACAACTCGGCCAGAGCGTCCCGCCGGGGCGCCGAGTCCGGCGGCAGCACCGTGTAGGCGATCAGCGACCCGGACATTCCCACGGCCGGGTTCAGGCCCCAGCCCTCGGCATGGTCGATGGTGTCGATGAGCGTGCGTTCGCCGGGGGTCTCGGCGCGCGCGACGTAGAGCCGGTCCGCGGTCTGTCCGAACTCCGCGAAGACCAGCGCCGGGGCCTCGCCTGCCTGGGGCGTGCTCGTCAGATCGGGCGCGCGGGTGGGGATGAGCTGCAGCGAGAAGGCGCCGGCCACGAGGGCGGCCACAAGCGCGAAGGAGCCGATGGAGAGCGCGATCGTGCGGGACGTGCGGGGTTGTGGTGACATCCGGTGGAGCACGCCGGCGTGCGCGTTCGCGCTCGGTATCGGGACCCCGCCAGTCCCCGACACTCACACCGACGGGTGCCCAGCTCCTTTTCTGCTGTGAAGCGTGCTGGAGCGGCGCGGTTCGGCGCCAGACGCTCGCACAACGATAGGGAGCGCCCGTTCGCACTGTCAACGAAGTTCTGGACCACCGACCTCCGCGCGCTGCGTAGCCCTCAGCGCTCACGTTGCTATGGTGGACGGCAATGCTGCTCCGTTACCTCTCCGTGCTCGGCGACGCGCCCGAGGTCTTTCTTGTCCTCATCAGCGCGTTCCTCGTGGCGCTCTTCGTCGGGCTCGCCTTCCACGAGTTCTCGCACGCCCTGGTGGCGGACGGCCTGGGGGACCGCACGCCGAGGCTGGCGGGCCGCCTCACGCTCAACCCCGTCGCGCACCTGGACCCAGTCGGCTCCCTGATGATCTTTTTCGTCGGCTTCGGGTGGGCGAAGCCGACGCCCGTGAACCCGTACAACACGGCGAACCCGAAGAAGACGATGACGATGGTCGCGGCGGCGGGGCCGGCCTCGAACCTGGTCATGGCGGGCGTCGCGGCCATCCCGATCAAGCTCGGGCTCGTGCCGTTCTGGCACCCCTTCGTGAACCCGGCGGCCGCCGAGCTGTTCGCACAACGCTGGACCGAGTCCGCGGGCGACCTCACAGGGCTCTTCCTGGGCACCGTGGTGCTGCTCAACGTGCTTCTGGCGGTGTTCAACCTCATCCCCGTCTCGCCACTCGATGGGTTCCGGGTGGCGGTGGGCCTGCTGCCGGGCGAGTTGTCCGAGCAGCTGGCGCGCCTGGAGCCCTGGGGGCCGGGCATCCTGATGCTGCTGATCCTGTCGCCGTTCATCAGCGGAGGCGAGTTCAACCCGCTGTTCACCATCATGGGCCCGCTCATTGAGTTCTTCCTGACGATTTTCGTGGGGGACGGTGGTGGCCTCCGCGTGGCGTAGCGCGCGTTATCGCGCGTGCCAGTTCGTCGCCGGCCTCCGCCCCGTCCTGGAGGCGGAGGACGCCGCCGAGGTGGCCGCTGTCCTCGACGAGCGGGGCGTGCGGGTTTTCGTCACGATGGATCCGCGCGACCGGCGTCACTCACTGGCGGTCATGCGCTGGCTGCGCCGCGACGGCGTCGCGAAGGGCGCGCGGCCGTCCCCGGACCTCCTGGAGGCGGCGCTACTCCACGACGCGGGCAAGGGACGGATCTGGGTGTGGGAGCGCGTCGCCTTCGTGCTGTTGGACGCGCTGCCGCGGGGTGTAAGCCGGCATGTCGAGTCGCCCTCGGGTGACGGCTTCCGGCACGCGTTGTGGACACTGCGGCACCACGCGGCGCTGGGCGCGGAACGGTTGGAGGCCGCAGGCGTGCGTCCGCGGGTGGTCGAATTGGTGCGCCGGCACAGCGAGCGCGTCGTGGACGCCGCCGATGACGCCGAACTGCTCTGGTTGATCGAGGCGGACGCCGACAACTGAGCGCCTGGGGCGGGCGGGCCGCGCCACCGGCCGCGAGGCTGGCCCGCGAAACTGCTACGATTGCGACTGATCGCGGCCCACACAGGCAAGGACACTCTGAATGCCCCGAGTCGCCATCCTCGGAACGGGTCTCATCGGCTCCTCGATCGGGCTTGCCCTGAAGCAGCGCGGCGAGGTGCGGGACCTCGAGATCGTCGGGTTCGACCGCTACCGGTCGACCGCCAACGCATCGCAGAAGGCGGGCGCGCTGGACAAGGTGGAGAACGAGCCGTCACGCGCCGTGCGCGGCGCCGGTCTCGTGATCCTCGCGGCGCCCGTGCTGGCCAACCGGCGGCTCATGGAGGAGATCGCGGACGCGCTGGAGGACGGCGCGGTCGTCACCGATACGGGCTCGACCAAGGCGGAGACGATGCGCTGGGCGGCGGAGCTGATGCCCTCGCGGGTCACGTTCATCGGTGGCCACCCCATGGCCGGCAAGACCGAGGCCGGCCCCCGCTTCGCGGACCCGGCGCTCTTCGAGGACAGCCGCTGGGTGGTGGTGGCGCCGCCCGGCGCCCCGTCCGCGGCCATCGAGAGTGTCACGAACCTGGCGAACGCTGTAGGCGCTGAGCCGATGTTCATGGACGCCCAGGAACACGATGCCTACGTGGCCGCCATCTCCCACGTGCCCATGCTGCTCTCGACCGCGCTCTTCCGCACCGCCCGCGCCTCGGAGGCTTGGCCGGAGCTGTCGCTGCTCGCGGCCGGGGGTTTCAAGGACGCCACGCGACTCACCGCCACCGACCCCGCAATGGCCTACGACATCGCTGTGACGAACAGCGAGCAGATCCTGCACTGGCTGGACCGCTTCCGCGGCGCGCTGCTTGACCTGAAGGAGCTACTCGAGGCAGGCGAGGAGCGGCGGGACGAGTACTTCAAGCTGATCGCGCAGAACGAGTTCGAATACACCGCCTACCGCGCCGGCAAGGTCGGCCGCGAGGCGGACTCATCGCTCCCCGACTCCAGCGGCTTCGACTTCGGCTCGTTCCTGATGGGCGAGGTCATCAAGGAGAAGATGCAGGAGATCAACCGCGACCAGGAGAAGCGCCTGGAAGACCTGGACCGCGAACAGCGGATGCGCCGGAACGTCTAACAGGACGCAGGCGGCCTACGCCGTTAGCCCGCCCAGCACCTCGAAGTACGCCGGGAACGTCTTGGCCACGCAGCCCGGGTCCGCGATCTCGATGCCCGCCACGCGCAGGCCGACCAGGGCGAAGCTCATCGCGATGCGGTGGTCATCGTAGGTTTCGATCACCGCCGGTTGAGGTGTCCCGGGGTGTACCGTGACGCTGTCCCACGTCTCCTCGACCTGAATGCCCATGCGGCGCAGTTCGGCCGCCGCCGCCACCGGGCGGTCGCTTTCCTCGTAGTGGGTCTGCGCGATGCCGCGGACGGTCACCGGGCCGTCCGCGAACGGTGCGATCGCCATCAGGGTCGTCGCCACGTCGCCCATGCGCGTGAAGTCGGCGTCCACCGCGCGCAATTGCCGTGGGCCGCGCACCTCGATGGCGTCCGCCTCGCGTAGCACCCCGCAGCCCATGCGCTCGAGTACGTCCAGCAGGCCGAGGTCGCCCTGCACGGAGCCGGCGCCCAGGCGCGGCACGCGGACGCGGCCCCCGGTGACGGCGGCCGCGGCGAAGAAGTAGGACGCGCTGGAGGCGTCCGGCTCGATCTCGTACGCGCGGCCCCGGTAGTGCTGCCCCGCTGCGATGCGGAAGCTCGTGTCGCTACGGCGGTCGACGGGGACGCCGAAGGCCGACATCACATCGAGCGTGACGTCGATGTAGGGCGCGGATACGAGTTCACCTTGTACCTCGATGGTCACGTCGGTGCGGGCGTAAGGCGCGGCGAGCAGGAGTGCGCTCAGGTACTGACTGGAGATGTCGCCCCGCACGGACGCGCGGCCGCCCGGAATCCCGCTCGCCCGCACGTCCACGGGCGGGCAGCCGTTGCCGAAGCGGTCGACCGCGTCCACACCGAGTTCCCGCAGGGCCTCCAGCAGCGGGCTAATCGGCCGCTCCCGCATCCGAGGCGACCCGTCCACCGTGTACGTCCCGTCGCCGATGGCGACCGCCGCGGTCAGGAAGCGGGCGGCGGTGCCCGCGCCGCCGACGAACAGCTCAGCCTGTCGCTCAGGGAAGCGGCCCCCGCTGCCCTCCACAGAGAACCGCTGGGACGCCTCGTCCGCCTCCACGACGAGGCCGAGGGCCGTGAGCGCGCCGTGCATGTAGCGTGTGTCGTCTGAGAACAGCGCGCGCGTGATCTCGGAGCGTCCCTCGGCCAGCGCGGCGACGAGCAAGGCGCGGTTGCTGTAGCTCTTTGAGCCGGGCAGGTCGACGACGGCGTCCACGGGCCGTCCGACGGGTGAGACGGTCGTCGCTTCCATATCGATGCTCCGTCGCGCGCACCTCGTGCCTGTGTGTGACCTCTATTCTGCGCTACCCCGGTTGCGGAGGCGAGTTCGGGGCGGCTCGCGCGGCCAGAGGAGGCGGCCGGATCCCGCGCAAATTAGGAGGCTGGAGGACGGAGAGGGGACGGTGGTGGAGGCTGGCGCTGTTCAGGTGTCGTATCCTTCCTTGTGGATGGGCCTGAACCGTCTGCAAAGCCATTGGACCGGATGGCAGGCGGGTAGATGGTCCCTCGGAGGGTCTTCACATGCACACTGAGTTGATTCATGTCGGCTTCGATAACCACCTCTCCCTGAATCGCGTAATGGCGGTCGCCTCGCCGGGTTCGGCGCCCGTCAAGCGCATGGTGCAGCGAGGCAAGGAGGGGCAGCGCGCTATCGACCTCACCAGCGGCCGGCGCACGAAGGCCGTCGTCGTGCTGGACAACGACTGGGTGGCGCTGATCGCCATCACGCCGGAGACGTTCGCCAGCCGGGCGTCACAGATGCGCGCTCAGACCGAGGCCGTCGCCTAGCGTGACTGACCCGCCCCGCGCGCCGCTTCCGCTGGTGATCGTCCTCTCCGGCCCCTCTGGGGCCGGCAAGGACGTGCTGATGGCGCGGATGCGCGAGCGGGGACTACCCGTCGCAGTGCCGGCGACGATGACCACCCGTCCACCTCGAGCGGACGAGGTCGACGGCGTCCATCACGTGTTTGCTTCACGCGAGGAGTTCGCCCGCCAGCTTGCGGAGGGCGAGCTGCTTGAACACGCGGAGGTCTACGGCAACTTCTACGGCGTCCCCCGCTCCCAGGTCCGGCGCGCACTGGAGACCGGCAATCACGTCATGATCCGCGTGGACGTGCAGGGCGCCGCCTCGCTGCGCGAGGCGCTTCCTGGCGCGCTCTTCCTCTTCCTCGTCCCGGACGACCTTGACCACCTTGAAGCACATCTCCGTGAGCGCGCCAGCGAGGACGACGAGAGCCTGCGCCGCCGCCTGGCGGAGGCGGAGGCAGAGCTGGCGGAGGCGCCGCGGTTCGACTACGTGGTGCGGAACACCGAGGGTGACCTGGACGCCACGGTGGACGCCGCCTGGGCCATCATCGAACGCGAAGCGGCGCGTGCCGATCGCCAGCCGGTCCGCGTATGAGGCGCGCGGTGGCGATGAGCGGCCGGTGAACCTCGGGTGAGCCTCGGGCGGACCGCCGAGGACATCGACCGCCGGGCGCGGAGCTGGATGGCTGCGCACGGCTCTGAGCTGCTGCGGATCTCGCTTGGCCTCGTGTTCCTGTGGTTCGGCGCGCTCAAGGTCGTGGACCGCAGCCCGGTCGCGGACCTCGTGGCGCTCACCCTGAGCTGGTTCCCGGCGGACGTGATCGTCCCGCTGGTCGGCGCCGTCGAGGTCATCGTGGGCCTCGGACTGCTGTTTCGGGTGGCGCTCCGCCTGACGCTGCTGCTGTTCTGGGGCGAATTGCTGGGGACGTTTCTCGTGTTGTTCTTGCGGCCGGAGCTGGCGTTTCAACAGGGCAACCCGCTGCTGCTGACCACGGCGGGCGAGTTCGTGATCAAGAACCTCGTGCTGATCGCTGCCGGCCTCGTCGTGGCGAGCACGGTCAAGCGCTAGCGGCGCTCACCGGACAGTCGTTGCCGGATCTTGAACGCGGCCGTCACCAGCAACACGACGATCCCGAGGTAGTACAGGAACAGCGTCGAGATACCGAACGCGGCGATCGCCCGTCCGCGAGTGGCGAACGCAAGGAATCCAGCGGCGGCGAGCGCCCAGGCCATGTAGAGGAGGCTCGGGCCGAGCGACAGCACCGTCGTCCAGCCTGCGACCGACGCTAGCGTGGCCAGCACCAGCAGGCCGTCGCTCGCAAAGAGGCGCCATTCCCGGGTTGTGGTGCTCGGAAGCTGGTAGCGGCCCGGCATCCGCGGATCGTACCCTCCGCGCGCGACTGGAGCCGCCCGTGGCCTCGAATGACGCTGCCGTCCGCAACGCTGCCGCCTACGCCCCTCACATCGACGCGTACGTCGGAATCAACGCCGATCGCTCCGGGATCATGCACATGGTGAACACGCTCACGGAGCGCCTCGCGCCGGGCGCGCGGGTCGTGGACCTCGGCTGCGGGCCTGGCTGGGAAAGCGCGGAACTGGAGCACCGGGGGTTTCGCGCGGTCGGCCTCGACCTGACGATGGAGATGCTGCGCTACGCCCGCCGAGAGCAGCCGGCCAGCGGCCACGTCGTCGGTGACCTGCGCCGCCTCCCCTTCGCCGATGGCACGTTCGAGGGTGCGTGGGCGTGCGCCTCATTGCTGCACGTCGCGCACGCCGACCAGGACACGGCCTTGTCCGAGGTCGCGCGGGTGCTCGTGCCGGGAGCGCCGTTCGTCTGCTCCGCGCAGATGGGGGACGGCGAGGGCTTCGTGATGGGCGCGGCGATAAAGGTCGAGCGGTTCATGGTGTATCACCAGCCGGACGGCCTCCGCGCACGCCTCGCGGCGTCCGGATTCGAGGTGGCTTCGCTCCGTGTTTCGGAGAGCGAGTACGTGAATCCCGGTGCCACAGGCTGGATCGAGACGCTGGCGCTGCGGCGGTGAGGGGGTGTCCTAAAGGGACCGGGATCACGGCCACCTCCCCGCTCGTCCGGGGCTTCGTCTAAGGGCCGGCGGCCCGGTTACACCCAGGCTGGCCGCCAGCGCACCCCTTTCGACGGTTGAGACCCGCTGAGGTCGTGCTGATAACGCAGTTGCAGGAGCGGGTACGCGCCGACTCGAGTCACATCCTCGGCGCCGTCCGTATGCCAGCCGTAGCGTTCGTAGAATCGCCGCGCTCGTCGGTTCTGCTCAAGGACCCACAGCACCGCTGCCGGTCGACCCTCGTGCCGGAACTGGGTGACTGCCAGCTCGAGCATTCGCGCCGCCGTCCCCGCTCCCCACTCGTCGGGCAGGAGATAGATCGCGTGGAGTTCGCCAAGGTTCAGCGTGTCCTCGTTTCGCCCCGGGCCTGTGATCGCAAAAGCGACGATTTCACCGCCCCTCTCGGCAACCCAGACGTGGTGCCCGCGGCTTCGAGCGTGCTCGACGTTCCTTGCCCACCGACGAGCACGAGTTGATATTCGCAGACGGTCCAGGATGGCCTTGGGGATGATCCCCTGGTACCCCGCCTGCCATGAACGAACGTGGACGCGTGCGATTCCCTCGGCATCCGCGGACCCGGCCCTTCGGAGGATCGTCGTCGTTCGCTCCCGCTGGTCGGTGTTAGGAACCGCGTGCATGAACGTCTTCTACCATAGGTCGCCATTGCGTTGACACGATTCGAGGGCGCGCGTAACGTCAATGCCCAGTTGGCATACATAAGCGATGTCGATCGGGACTAGTACGCCGCTACGCGGGGCTCAGAGAGCCGGGGCAAGGTGGAAGCCCGGCGCCTGTCAGCAGCGGCCGAATGGACCCGGGAGTCTCGACCCGAACGCCGCCATCGGGGTGGCCAGTAGGCGTCGACGGTGCGGGCGCCGTTATCCAGGCCCAGGACATCGCCCTCGCGATGCGCGTCCTCGACGTGCGCAGCGATGCTGTGGCTGTGTCCCGAACGAGCGCGCTGCGCCGCCCCTCGGGGCCGGTCGACGGCGCGGAATGTGGGTGGCACCGCGAGGACCATCGCCCCACGTGGCGGTGGTCCTTTTGTGTGTGACGATAGATCGAGGCAAGGCAGGCAGTGAAAGCACCTGAGCGAGGACGGAGAGCGAGCATGACCGGCTTCAACGCGCGCGCGGACCGCGGGGCCAGCGACGGGCGGGGGAGCTGGTGGTGGGGCGCGCTTCGCTCGTCACCGCGGCCCGCTGCTCTCAAGGACTCGACTGATGCCACGCATGACTGATCACATGTACGAACCGCCCCTGCACGAGGTCCGGCGCATGCAAGGCCGGGGCAACATCGTCCCGATCTATCGAGAGGTGCGCGCCGACCTCGAGACCCCCGTATCCGCGTTCCTGAAGGTCGCGCGAGGTCCCTATTCGTACCTGTTGGAGTCCGTGGAGGGCGGCGAGCGCATGGGCCGCTACTCCTTCATCGGCACGGAGCCGTACCGTGTGCTGGCGGCCGAGCACGAGGACGGCGACCCGCTCCGCGAGGTGGAGCGCGAGCTGGGCCGCTTCGACGCCGTCGACATCGAGGGGCTGCCGCGCTTCCGTGGCGGCGCCGTCGGCTACGTCGGCTACGAAGCGGTCGCGCACTTCGAGCCGCGGGTGCCCGTCACCGGGGTGGACGTGCTCGGCGTGCCGGAGACGTGGCTGATGTTTACGGACACGCTGCTGGTGTTCGACCACCTGATGCACACGATCAAGGTCGTCTCCCACGTCCGCCTCGATGGCGACGTGGAGGCGTCCTACCAGCAGGCGCGGTGGAAGATCGACCAGCTCGTGGAGCGGTTGGAGACCCCGCTGGGCGCGCTGCCGTACGTGCCGTTCTCCGGCAAGTCCGGCCGCGGCGTGGAGTCGAACTGGAAGCGCGAGGACTTCTTGCGCGCGGTCGAGCGCACCAAGGAGTACATCGTCGCGGGCGACATCATCCAGGCGGTGCTCTCGCAGCGGTTCTCGCGAGAGACGGGCGCGCATCCGTTCGAGGTCTACCGCAGCCTGCGCACCATCAACCCGTCGCCGTACATGTACTACCTGCAGTTCGACGACACCTACATCGTCGGCGCGTCGCCGGAGTTGCTGGTGAACGTCGAGGACGGGCTCGTCGAGGTGCATCCGATTGCGGGCACGCGCAGGCGCGGCGAGACGCCGCTGGAGGACGAGCGGCTGGCCGAGGAGCTGCGCAACGACCCGAAGGAGATCGCGGAGCATGTGATGCTACTCGACCTCGGGCGCAACGACATCGGCCGGGTGGCGGAGACCGGCAGCGTGCGCGTCACCGCACAGCAGCAGGTGGAGTACTACTCGCACGTCATGCACCTCGTCAGCCACGTCACCGGGCAACTGCGCGAGGGGATGTCGCCCTACGAGGCGCTGCGGTCCGCCTACCCAGAGGGCACGGTGTCCGGGGCGCCGAAAATCCGCGCGATGGAGATCATCGCGGAGTTGGAACCCGACCGCCGAGGACCGTACGCGGGTGCGGTGGGCTTCTTCGACTTCTCCGGGAACCTGGAGACGTGTATCACCATCCGCACGCTGGTGATGAAGGACGGCTGGGCGCATATCCAGGCGGGTGCGGGCATCGTCTACGACTCCGACCCGGTTCGGGAGTTCGAGGAGTGCGAGCACAAGGCGCGCGCCTTGCTCGCGGCCATCGACGACGCCGAGCACGGTGAGGGCGGCGCGCCGTCCGGCAGCCTCGGGTACTGACGGAGGGGAAGGAGGAGCACGATGACCGCACCGCCGCCACCGCCGATCCTCGCCTCCGCGGGCCTGCTCGTGCGCGACGACGATCGCATCCTGCTGGTGCGGCACCGCACCGGCCGGGACCCCTTTGCCGGGCGCTGGTCGCTACCGCTGGCGCCCGTCGCCGGGCACGAGGCCGCCGAGGACGCGCTGCAGCGCGTGCTGCGCGATCAACTGGGCGTGCAGCCCGGCCCGTTCGAGTTCCAGGACACGCTCTACCTCGAAGGCGTCGAGGGCAGTCGCTTCATCGTCAACGCCTTCACCTGTGTGGGCTGGGGCGGCGAGCCGCGATTCAGCGCGAAGCACTACGACGATGCGGCCTGGGTGAACGCCACCGCTCCGGGTGATGTCGACCTCGCCAGCGGGCTCGCCGACTGGCTCGCGCGCTCCTTCGGCAGCGAGGCGCTCGACGGCTACTCCGCGGCGTCGTTGCAGCACCTGGTCGCGGAGGCTCGCAACGGCCTGCTGGCGGCATTCGAGGCCGTGCCGCTGCCGCAGCGCGGCGAGCCGCTGCTGGAGGGCTGGTCGCCCATCGACGCGCTCGCGCACGTGGCTGATGTGGAGGCGTACTACGCCGCCGAGGCGCGCGTGCTCCTGGAGGAGGCTGGCCACACCTGGCGGCCGTTCAGCGAGTACCAGTGGGAGCTGGCCTACCGGCTGCGCGAGCCCGAGGAAGAGGCGGTGCTGCGCGCGCGCCTCGAGGGGGTACGCGAGCAGACCGAGGCGTGGCTCGAGACGCTGACGCCAGAGGAACTCGCGCGCTACGGCAACCACGCGGAGCGCGGCGCGGTGATGGTTGGGGAGCGCATCGAGAAGGTTGCGCGTCACTACGACGAGCACGCGGACCAACTGCGCGTGATGGCGACCGCGGGACGCGTCGCCTCCGCCTCGGACGCCCCTGCCCCCGAAGGAGGGGCCTGAGATGTGGCTTGTCTGTGACTCAACGCCAGGCGCCGCTCGCCCTGAGCCCGTCGAAGGGTCGCCGGAAGGGCGACGGCGCCGGTCACTGCTCAACGACGGCCGGGGAGCCTGACATGCTGCTACTGATCGACAACTACGACTCGTTCACGTTCAACCTCTACCAGTACCTCTCGGAACTCGGAGCGGAGGTCGAGGTCCACCGCAACGATGAGGTGACCGTGGAGGACTGCCTGGCGATGCGCCCGGAGCGCGTCGTGATCTCGCCCGGTCCATGCTCGCCGAAGGAGGCGGGGATCTCCGGGGACCTCGTACACGCCTTCGAGGGGCGTGCGCCACTGCTCGGCGTCTGCCTCGGACACCAGTGCATCGGCGAGGCGTACGGGGGCACCGTGGGGTACGCCGGCGAGATCATGCACGGCAAGACCTCGATGGTGGAACACGACGGGAAGGGCGTCTTCGACGGTCTGCCCAACCCCTTCGAGGCGATTCGCTATCATTCGCTCGCGATCGCGCCGGAGACGGTGCCCGCGGACCTTGAGGTGACCGCGCGATCGGACAGCGGGGTGATCATGGGAGTGCGTCACCGTTCGCTCGCAATCGAGGGCGTGCAGTTCCACCCGGAGTCGATCATGACGAAGGTCGGGCACGACCTGCTGCGCAACTTCCTGCGCATGGAGCAGCCGGTGCCCGCGGAGGCCGCGCGATGACTGTCAGGGACGCCCTCGCCGCCATCGTCGACGAGGGCCGAGACCTCACCGAGTTCGAGGCCGCCGAGGTGATGCACGCGATCATGCATGCGGGCATCGGCGACTGGCCGGACGACCAGGTCGCGAGCCCGGCGCAGTTCGGCGCCATCGTGACGGCGCTGCGCATGAAGGGCGAGAGCGTCGACGAGTTGACCGGCATGGCGAAGGCCATGCGCGAGCACGCGCTGCACGTCGACACCTCCCTGAAGCCGTTGCTCGACACCTGTGGCACGGGTGGTTCCTCGAGAAAGGTGTTCAACGCCTCCACCGCCGCCGCCTTCGTGGCCGCGGCCGCCGGGGCGAAGGTCGCGAAGCACGGCAACCGCGCGATGACCTCGAAGTCGGGCGCGGCGGACCTGCTGGAGGCGCTGGGCGCGAACATCATGCTCACGCCAAAGCAGGTGGTGCAGAGCATCGAGCAGACCGGCGTGGGCTTCATGTTCGCGCCGGCCTTCCACCCGGCCATGAAGTTCGCGGGACCGCTGCGTCCGCAGCTCGGCATCCGTACGGTCTTCAACATCCTCGGCCCGCTCACGAACCCGGCGGGCGCGAGCTGCCACGTCATGGGCGCGCCGAACGCCCAGGTGGCCGAGCGCAACGCGCAGGTGCTGGCCCGCCTCGGTATGCGCCACGCGCTGGTCGTGGCCGGCGAAGACGGCCTGGACGACCTCACGGTCACCGGCCCGTCAACTGTCTTCGAGGTGAAGGGCAGCACCGTCACGCAGCGCACCGTCACGCCCTTCGACCTCGGGCTCTCCGTCCACAGGTTCGAGGACATCGTGGGCGGCTCGCCGCAGGAGAACGCGCAGATCATGCGCGACATCTTCCGCGGCGAAGGCCCGCACGCCGTACGGGAGCTGGTCGCCGCGACGGCGGGCGCCGGGCTCTACGTCACCGGACTCGCCTCGAACCTGCGGTCGGGGGTGGAGATGGCGCTCAAGGCGATCGACAGCGGCGACGCCGCCGCGCGCGTCGGCGCGTTCGTCGAGGCGACGCGCCGGGCGACGGTGGAATAGCGATGACCGACGGCGCGCGGCTGACCGGCACGGTGTTGGACCGCATCGTCGCGACGCGGCGTGAGCGCCTCGCCGAGGACCGCCGGCTCATCGCCGAGGCGGACCTGGCGCGGCGCATCGATGCCCTCGACGCGCGGCCGCGTGACTTCGCGGCGCTGCTGCGACACGGCCGTGCCGCCACGCCGTCCGAGGCGCGGGTGCGGCTGATCGGCGAGGTGAAGCGGGCCTCCCCCAGCAAAGGCGTCTTCGACGCCGACCTCGACGCCCTCGCGCAGGCGCGACAGTACGCGGACGCCGGCGTGGCCGCCGTCTCGGTGCTCACTGAGCCGGACCACTTCCGAGGCAGCATCGAGGACCTGGTACGCATGGGCGAAGCCTTCGCGCGCGGCCCGGACGCGCCCGCCCTGCTGCGCAAGGACTTCATCTTCGACCCCTACCAGGTGCTGGAGGCGCGGGCCGCGGGCGCCGACTCGTTGCTGCTGATCGTGGCGCTGCTGGAGCCCTCGGCGCTCGCAGACCTGCTGGCGCTCACCCGCTCCTACGGCATGGAGCCGCTGGTCGAGGTGCACGACCAGCCCGAGGTGACTACGGCCCTCGCGGCTGGCGCGCGCGTCGTCGGGGTGAACAACCGCGACCTGCGCACCTTCGGCGAGGACCTCGGCACCACGGAGCGGCTCGCGCCGCTGCTGCCGCCGGAGGTGACGCTGGTCGCGGAGTCCGCGATCCGCAGACCCCTCGATGCCGCGCGCATGGTCGAGGCGGGCGCGCACGCGCTGCTCGTCGGCGAGGCGCTGGTGAAGAGCGGCGACGCCCGCGCGAAGGCGCTGGAACTGATGCGCGCGGAGCCTGAACGGCTTGCTCACCCTGTCTCCGGAGTGGGGAGAGGTAGCCGGGGGGAGCGGGTCGAGTGACCTTCATCAAGATCTGCGGGAACCGCACACCCGAAGATGTCCTGGCGGCCGCCGAGGCGGGTGCGGACTTCGTCGGGATCATGTTCGCCGAGTCCAAGCGTCGCGTCGACGCCGAGGAGGCGAACGCGATGACGCGTGCCCTCGGCGCGCCGCTCGCGCGGCACGAGATGGTGCTCCCGCCGCCGGCGCAGCCGCACGTGCGCGAGGAGATCACGCCCTGGTTCCAGCACGGGTCGGAGGTGCTGGAGGCGTACCTGCGCGCCAAGCGGCCGCTGACCGTCGGCATCTTCGCCGACCAGCCGATCGACGAGGTGAACGAGCTGGCCGAGCAGGCGGAGGTCGACCTCGTACAGCTGTCCGGCGACGAGACGTGGGAGGACTGCCTGCTGGTGACGAAGCAGGTGATCCAGGTGGTCCACGTCTCGCCGATCGACTCCCCGTCCGACCCGATGGAGGACGTGCAGCCTGGTTTCGCGCTCGCCCTCATGCTCGACGCGGCGCACGGCCCGTATCGGGGGGGTGGTGGACACCCCTTCGACTGGGAGGTCGCCCGGCGGGTCTCCGAGCAGGTGCCCGTCATCCTCGCGGGCGGCTTGACGCCCGAGAACGTGGGCGAGGCGATCCAGCGCGTGCGCCCCTGGTGCGTCGATGTGTCGACTGGCACCGAGACCGACGGGCGCAAGGACCACCAGCGGGTGCGCGAGTTCGTGGACGCCGTCCGTCGTGTCGACGAGGAGCTCTCATGACCTCGAGCCCACGCGGCGAGGCACCGTCCGAGCGCCAGCCGGACGCCCGGGGACACTTCGGCATCTTCGGAGGGCAGTACGTCCCGGAGACGCTGATGCCGGCGCTCGCCGAACTGGAGACGGCGTACCACGAGGCCCTGGGGGACCCGGCGTTCCACGCGGAGCTGGACGGGCTGCTGCGTGACTACGTCGGGCGGCCGTCGCCGCTCACGTTTGCATCGAGGCTCTCGGAGCACGTGGGCGCGAAGGTCTACCTGAAACGGGAGGACCTGAACCACACCGGCGCGCACAAGATCAACGCGGTGCTGGCGCAGGGGCTGCTGGCGCGCCGGATGGGCAAGCGCCGCATCATTGCCGAGACTGGCGCGGGGCAGCACGGCGTGGCGACGGCCACCGTCTGCGCACTCTTCGGCCTCGACTGCATCGTCTACATGGGCGCCGAGGACGTGCGGCGGCAGGCGCTCAACGTGTTCAAGATGAAGGTGCTCGGCGCCGAGGTGCGCACCGTCGAAGCGGGCTCGCGCACCCTCAAGGACGCGACCAACGAGGCGATCCGGGACTGGGTCACCAACGTCCGTGACACGTACTACATCATCGGCAGCGTCGTTGGGCCGCACCCGTACCCGGCAATGGTGCGTGACTTCCAGGCGATCATCGGCCAGGAGGCGCGCGCGCAGCTGTTGGAGAAGGAGGGCCGGCTGCCCACGGTAGCCGTCGCCTGCGTCGGAGGCGGGTCGAACGCCATGGGCCTCTTCGCGCCACTGCTCGATGACCTGGTGCGGCTGATCGGCGTGGAGGCGGCGGGCGAGGGCCTGGAGGGGAAGCACGCCGCTACGCTGAACCGCGGCCGCCCCGGCGTGCTGCACGGCGCGCGCTCCTACCTGCTGCAGGACCAGTGGGGCCAGGTGCTGGAGGCCCACTCGATCTCGGCCGGTCTCGACTACCCGGGCGTCGGTCCGGAGCACGCGTGGCTGAAGGTGAGCGAACTCGCCGAGTACGCGGCCGTCACCGATGGCGAGGCGTTGGAGGCGCTACAGCGGCTCTCTCGTCTCGAAGGGATCATCCCGGCGCTGGAGTCCTCGCACGCCATCGCGTACCTGGAGCACCTGCGTGGCGAACTGGGGCCGGAAGACATCGTGCTGGTGAACCTGAGCGGCCGCGGCGACAAGGACATGAACACCGTCGCCGAGACGCTCGGGGTAGACGTGTGACGTCCGAGCCGTCGCCGCCATCGGCTGCCTCACTGCGCGCTGCTGGTAGGCTCAATCGTGTTTGCTGAGCCACCCCGATGGGTGACGGAGCCGCCGGTCGCGCCGCCCGAGCCGGAGCGCCGCCCGACGTGGCGAGGCCGCGACCTGCTCTTCGGCTTCGGCGTGCTCCTGCTCGGCCTGGTCGGAATCTCCGTCGCCGTCGCCCTGCTCGTTGAACCGCCGGAAGGTGAGTTTCGGCCTGAGGACTTCGTCGTCGAGGGGGTCTCGTTCACGGTCGCCTTCGAACTGGTGCTCGCGGCCACCGTCCTCCTGCTGGCGCTCCGGCGGGGGATGTCGCTGCGCGACCTGGGGTTCGTGCGCCCTCGGCGGTGGGGACCGATGGTCGTCGCGGTGATCGGCACGTACGTCGCACTTGGCTTCTACGCGCTGGCGCTCGGACTCCTCGAATCCGCCGGCGTCGACATCGGCGTGCTGGACGAGGGCAACACCATCCCCGTGGACCGGAGCGAGGAGACGGCGGTCTACGTACTGCTGGGGGTGGCGGTCGTCCTGGTGGCGCCCTTCGCGGAGGAGCTGTTCTTCCGCAGCTTCGTTTTCCGGGCGATGCTGACGATGTGGCCGGCGTGGGTCGCGCTCTTCCTCAGCGGTCTGGCGTTCTCCTTGTTTCACATCAACGTGAGCGTCATCATCCCCTTCACGGTCGTGGGCATGCTCTTCGCCTGGGCCTACCGCGCCAGCGGGTCGATCTGGACGAGCATCGGCGCGCACGCCATCGTGAACGGGATCAGTTTCGTGCTCACTGTGACCCAAACGACCGCATGACCGACCGCATCGCCGCGATGTTCGAGCGCACCCGCGCCGAGGGCCGCCCCGCGGTGATCCCCTTCGCGCCCAGCGGCTGGCCGGAGCCGGACGCCACCGTCGAGGTCGTGCGCGCGGCTGTCGAGGGCGGTGCGGACGCCTTCGAACTCGGGTTGCCGTTCAGCGACCCCCTGGCCGACGGGCCGGTGAACCAGCTCGCCTACCAGCAGGCAATCGCCGCCGGCACGACCACCGCGACGGTCATCGAGACGGCGCGCCGCATCCGCGATGCGGGCATCGAGGTCCCGCTGCTCGTCATGGGGTACATCAACCCGCTGCTGTCCTACGGCCTGGACCGCTTCGCGCACGACGCGGCGGAGGCAGGCATCGACGGGCTGATCATCGTCGACGTACCGCCGCACGAGGCGACCGAGCTGGAGGCGCCGGCGCGGGCGGCCGGGTTGCACATGGTCTACCTGCTGGCGCCAACCTCGACGGACGAGCGCATCCGGCTGGCGGCCGAGCACGGCAGCGGCTTCCTTTACTGCGTGAGCGTGACCGGTGTGACCGGCGAGCGGCAGTCGGTGGCGGAGGACCTGGGGCCGTTCCTGGCGCGCGTGCGGGCGCTCACGGACCTGCCGCTGGCCGTCGGGTTCGGCATCCGCGAACGGGCGCATGTCGAGGCGGTGGGCGCCCTGGCGGAGGGGGCCGTGATCGGAAGCGCATTCGTCCGTACCATAAGCGAGTCCAGTCCGGAGCAGCGCCCCGAGCGCATCCGGGCATTCATGGAGGAGATCACCGGTCGTGAGCCTGGTCCGGTCCCCGCTGTCGACTGAGCGCACCGCCCCTCGAGGGGCGGGCTACCTCAGGGTTGCCGCGTGCTATACGCGGAGCCAGACGGCGCTGACCGGCCGCGCCGCGGCCGGGTCGTTTGGCTCGTAGGTCGCCCATACACCACCGCGCCGGTCCCGCCGTTGACGTTCAGGCAGGGGGCCGGGGTCTCGAGTCGAAACGGAGCCTCCAGGACATGTTGGTCCGTGGAATCAGGGGCGCGACCACCGTCCGCGCCAACACCCGCGATGACATCCTGGCAGCCACGCATGAGCTGCTGGACGCGATCGTGCGGGGTAATGACATCCAGCATGACCACGTGGCCTCCATCATTTTCTCGACGACCCCTGATCTGAACGCGGAGTTCCCGGCCGTGGCCGCCCGCGAGGATGGGTGGACGGACGTGGCGCTCTCGTGCGTGCATGAGATGAACGTGCCGGGGAGCCTGGCCCGCTGCCTGCGCATCCTGATGCATGTCAACACGGAGCGGGCCGCCGCGGACATCAAGCACGTGTATCTTCACGGGGCGCGCCAGCTGCGGCGCGACCTTGTCGAAGACCAGCCGACGGAGTCACAGACATGATTGTGATCATGAAGATGGACCACACGCAGGAGCAGAGCGACGCGGTGATCGCGCGCGTGCAGGAACTGGGGTTGAAGCCGCAGACCATCCACGGCGAGTCGCGCAGCGTGATCGCGGTCCTGGGCCAGGTCCTCCCCGAGTACCGCGACGAACTAGCCACCATCGATGGCGTCGACGAGGTGCTGCGCGTATCCAAGCCGTACAAGCTGTCGAGCCGCGAGGTGCATCCGGACGACTCGGTGATCGAACTCAGTAACGGCGTCAGAGTCGGCGGCGGGCGGCCCGTGTTCATGGCCGGCCCGTGCTCCATCGAGTCTGAGGAGCAGCTATGGGCGGCAGCGAAGGGCGTGCGCGCCGCCGGCGCGCACCTGCTCCGAGGCGGCGCGTTCAAGCCTCGGTCGTCCCCCTACTCCTTCCAGGGTCTCGGCGTCCCCGCGCTCAAGATGCTGTCCGCCGCGGGCGCCGAGATGGGTATGCCCGTGATCACGGAGCTGCTCTCCGTCCGTGACGTAGACGCGGTCGCGCAGTACTCGGACGTCCTGCAGATCGGCGCGCGCAACATGCAGAACTTCGTGCTGCTGGAGGAAGCCGGCAAGACCGGCAAGACCGTCATGCTCAAGCGTGGCCTGGCCGGCACGATCGAGGAGTGGCTGCTGGCAGCCGAGTACATCCTGAGCCAGGACAACCCGAACGTGATCCTGTGCGAGCGGGGCATCCGTACCTTCGAGACCGCGACGCGGAACACCCTGGACCTCAACGCGATCGCGCTGGTGAAGCGGCTCAGCCACCTGCCGGTCATCTCTGACCCCTCTCACGGCACCGGCAAGTGGTACCTGGTGCGGCCGATGTCGATGGCGTCGATCGCCGTGGGCGCGGACGGGCTGATGATCGAGGTGCACCCGAACCCGGACCACGCGCTCTCGGACGGCGCCCAATCGCTCACGCCCGCGAACTTCGCGGAACTGGCGGACGAGGCGCGCGCGCTGGCCGTGGCCGTCGGCCGGCCATTCGCGGAGACCAGCCCCGCGCTGGTCTAGCGTTGGACGCGTCATGACCGGCGAGGGATCCGAGGTGCAAGGGGACAAGCAGGCGGCCCAGGGGGCCACCGGCGTCCCGGGCGACCCCGAGCTGGAGGCGTCCGCCGGCGTCGATCCCGGCGGCGAAAGTGACGGCGAGGGCGCTGAGCCGGCCTTCAGCCTCCAGCTTCCCGCGTTCGAGGGGCCGCTGGCCCTGCTGCTCGAGCTGATCGAGCGGCGGCAACTGGACGTCACCGAGGTCTCGTTGCTGGAGGTGACCGAGCAGTACCTGGCGAATCTGCGTGCACGCGAGGCGATCGACCTGGGCGCCCTCGCGGACTTCGTCGCGGTCGGGGCGCGGTTGCTGCTGCTGAAGTCGCGTGCACTGCTCCCGCGTGATGAGGACGAACAGCCCGAGGACGACGACGAGTCCGACGCGCAGAGCCTGGTGGAGGCGCTGCGTGAGTATCGCCGCTTCAAGGAAGCCGCCGAGTACCTGCGAGAGCGCGACGGGGGTCACGCGACGTACCGCAGGGACGCGGCGCCACCGAAGACCCCGCTGCCCACCGGCCTGGACACCGTCAGCCTCGACTCGCTCGTGGACCTCATCCGGGACGTGCTCTCGCGTATGCCGGAGGAGGAAGAGGTCGTCGAGGTCGAGCGCGACCCGGTGCGGCTGCGGGACCGCATGTCTCGCCTCGTGGACCGCCTCGAGGAGAGCGGCCGTGCCTCGTTCCGACAGCTGGTGGGGGAGGCGCGCACGCGCACCGAGGTGATCGTGGACTTCATGGCCGTACTCGAGCTGATCAAGTCGCGCTATCTCGTCGCGCAGCAGTCCGAGTCCTTCGGCGACATCGACCTGGTGCGGCTGGAGGGGGCACAGGCGCCGGACGTGGAGGCGGTGGAGGACTTCCACGGTGCGTGACCGCCAGGCCAACGACCGTCCCTCGGGCGGCGCGCTGGAGGCGATAGAGGCGCTTACGGAGCGGGTAAGCACGGTGGTACGATGCTGGGCAGTACCGTTCGCGCGGAAGGGCCGTCCCTGCGACGGGAAGGGATCCCACCTCAGTGCTACTCGTCCGTGAGGAGCTGCGCCGGAGCGCCACGCCCGGCGACCACGCGATCTCCATCGGCGTCTTCGACGGCGTCCACCTGGGCCACCGCATGCTCGTCGGTCGGCTCCTCGAGGAGGCTCGGGCGCGCGGTCTGGGCGCCGGCATCGTGACCTTCCACCCGCACCCCATCACCGTCGTCCGCCCGGACGTGTCGTTCTCCTACCTCGAGTCGCTCGAGCAGCGCGTGGAACTGCTGCGCGACCTGGGGGTCGACTTCGTCTCCGTGCTCCAGTTCACCTCGGAGGTGCAGCAGGTCTCGGCCGCTGACTTCACACGCCTGATCGTGGAGGAAGCCGGCATGCGCGCCCTGGTCGTGGGTGAGACGTTCACCCTGGGCCGTGGACGAGAGGGCACGGCGGCCCGGCTCGCCGAGATCGGCGAGGAGCAGGGTTTCGATGTCGTCCCGATCGCCGAGCTGGATGACGACGCCGAGCGCGTCTCCTCCACACGGATCCGCGAGGCGCTGGCGGCCGGACGGATGGAGCAGGTGGCGACGCTCCTCGGACGGCCGTTCTCGCTGCGCGGTCCGGTACTGCACGGTGACGAGCGCGGGCGCACCATCGGGTTCCCCACGCTCAACATCGGCGTCAGCGCGGACCGGGCCCTGCCACCGAACGGTGTCTACGTGACGCGCGCCACCATCGATGGCCGCGGTTTCGAGGCGTGCACCAACATTGGTACGCGGCCGACCTTCGAGGGCTCCGAACGGCGCGTGGAGACGCACCTGCTGGACTTCGAGGGCGACCTCTACGGGCACATCGCGAAGGTGGACCTGCTGCAGCGCATCCGGGACGAGATGAAGTTCAACGGCGTGGACGAACTGGTCGCACGGATCAACCGTGACCTGTCCGCCACGCGAGAATGGTTCGCCGCATGACCACATCGGACGCCGCGCGCGCGCCGCGCCACATGGCGCCCGTCGAGGAGCAGATGCGCGTCCTGATGAGCGGCACCGAATTCGGCGACGAGCCGACGCGCCGCACGATGGAGCGCGAGCTGCGCGAACGGCTGGCGGAGGACCGCCCGCTGCGCGTCTACTGTGGCTACGACCCCACGAAGGCGGACCTCCACCTGGGACACACCCTCACGATGCGCAAGCTGCGCCAGTTCCAGGAGTTCGGACACCAGGCCGTCTTCCTGATCGGCAACTTCACCGGCCTGGTCGGTGACCCGTCCGAGAAGAACAAGGAACGCCCGATGCTCTCCGCGGAGGATCTGGCGGCGAATGCCCGCACCTACGCGCAGCAGGCCTTCCGCATCCTGGACGGCGAGTCCACCGAGGTCCGCTACAACGCGGACTGGCTCTCCCTGCTGACGTTCGCCGATGTCGTGCGCCTGTGCTCGAAGTTCACGATCGCGCAGTTCCTGGAGCGCGATAACTTCGCGAAGCGCTTCGAGCGTGGCGACGCCATCCACCTCAGCGAGTTCATGTACGCGATCATGCAGGCCTACGACGCTGTCGTGCTGGAGACCGACGTGCAGGTGGGCGGCTCCGAGCAGCTGTTCAATCTGATGGCCGGGCGCACGCTGCAGCGCGACTCCGGCCAGCGCCCCCAGGTGGTGCTCACGCTGCCGATCCTCGTTGGCACGGACGGCCACGAGCGCATGTCGAAGACCACGGGCAACTACATCGGCATCGACGAGCGGCCCAACGACGTGTTCGGCAAGGTCATGTCGATTCCGGATACCGCCATCCTCGACTACTTCACCCTTGCCACACCGGTCGGCCCAGACGCGGTCGACGACCTCCGGGCGAGGCTCGCGGGTGAGCAGCTACGCCCGATGGACGCGAAGAAGCGCCTCGCGCGGGAGATCACGGCTTCCCTCTTCGATGCCGCGGCCGCCGAAGCCGCGCAGGACTACTTCGAGTCCACGATCCAGCGCAAAGAGATCCCGGACGAACTGCCGGAGTACGCGGTCGGCGCGCCGGCGCCGCTGCACCGCGTACTGGTGGACGCGGGTGTCGTCGCCAGTGGCGGCGAGGTGCGGCGTCTGGTCGCACAGGGGGCCGTGGCCGTGAACGGCCAGGCGGTGTCGGAGTTCAGCGCGGATGTCGCCGCGGGCGACGTCGTGCGGGTGGGGAAGCATCGTTTCGTGCGCCTGGTAGAGGCCGGCGATGCGCGTTAGAGGGGCCAGCAACGTGCAGCGGGGAGCGCGACCATGATGGACGGTGGGGTCGACATCGACATCGAGGAGATCAAGCAGAATATCGACGAGGCGGAAGTCGTCACCCTCTATTTTCCGCTCTTCGGCAAAACACTCCTCATCGATACTCGCTGGAGCGAGCATGTGGGACCGGCGGTCCGGATCGTCCCCATGGCCTCCAACTCTGTCGACCGCCTCCGCTCGATCCGCCGCCTTCGTCCCCAGCTCCCCCGTCCTGAATCGCTCACGATGATCCCCTGGGCCCGCCGTGTAGACTCCCTTGCCCGCCTCGGTGTGTGGGAACACGTGGTGACCCGCTTGCAGGAGACCGGCGACATCGCGGTCTGCCAGGCAGCCCAAGACTGCTACTGCGAGCTACGCGAGCTGGAGCTGCGTGAGTTCGCGTGCGCCATCACCGGTAAGCAGTACCAGACGATCTGGCCCCGCACGGAGGTCGAGGCGGAGTAGCGGGCCCACAGTCCGGGCGGCCAAACGGCCGGCGATCCGCCGGCCGTTTGTGCCGAACCGGTCGCTCCTACGAGTGTCCGTTGGCCTCCGCCGTCCGCAGCGCGTCCAGCAGGCCCTGCTGCACGTGGGCGGGCACCTCCACGTAGCGGTCGAATTCGAGGTCGAAGCGGCCGCGGCCGCCAGTCAGCGCGCGCAGGTCGTTGGCGTACCGTTGCACCTCTGCCAGGGGGGCTTCCGCCTCCACCACGGTGATGTCGCCGTCCGCTTCCACGCCGTGGACGTGGCCGCGCTTAGTGCTCACGTCGCTCATCACATCGCCCAGGCTGGCGCTGGGCACGCGGATGCGCATACGCATCACCGGCTCCAGCAGCACCGGTTGCGCACCCAGTACGCCCTGCTTCAGCGCCTGTGACGCCGCCGTCTTGAACGCCATCTCCGAGGAATCCACGGAGTGCGATGAGCCATCTAGCAACGTCACACGCAGGTCCACCACCGGAGAGTGGGCCAGCGGCCCCGCGGGCAGGGTCTCCGCGATCCCCTTCTCGACGGCCGGGATGAACTGCCGCGGCACCGTGCCGCCGCTGACGCGGTCTTCGAACTTGAAGCCCTCACCACGGTCCAGCGGCGATAGCTCGATGACCACGTGGCCGTACTGGCCGTGTCCGCCGGACTGCTTCTTGTGCTTGTACTCCGCCTTGACCGGCGCGCTGATCGTCTCGCGGTACGGCACGCGAGGCGCCTCGACGTCCACGGCGACGCCGTAGACCTTCGCCAGGCGCGCGACCGCGACGGTCACCTGCGCCTCGCCCAGCGTGGTCATCACCGTCTCGTGCGTGTCCGGGTCGCGCTCTACTCGGATGGTCGGGTCCTGCTCGGTGATGCGGTGCAGCGCCGAAGACAGCTTGTCCACGTCGTCTTTGCTGTGCGGATGCAGCGCGGAGCGGTAGGTGGAGTTCGGGAACGGGATCGGGCGCAGCGCGACGGTGGCTTCGGCGGCCGCCGTGAGCACGTCGCCGGTGGAGGTCGCCTGCAGCTTCGCCGCCACGCCGATGTCCCCAGCCACCAGCGCCGGCACCTCGATCTGTTCCTTGCCGCGCTGCACGTAGAGGTGTCCCAACCGCTCGGCTTGCCGGCTGCGCGGGTTGTGCGGGTGCATGTCCGGCGTCAGCTGCCCGGAGAGCACCTTCATGAACGAGAGGTGGCCTACGAACGGGTCCGCGGTCGTCTTGAAGACGTGTGCGACGAATGGCCCCTCGGCGCTCGTCACGATCGTGCCGCCGTCCTCGCAGCGATGCTCCCGCCCCAGCGGCGAGGGGAGCAGCCGCACGACCTCATCGAGCAACGTGCGGAGCCCGATGTCGCGCGTGGCGCAGACCGGCAGCACCGGCACGACCGTGCCCTCGGCGACGCCGGCGTGGAGGGCCGCGGTCAGCTCGTCGTCGCCGATCGTCTCGCCCTCGAGGTAGCGGCCGAGCAGGTCGTCGTCGCTCTCCGCCACGGACTCCACGAGCAGCTCGCGCGCCTCGGCAACGGCGTCCGCCATCTCCTCCGGCACCTCGCAGGGCTCAGCGCCCCGGTGTGCGGTGCCCGCAAGCACATCGACGACGCCGGCCAGCTCCTGCGCCTCGCCGATCGGCAGCGCGAGCGGCACCAGCCGCGTCCCGAAGCGGTCCCGCAACTGGTCGAACACGCGTCGGAAGTCGGAGAACTCGCGGTCGAGTCGCGTGACCAGCAGCATGCGCGGCAGGCCGCCGGCCTCGTCCGCCAGTTGCCACGCCACCTCGGTGCCAGATTCGACGCCGGACGCGGCGTCGACGGCGATCAGCGCGGCATCGGCCGCGGCGGCGGCCGAGACGACCTCGCCCTCGAAGTCGGCGTAGCCGGGCGTGTCGATCAGGTTGATGCGGTGTCCCGCCCACTCGATGGGGATCATCGAGGACGAGATCGAGTACTGGTGCGAATGCTCTTGTTCGTCGAAGTCGGAGACCGTGTTGCGGTCCTCGACGCGCCCCATGCGGGACAGGGCGCCGGAGGCGAAGAGCAACGCCTCCGCCAGCGTGCTTTTGCCGCAACTGCCGTGGCCCATCAGCGCCACGTTACGCAATCTGTCGGATTCGTAGTCCTTCATGGTGCTGCACCCCTTGCCGCAAGCTGCCGCTGCCGGCCTCCGGCCCGTCCGCCGGCAGAGCGCGACCGGATGGTACCCCGCCCGCGTCCGCCTCGACAACGTACGTTACTAGTCTGCAACCCCGCTCCGAGGGGTCGTGGTGGCCGTCGGAGCGACGGCTGGCGCATGATGGCGAGGCGATGACGAGCACGGTGACCGTCGAAGACATCGAGGCAGCGCACGCGCGAGTGTCCTCGCTCGTGCGCCGTACGCCGCTGTGGCCCAGTGTCACGCTCGCGGAGCGCCTCGGCGTGTCCGTCGACTTGAAGTGCGAGAACCTGCAACGCGGGGGCTCGTTCAAGGTGCGCGGTGCGACGAATATGCTCGCGGTCGAAGGGGAGGGCGCCCGAGGCGTGATCGCGGCCAGCGCCGGGAACCACGCGCAGGGCGTCGCGCTGGCTGCCCGCGAGGTAGGACTGCCCGCCACCATCGTGATGCCCTCCACGGCGCCGCTGGTGAAGCAGGCCGGGACGCGCGAGTACGGCGCCACGCTGGAGCTGGTGGACGGCTCGATGGTCGAGGCCTTCGCGCGCGCCAGCCGCCTCGCCGCGGAGCGCCGGCTGCTCTACGTCCCCCCGTTCGACCATCCGGCGGTCGTTGCAGGCCAGGGCACGTTGGGCCTCGAGTTGCTCGACCAGTGCCCGGACGCCGGCACCATCGTCGTGCCGGCGGGCGGCGGAGGGCTGCTCGCGGGCATCGCGGTCGCCGTGAAGGCACGCCGTCCGGACGTACGGGTGGTCGGAGTGCAGGCCCGAGCGATGGCAGGCATCGAGGCGTCGCTGGAGGCCGGGCGTGTGTGCCTGGTGGACCCGGCGCACACGCTGGCGGACGGAGTCGCCGTGGGCGGACCTTCTGAGCTCACGTTCGGCCTCCTCCAGGAGTACGTGGACGATGTCGTCAGCGTCACCGAGGAGGAGATCGGCCGCGCGGTCGTCTTCCTCATCGAGCGAGCGCGCCTCGTGGTGGAGGGCGCGGGCGCGTTGGCCGTCGCCGGGCTGCTCGCGGGGCGTGTCGAGCCCCGCGGGCACACCCTAGCCGTGCTCTCCGGCGGCAACATCGACGTGAACCGCCTCGGGCGGCTGATCGAGCGCAACCTGCTATTCGAGGGCCGCCAGCGCAAGATCACGGTGGCGGCGGCTGATGTGCCGGGCGAGCTGGCGCGGGCCACCTCGGCGGTGGCGGCCGCCGGCGCCAACGTCATCGAGCTGGATCATGACCTCAACACCGCGGAGTTGCCGATGGGCGTGGCGCGCCTCACGATGCGTATCGAAATGGCCGGTGAGGGCGACGCGGAGCACCTCGTCGACCGCCTGCTGGAGTACGGGCTCGTGCGCGGCACCGAGACGGACCTGGCGACGCCGGCCGCGGCAGCTCGCTCACGATGACGAGGGGCGACATCGACGTGGAGCGGGCAGACGGGCCCAACGCTGGTGGTGATCATCGGACCTCCGGCGACCGGCAAGATGACCGTGGGTCAGTGTCTCTCCCAGCTCACTGGCTTTCCGCTGCTTTACAACCACATGCTCATCGACCTGCTCACCACCTTCTTCGAGTTCAACTCGCCGCGCTTCGAACGCCTGATCAACCTCTACGCGCAGTCGCTGCACGACGAGGTCGCCGCGAGTGCTGGCAGCCTGATCGCCACCTGGGGCTGGCCCTTCGAGCGACCGGAGGCGAAGCAGCAGATCGACGCGTACGCGCGGCCGTTCTTCGAGGCCGGCGGCGACGTCTGGTACGTCGAACTGGAGGCGCCCTTCGAGGAGCGCCTACGCCGAAACCGTCACGAGCATCGACGCGCGCACAAGAAGCTGGACTGGGCCACGGACCACGCGCTCACCCAGCTGGACCGTCAGCACCAGTACAGCAGCAACGACGCGTTCCCGTACCCCGAGCGTCACCTGCTCCTCGACGCCACGAGCGCAGGCCCGGAGGAGCTGGCGATGCGGATCGCGGAGCGGTTCGAGTTGCCGCTGCGCGGGACCGAGTAGCTACCGGCTCCCGGCGCCCTCGGGAACCTCTCGCAGGATGGTCAGCCGATGGACGGGACGCGGTGGCTCTTCGCCGTCGATCTCGCGTCGCGTTTCCTCCCACGCGTCGATCGCTTCGCGGAGGTTGCGCTCGAGCTCATCGAGCGTTTCGCCCTGCGCCACGCACCCGGGCGCTTCGAGGACCTCCGCCCAGTAGCCACCCTCTTCAGCCTCGTACACCGCGGCCGTGTACTCGCGGACAGTGGCCATCACAGTGCCTCCTCGAACTGCTCGGGTGTCAGCCCGGCGCGCTTGATCTGCGCGAGGAGCAGTCCTCGCTTTAGCGTACCGGATGGCAGGACAAGCAGGGTTCCATTGGGCATGCGAATCATTCGGTAGTTCTTCTTCGTCTGGCGATCTTCACCGCCAAGCCGGATGAAGGCGCGAGCCGCTCGGGCCTGGCTCACGTTCGATAGCCCGGGCACGGCTACCCCTCAGCCGGCCGCAGGTCGAGCACCTCCAGCTGGAGGCCGCCGTCATCTCGGAAGTCGTCGCGCTTGAAGGTGTAGACGATGTCCGCCTGCTCGCCGTCCGGCACGGCAAACTCCGCGTTGCGGAACGAGATCGCGCGCCACGTCACCGCACGCTCGCGGAGTGTCAGTTGCAGGTGCTCGCCCTCTTGCCCGACGGCGCGGCTCTGCATCACCGTGGCGCCACGCGCGAGAAATCGAGGCGTTGGGTTGTTCTGGCCGTGTGGCCCGAGCATCGCCAGCCATTGCAGCACCTGCCGGCTGACCGCGCTCAGCGGCAGTTCCGCGTCGACATCGATGGTAGGGGCCAGCGAAGCGACATCGAGCCGCCCCGAGGCGTCCGCGATCAGTCGTTCGCGCATCTCCGGCAGCCGGTCGAGGCGCACGGTAAAGCCGGCTGCGGCCCGATGCCCGCCGAAGCGCTCAAAGACGTCGCCATGCCGGCGGAGCAACTCCGTGATGTCGAAGTCCGGGATCGAGCGGCACGACCCGACGGCCTCGCCGTCAGTGAACTGCATCGCGATGGCAGGCCGGCTGTACTCCTCGACGAGCCGCGAGGCGACGAGTCCCACGACGCCCTTGGAGAACTCCTCCGCGCCGACGATGAGCAGGGGCGCCGCCAGGTCGGCCGGGGTGATGCCGGCCTTCGCCAGGTCGACGGCTGCTGTCGTGGCGGCGCGGCGCTCATCGTTCAGCGCTTCCAGTTCCTTCGCCAGCCGGTCGGCTTCGTCGGGGGAGTCGGTGAGCATGAGGTCCAGCGCGAGGCGAGCATGGGCCATGCGCCCGGCAGCGTTCAGCCGCGGGCCGAGTACCCAGCCGCACGTGTCCGGGGACGCCTGCCGCAGGTCACACCCGGCCGCCCGGGCGAGCGCCAGCAGGCCGGGCCGCTTCGTCTTCGCCAGCGCCTCGATGCCCAGGCGCACCGTGTCGCGCACCTCGCCGGTGAGGGGCGCGAGGTCGCACACGTTGCCGAGGGCGACCAGCGCGCGGTGCTCGGTCGGGTCGTAGGGGCGGCCCATGCGTTCGTGCAGGTCGTGGATCACCTTGTAGGCCACGCCCACGGCCGCCGGCTCGGAGCCGTACGAGTTGTCGTTGAGCTTGGGGTTCACGATGGCCATCGCGGCCGGCAGCGTCGCGGGGATCGTGTGGTGGTCCAGCACCAGCACGTCCATCCCGAGCGAGTTCGCCTCCGCGACCTCGTCCACCGAGGAGGTACCGCAGTCGGCCGTCACCAGCACGGTCGCGCCGCGGTCGGCGAGGCTGCGCACAGTCTGCACGTTCGGCCCGTAGCCTTCGGAGAAGCGGTCCGGCAGATGCGGCAACGGGTCCGCTCCGAGCGCCCGTAGCCCCTCGACGAGCACTGTGGTCGAGGTCACGCCGTCGACGTCGTAGTCGCCGATGATCGCGACCGTCTCGTGGCCCTCGCAGGCGTGCACGAGCCGGTCCACGGCGACCTGGAGGTTCGGCATGAGCGAGGCGTCGGTCAGCTCGCCCGGCCGGCCGAGGTAGCGGCGCGCGTCGGCCGTGTCGCGCACCTCGCGGTGCGCCAGCAGCACGCGCACCAGGTGCGGCAGCCCGTCGCCGGCATCCGCAAAGCGGCTCAGGTCCGGCTCCGGCAGGACGCGCCAGCGCCGCCCGTTGGAGCCGGCCAGCCACACCGGATCCCGCGCCGGAACATCGATGGTCATCGGGAGCCTCGCTACGGGGAGTGCGAACGGATGGTCTGGCAGCGGGACGCGGGCGTCAACCTGGATGCTGCTGGAGTTACACGCAACGGGATTCGTTGCGCTACAATAGGACCGACGAAGGAGCAGACCAATGCCGGTGGCAGTCAGGGACAAGGTGCGGGCGGTCAGCCAGGACCTCGGCGGTCAGGCGGCGCTCGCCCGACTCATCGATGTCAGCCCGTCGCGGGTCACGCGCTGGCTGAAGACCGAGGAGCCGGACGCCGAGAATCGCCGGACAGTCGAGGCACTCGAATACGTGCTCACCCGGCTACTCGAGGTGTTCGACCGGGAGTCGGCGCTCGAATGGATGCAGGGTTTCAACGCTCACCTCGGCGACCGGCGGCCAATCGACGTGATTGCGACAGGAAACGTGCTCGACGTCATGGCTGCCATCGAGGCCGAGGAGACCGGGGCGTACGCCTGATCCGTGCTGTATCGCGTGTTTCCACAGACCGTTGACGCCGCGATCGACGAGCCCGGCGGCCCTCTGTACGTCCCACGCGCCCGACAGGGAAGGGGACGGCACGATCAACCCGCCCGCTACGGTGCGATGTACGCCTCGCGCCAGGGACAGAGCGCTGTGGCGGAAGCCATCCAGGCCTTCCGAGGGCGCGTCCTCACCGATGCACGACTGCGGCGCATGAGTGGACGACCGCTCGCGCTCGCGGCCTTCCGGGACGATGTGCTGGAGCGAATCGTTGATCTGGATGACCCAGCCGAGCTCCTGGCGCGCGGACTACGCCCCTCGGCAGTGGCGACCCGCAACCGAGCGGTGACTCATGCCGTGGCCCGCGAGATCTTCCAGGAGGGCGCGCAGGGATCGGTTGGTGGTCCACGCTCGAAGCGTCGTGGGCGAATGTGACCCTATTCGCGGAACGCGTCGCGGATCTGCTCGAGCTCAACGGTGAGCCGGAGACGCTTACCGTCCGGCACCCGTCCATCCGCGACGCTGCCGAGGTGCTCGGCATCCGGTTGGAGAGGTAGCGGCGCCTACCCCTCGAAGCGCTTGAAGATCAGCGAGGAGTTGTGGCCGCCGAAGCCGAGTGAGTTCGACATCGCGTACTCGATCTCGAGGTTGCGGGCACCCTCGGTGACATAGTCCAGGTCGCAGTCCGGGTCCGGCACGATCACGTTGCGCGTGCCGTGGATGCGCTGGTCGCGGATCGAGAGCACGCTGACCGCGCTCTCGATGCCGCCTGCCGCGCCGAGGGTGTGGCCAACCATCGACTTCGTCGAGGAGACGGGGATGGCACCGGCAGACTCACCGAAGACGGTCTTGATCGACATCGTCTCGAACTTGTCGTTCAGCGGGGTAGAGGTACCGTGCGCGTTGACATAATCGATGTTGCTGGCGGCGATGCCGGCCTTCTTGAGCGCCACGCGCATCGCTCGCGCGGCGCCTTCGCCATTCTCGGAGGGCTGGGTGACGTGGAACGCGTCCGAGGACTGCCCGTAGGCGATGAACTCCGCGATCACCGAGGCGCCGCGCTCCATCGCGTGTTCGTAGTCCTCTAGCACCAGCGTCGCCGCGCCCTCGGCCAGCACGAAGCCGTCGCGCTCGAGGTCAAAGGGGCGGGAGGCGTGCTCCGGGTCGTCGTTGCGTCCGGTGGCGAGTGCCCGCGAGGCGGCGAAGGCGGCGATGGACATGCGCGTCACGGCGGCCTCGGCGCCCCCGGCGAGCATCGCGACCGCATCGCCGCGGCGGATCACCTCGGCGGCGGTGCCAACGGCGTCCGCGCCGGAGGCGCAGGCGGAGACGGTGTTGTAGTTGGGGCCGCGCGCCCCGAAGTGGATCGAGACCTGGCCGGCGGCCATGTCCGAGATGAACGCGGGCACCAGGAAGGGCGAGACGCGCGACGGCCCCTTGTGGAAGAAGACGTCGAACTGCTCCTCCAGCCAGCTCATGCCGCCGATGCCGGAGCCGATCATCACGCCGATCTCGTCGGCCTCGGCCGTGATGTCGAGCCCGGACTGCTCGATGGCCTCCGCGGAGGCGGCGATCGCGAGGTGCGTGAAGCGGTCCATGCGGCGCGCCTCTTTGCTCTCGATCCACTGGGACGCGTCGAAGTCCGCCACCTCGCCGGCCACCCGCGACTTGAGGTCACTGGTGTCGCAGAGCGTGATCGAGCGGATGCCGTTCTGGAAGTTGAGCAGCGCCTGCCAGCTCGCCTCGCGGCCGATGCCGACGGGCGTCATCATGCCGATGCCCGTCACCACCACGCGCCGGGGCGTGCCGCGTCCGTCGTCACCCATCAGGCGCCCTCCCACCGGCCGAAGATGATCGCCGAGTTGTGTCCCCCGAGGCCGACCGAGGTGCTCATCCCGCGCCGCACCTCGGTCTCGCGGGCCTCGTTGGGGACGTAGTCCAGGTCGCACGCGGGGTCGGGTGTCGTGTAGTTGATCGTGGGCGGCACCACCTGGCGCTGGCAGGCGAGCGCCACGATCGCCGCCTCCACCGCGCCTGAGGCGCCCATCATGTGGCCGTGCATCGACTTGGTCGAGGACACGGCGACCTCGTCCGCCTGTTCGCGGAAGACGCGCCGGATGGCGGCGGTCTCCACACGGTCGTTCAGCGGGGTGCCGGTGCCGTGCGCGTTGATGTAGTCGATGTCGCCCGGCTGCAGGCCGGACCGCCGCAGCGCCTGCTCCATGGCCTGCGCCACGCCGTGGCCATCCTCGGCGGCGGCGACCATGTCATGCGCGTCGTTGGTCGTCGCAGCGCCCAGGAACTCGGCGTAGATGCGTGCGCCGCGCGCCTGCGCGTGATCGAGCGACTCGAGCACCAGCGCCCCTGCCCCCTCCGAGATGATGAAGCCGTTGCGGTCCGCATCGAACGGGCGGACGGCCTGCTTCGGGTCCTCGTGCGTGGCGAGCGCCTTCATGGCGTTGAATCCGGCGTAGTAGATGGGCCGCAGGGGCGCCTCGTAACCGCCGGTGAGGATGACGTCCGCCTCACCGCGCGCCACCATCTCGGCGGCCTCTCCCGCGGTGGCGCCGCCCGTCGCGCAGGCGGCGGTGATGGCGAAGTTCGGTCCGCGCGCCCCCAGCTCGATGGCGATCAGACCGGTCGCGGTGTCGGGCAGGAACGAGGTGATGAGGAACGGCGACACGCGCCGCGGGCCCTTCTCGTCGAGCACCTGTTGTTGCTCGACCATCAGGTGCGCGCCCCCCATGCCGGTCCCGAGTACGACACCGACGCCGTCCGGCTCGGCGGCGATGTCGAGGGCGGCGTCGGCCACTGCCTCGCGCACGGCGGCCAGTGCGATCACGGCCGAGCGGTCGAAGCGCCGCAGCAGCTTCGCCTCGATGTGGTCCTCGGGCCGGAAGTCCTTCAACTCACCGCCGATGGGGCACTCGTACGCCGAGACATCGAAACCCTGGATGACATCGATGCCCGACCGGCCGGCCAGCAGGCCGTCCCACGTCGACTCCACGTCGTTGCCGACGGGGGTGAGCATGCCGAGCCCCGTCACCACGACGCGACGGCGCTCAGCCGGGGGATGACTCCCGTTGCTCGAAACCACGCGCGGCCTCCTCGATGCTCGTCGGGGACTCAGCCGATCTTACGCGAGGGACGGGATACGGGGTGGAGCGGCGTGTGGGCGCGCCGCCCGCTTATTCGTCGACGAGCCGCAAGACCGTGGCCACCACCTCGTCGAGGGGGACGCTCGTGTCCACCTCGTGGTGGGCGCGGCGCCTCAGCAGCGGCTCGACCGCCTCGATGTTGTGCAGGACCTCGGCCAGTTCGTCGGGATGCTTCCCGTAGGGGTTCGTCGTCCGGTTCGCCAGCCGCTCCACGATCACCTCCGTCGGTGCGCTCAGGAGGATGACGTGGTCGAACTGCGGGTAGAACTGGCCCTGACGCGCGGATGTTCCGCTGAGGAACAGCACGTCGCTCTCATCGGTCGCCAGCAGTTCGCGGACGGGCTCGACTTGCCACTCCCAGTGGCCATCGGGCGCCTGCTCCAGCCACCCGGCGGCGTCGATGTCGACCGCCCGATAGCCGCGTGCGGCCAGCTCGCCGATGACGCTCGACTTACCGGTGGCAGACATGCCCGTCAGGAGTACGCGCTTCACGGCTGGCCAACCTCCCCCTTGCGTGCGGAGGCTGCCGCCGGCAGGAGTCTCCTGGGAGGACTAGCGTGCGGAGCGGGGCGGCAACACCGAGATCGGGATCGGTTCCTCGCGGGCGTCGTCAAGGGACACAGCCGTGAGGCCGTCGCTGACGCGCTTCACCATGCGGCTCAGGACGTGGCCGGGACCGACCTCGACGAACGTCTCGACGCCCTCCGAGGTCATGCGCTTCACATTGTCGCTCCAGTGGACGGGCGAGCGGAGCTGCGCCTCGAACTCCGCGCGCACCTCCTCCGCCGTTTTCAGAAGGCGCGACGTGATGTTGGAGACGACGGGCATCGAGGGCGCGGCGATCGGGATCTCTCGGATGAGCTGCGCGAACTCCTCGGCCTGCTCGGCGTGGAGCGGGGTGTGGCTGGAGACCTTCACCTTGAGGCGGATCACCTTGCCCTGTAGCTCGCGGGCGCGCTCCATCGCGCGCTCCAGTGCGGTCACGTCGCCGCTGATCACGGTCTGTGTGTCGAGGTTGTAGTTGGCGACGTCCACCCGGTCCGCCGCGTCGCGCGTGGCGTCCTCGCAGATCTGGCGCACCATCTCGTGGTCGAGGCCGATCACGGAGGCCATGCCGACCGGGCGGCCCTCGTTGAAGTCGCCCATCAGACGGGCCCGCTCGACGATGACCAGGAGCGCATCCCGGAACGAGAGCGCCTCCGACGCGACGGCGGCGCTGAACAGTCCGAGGGAGTGCCCGCCGAAGAGCCGCGGGCGCACGCGGTCGCCGACATCGGTCAGCTTCTCGCGCATGGCGCGGAGGAAGGCGACAGAAGTGGTGAGCACGGCCGGCTGGGTGTTGGAGGTGTCCGAAAGGTCGTCCGCGTCCGCGTCGAAGCAGACCTTCACCAGATCGATGCCCGTGTAGTCACTCGCCTCCTGGAAGGTGTCGCGGGCGGCCTGGGAGTGCTCGGAGAGCAGGCGGCCCATCCCGGGCGTCTGCGAGCCTTGCCCGGGGAACACCAGGGCAACCCGGTCGCTCCCATCCGCATCGATACGGTCGGGATCGAGTTCGGCCGGGGGCTGAGGGGACATCTGAGGGTCGTGCGCGAGGGACATGGCAGGGCCTCTCACGGGCGCGTACATCCCGCGTCGGTCCGCGTTGGCGCCTTTCAGTGTAACAGAACACCGGGGCGCGTACAGGCGAGGTTGCTGTCGATCCGGCCCCGGGGCGGGGAGGAGAGGGCCGGGAGGGGGTGCCCCTGCATCCCCTCCCGGCAGACGGAGGCGGGGGCAACCGTCTGGCCTCCCGTGTGGGTGGGACGACCGGGCGGCCTGAACGGTTCCCGCCGTGCCTGGTCGGCGCAGGCTATCGAGTCCAGGGCGGGCCGCCGCGGCCCTTGTTCCCCTTCGCCTCAGCCTTCTGCGCCGCCTTCTCTGCCTGCTTCTCGATCACCCACGCGGGCGGTCCGCCGCGGTGGTCATCACCGCTCAGTTCGGCCGTCTCGCCGCCGTGGTTCTTGAGCCAGCCCGGCGCGACCTTCTGGGCGTGGGCGATCACCACACCGGCGATCGTCGGCTGCGCCTCGTCGGGGACGATCGTCAGCACCCGGCACAGTGCGAACAACGAAGGGTGCGTGAAATCACCTGTCTCGCAGATCTCGAGTGCCTGGTCGAGCAACGAGGCGTCCTCGCCGACGTGCACCTCGACCGTGGCCGTCGCGATCTCCTCGCCATCCGTGATGGTGTAGGTGAACTCGTCGGCGCCCTCGAAGCCGGCGTCCGGCGTGTAGCGGATCCGGTCGCCCTCGACTACGGCGGTGCCGTTGTCGGGACCATCGCTCACGTCGACCAGCGTGATGGCGTCGCCGTCCACGTCATCGTCGTTGGCGAGCACATCGACGAGCACGTCGGTGTCGATGTCGGTGTCCGCCTCGTCGTCTGCGGCCACGGGTGGGTCGTTGACCGGGTCAACCGTGACGGTGACTGTGGCGGTCGACTCATCGACGCCATCCGAGATGGTGTAGTCGAACCCGTCCGTGCCGTTGAAGTCGGGGTCCGGCGTGTAGGTGATGACGCCGTCGTCGTCGACCTCGACGGTACCGTCCGCCGGCTCGGTCACGTCCACGACTTCCAGTGTGTCGCCGTCCGCGTCATCGTCGTTGGCGAGCACGTCGATGTCGACGGCTGTGTCTTCAAGGGTGGTCGCGTCGTCGTCGACGGCCACGGGCGCTGCCGCGAATGCGGCGAGTGGCGAGGCAAGGCCGATCGCGATGGCCGCAACGGCCGATGTGGCGACGAGTCGCCACCGGTGGGTCCCTGGCATGCTGCTTCCCTTCGAAGCCCTCTCACAGCTGGACCCGGACGCAGGAGAGGTGCGCTGGTTGCGGGATCTCGTGAGCCCGCGACGGACGGTGGTCACACGAGGCGACCAAGGCCATCCTCGGAGATCCCACGCTAGTTCTGAAGGGTACATCGCATCGAAGTCGCGTCGCGCCTGTTGGAGTACCGGATGTCCGTACGGCGCCGCCACGGGTACTCGCGCTACCGTCGTGCCATAATCTTTGCTTCGGCGCATACTTCCCGAAGGGCAAATCAGCGCCTCCTGGCCGAGGAGCCGGCCGGGATTCGGCGCCGCTGGCGGGGCGGCACGAGGCGCGAGCACCGCCGGCAGGGACCGCCGGCCGCACACGAGGCTCCCCATGGAACGCAGGGCACGATGACCGCCACCACCACCCGACCGCCGCTCGCCATCCGAGGGCGGAAGGCCGAGCAGTCGGACCGCACACGCGGCGCGCTGATCGATGTCGCTCGGGCGCTCTTTGCCGAGCGCGGCTATGCCGCCACCGCCACCGAGGAAATCGTGCACGCCGCCGGCGTCACCCGGGGCGCGCTCTATCATCACTTCCGCGACAAGCAGGACCTGTTCGAGGCGGTCTACCGCGACCTGCAGGACCAACTGCGGGACCTCATCGTCGCCGCCTACCGCGCGGAGGCTGACCCCTGGGAGCGCATCCGCGCGGGCCTCTTCGAGTGGCTCGACCACTCGATGGACCCCACCGTGCAGCGGATCGCGCTCATCGACGCGCCATCGGTACTCGGCTGGGAGCGCTGGCGCACGATCGACACCGAGTACAGCCTGGGCATGCTACGCGGCGCACTGGGCGCCGCCATCGAACGTGGCCTGATCGACGATGCGCGCCCTGTGGACGTGCTGGCGCACCTGTTGCTCGGGGTGATCAGCGAGGCGTCCCACATCATCGCCCGGGCGGAGGACGTGACCGCCGCTCGCGCGGAGGTGGGTGCGCAGGTGGACCACTTCTTCGACAGCCTGCGCGTTCGGGAGTAGCGCGAGCGCCCGAGGCAGCGCGACTCTGCGCTGGACAGGCCTTGTCCGCAGCCGCCACACTCCGGCGCGTCCGTAGCCACCTATGCGGGCGTTGCTACCATGTCCCGCGATTGCAAGGAGGCATCAATGCGCGGACTTCGCCGGCTGCTCGCCGGGATCATTGTCATCAACGTGCTCATCATCATGGCGGCGCAGATCGCCAAGCGGATGGTGCCGCCCAGCGGTGACGAACACACGGACGAGTTCGACATCGTCGCGATCATGGACGGCGTGGAGTTCGAGAGCCACGCACGCTCGTTCCGCGCGGGGACGGTGCTCGCGGCGATGGGCGGCGTCGAACTGGACTTCAGCGACGCAGAGATCGCGCCCGGCGGCGCCTACCTGGAACTGCGCACGTACATGGGTGGCATCGATGTCTCCGTACCGGCCGACTGGCGGGTGGAGATGCGCGGCGGCCGCAGCATCGCCGGGGGACGTGAGGCCAGCCTCGACAACGACCGGGTGCCCGCCGGCGCGCCGACGCTCACCATCGAGGCGAGCGCGGTCATGGGCGGCGTGGACGTCCACCACCGACCCCGCGCGCGGGCCGTCGCCTACGCGGGGTAGGTGCGACGGCGCCAGGGTGCGGGATCCTGGCCGCTCGTCCTGAACCGTATCGAAGCATGGGCGGCCCGCCCGGAAGTCCGCTCACCCTGAGCCCGTCGAAGGGTGGGCGGATTCGGGACTCGTGGCCCGAAGTCAGGCGCGTGGCTGGTACGTGACCACGTAGGCCTTCGGGCTGCGGAAGAACGGCGCGTCCCACCACTCCACCCGCTGACCCTCCACCGAGCGTAGCTCGCCGAGGCGCGTCAGCACGGTCTGCATCGCGATGCGTGCCTCCATGCGCGCGAGGTTGGCGCCCAGGCAGTAGTGGATGCCGTAGCCGAAGGCCAGGTGGTCCCGCGTACCTGTCTGCCCGTCGAACCGCTCGAGGTCGAAGTCGGCCGGGCACTCGTACTTCTCGGGGTCACGGTTGGCCGCGCCGAACAGCACGAGCAGGGCGTCGCCGGTCTTCACCTGTACGCCGCCCACCTCGATGTCCTGGCGGGCACGCCGGTAGAAGCCCTGGATCGGTGACTCCCAGCGCAGCGCCTCCTCCAGCAGCTTCTCCATCAGCTCGGGCTGGTCGCGTACTCGCTGTTGTAGCTCGGGGTGCTCCGCCATGGCGCGCACCGAGTGGTTCATCAGGTTCGTCGTCGTCTCGTTGCCGGCGACGAGCAGCAGCACGAGGAACGAGACCAGTTCCGGCAGGTCGAGCTGCCGTCCGTCGACCTCCGCCTGCACCAGGCGGGTCACGAGGTCGTCACGGGGCTGCGCGCGTCGCATCTCGACCTCCTGCGCGAAGTACGCGAATATGCTCTCGTCGGGACCGCCACCCGGCGCCTCGGCGTCGTCGCGGTGGTGCTCGCGTTCGGCGAGCGCCTCCTCCGCGGCTTCCGCGGCCTGCTCCATCGAGCGGTAGCCGTGCTCGGGCACGCGACCGATGCGTGACACGATCTCGTTGGACCACGTCTTGAACTGCTCGAACCGCTCGGGCGGGACACCGATGATCTCGGCGATGATCTTCACCGGCAGCGGGTAGGCCACGTCCCGCACGATGTCGAGGCGGCCGTCGCCGCGCGCCAGCACACCGTCCACCAGCTCTTCCACGACCTGCCGGATGCGGGGCTCCCATGCCTCCTCGATGGTCCGAGGGGTGAACGCCTTCGACACCAGCGCGCGCAGGCGCCGGTGGTCCGGCTCGTCGCGGTTGATCATCGAGGGGAACTCGGGGTGCTCGAGCGCGGGGCCGCCGAAGACGGAGTTGCTGGAGGAGAACACCTGGTGGTTAGCCAGGATGGCCTTCGCCTCCTCATAGGACGTGACCAGCCACGCTTCGACCTCCGGGCTCCAGACCAGGGGCGCGTCCTCTCGCCATTCGTCGTAACGAGGGAAGGGGCACTCCTTCATCTCGGGGGTGAAGGGATGCGTGTTGGTGGGCATGTCCGGTCCTTCCGGGTGGGTCGCTCGGATAGGGCGCCGCCCGCAGAGGCGATACCTACCGACCGTACGGCACGCACCAGTCTAAACCCTTGACAACGTTCGTGGCGTGCCGACGAGGTCGCACGCGGGCGTAGGGCAGTCGCCAGGGCCGGAGACCAGGCGCATCCCCATCCCCGCGCCCCCGAGGGTTCTCGGTATGAAGCCGGCGCGTTTTACGGCATCATGCGCGCATGCCTGACACCAGCGACCGAGGCGCGAGGCCTCCCTTCGACTACGCCGCCGTGACGCCGGAGGATGTCCGCCGCGGGTGCGACGAGGCCATCGTCGAGTGCGACAGGCTCCTCGATGGCATCGTGGCCGTGCCGGACGGCGAGCGGACGTTCGACAACACTCTGCGCATCCTCGACGAGGTGGGCGACCGGCTGGCCAGCGCCAGCGGGCAGTATGGCTTCCTCGGATACGTCGCCGCGGACAAGGAGCTGCGCGACGTCGCCATCGAGTACGAACAGAAGCTGGACACCTACGGGACGTCGGTTGGCTTCCGGGAGGACGTGTACCACGCGCTCCGTGGCTTTGCCGAGTCCGCCGCCGGACAGGCGCTCGAGGGCGAGGAGGCGCGGCTACTGGAGTTCCAGTTGCGCGACTATCGACGCGACGGCTTCGAACTCGGCGAAGCCGAGCGGGCGCGCATCCAGGCATCGAAGGAGCGCCTGGTCAACCTCGGCGTCGAGTTCCGCCGCAACATCGACGAGTACAACGACGCGCTCCTGCTCACCCGGGAGCAGCTGACCGGACTGCCGGACAGCTACATCGAGCGGCTGGAGCAGGTCGACACGGACGAAGGAAAGCGCTACCGGGTGTCGCTGGACTACCCGGAGATGTATCCGTTCATGGAGGCCGCCGAGGACGGAGACCTGCGCCGCGAGCTGTTCCTGAAGAACTACAACAAGGCCGCCGGCGTCAACCTGCCGCTGCTATCCGAGGCGATCGGCATCCGCGATGAGATCGCGACCGCGCTTGGCTACGGCTCGTGGGCGCACTACGTGCTCGAGACACGCATGGCGAAGCGGCCGGAGGCCGCGACCGACTTTCTGCTCGACCTGCAACAGAAGGTGCGACTGAAGGCCGACCTGGACATCGCGGACCTGGCTGCGTCGAAGGCGCAACACCTCGGGCAGCCCGAGGCCACGATCGAGGTCTGGGACTGGCGGTACTACCAGGAGCGCGTCCTGAAGGAGGAGTACGAGGTCGATAGCTTCGCGATCGCCGAGTACTTCCCGCTGGACGCCACCCTCGACGGCCTGTTCGATGTCTACCAGCGCCTGGTCGGGGTGCGCTTCGTCCCAGTCGTCGATACGAGGGCGTGGCATCCCGATGTCCGTCTGCACGCCGTCCTGGATGCGGCCAGCGGGGAGCACATCGCGCATTTCTACATGGACCTGCACCCGCGCGCGGACAAGTACGGGCACGCGGCAGCGTTCACGCTGCGCCAGGGCCGAGAGCGTCCGGACGGCTCGTATCAGCCACCCGTGAGCGCGATCGTCGCGAACTTCACGAAGCCAACAGCCACGTCGCCCTCGCTGCTGCGCCACTCCGAGGTGGAGACACTGTTCCACGAGTTCGGCCACATCCTGCACCAGGTGATGACCCGGTCCCGCTTCGCGCGCTTCGCGGGCACGAACGTCGAACGCGACTTCGTGGAGGCGCCTTCGCAGATGCTGGAGCACTGGGTGTGGGAGCCGAAGGTGCTCGCGGGGTTCACGAGGCACGTCGAGCGTGGCGAGCCGCTGCCGGCGGAACAGGTGCACCGCATGATCGCCGCGAAGAACGTCGGCAGCGGCATCCACTACCTCCGCCAGATCTTCTTCGCGCGCCTCGACCTGGCGTATCACGGGCCCGGCCGCGAGAAAGACACCGATGCGCTGGCGGCCGAGCTGCATCCGGTATCGGGCTTCCCGTTGCCTCCGGATACGCACTTCCAGGCCGGGTTCGGCCACCTCTTCGGCTACGACGCCGGGTACTACGGCTACCTGTGGTCGCAGGTCTTCGGCGACGACATGTTCACGCGCTTCCAGTACGCGCCGGAGGGAGACCCGGCCATCGTCGGGCGCGAGTACCGCGAGCTGATCCTGGAGGCCGGTGGCACCCGCGACGGCGACGAGCTGCTGCGGGAGTTCCTCGGCCGCGAGCCGCGGCCGGAGGCCTTCCTCCGCGGCATCGGGCTGGACGTGTAGCAAGACTGGACGTGTAGCATCGCCGGGGCCGGCCCATCCCCGAGGCGAGTAGAGAAAGCGAGGCGCCATGGGCGTCGCCCTCACCAAGGACTCGATCGACATCGGCATCATCGTGGAGGACGCCGAACAGTCGCTCCGCTTCTATCGCGACACGCTGGGCTTCGAGTTCGAACGCGTGCAACCGATGGCCAATGGCGGCCAGATGCATCGCCTGCTGTGCGGCACCAGCACGATCAAGGTGATCCAGCCCGGTTCCCCGCCACCGGCGAAGGCGCCGCCCGGCGGCCTCCAGGGCGCATACGGCTACCGCTACTGGACCTTCTGGGTCTCCAACCTGGACGAAATGGTCGAGCGCTGCCGCGCGGCCGGCTACACGATCGCGGTCGAGCCTCGCGAGTCCCGGCCTGGCGTCACGATCTCGATGGTCGAGGACCCGGACGGCAACTGGGTGGAGCTGGGTCAGCAGGCGTAGCCGGGCGCGGTGGAGCGGGAGGGGACGTCGATGGCGGGTCCGATGGAGGGCGTCCGGGTCGTCGAGGTCGGCGTGTGGGTGGCAGCCCCCTCGGCCGCCGGCATCCTGGCGGACTGGGGTGCGGACGTGGTCAAGCTGGAGCCACCCGCCGGCGACCCGTTCCGGGGCATCAGCGCGATGCTCGGCGGGGGTGGCATCCCGCCGCAGTTCGAGCTTGACAATCGGGGCAAGCGCAGCGTTGCGGTGGACCTCGGCAGCGACGAGGGCAGAGAGGTGGCCGCGCGGCTGCTGGAACAGGCGGACGTCTTTGTCAGCAACGTGCGCGGTGGCGGGCTGGCGCGCCTGGGGCTGGACCCCGCGAGCGTCTGTCCTCGCTATCCGCGGCTGGTCTACGCGCACGTCTCCGCATACGGCCTGGGCCACGAGGAGTCCGACCGCGCAGCCTTCGATGTGGGTGCGTACTGGGCGCGTGGCGGCCTCTCCTGGATGCTGCAGTCCGGCGACGGTGACCTCCCCCTGCAACGAGGCGGTATGGGCGACCATTTCACCGGCGCTAACGCGGCCGGCGCCATTGCCGCGGCGCTCTATCACCGCGAGCGCAGCGGCAAGGGCCAGCTCATCACCACCTCGCTCGCGCGGACGGCGGCGTACCAGCTCGGCTGGGACCTCAACCAGGCGTTGCAGGGGGACGTGGTGCCGCAACCCTCGAAGCGGACGGCGTTTCTCAACCCGCTGATCAACTGCTACCGCACGAAGGACGGGCGCTGGATCTGGCTGCTGATGCTGGAGGGCGACCGCCACTGGCCGGACTTCTGTCGCGCGGTCAACCACGAGGAGTGGATGTTCGAAGAGCGTTTCGAGTCGCTCGCCCGGCGCGCGATGAACGCGGCCGACCTCGTAAGCGCGATCGACGAGGTGCTGGCGCAGCGCACGCTGGAGGAGTGGGCGCCGGTGCTCGACCGCAACGACGTGTGGTGGGCGCCCGTGCACACGCTCGAAGAGGTCGTCGCAGACCCGGTGATGGCGCAGGCCGGCGCCTGGGTGGACGTGCCACGCGCCGAGGGCGGCACTGCCCGCATGGTCGCCACGCCCGTCGACTTCCACGGCACGCCGTGGGAGGCGCGCTCAGGCGCGCCGCAGCTCGGGCAGGACACGGAGCTGGTGCTCCAGGAGCTGGGTTACGACTGGGACCGCATCACGGCGCTCAAGGAACAGGGCGTCATTCCCTAATGGCGGCGCCAACGTCCCCTCGAGCCTCAGACGCTGCAGGGCTTACGCAGTCGGGCGTGCGTGAGGGGGTCGCGACGGCGCTCTTCGTGGCTGCGGTCATCCTGACACTCACCCTCGCGGCACGGGCGCTGTTCCCCGACCCTCCAATCGAGGGCCAGGCGTGCCCCGCCGGCCTCGGCTTCCCCCGCTTCTCGGAGTGTGTCAGCTCCTGGTATCAGTCACACGAGGAGCGCGAGGCGCATCGCGTCGCTACCGGGCTCACGGTTGCGCTGGTGGCCGCAGTTGCCACGGTGGTGGCCGCACGTGCCACCGCCCCGGGCAACCCGGTCCGCGTAGGCCTCGGGTTCGCGGCGGCGGGCGGCTTCATCGCGGTCCCGCGCTCCTCTTCGCGTTCGTCGAGGGGAACCCGGTCGGGTTCGCGGCGACAGCGGGTCTGCTCTTCCTCGTTTCCGGGATCGTCACCCCCAGGCAACCGACGAGGACGCTGGTCCTGTCGGCAGCGGTGGGTGCGATCCTGTGCGTGGTTGGGTACCTCGGCCGGCTTGCGTTCTTCTACGAGGCTCCGTAACCCGTCGCTGCCAGGGCTCAGGGCAGGTCCGCCACCATCGCATCGAGGGCCATCGCGAGCGGCGGGCGCAGGGCGGTGCCGGCGAAGGAGTCCGCCAGCAGCCGGGCCAGCGGGTCCGTGCGGCGATAGTGCCGCCCGCCACCGAGGGCGAACAGCTCGGCGCACAGCTTCGTCGATTCCTGCGAGACGTAAGTCTTGGTGCGCAGCACGCGGGCGGCGTATTCCTGCCCGGCGGCCGGCTGCCACATCGAAGCCGTCTCGCGCAGGTACGCGCGCAGCGCCTCCACGCGCATCTCCGCATCGGTGAAGCGGAGCCGGAGCGCCGGCGAGGCAGGGCGAGGCGTCGAGAGCTGCTCGAGCATCGACGCGGCACAGGCGAGTGGGATCGCGGCGAACAGGCAGAACCAGTACCCAAGCGGCTGTTGGACGGCGATGAAGTCCGGGAACCCCACGATGTCACTGGCCGGGGCGACCTCGTAGCGGACCGTCTGGCTTTCCGTCGGACGCATCCCGAAGCCGTCCCAGTCATCGAGGATCTGTACGCCCGGCGCGTCCGTACGGAGCACGAAGAACTCCACCACCCCGGCGCCCGGCAGGTCGTCCTGCGTCACCTTCGCCGTCGAGAAGAAGCGGTCGGCGTATCGCCCGCCCGTCGCGAGGATCTTTTCGCCGGTGAGCCTCCACGCGCCGTCGTCCTGCCTGGATGCGACGGTCTTCGTGGCGTCGAGCGAGCCGCCCGCGCCTCGTTCCGAGTTGCAGGCGGCGTACCAGACGCCGGCCGCGTAGTCGGCGGCCAACGCCTCGACGCGCGCCTCCCACGCCGCCCGATGCTCAGCCGGGACAGCGTCGTTGGCGGAATGCACGCCGGCGAGGCCGAGTGGCATCGAGACGAGCAGGGCCATCGAGGGTGAGGCGCGGCCGATCGTCTCCGTCAGGTGGACGGCATCGACTAGGCTGCATCCCTGCCCGCCGAGCGCCTGAGGAAACGGGGCGAGCAGCAGGCCGCTGCGACGCGCCGCGTCCAGGCTTTCCGGCTGGAGGTCGTCTGGCTGTTCCCGCTCGCGCTCGCGCCACCCCTCGGCCAGTGTCCGTGCCTGCTCCAGCAGGTCGAGGTGCGTTGTGGTAGTCACGGATGACCTCTCGGATCTCCCGGACGGGGCGAGTCGCGGTGCGATGCTAGCAGGCGAGATGTGGCAATGCGCTACCGGCGCGCTCCCAGCACCAGACCGTCGAGCAGCTGCGTCGAGGTAGTGGCGATGTCGGCGACGGCGCGGTCGAACGCCGCCTGGTTGGCGGGCGAGGGGCGCTGGAAGCCGCTGATCTTCTTGACGAACTGGAGTGCGGCCGCCTCGATCTCCTCGGGCGTAGCGGGCACGCCCACCGGGTCGTTCGCGGCCGGCCGCAGGCGCTTAATCGAACGGCACATCGTTACACCTCCACCTCGAGCGAGCGCAGGCCTCGCAGCACCACCTGATCGCGGAATCGGGGCTTCGCGCCCGAAGCCAGGTGCAGATCAGGGTAGCGCGCCAGCAGCCGAGGGAAGATCAGCTGGCCCTCCAGCCGCGCGAGTGGGGCGCCCAGGCAGTGGTGGATGCCACGCCCGAAGGAGACGTGGCTGCGGTCGCCGCGGGCGAGGTCGAGGCGGTCCGCCTCGGCGTACTGCGCGGGGTCATGGTTCGCGGCGCCTTGCAGCAGGATCACCTGCTGGCCCTTCCGCACGACCTTGCCGCCAATCTCGACATCTGCCAGCGCGGTGCGCGCGTTGGTCTGCACCGGGCTGTCGTAGCGGAGCAGTTCCTCGACGGCCACATCGACGCGCTCGGGGTGCTCGCGCACCCACCGCATCTGCTCCGGATGCCCCAGCAGGGCATAGAGCCCGTTGCCGATGAGGTTCGTGGTCGTCTCGTTCCCGGCGACGAGCAGCAGGATCAGCGTCGCCAGCACCTCGTCCTGGGTCAGGCGGTCGCCGGCTTCCTCGGCCGTCGCCAGCACCGAGACCAGGTCCTCGCGAGGCTCGCGCGCCCGCTCGCGCACGATGACGTCGAGGTAAGCTCGCAGTTCGTCCCGCGCCTCCATCGCCTCCGCCAGCTCGGTTGGGGTGATGGTGGGCTCGAGCGTGCGCGCCACGCGGTCTGACCACGCCTTGAACCGCGCGCGGTCTTCCCGAGGGATCCCAAGCAAGTCCGAGATCACCACGATCGGCAGCGGCACGGCCAGTGCCTCGATGGCGTCGAAGCGCCGGGCGTCGCCGATGGCGTCGAGCAGCTCGTCGACCGTCTCCTCGATGCGCGGCCGCCACGCCTCGATGGCTCTTGGTGTGAAGGCCTGGTTGACCAGGCTGCGCAGCCGCGTGTGGTCGGGTGGGTCGAGGCCGAGCATCGAGCGCTGGTCGATGGCGTCGGAACCCTCGAACTGGAGGTCGCTCGCGTTGCGGTTGTCGTTGGAGAAGCGTTTGTGGTCGCGTAGGATGGCGTCGATGTCCTCGTGGCGGCTGATCACCCACCCGCGCAGCAGTTCGCTGTAGTGGACGGGGTCCTTCGTGCGCAACCGCGTGTAGTCCGCAGTCGGGTCCTGGTGGAACCCGTCCGCGAGCGGGTTGTAGTGCGCGCCGGTCTGCACGCGCTCCTTGAGCGTGAGCCCTCGGATGATCGCCGGCCGGATGAGCGTGCGCAGCTTCGACGGCTGCGGGATCGGCTGCCCCTCCCGCATGGCCCACATGCGGCGCCGCCGGCTGGAGCGGAGCAGTCGCTGGAGCAGGGACTCGCGAGCGGTTGCCATAGGCCACCTCGGCACGGTGCGGGCGGGATTCCGTACGAACGTCTGGCAGGATATGCCAGGGAAGTCTAGCACGCGGGTACACGTCCCTGATTTGCATCGCATCGAGCGCTGCGTATGCTGGCCGCCGGGCGCGCAGCCGATGACGCAGTGACGAGGGGTGGTGGCCGATGGACTACGAGTTCTTGACGTACGAGCGCCGGGACCAGGTGGCGCTGATCACCCTGAACCGGCCGGACCGGCTGAACGCACTGAGCAGGGGACTCCAGGAGGACCAGCGCGCGGCGGTGCGCGCTGCCGAGGAGGATGACACCATCCGTGCGGTCGTCATCACGGGCGCCGGTCGGGGTTTCTGCGCCGGCGCCGACCTCAGCGGCCGCCCACCGAGCGCCAACGGCGACGCCGAGCCCGAAACGCCGCCGCAGGGCGACCGGCTGGACGAATACGGCTGGGTAGGCCGGCAGGCGATCTCCCTCTATCGCATGACGAAGCCAACGATCGCCGCGGTCAACGGCGTCGCGGCCGGCGCGGGCATGAGCATGGCGCTGGCATGCGACATGCGCGTGGGGTCCGACCAGTCGCGCTTCAAGACCGTGTTCATCGAGCGAAGCCTGTCCCCGGACTCCGGGATGTCGTTCTTCCTCCCGCGCATCATTGGCTACTCGCGCGCGGCGGACCTCATCTTCACCAGCCGCAGCGTGGACGGCGAGGAAGCGTACCGGCTGGGCCTGCTCGACCGCCTGGTGCCGCACGAGCGGCTGATCGACGAAGCGCTCGAGGTGGCGAACCAGATCGCGGGCTGGCCGCCGATGGCCATGCGCAGCGCGAAGCGCGTCATCCAGCGCAACCTGGACCTCAACCTGGAGGACGCGCTCCGCGAGGAGTACCACGGCCTCGGCTACGCGCGCCGCGCGCCGAACGACGTGAAGGAGTCGCGCGCCAGCTTCGTGGAGAAGCGGGCGCCGAGGTTCACCGGCAGCTAGGAGGACCTCTGATGCGCAGCGTGACCTATTCGATGGGTGTCTCACTGGACGGCTATATCGTTGGGCCGGATGGCGGTTTCGACTGGACGCCGCCTGACGAGGAGGTCTTTCGCTTCGCCACCGACGAGGTACGACAGGTAGGCGTCCACCTGTTGGGACGACGGCTATACGAGACGATGCTGTACTGGGAGACTGCCGACCAGAACCCGGCGCTCGACTTCTCGACGCTCGAATTCGCCACGATCTGGAAGGCCCTCCCTAAGGTGGTGTTCTCCACCAAGCTGTCGGCGGTGCAGGGCAATACGCGCCTGGCGTCTGGTGGCCTGGCGGAGGAGATCGAGCGGTTGCGAGCCGAGCCGGGGGAGGGCAACATCGCGATCGGCGGCGCGACGCTCGCCGCCGAGGCGGCCGCGTTGGGTCTGATCGACGAGTACCGCGCCCGGGTCTACCCGGTACTGGTCGGCGGTGGCATTCCGTTCTTCCCCCAGCGTGAGCGCCGGGTGGACCTCGAACTCGTCGAGACCCGAACCTTCAGTTCGAAAGTCGTCTACCTTCGCTACCGCGTGCCGCACTAGCCGGTTCGTCCGCCGAGCCCGAGGAAGAACGGGCGCAACCGCAACGCACACGACCGAGCCCCACGCGACCTCGTCAAGCGCGCAAACGTTGCCTGACGCGGCGCTAGGCGCCCTCGGACGGGATCAGCTGGCAGGCGAGCCCGCCGCGTCCTGGTCCTTGTATTGCAGCTCGTAGAGCCGCGCGTAGATGCCGCCGGTGGTCACCAGTTGCGCGTGCGTGCCCTCCTCCACCAGCTCGCCGTGGTGCAGCACGATGATGCGGTCCACCGCACGGATGGTGTTCAGGCGGTGGGCGATGATGATCGAGGTGCGTCCGCTGGTCACCTCGCGGATGCCGCGCTGGATGATCGCCTCGGTCTCCGGGTCGATGCTGGCGGTCGCCTCGTCCATCACCAGCACGATCTCAGGGTCGAACGCGGCCACGCGGGCCAGGGCGATCAGCTGCTTCTGCCCCGTGGAGAGGTTTGCCCCGCGCTCCGCGAGCATCGAGTCGTAGCCCTCGGGCATGCGCTCGATGAACGTGGAGGCGCCGACGGCGCGGGCGGCCTCGCGTACGCGCTCCGGCGCGATGCTGGGGTCGCGGAGGCGGACGTTCTCCAGGACCGTGTCCGTGTACACGAACGGGTCTTGCAGCATCAGGCCCACGTGGCGGCGTAGCGCTCGCTGCCGGTAGCGCTTGATCGGTACGTCGTCGATCAGGATCTCGCCGCGCTGGATGTCGTAGAAGCGGTTGAGCAACGACATCATTGTGGACTTGCCGGCGCCCGTAGCCCCGACGACCGCGACCTTCTCGCCGGGCTCGATGGTGAACGAGACGCCCCGCAGCACCCAGTTCTCCTCGTGGTAGGCGAACCACACGTCGCGGAACTCGATCTTGCCGCGCACGTGCTCGACCTCGTGCGGGTCGTCCACGTCCGTCAGTTCCTCGGGCTCGTCCAGCACCTCGAAGATGCGCTCGGCCGAGGCCATGGCGGCCTGCAGCGTCGTGTAGCGCTCGGACAGCTCGCGGATCGGCCAGTAGAAGCGCTGCATGTAGCCGAGGAAGGCGACCAACGTGCCCAGGGTGAGCGTGTCCTGCACCACGTTCCCGCCGCCGTACCAGAGGATGGCGCCGGTGGTGACCGCGCCGAAGAGCACCACGGTCGGCTCGAAGACCGCGTACCAGAAGAGCACGCGCATGTTGGCCGCCAGGGCCCCTCGATTGCGGTGGTCGAAGCGGCGGAGGTTCTCGCCCTGCCGGTTGAAGAGCTGCACCACGGCGACGCCCGTGATCAGCTCGTTCAGGTAGGCGTTGATCCTCGCGACCCACACGCGTTGGTCGCGGAAGGCGTCGCGCTGGGCCATCGCGAAGGTGCGCACGGCATAGATGAGGAACGGCAGGAAGAAGTACATCAGGAGCGCCAGCCGCCAGTCGAGCACGATCAGCACGACGACGATGGCGCTCACCATCAGCAGGTTCGTGAGCATCTGGACGACGCCCTGCGAGATCACCATCTCCAGCGTCTGGATGTCATTGGTCAGCCGCGTGACCAGGCGGCCGACGGGGTTGCGGTCGAAGAACGCGATCGACATGCGCTGGAGGTGCGCGAACAGTGCCATCCGCAGGTCCATCATCACGCGCTGCCCCACGTACGCCATCAGCATCCCCTGCGCGTAGCGCGCGACGAAGATCGTGGAGAGCGTGAGGAAGAACAGCCCCGTCAGCTCAGGCAACTGCTCGATGGTTGGCGGCTCTGCCCTGATCTGCTTGTCGATGGCGTAGCGGATGATCAGCTGCGGCACCAGTTCGAGGACGGCGACCAGGATCATCATCGCCAGCGAGGCGAGCACCGATGCCTTGTACGGGCGCAGGTACTCCCACAGGCGCGCCAGCAGACGCCGGTCGTAGACGCGACCGATCGCCGACTCCTCCTCGTAGTAACCGAAGCCCACGCTAGGTCCCCTCGCCGGCGTCGACGTTCGCGGACTCGATGTCGCGCGTTTCGCTCTCGCGTTGTTCGGCGCGACGCTG